>JBEIDH010000001.1:0-184660 GCA_040383535.1 Chthonomonas sp.
GGAGGGGAATGACTCGAAGGAACATATTCTCGAACTCCCCTGAGAGGCGTCTTTCGGATGCTACACCCTCCAGCGCGGAGAGGTGAGCGGAGATGGCGGCATTGGAAGGATCATTCGTTTTGAAAATATCGTAGACCGTTTTTCCAATCTCCCAACTCACGCCAAAGTGCGTGGCGGGAAATTCCCCACTTGCCATAACATTGATCATGAGGTCAGCATCGGTTGCCCATACGGTTGATTTGATCTGATCCATCGCGAGGTGAAGCAAAGCAAGTGCTGCCCTAAGTTCGAAGACGTGGGTTTCCTTTGCCGCGACCAAGTCAATCAAACTTTTGCGCTCGACATTTGCCTCGCGCAGGGCTTTCTCGGCGCGGTCCTTAATAATACGGACAACGGTATCGGTGCGGCCTGAGCCACCAACTTTGAGTTTGATTCTCAGCCAGTACGTATTGACAGTGCCAACGCTTAGATTTAAGCGATGTGCGATTGCGTCGTTTGTGAGTCCTTCGACACACAATTCAACGATCTCTTCTTCTCTTGGTGATAATTCACGGGTTGCCATAGCATTTCCTTTTTTTGCAGAGGCTTTCAGGTTCTTCCTAATATCGGCGGGAACAAAGCGCTCTCGGAAGACGAATCTAGCACGGACAGGTTTTAGTGTTCTTTGCTCGTCAAAAATGTCGGATTAGAATATTCCTGCAAATTCTCTCAGAGACTGAATAAATCGTAACAGTTTTTGACGGAATTTACAAGTACTGATGTTTACTTACATGAATAATATGACACAATTTGCCGGGTTTCATGCGTAATTCTGGGAAACAATCTGGTTAAGTGTTTCGGGGTTGAGATGCAAAAGTACGAGCTTAGGGATCAGGGCGCAGGATTCGGGGAGATCTTGCTCACCTTTGCGGAATCATTTAACCTAGAATGCAAAGAAACGACTCTAAGGTCCTTGCATCCAAATCTGCACTGGCACCTCCGAAAGCCATCTCAGACAGGAACGTTGGAAATCACGTGGCTACGGGAGACAGGCGAGACATGGATCGCGGTTCACTCCAACCGAATGGGTGACTGGATTCCAGCAATGATCACGGAATTACAGCGACGTTTTGGGTAAGGCTTAACCTTCTCCTAACAATGTCGTTGTAGCTTCTTACCATGATCTTAACGTCCTTGATCTTAGCTTCCATGCCTTCAATTCAAACACCGGATTTGATCCGCGATTCTTGGAAAGCTCCAATTGTCGTTGCCCACCGTGGCGGTGCCGCCTACCATGCGGAGAACACGCGCGAAGCATATCAAGCCGCAATCGAAATGGGGATGCGGATGAGCGAAACAGATATTCACCTGAGTCAGGATGGTGAGATGGTTGTGATGCACGACAAGACCCTGGATCGAACAACCTCACTTAAGGGCGCGGTCGTTGAAACCCCTTGGGCAACCATGAAAAAGGCAGGAATCCCAAGCCTCCCCGATCTTCTTCAGGTCACAAAGGATCGCACGAACCTGATCATCGAGATTAAGGACGGCGTCGGGATCGAGCAAAAGATGGTTGATCTCTTGAAGAAAGAGAAGATGATTGACCAAACCGTGATGTTCTCGTTCGCTGGTGAGCGCGTCAAGCTGACAAAAGAACTCAGCCCGAAAACCTACAGCGTTTGGCTATCTGCGAAGAAACCAGAACTGCCCGGGTTCTTTGATACCGTGAAATCTTATGGCGCGGATGCCTTCGGAGTGCAGTTCAAGAATTGCACTCCAGAACTCGTCGCCGCAGCCCATGCGCGCAAAATGCCGATCTTCGTCTGGACCGTTCCGCCGGGTCCAGAAATTGACCGCCTGAAGGCGCTCAAGGTGAACTTCATCATCACCGACCACCCGAAGGACGTTCAAGAGCAGCTGTTCGGAAGTCGATAGGTCTTCGGCTTTACTCTCCTGCGCTCGGGAAGACATTTGTAAGACCTCAGCAACCTGACAATCGTCACTCCGAACCGAAGGGAGGAATCTGACTGGACCTACCCTTTGATGTGAAGTCAGCTGCCCAGCCACCAATCGTCATCTCGACCAAGGATCATCACCGGATCCTACGCGCTCGAAGTCTCGCTTGCCGGATAACTCCCAAGGATCGTGACCTCAAGCGCCATTGCTGATAACTTCGCTAAGGCATTTTTGAGGGCATCCTCGCTCTGGTGTCCGTCGCAATCCGCAAAGAAGAGGTATTCGAAAGCACCCTTCGGGGACCGTCGTGACTCGATCATCTGAAGGTTCACCCCTTGCTCCATGAATGCCCCAAGTGCGAGGTAAAGCTCGCCAGGACGATTTCGCAAGTGGAAAAGCAGACTCGTTTTATCCTTGCCCGTACGCGCTGGCTCGTTGAACCCGAGCACCCAGAATCGCGTGCGATTGATCGCATGATCCTGAATACTTTCGGCAAGGATCGGAACTTCGTGGATTTCGCTCGCCAATCGGTTGGCGATTGCTCCGGTGGTGGGGTCCTCTTTTGCCATCATCACTGCACGCGCGGTAGGCATGATTTCCAAAATTTCGGCGTGAGGAAGGTTGGACCTGAGCCATTTCCGACATTGACCACTCGGCTGTGGCCCTGCGAGAACGGTTTTGATGGAACTGAGATCGGGAGCGAAACTCACCAAATGGTGAGCAACGTCAACGAAAGTTTCGGCAACGACCTTGCAACGATTGCCCACAAAGCAATCAAGGGTTTCCGGCACGATCCCGGCAACTGAGTTTTCTACTGGAACTACGCCGTACTGACTGACTCCCTTTTCAACATTTGAGAAGACTTCACCAATCGTATCAGCCGGGGAAAGGTCTGTACTTGAACCAAAAGTCAAAATCGCCGCCCGATGGGTAAACGTTCCAGCCGGACCCCAATAGGTCACTTTTAGCGGTTTTTCGGCTGCTCTCGCCGCACTAATGACCTCGCGGAAGATATTCACCATTTGGTGAGTGTTCAAAGGACCTGGGTTGATGTCCTTGAGCCGCTCGTAGATCAGTTTTTCGCGCTCTGGTGTGAAAAATGGAGATCCAGTTTCGCCCTTAATTTGTCCAACTTCTTGAGCAAGTTCTGCCCTACGATTCAATAAACGCACAAGCTCTGCGTCTAAAGAATCAATGTCGCGTCGGACTTCACCTAACTCTCGGTTGTGATCTGCCATTTTCTCCTTCATTCTGACCGCTTTTTCACCACTAGGATCGCGCCACGAAAGTACAATAACGACATTCGTGGAAGACCTTCTTCGGCCAATCCAAGACCTTTTTCGCTTCACCCCAGAAAGCGTGGTGCAAGTCGTAGATATTTTACTGGTTTCCTATCTTATCTATCGGCTATTGGTGCTGGTGAGAGGGACACGGGCTTGGCGGATTTTGGGTGGGATCATCATTTTCATCGCCGCCCTTTTTGTCAGTGATCGTCTTCAGCTCAAAACACTCCATTGGATTCTTGATAAGGCAACCGTGTTGGCTCCAGTTGCGCTTGTGATTTTATTGCTTCCGGAGTTGCGTCAGGCTCTTGAGGGCTTCGCTCGATTGGGTTTATGGCCGAGTCGGCTGACTTCCGGGGTGTCCCGAATGCCTGCAAAGTCAATAGACGACCTTGTGACCGCGATTACGGAACTCGGCGCAAGTCGGGTTGGGGCATTGATCGTCATCGAACGCGATCATCAGCTCAGCGAAATTATTTCCAGCGGTGTTCGGATGACGGCACTTTTGAGCCCGGCACTGCTCCTCTCTATTTTTTACAAGGGAAATCCGCTTCACGATGGAGCCGCGATCGTCCGTGGGGATACGGTTGTGGCAGCGGCATGTCAGCTTCCCTTGAGCGAAAACGAGTCTCTGAGTAAACGCGTGCACATGCGCCACCGAGCTGGACTTGGGGTTTCGGAACAGGCCGATTGCGTGGTGATGATCGTGAGTGAAGAGCGCGGGACGATTAGTGGCGCGATTGATGGACGGCTCCACTCACTTGATGGTCCGGATGCAGTGCGGGAGTTTTTGAATACCGAACTAAGACACTTGACGAAAACAGAGCGACCAAAGCGCACGAAAAAGGGGAAAGAGAATGTTACCTAAGGCCGCAACGAATGCCGAATCGGTAATGCTCGCTTGCGTGAGCGTGTTACTGTCCTTGCTGCTATGGCTCCAAGTAATGTCTCAAGCGCAACCAAATAGTCGAAAAGAACTCCTGATCGCGCTAAAATCTCAATCTGTCCCCAATGACTTGATGGTCACCCAGATTCCGGACGGCGTCACGGTCACGATTGAGGGGCCGGAAGCTCAGCTGGAAAGAATAGAACCAGGTCAAATTGTAGCGACCGTAGACCTCGCAACCTTTAAGCCAGGAACACATAACGTCCGTGTCTCTTTGCCTGAGGTTCGCGACACGCTCTCGATCTCAATCAAGCGTCCAACCGTACCAGTTTCTTTGGAGAAGATTGCCGAAGCCTCTCATAAGGTTGAGGTTCAAATGCAGGGAAGCTTGAATCCCGATCTCCAGCTAGAAGGCTCCAGTTCGCAGCCCTCTTTCATCAAGGTTATCGGCCCTGCTTCAGAAGTTTCCCGGGTCCGAAGGGTCCGCGCTCTGGTAGACCTTGAACTCGTCAAGCCAGGTTTGATTCAGCAGTCAAAACTCGAAATATTGGATAAGGATAACGTTCCGATCACGATGGTGAGGTCCGAACCAGAAACCGTCAATGTCCTGCCGCGATTAGCCGCCGCGCCATCTTCAAGGAATGTGCTGATTAACCCGTCTTGGAAGGGTCAACCAGGTTTTGGCTACGAAGTGAAGTCCTATTCGATCACGCCAAACTCGGTTCAGCTGGCTGGACCAAGCGAAATGCTTGCCACGTTCACTACGATTTCCACGATGCCGATCGACATTACCGGGCTGACTCAGTCGCGCAAGTTTACAGTCGTGCTGGATTTACCGGGACGGGTATCTCTTGCGAACCCAAAGCCGATTGAAGTTGAGGTTATGATTCAGCGGAGTAACCCTTGATCGAGATTCGCCCTATCCAGTACACCGAGGCTGATGCGTTTTTACAGCTCCTATGCGACGTTTTTGATATCGAATTTCAGCGCGCGAAGTCGGTGTTTTTTGCCGAGCCTTCCTTTGATTTGAATCGCAAATGGGCCCTTTTTGAATCTGGCAAGATGATTTCGATTTTAACCACAACCCCGATCAAAATCGGCTCCCAAGCTGCGGTTGGAATTGCTGGGGTCGCCACTCTTGCTTCGGAGCAGCGTCGTGGGTTGGCTCAGAAACTGATCATGCGCGTCATGGAATGTTCTCGGGAAAATGGTGAACAGAACATTTATCTCTTCGCCAGGGATGCAACTGTATATTCGCGATGCGGATTCGAAAAGATTGACACCGTGGTGCAAGGATTAATCAATCCAGACCCAGAATTCCACGAAGTGGAATCGATGCCCACCATGAAGGTGCGAGCGATTTACGATTATTGGTCCCAAAATGGGTTGAATCGGTTTGTCCGAACTTCAGTGCGATGGGACGTCTGGAATTGGGCATGTCGCATTTGCGAACCCGCGCACGATGGATATATTTGCTATGAAATGACCACGGTCCGAGAAGCCATTTTGCCACTAGGGCTAAGCTCTTGGCCGGTCACTCCTGGGACGGATTGGCTGGGCTTAGCCCACACGACCTCGGTTCTTGAAGTCCCGGTTGTATCAGCCCCCACCGACCTTTTTCTCATGGCTACACCAGGCGCTCCGTTGCCCGTTATGTTCATGACCGACCAGTTCTAGTTCCCTTGGGGGGCAGCCTCGGGAATTTCTCGGTAGAGATTTGCAAGCGAAAAGAGGTACCTTGACTTTAGTTCAGGACTTGATCTGTGCGACAGGTACCTTCATTCACGGAATATTTAATCCTCGGCCGGGGACGGGTCGCGACTCACTTCAGCCGATACTTTGAGCTTTTGGGACTCCCGTTCCAGCAGTGGGATCGTTCGCAACCTGAAGACCTTCTCCCGAAAAAGGCTGAGCACTGCTCCCACGCTCTGTTCTTGATGAGCGATGACGCCATCGAGCCGTTCTTGCAAAACCACGGGGACCTGTTTAACCAAATGGTTAGGGTTCATTTTTCTGGCGCGCTGTGCCTGGAAAGTATTCACTCCGCGCATCCGCTCTACACATTTCCAGTCCGGCTTTACGACCTTGCCACGTACCAGGCGATCCCCTTTGTGATTGATCCAGGAATGAGTTGGGGCGAAGTTTTACCCGGATTAAGCAATCCCGCCTTCTCCCTTGATCCGGAGCAGAAGACCTTTTATCATGCGCTGTGCGTTATGAGTGGGAACTTCACGACGATGCTTTGGGAAAAGGCGTTTGCGGAATTCGAAGCGAAACTCGGATTGCCAAGAGAGGCCCTTCTTCCGTATCTGGGGCAGATCTGCGCAAATTTGGAAGCGGGCGTCAATGGCAAAAGCGTACTGACGGGACCCTTAGTTCGGAACGATCTAGGAACGATCGAAAAGCACGTTCAAGCCCTTGAAGGAGATCCATTTCAGGAAGTCTACAAGAGCTTTGTGGCTGCACACGAGAAACAACAATGAGAAGAATCCAAGATTTTGCGAAGCATAAGGCAAGCGGCACAAAGATCTCGATGATCACTTGCTACGATTATACGAGTGCGAAAATAGTTGCGGGAACGAGTGCGGATTGTATCCTCGTCGGCGATTCGCTCGCGATGACGATGCATGGATTCGACTCCACCCTGCCCGCGACTCCTGAGCTCATGGCGATGCACACGGCTGCGGTGCGGAGGGGTGCTCCAGAAAAATTTATCGTTGGCGACATGCCTTTCCTTGCCCATCGTGGAAGCATGGACAGAACCTTGGATGCTGTCTCTCAGATTATGCGAGCCGGGGCAGATTCGGTCAAGATAGAAGGGATTGACGGATCCGAAGATGTTATTCATCATTTGGTTAAATCCGGTGTTCCGGTGATGGGTCATCTCGGATTAACGCCGCAATCGGTGCACCAACTCAGTGGCTATAAAGTCCAGGCGACTAGCGATATCGCTGCGAACGAACTCCGGGAAGATGCAATCCAGTTGCAGGAATTGGGTGCATTTGCGATTGTGCTGGAGTGCGTTCCAGCCGAACTCGCAGCTTCGGTGACTCAATCTCTTCAAATTCCCACGATTGGGATTGGAGCAGGAGCCGGGTGTGATGGCCAGGTGCTTGTCTTCCAAGACATGCTCGGTCTGAACACTGATTTCAAGACCAAGTTTGTGAGGGCCTACCTAACCGGGGCTGACTTGATCCAAGGCGCAATCAATCGGTACGATGCCGATGTGAAGTCTGGTGACTTTCCAAACGAAAAGGAGCGGTATTGATGCGAATTTTTCGGAAGCTCGAAGATTGGTTTGAATATCGGGACGGCATTGCCGAGGGTCCGGTGGGATTTGTTCCGACGATGGGCGCACTGCACGAGGGTCATGTTTCTCTCTTGAACCGCTCGCGCCAAGAAAACGCAGTGAGTGTCTTATCCATTTACGTGAACCCCACCCAGTTCAACCGGACTGAAGATCTTGACGCATATCCGATTACATTCGACGAAGACTGCGAAAAGGCAAAGGCGGCAGGGGTGGACGCTATTTTGGCCCCGACTTACGACGAAATCTATCCGGATGGATATCGGTACAAAGTCATCGAAACCGATATTTCGAAGCAGTTGGATGGTGAATTTCGTCCTGGTCACTTCGATGGCGTGCTGACCGTGGTGATGAAGCTCTTCCAGATCGTGCAGCCAGATCGTGCTTACTTCGGGGAAAAGGATTACCAGCAATTGCTCCTTATTAACCAAATGGTTAGCGCATTCTTCCTTCCGGTGGAAGTCGTGCCTTGCCCAACAGTGCGGGAATCCGACGGATTAGCGATGTCATCTCGAAACGTTCGCCTCTCGCCAGCCGAGCGCAAAAATGCTCCCGAGCTTTATCGTGCGTTGGTTGCAAGCGAGTCTGAAGGCGAGGCTAGGGCTTGGCTGGAGCGTGCGGGATTTTCAGTGGATTACATCCACGACATGGGTAACCGAAGGTTCGGTGCTGCGACTCTTGGTCCGGTGAGGTTGATTGATAATGTCGAGCGGTAAGATTTTGTTCCAACTATCAGGCTCCATCGCGTGCTACAAGGCGTGCCACGCAATCTCCAGGCTCGTGCAGGCGGGTTACGAAGTTGAGGTTGTCGCGACGGTCTCGGCTTTGAAGTTTATCGGTGATGCGACTTTGGAAGGTCTGACTGGTCGGAAGGTTCATTCCGACACATTCGAACCCGGCGCATATATGCAGCACATTAATCTGGTGCGTTGGGCGGATCTAATCATTCTCTGTCCGGCGACGGCAAATACGCTGAATAAATTGGCTGCCGGGATTGGCGATGATCTTGTCACGGCGCAATTCTTGGCTCATGACTTTTCTAAGCCGTATTTAGTCGCTCCCGCGATGAACACGATGATGTGGAACCATGCCGCTACCCAGAGTTCGGTTGAGAAACTTCAGAGTTGGGGTGTGGAATTTTTGGAGTCAGGCTCCGGCGCACTCGCTTGTGGTGAATTCGGCGATGGGCGGCTGATGGAGCCTGATCAAATTATTCAGGAGGTTGAGCGAAGGCTTCTGGCCTTGCGATCACGTCCAGACTCTCTGCGTGTTTTGGTGACTTCAGGCGGGACCAAGGAACCGATTGATGGAGTGCGGTCAATCGCTAACTTTAGTTCTGGCCGGACTGGCGTAGCTATCGCGGAGTATTTTGCGCGTTCGGGACATTCGGTGACGTTGCTGCGGGCATCCGATTCGGCTTCCACTGCGCTCGTGGATTCAAAGCCTTACACGACGTTCGCCGATCTCGAACGCTTATTGCGCACTGAACTCGCCGAAGAGTACGACGTCGTCATTCACGCGGCGGCGGTCAGCGATTATTCGGTGGACTCAATCGCTTCAGCAAATGGTGAAGTACTTTCTCGCGAAGGTAAAGTCACTTCTCAAGACGGACTAACCATTTGGTTAAAGGAGAATCCTAAATTGTTAGATCAATTCCGAGCTTGGTCGAAGAATCCAAACATCAAGATTGTTGCCTTCAAGCTCACGAACAGAGCGAATGAATCTCAGAGAATGGATGCCGTCAAAGCAGTCTTTGAGCGAGCTCACCCGGAATGGGTCGTGCAAAATGACCTGACAGAAATCAGTGAAACTCAGCATCCTGCGATGATCTATTCAGCGTCGGATTTGGAAGGTCCGATCAAAACGAACACAAAGCAAGAATTGGCAGAGGCATTAGAAGCGGCAATTTCAGGGAGAGGACGATGATTTTAAGTTTAGATGTCGGCAACACAACCATTCATGGTGGACTGTTCAAAGATGAAAAACTGGTCTTCCAGTTCCGCAGAACTTCCGACGTCCGAGCGTCCAGCGATGAGCTTGGAGTGTTCCTGAGAAATGTGATCCGGGAAAATGGCGCAGATCCAGCCGAAGTCAAGGATATCGCGATTTGTAGCGTAGTCCCGGACTCGACCCACTCAATTCGTAGCGCTTGCCAAAAGTACTTCGGACTCAGTCCCTTCTTGCTCCAAGCCGGGGTAAAAACTGGGCTCAAAGTCAAATACGGTAATGCGCTCGAAGTCGGTGCAGACCGGATCGCAGATGCGATTGCGGCGATCCAGCTTTACCCGAATCGGAATCTTATCATCGTTGATTTCGGAACCGCCACCACGATCGAGGTCGTGAATCGAGACAAGGAATATCTCGGCGGGGTGATTCTCGCCGGAATGCGCATCGCGATGGAAGCGCTGGAGTCAAGAACTGCCAAGTTGCCCACGGTCGAAATCGCCAGGATGGGTTCGAAGCAAGTTCTTGGAAAATCTACAGTGGAGAGTATCCAATCTGGCCTGTATTTCGGTACCCTCGGTCAAGTTCGCGAGTTTGTGAGTCGGTTCTCCCGGGAGTGCTTCGCTGCGGATGAACAGGATCATCAGCCGCCGGTGGTGATCGGTACAGGGGGCTTTGCCGGTCTCTTCGAGTCCGAAGGGATATTCGACGCAATTCATCCAGACCTCGTGCTGCAGGGTCTCAATCACGCTTTTAAACTCAATCAGTAACGGAAAAACAATGCAAATTAGTATGCTCAAATGTAAGATTCACCGGGCGACGGTGACCGATGCCAATCTGAACTATGAGGGATCAATCTCAATTGACCCGAAGTTAAGTGAGGCCGCAGGTCTGCGCAACTTCGAGCGGGTGGATGTGGTGAACATCAATAATGGCCAACGGTTTTCGACTTATGTCATTCCGGGCAAGTCCGGGGAAATCTGCTTGAACGGTGCCGCCGCAAGACTTGTGCATCAAGGCGACTTGGTGATCGTTTTGGCTTACGCTTCCATGACGGAGGAAGAAGCCGGAGCCCATTCCCCTCGTCTTGTGTTCGTCGACGAAAACAACGCAATCACCCAGGTGAAGGGTGGAACGCCGGTTCCAGCTGGGGCGAACTAGTCGCCCCAGAACTTCGCAATCTGGACCGCCCCTGATCCGTCTCGGAGCATTTCGGGACGGAAGGCAAACATATCGGGCATGTGCGCCCCAGCCGTAAAGTAAGGCAAGCGGGTTACTGCCTTGCCACCAAAAATCACTCCGATTTGCTCGCCTCCATGCATGTGGGTTAGGATAGTCGGAATCTTTGGATGGTCAGCCGGTAGAAATGATTGATCATCGGTAACGTAGATGAGGTTCCGCTCCTTGGCAATAGCTGGGGTGACTTCACTCCGATATAGAACATCAAATTCCCCATTCGCGATGATTCTCCACTGTTCTTGAAGGTAGCTCACAAATTCAAGTTGCCAGTTAGATCCAGATGATTGATCATCGATCACAAGGGCAAAGTTCCGATTGAACATGGATTTGAACCCGTGCTGGAATCGCCTCGGATGTTGATTAATCACCTTCCATTGCGCGCCTTTCTGAAGATGGATTTCGTTTGAGAATGGAGCCGTCAGGGTCTGACCATCAATCTCAATCGTCAAGGGTCCGCCGGGATGCAGGGCATCGGTACGGAAGGTCAGGTTGCGGATGTTGGATGTTGTCCCGGAAATTTTGCGCAGGAATGGCTGGGCTTTGACCTTTACGAGGCTCAAGTTTCTGACCACCTCTTGCCGATCAATAGTCACCCAGAAGTGCCGATCTGATACTCCTGGATCGGCGGTTGTGAAGTTGATCTCTTTTACTTCCTGACTTGCTGGAATGCGATTTCGAATCATGAAGCTGAAGAGGTCGGCGTCGTCCACGGCATCGGCACCGGGTTCCGGATCATTGTCCCACCAATGCCCCGCACCAGGGACTTTTTTGATCTTCCAGTTCGCATGAGAAATAGATGCCAATGAATCGACCATCGCGTTTGCTTCGCGGATGGGAACGGTTTCATCGGCATCTCCGTGAAGGATGAAGACGCCAAGATTCTTAAAATTTTCCTTTAGCCCGAGCGTTCGCGAAGGAGACATTCCTCTCAGCAGTGTGGTCTCGACTGCATTCGGATTGGGGAAATTTGCTCCGCCTGCATAGGACCAGTAGCTTTCCCAACCAGCGGCGGGTGCGATTGCGGCAAATTGGTCCGAATAGTGCGCGCCAAGTTGCCACGTGCCGTGACCGCCCATCGAGTGTCCGGTCAGATAGATTCGGCTCGGATCAGGAGAGAACCGTTTCTTGGCAATTTCTAAAACTTCTAATGCGTCCAGCCGGCCCTGATCCTCCCAATTGAATCCGTACGGACGCCGATTCGTGGGGCAGACGATCGTTCCCCAAGATTTCGCAGAATAGGCATCGGCTTGCCCGATTGCCTCCACGCTCGCACCGTGCAAACTCAAAACTAGGGCTTGGTTCTCCCCAGGTTTGGTGCTCGGCTGTACCGCAAAATATTGCACGCTTCCATCAATCTTGGATCGGAACGTGATTTTGTGGCTTTCGCTTGGTTTACGAACGCGAAGATTCAGCATCGCTTCGTCAAGCTTTTTTCCTCGTTGGAACAGTGCGAGCGTGACCTTGCCATCCGCGGAAAACGGGATTTGGAAGCCGGCTTTTTGCGAGGTCATCGGAAGAATACGGCCTACGTTCGTCTTGAATTTTCCGCTGCGAATCTCCAGATCATCCAGCGATTGAGCAGTCGCATTGCGAACGACGACTGCCGCGAGTCCAGACTTCTCTCCGCCAATCAAGACATCGGGTGTCGTTGAATCACGAAGGTCAAGTGAGATTGGCTTCGGGACGTCAATCAGCTTGGCTTGGAATCGTCCCCGACCCAGCGCGAAGAGCAGTTGGTTCTTGCCTGGTTTCAAAAGTACGGGCACGCTATGATAGCCGTACATGTAGATATCTCCCGCATGGGGCTTACCGTTGACGTAAACCATCGCGTTCCCGACGGCCTCCAAGAACATCACTTTCTCTTGGTCGCTGGGGACATCGAACCGGATGTATCCAGATTGGGTAACCGGACCCTCAAACGCGCCATCGGCATTCGCCTTGACTGGACTCCATGAAAATTGATCAAGACCATTGCCATTCAGGAGTGAAAATTCGACCGCGTCACGCCGAATCGGAGAACGACTATTGCCAGGCTGGGTCAATCCAAGACCTTCTTTCAGAACCAACTCCGTACCCGATCCCACGGAAACGGCTGCGGCGATGAAGAAGGCAAGCAAGAGTTTCATGCCTTTGGTTTTAGCACTTTCTCTTTCAAAATCGCGGAGGCCAGAAATCAGTCGGGAACGTCGGGTGTATCAAGGAGATCTGGAAGGGTTGCCTCAAGATTTTTCGCCCTTTCTTTGGATTCGCTGACCATCGGCGCAAGAAATCCGAGAACGTTGAATCGCAAGGAGTTAGGGCCAGCAGTGTTTTCTTCCGCAACCGCCGCTCGAAAGAGGATTGAGATGTCTTCGATCAACTGATGCGCCCGTTCGGGAGTCATTCGGATATGGTGGCGACGGTACTGCGTTGCCCGAAGCATGCTTTCATCGTGCAAGGTCAGGGCTCTTCCCGCAGAATATTCGCGTATCATCTTCTGGGCTTCAAGCTTGAATGCCTTCACCCGATACCGCTCGTATTCTTCACCCATGTGAAACTTACCTCGGCAGATCGGAGCGATGGTCACAAAAAGCGTCTCAGTACGGGATCGTTTTTGCCTGGTCTCGACGGGTAGCAGGAGGCCAACCTCAGTCAAAATCTGGACGTGATGATACAGACTCTGTGGCGACTTCGCGATGAGTTTGGCAACATCACTCACAGCGCGCGGCTCAAAGGCATGAAATGCCCCGAATGCCAGTGCGCGCATCGGTGAAGCAACAACTTTGACCTGGTCAAGCGAGTAGAGATGGATTTCTACTTGACCAGGTCTTAATGTCCGCTTTTCTTGATTCGGTTCAGCGGGTTCGGGCACGCCTTCTTTGTACCACTCCCGCGAATCCGGTGGCTAGGGCGATCATCGTTGCTGGTTCTGGCACCGCCGTCACCGCGACTTGATTGTTCAGATACGAAATGCGCATTCCAACGCCGTTGACTTGCCCGACATAGGCACCTTCGCCCAGTCCTGAAAATTGCCCGGACATGCTACGGCTGGCTTTGATGATGTTGAACGATTGTCCGGCCGTAGGGGTGAATCCGTAGTCGGATTCAAGCTCCAGCCTTCCGCCGAGGGTGACTTCTTCGGATGAGAGTGTTGAATAGGTTCCGTTTCCTTGTTGGGTCGCCGAAGATGCCGTACTTCCTCCGAGGCCCATCGAGATTTGCGCTGATGAAGATAATACAATGATCCGTTTTGTCTTTGGAGTCGGATTGAGCTTTATTCCTCCGCAGGTAAATCCTGAGCAAGCGATTGGATTTGAAATTGTAAGAGTCCCGATTCCTGGATTCATGGCGCCATTTGTTGATTGGTGGATGATGGTGCCATTGATCAGGGTTTCGTCTTCAACCCTCCAGATGGTGCCCGGCTTGGTTGTAATCGAACCGAAGCCGGTGACAATAACATTCTTCAGTTCATACGTTGCAGTTGGGTCGGTGTCAACGTCGCGGCCGTCAATAATAACGTTCGTGTTTGTATCTGGAATGATGCCAGTGCTCCAATTGGCGGCATTGTTCCAAACGCGGTCGGTGCCGATGTAAGTTGCGTTCATGACTTGGGCGTTTGACGCCGCGCAAAGGGTGGCCATCGCAAGCATGGCGATTGTCTTTTGATTTCGTTTCAATGGTTCCTCTCCGGGTAGCAGAGTCCAAACCCTGCCAGTGGGTTTATTATAATCTAAAAAAAAAATAATTTAGAACATATATATAGAAATTGCTGCAATTTTCATAAATCAGGTTAGGCAGAGCAGAAATCGGGAGCCTGTTTCCAGGCTCCCGATTTCATTTGTTTGCTCCAAAGGTCTAAGGTTATGGCGTGAATGCGGTGCCGTTGATGTACTCTTGGCCCTTATTCCACACGAGATCTCCGATTAGGCGCCCCATGTTTCGTGCCCTCAAGTCGCCATCTTCAAAGTGGATTCCGCCATATCGGCGTGACCATCCGGCTTCATCGGCCGCATCGCTAAACGTTGGCCATGAGAGTGTAATCGGCGTCGCTGGAGTTATGGCTGGCTCAGCGAGGCTGGTGCCAACTGCTATGGTCACGGAATGTCCAAATGAGTCAGATCCCGTAAATCGCTTCAGAATTTCTGCGCTGGCAGCACTGAACGTACTATGTCCTGAGCTGTACTCCGCGAATGGCGGAGTGATGAAGGAATCGGGTTGGAACGGCTTCCAGTTTTGACCTAAGATCGATCCAACCTGTCTGTTGCCCTTCCAACCTTGAATGGTTTGATCACGGAAGAGGAAACGAATCGCGGTGATCGGACGGGAGTTGTTGTAGAATCTTTTCGTTTCCCAGCAAGCGATTCCCGCGTCAAGCACAGCGTTACCCAGCAGGAACTTTGACTTGACGTCTTGATCGAGCGAAAAATTATCTCGCTCTGATACAACCCTTTGGAACAAGAACCAGTGACCTGGAGGAGTTTCAGTACTCGGGCCATTCGCCCAATATTCAGCGATCATCTTCTGACGGTCGGTGAGGTTGACTTGAATGTCAATGAGATCAAGAGCTTGTTGAGTAAATGCCGTCGAAGGGTAGACCGCTGGTGGGCCAGGACGGAAATAATCTCCACTAGGCAACGAAAAAGGGGTGATCTGACCCCATTGAGGAGTTAAGAATCCTGGTGTCCGGGTTATTCCTCCCGGCAGAATGAAGGTTTGTGGTTGCCATTTATTGGGATCAATAATAGTGGTTGCGGAGTTTGGAGTCGTATATCCAGTGGTATCCGCATAGGCATTCGCTTGGTTGGATCCATCGGTAGCGCGGTACGCGATGAGTGCCGCCGCCATGTTATTCCCGATGCCTTCTGGGGTTGTCCAATCGGTCGAAGTGTTATTCGGATCGTAACCTTGTGCGGTCATTCGAGCATCGAAGTCAGGTTTTTCTGCCGGGACAATGTTCACCAGCATCCGGTACATCGCGTAACTGATCGCTTTTTCCTTATTTGCGATCGTACGTTCGGTTAGTGGTCTTCGGTGAATTCCGCCTAACCGAGTGGAGACAGCGACTGAATCGTAGCAAGACCATGCATCGAATGCAGCGGTATGCACGAGTGCAAGGAGCCTTGAGGTTACGGTCGGGCCAAGTGCGCGATCTCGAATCGTTTGAAGGGTCTCGCCAGTCCACTGGCGCGAAGCCATCACGGTAGACGGAGCGGCAATGCTCGAGCCTGATCCACCACCACAGCCGGACACAATCAGACCCATCGAGATCAAAGCCAAGGACATCTTTGCGTTAGAAGAACATGCAAACATACCTATATGATAGGCAGAAACTCTAAAAAGATGTTGAATTATTTCTAATTTACTCTTTTCTAGCAATTTTCTCGGTGATTTTTCGTATCACCGGAGCCAAGACCAGCACCACTGGAAATGCGACCAACCACGCTTTAGGGAAGATGAGTAGCCACCTTTGAACACTCACCGAGCTGAGCCCAAGGTTCATAAAGGTGAGAGCACCACTCATGATGAATGCCATGGAGCAAGACATCATGAGCGCGAACACTAGCGACGCATGCTTTTTAGGAAGCATCGTCGAAATCTGCCCCTAGAATCGTATCCTTCCAGGTTTCGGTATCTTCCACCAGCTTTTTCGCCTTATCGTGGAAAACGTCGTATGCCATTTTTCCTAACGGAAGATTCTGTGGCGGATTTTCGGCTTCGACAACCGCGATCATGGCGAGTGCAGCCTTGTAAGGATCACCCACTTGGGTGCCGTCCATTTCCTGAATCCCAGTCCTTCGGTCATGGACTGGACCGTCATAGGCATCAATCGTCTTCGCGCTGAGTCTAAGTGATCGTCCGGCAAAGTCAGTGCGGAACGGACCAGGATTAATCGCTATTGACTTGATCCCAAAGGTTTCCATTTCCTTGCCCAAACTTTCGTTGATCGCTTCGAGCGCGTGCTTGGTTGCCGAATAGAACCCTGTACCCATATAGCTCGTCAAGCCAACGACACTGCTGATGTTCAGAATGTGACCAGATTTTTGAGCCCGCATCGTGGGCAGCACGGCTTGGATCATCGCAATTGCACCGAATACATTTGTCTCAAATTGGTGCCGAATTTCGTCCATCGAGCACTCCTCGATTGCGCCGACTAATCCAAAGCCAGCATTGTTCACCAAGACATCAATCCGGTTTGCCCAATCATTTGAAGACTTGATCACTTCATCTATTTGAGCAAAATTTGTGACGTCGAGAGTGAGCGCTTTAAGTGAATCTGGATATTGCTTCTGAAGGTCCGCTAGGCTTTCTAAGTTTCGCGCCGTCGCTACAACTCGCTCGCCTTTTTCCAGCAGAACTTCTGCCAAAACTCGTCCAAATCCGGTGCTAGAGCCGGTGATTAACCAAACTTTACTCATGACTTTAGCTTACTCAAAGGGGTGAGGAATTCGATCAGAATTCCATCAGGGTCGCGAATGAAGCAGTATCGAACGCCTAGCGCTTCATTCTGGGTGGGGGCATTTGCAAGATCAGCACCATGAACACGTGCTTGATCCCATGCTACGTCTGGGTTTGAAACTTCAAAACACAAGTGCCTTAATCCTTGAAAACCAAAGGACGGGAACAAGTCTTTATCCTCGTTGCGCGGTGGAACAGACCCGCCCTTCGTAAAGAGCTCAAGCTCCGTTTCTCCGCTGCGGATGTACACGATCGTCAAGTCCAGAGCCTCAGCGTAATCTCGAGCAACCTCTTTAAATCCCAGAATCGACTTGTACCAATCGAGAGATTCTTGCAGATCACTCACCACGATTCCGACGTGGTGAGTGCGCAAGATTGGAATTTGGCTTACCAAGGAAGTTCCTCATCCATATGTATATACTTCCCGGTTGGTCCGTCCTCGGGGAGAGTCGCGAGCTTCACCGAAGTCTTCGCTCCATCCGCCAGTTCCATCGGAGCATTTTCTCCGCCCATGTCAGTCTTGACCCAACCTGGATTAGCTGCATTCACCTTAATGTTCGTCTTCCGAAGTTCATGGGCCAAGTGGACGGTGTATGCATTCACGGCAGTTTTACTGATATCGTAGGCAGGAACCTTTGCATCATAGATTGGGCTTTTGGGATCGCCGTGTAGGGTGTTGGAGGCAAGAATACTTGTTAGATTAACAATTCTCCCCGCTTCACTTTGTTTGATCAACGGTAAGAAAGCTGTGACGGTTTCGGCTAGTCCAAAAAGGTTCGTTTGGAACGTTTTTTCAAATGTATTCCAGCCTACTTCACTTGTTTTGGTCGAATAGTCGTCGATTTTAACAGCGGCATTATTGATGAGTGCATCCAGTTTATCGAATTTGGAGGCCACACTTTTGGCTGCTTGATGAATCGAGTCTTTGCTCGAAACATCAAGTTGCACGAGCTGTGCGTTGATTCCCAATTCGGTAAGTTTAGCCACTGCTTCCTGGCCGCGAGTGGTATCTCGAGATCCCACCAAAATCGTATATCCCAGTTCGCCCAGTTGCTTCGCGGTTTCAAAGCCAATTCCTTTATTTGCGCCCGTGATGAGGGCGACTTTTCCATTGTTTTCCATACAATTAATCTATCCTTCCTTAGTTAAATGACCACCTGCACGGAGCATCCATGCGAAGTGGAAAGCGTGATCGCGCACAAGGCGCGAAAGTTCTTGCCATTGCTGGCCTTCAATTGCCTCGATCATCGCCTGGTGCTCGCGAACTCCTAGCCCAATATCAATCCGCCCGAGCTCGCGCAAACTTGCATAAAAGCATGCACTTGGTCGGGGGAGGTTGTTCCAAGATTCCAGCAGCACAGGATTTTCGGCAGCTTCCACGATCAGGTGGTGGAAACGCATTTCCTGCAACGCCAAAGCAGTGTCGTCTCTGGACGCAATCGCTCGCTCCATCGCGAGATTAGAATCCTTGAGTTCGTCCAACCGGTACTTTAATCGATCCCGAGATTCGTCAACGGCTAGAGCTTCTAGAGTGCCTTTCACCATGAGAGCGTTTGCGATTTCCAGATGGCAGTCGCCTTTGACCCAAGTCCCGCTATGAGGCTTGGTCACGACGAGGTGGCAAGATTCCAAATCCCGAATCGCGTCCCGAATCGGCCCTTGGCTGGTGCCGAATTCGGCGGCCAAAGCACGCTCGACCAGCCGATATCCCGGTGCATATTCCCCGGAAAGGATTCTTGCTCGCAAGATCTCGGTGACTTGGCTACCCAAAACGTTTTTCTCAAGTTTCATGATGATGCTCGATGATCAATCATTACTAACGTTAAGGTCGCCTGGTTTGTTTCGTGTTTCAATAATCTGATCGAATTCGCTTCGGTTCCCGATTGCTTCAGTCCATCCGGTTTTGAAGGTGTATCGTCGGAACATGCCATAATGGATGTTCCGGGGTCGGTTAGCTCAGTGGTAGAGCACTTCGTTCACACCGAAGGGGTCGTAGGTTCAAATCCTATACCGACCACCAGTTTATTTATTCCGATTCGCGTGTCATAGTTGGTCTGTGGCCTCTAAGAAACGTGTGATTGCTGTAAAAGTCATTTGCTCAGATTTGCCCGCACCAAACTGGGGTGGACACAGCGAGATTTGGATCGGTATCCAGAACGGAAAGGAAGTCGTTCAGCAAGTCAAGTTGCCAACAGAATCTGTCGTTTTTGAGTTCGAGCTGGAAGTTAGTAACGATGAATCGGACCCTGTTCCAAATTTTCTTGGACCGTACGCTCAAGGGGGCAAGGGCGATCGTTTCGTTTACATTTGTTGGGGCATGCCTTACTTTGGTCGTTGGTCAGGATTTCGGCGAGCCAAGATTCCGCTTGCTGGTTTGGACTGGGTCTCAATCAAGTCAAATTCTGTGACGTGCAAGCTCAAATGTACGGACGCGAAAGGCGGTCCGATTTGTGCGACAGTGAAGCCAGACTACATTGTCTGGTCGCCTGCAGAATGATTGTGCATCTGGTACGGATTCCCGAATCACAGAATGGAAACACAGTTGCGAAAAATTTCGGAAAAAGAAAGCCCGCATCTAACGTAGATGCGGGCCATTCGGTTTTTGGACTTTCTAAAGAGCTTAGGCTCGCGCTTTTCGTCGTCGCATGAGGGCGAGTGCGCCTGCCCCGAGGAATGCCATTGTGGCTGGTTCTGGAACCACGGTGACAGAAACGTTATCGTAGGACATGTTGTTGGTGCTACCTTGAATAGCTGCAGTCGTTGCGCCAAGCTGAAGAGTAACTCCTCCGCTGACGTTTGGACCAGTAACAGTCGTGAAGGTGAAGGACTTCCATGCGTTCGGGTTTGAGTTCAGAGCTAGCGGTGATCCTCCAAGAATTACCGCACTAGAAACTCCTCCGCCAGAAAGCTCAGAGAAGAATTCTGCGAACGCAACTGCACCGACGCCCAAAGAGCCTCTCGCATCAAACTTAATTGTAACCGTTTGACCGGCTGTAACCGTTCCAATTCCAAGATTGGCTTGCTTGATCAGGGAGTTGGAAGCTTGCTGTTGATTATTGATGTTCGCAGACCAAGTTCCGGATGATGGGTTGATGTTAGTCACCGTTTGTTGGCCTGCTCCTGTGGGGAACTGGGTCCAGCCAGTGAAATCTCCGGTCTCGAAACCACCGTTTGTAGTTAACTCAACAACAGCCTGGCTTGTGCTTGGCATTACAACCATTAGCGCGAGTGCGAGGCAGAAACAACTTTGTCTTTTCATATAGTTTACTCCCCAGGCGTTCGTTGCCTGGTAGAAATTACTGTATCACCGAAACGTTTCGCACTTACCAGTATTTATACGGGCTTTTTTAAAAAGTTACAATTTTAACGATAAAATATCAATAAAAGTGGGGGCGTAGATGTGAGCTCGCGTCAAATTTGCGGTTGCGGATGGGCAGATTACTCGCAAAAATATTTGCGAAACGTTTCGTTTACTGTCGAACTTAGCCCGTGCTTCCTGCGAGTTTGCGGAACGGTCACCAGTAAAGACTTAGAATTGGCGCATCATACGTACTGGTCGAACAAAATCGTGTTGCCATCCGGATCAGATATCGCAAAGCTTGCCGGGCCGGGACCGCAGGATTCAGGGAAAACCTTGATCTTCGTTGACTTGAAGACGTGGAAAGTCTGCAAAACCGTTAACATCAAACCCCATTCGATGCCTCATGGAATCGCCTAGATCTCAAATCATCGGATTGCCTTTACGAGGCACGCCACGGATACTTTGGTGGAGATTGACATGAATACCTCTGGAAAGATTCTATGGAGCATTGCAACCGAGCAAAAGGCCCTCACCTGGCGGTATTGAACCTGGATTTTTCGAAATCATACGCTGAGAACGCATTTTCTGGTTCGGTGACGGCAGTTGATTATTGGACCGTACAGGTGATCAAGCAAATCCCGACTGGAGCGAGGACGGAGGGCATCTCGCATTACGGAAGAATGGAAATGTGCTGCTTGTACTGGTGACCTTACACGTCGTCGCCGAAGTCAATACCAGGTCCTGGAAGGTCGTGTAGACCTTCGACACCGGTGCCCTACCTGACGAAATTGCCGTAAACTATCCATAGAACAACGCCGGCAAGAAAAAAAGAATCGCCGTCTTCGGCGATTCTTCTTCTGAAGTTCCGTTCGCGATTACTTCACGCGATCAGCGATTGCGCGTCGCCACATTGCTTCGGCAATCTCTTCGCTGGTTGGCTTGTACTCACCTGCATCAATCTTCGCTTTCAGCTCGGCGACGCGATCTTCGCGGTCGGGCATATTGATGATGTCATGAGTAAGCGCCTTGATTAGTGCTTCGTCGTTTGGGTTTGGATTGCCGAGTTGTTCGACAATCGCAGGGCTGAGCTTTGCTGAACCAGCATGCATCAGTTTCTTGAGTTCTGTATCAGAGATTTGCATTTTGAGCCGCCAATGTTGAATGAGCAGGTCTCGTGAACTTCCGATTTGAGGTAACCCGGCTGTCTTAGATTGCTCTGAGACCCTAGGCTTTGCGTCCAAGGGGTCGCCCCCAGGGTTGCCTTTTCTATTTCGAACGCACGCGTCCTAATATTGGTATCGGCAGGGTCCTTCAGGATCTTTAGGGTAGCTGAAGACTTTTTTCAGCAAAAAGTGTGCCAACCCGTACATCTGCGAGAATAACCCGTAGATTTTCTCCTTCCTACCGGTGCTCTCAGAGCGTAGAAACAGAAAATCCCGAGGAAGATCAATGAAAGAACCCGCCGGGGTGATACAATCGTTAATAGACAAAAGCCTCAACGGTGAGGCAAAGGAAAACCACCCTTGCGAGTTCCATTTTTAGATATCAAGCGACAATATCTCGATCTGCAGGACAGAATCGATGCCGACATTAAGGAGATTCTCTCCACCGGAGCTTACGTGCTCGGGAAGCACAACAAGGGCTTGGAAGAAGAAGTCGCCGCCTATCACGGAGTCAAGCACGCCATCGCTCTCAATAGCGGCACTGATGCGCTACGTATTGCTATGGACGCTCTTGGGATCGGGCCTGGCGATGAAGTCATCACAAGCGCTTTCACTTTCGTTGCCACAGTTGAAACCATTATTCAGGTCGGAGCGACTCCGATCTTCGTGGACATCCGCGCCGAAGATCAGCAGATTGATCCGAATTTGATTGAGGCCGCCATCACCGAACGCACGAAAGCGATTGTGCCTGTCCACCTTTGGGGCCAGCTTTGCGACATGACCCCGATCATGGAGATCGCTTGCAAGCATGGGCTTCACATCATTGAAGATGCGGCGCAGGCGATTGGTTCACACCAGAACGGCAAGTACGCCGGGAATTTCTCCATGGCGGCTGGATTCAGCTTCTATGTCACCAAAAATCTTGGTGCTGCTGGCGACGGCGGGATGCTGCTGACCAACTACGACGAGGTTGCCGAACGCGCAAGATCCTTGCGTGTTCACGGTATGGGTAAAGAGCGCTATTACTATGACGGAATCGGTTACACCAGCCGAATGCCAGAACTCCAAGCCGCGATCTTGCGCCACAAGTTGACCCAACTCGAATCCTGGAACACTGCCAGGCAAGCCACCGCCGAAAAGCTGATCGCGGGTCTTCAAGGATCGGGCGTTCACTTGCCGAGCATCAATCCTGGTAATAACCACACCTGGCACCAGTTCACGATCCGGACCGGACAGCGTGATGCCCTTCAGGCGTTTCTCAAGGAAAATGGCTTGGATTCAATGATTTACTACCCGGTTCCGATCCACTTCCACGAACCGTACAAGCACCTCGCGCCACGCGGATCGTTGCCGATTACGGAGCAAACGAGTCTGGAAGTTCTGTCCTTGCCAGTGCACCAGTACATCACCGATCCCGAGATCGAGTGGATATGCGCCAAGATCCACGAGTTCGCGAAAGTCGGAGTTTGATTCGAAAGTTTTTCAGGGGCTTTTGCTAAATTAGCCCCTGGCCGTCTTCAATTCCTCAAGGAGTTCACCCGTCTCTGCCCATACTCCCATCGCGCGATCAATATCGTCTTTGATTTCGACGTACTTGTAGCTCATCTCACGAATGTCATCAGTCGGCTGAGGATCGGACATGCGGCCTTCTAGCGTCGCTAGATCGATTTCTAGCTTCTCAATTTTTGCCTCTGTAGCAACAAGAAGCTTTTCAAGGCGGCCAATTTCCTTGCTCATCTCACGCGGAGTAAGAGTTGGCTTGATCGGTTCGACAAAGATGTTTGCCACCTTCGCTTTCGGCTTGGCATCTTCTGCCATGCCCATTCCATTGCGCTTCCATTCTCGGTATTCGGAGTACGCCCCTGGGAATTGATGCACCACGCCAGGCTGAAGGTCCATCGTCTTTTCGGTGATCTGCTCCAGCATCCATCGGTCGTGGCTGATCATGATCAGCGTTCCGTCAAACTCCTTCAGCAAGATCGCCAGAGCCTCGCGACTCTCAATATCAAGGTGGTTTGTAGGTTCGTCGAGGATGAGTACGTTCGGGTTCATCGCGAGGATCACCGCGAGTGCGATTTTGGTTCTTTCACCTCCCGACATCGTTCGGATCGGTCGGAACACGTCGTCTCCAGTGACCAAAAATCGTCCCAAGTAGTTTCGGGCCGGACCATGCTCCATCCCGAGCTCAATGTTCATCGTCTCCAGAGGAGTCAGATCAAGATCAAGAAAAGTGGCATCTTGCCGAAACCAACCTAGGTCAACATTCGATCCCAACCGCCCCTGACCAGAGACGGCTTCAAGCTCGCCTAAAGCGACTTTCATGAGCGTAGATTTTCCGGCTCCATTGGCACCGATCACGCCCCAGCGATCTCCCCAATTGACCGTCCAACTCAGGTCCTGAAAAAGCTTCTGCGCCCCAAATGCCATGCTCAACTTGTCGCACTTCAGCACGATATCGCCGGCCCTTTTTTGGACTTTCAAACTCGCGTGCATGGATCGTCCGTCCTTGCGCGTCGTGATCTTTTGCGCCTCCATGCGCTCCAGCATCTTGAGGCGACCTCGGGCTTGAGCCGTACGCTGCGAGTTCATGAATCGCCGCACAAACTCGTCGAGCTTTGCCATTTCCTGCTCTTGCTTCTCCGCCATCATTTCGAGGCGCTCGTCTTCTTCCCGCCGCAAAACGAGGTACTTCTCGAACGTGCCTGGGTAGGAATTTGCAACGCCATCGCGAATTTCGATCACCCTCTCGCAGATCGCTTGCAAAAACGTTCGGTCGTGGCTGACGCACATGACCGTGCCGTGGTAGCCCTTGATCCAGCTTTCTAGCCATTCAATCGCGTCGAGGTCCAGGTGGTTTGTAGGTTCGTCGAGAATCAATAAATCGGGTTCTTCAAGAAGCAACTTGGCGAGGGCCAGACGGGTCTTTTCTCCTCCGCTAAGCGCAGAAACGGGCTTGTCAAAGGCCTCCTCCGTGAAACCAAGTCGCTTCAGAACAACCTTCAAATCGGTTTCCACCGAATATCCGCCCTCGCTGATGAAGTGCTCCTGAAGCAAACTGTATTCATCGAGGTCCTCGGTCGTCGCACCGTTTTCCATCGCGATTTCGAGTTCGCGCATCCGGGCTTCCATCTCCACGAGGTGCTCGCGAGCTTCGGTCGCTACTTGGAGAACGGTTTTCTCTGAGGAAGCCATCGAAGATTGGCTCAAATAGCCAACCGATGCGCCGCGCTCCCATTGGATCGAACCTCCGTCGGGCTGATATTCGCCAGTGAGGATCTTCAGGAATGTCGTTTTTCCAGCCCCGTTCCGACCGACGAGCGCAACCTTCTCGTGCCGATCCAGGCGGAACGACACATTTTCCAGCACGATTTCGGCGGCAAAAAGTTTGGAGATGTTAGAAACGTTGAGAATCACGGCGACCCTGATTATGGCGCATTTAGACTCAAAATCACCCGATTTTCTTCGCGGGCATTATTAACCAAATGGTTAGTCAGGCTTTCAAGTATCCTGGTTCAACGATGCAAATGGTGACCTTGGGACAATCCCGCAAGCAAGTGTCTAGACTTTCTTACGGAACGATGCGAATTTCGGGGACTTGGGATCCGAATGCGCTCACGCCAGAACTTGTTGCACGCGGCAAGGCTTCGCTGATGGCGGCCTATGACGCTGGCTACACCCTTTTTGATCACGCCGATATTTATGGACGGCATACCTGCGAGCAGATTCATGGCGAGCTATTCGCCGAACAGCCAGAGCTTCGCGACCGAACATTCTTGGCGACGAAGTGCTCGATCCGATGGGCTGGCGAGCCGAGCAGTGACGACCCACATCGGTACGACTTGAGCGCGGACTGGATTATGGAATCCGTTGAATGCTCGCTCCAACGACTGCGCACAGATCGGATCGACCTGTTGCAACTTCATCGCCCCGATGTTCTTTTAAATCCGCACGAAGTCGCTGATGCATTCCAAAAGCTTAAGTCTCACGGCAAGGTCCTTCACTTTGGCGTCAGTAATTTTCAGCCGAGTCTTGTCAGCATGCTCACCAAATGGTTAGGTGAACCACTCGCTGTGAATCAGGTACAGATTCACCTGAGTCATCTCCACACTTTCACGGATGGCACATTGGACCAGTGCCTCGAACTCGGAATAAGCCCACTTGCCTGGAGTCCTCTTGGGGGAGGAAAGCTCTTTGCCGCAGATCACCAAGATCACCCTCTTCAGCTTGCAGTTCAGGCGATGGCAAGAAAGTACGAAACGACTCCAGCGAACATTGCTTTGGCCTGGCTATTGAAGCATCCATCGGGGATTATTCCGGTCATCGGTTCCACTAATCCTGAACGCATCAAAGATATGGTCAAGGCGACCGAAATTGACCTCACTCGATCTGATTGGTACGTCCTTTACACCGAAGCGAGGGGAGAAAAACTTCCTTAACCAAATGGTTAAATGGAGGTTCAATCTCTGTTGAGAATCGCCTTAACTGCCCATTCCTCTTCACCATCCGGTGAAATATTGAACATCTTAAGTTCTAGTGCAGAATCAACAAAGCCAAGGGTGATCCGCCAACCCCAATTCGGATGATCGGGTACCTCATATTCGCCGGACAGATCAAACAATGATCCCGTTGGAGCGGTGCCTGATACCGCCATAACGGCGTAGTTCATGTGCCAAGAATCAACCCAGCCGCCCGTAAGTTTTCCCGAGCTATCTGTGCAAACCATCATTTGACCCATCGGGTAGCCGTCCTCGTACTGCCAGGTGTAGTCAATGGATGCGAATGCCCGCTCAGGACCCAGGGACATAGAAAGAGCAATCTGGCCGGACTTAACCCGCTCGCCTTCCGGTAACCAAGAAAGGTGCAGATCATTGGTTCCCGACCACTTCCCCTCGGCAAGCAACCACATTTCGGATAAAGGCATCGAACAAACCTACCCCAGAGAACCTTCCGCCAGTTAAGTATAAAAATAGAAACCTAGTATAAATACTTGGATTAAATTTGAAAAGCACCCTTATACTGAATTGTTCTGTGTTAAGAAGGCCCTGGCTTCTTTTCACCCGAGGCTGGTTCGTATGAAATTGCTTAGTCATCAAATATTTCGCATTTGGATTCTTGGAATCCTTACAATGCTGTTATCCGCTGCGGCATTTGGTCAGTCTGGACCTTACGGCTCATTCTCTGGTGGAATCTTCAATGATGCCAATGACAACGGCGTTCGAGACCTAGGTGAATCTGGAATTCCGAATATTGAAGTGCTCGTCATGGGGCCATCCGGTGTCGGCAGGGTTACGACTAATGCTCAGGGACGATGGGCTCCAAATGAGTTCCTCGCTGGACCCTACCAGGTCATTCCGCCGCTAGCGATCGGTGGAGCCACTTTATCGGTGGGATCTGCCGCTGGGATCGTCAATGTTGACTTGGCACCTGGTGGTCAAACACCTTTGGATCTGCCTTATCACGAGACTTGTATGAAGATCTCGGCGCCAAAAATTCTTTGGACAGTCGGAAGCAATGGCTTGCCAAATGGCGGAGCAACAGTCTCGTTTACGATCACAAACAATAACACCTGGCCAGTTGGCTGGATCTTTGTCACTCCTCAATCCGGAACCTACACCGGTCCGAATCCGATCCAACTCAATCCGCCACTTGCTCCGGGAGGGTCACAGGTCATCACATTGCCGATGAACGGGCTGCAACCGAACACCGAAATCTGTTTCAACTTTGATTTTCACAGTCCGAATCTGGAATTCTGTTGCTCGGATCGCATCTGCTTCAAAGTGCCCGAGTGCGACTGCTATCAGGTGATCGAAGAAGAGATTCTTTGCCTTCCGAACGGCACATTCCAGATGAGTCTGACGCTGCAAAATCTGACCCCTTACAATATCAACAAGATTTGGACCCTCGGAACCGGCGGTATGACGGCCACTCCAATTGTCCATAACGTGTCGTTGGCTCCTGGCGGAATCGTTACATTAAACGTCAACCTGAGTGGAACCAACATTGGCGGTACAACTCAATGCCTTAAGATCATGTTCTATGACGGCGGCATTCAATGTTGCGTCAAAGACTATTGCTTCGAGCTTCCAAAGTGCGACAATTGCGACGAACGACCACCGATTTGCTATGCACTCCGCCCGACTTACAATGTCGGCGCAAATCCAGGCCAAGAAAATTACAATGGTCCTGATTGGGCAGCTTTCTCTGGGAAGACGGTCGCGGCGGTTACCTGCTATGCGGCAAACACGAACGATCTTCCGAATACGGCGATGCCAGATAACGTGGTCTTCGGTTACCAAAATCTCGATCAATATCAGTGTGCTCCGGGAACATTTGGCTCGAATTTCAGCCCAACTCCCCTTGGATTCCATAATGGTCTTGATGGTCCAATGGCACCATTGGTGCCAGCTTGGGCAAGATGGACCAAGAAGTACATGGGTAACGTTTTCGCGATCACGTTTGACAATCTCGGCAATGCCTATGTCGCTCAAACCTCTTGCTATAACGCTGACTACGCTCCTCTAATCCAGGACTTTAACCTCACAGGAGTCCCGGGTCGAAATCACGTTGCTTCACCAAATGAACTAGGGGATCGCCGGCTTCATGGTCGTATCTTCAAAATCGAAAATGGAACTGGTAAAGTCACGATCTTCAACGAAGATACGACCGCTCAGTGGAATGGACTACCAAGCGCAAATGATCCTTTGATCAATAGTCTCGGTAACCAATCTCCAGGTTCGCGGCCAGAAATCGAGTTCAGTAGCCAGGGATTCCCAGAAGTTGGCGACGTGACTTTTGACTATGATCACAACCAGATCTTTGCGACATCCATGGACGATGGCAAGATCTACCGGTTCAGCATGTCGGGGCAAAAGTTGAGCTCGTTCGATCCATTCGGTGCCGATACGGGACCTACTTACGGCAACGGTTTTGCACCTTTAGATGAAAACATCTGGGCGGCAAAGTATCATCGTGGACGTGTCTATTTCTCCCGATGGAGAGAAGATTTTGACACCTTCTCTGCAACCACCTTCAATGAAGTTTGGTCTGTGGAGATTA
Source organism: Chthonomonas sp. (assembly GCA_040383535.1). Taxonomy (GTDB): domain Bacteria; phylum Armatimonadota; class Fimbriimonadia; order Fimbriimonadales; family Fimbriimonadaceae; genus JAFLBD01. The sequence continues at coordinate 28,550 of JBEIDH010000001.1, forward strand.
GCAACACCGCTCCGTTCAACTTTGTTGGTACGGCCCGGCTTGAAGTCAAAACTCCTGATTTGATTGGTAACCCCTATGCGTTGAATACCAAGACCGCATCGGCTCCGATCAGCGACATCACCTTTACGAAGGAAGGTCCAGCACCGGGCATGGGTCACATGATCGTTGCGGAACGCGGAATGGGAGGCAACTTCCTTAATGGTGGTGGAGTGTACGAGCAGCTCGATACCCACGCTACTCCGGTCAATCCTTCGATTCCGCAGGATGCATTCACGAATACCTATCCACACCGATCGCGATTGCTGAAGTTCAGTTGTAATCCGGATACGCTCAAATGGGAGCATGTTCCTGGTCCTACAGCGGCATCGAACTTCTTCGACGTCGGTGGCGCCCTTGGTAGCGCGGGAGGAACCAACAGCGGTGGCGGAACCGACTTCGACTTCGATGATCGCAACTGCACCGGTCCTGGACTTGGTAACCGAGTATGGGTGATGGCGGACTATATGCCGATTTCCGGAGGTCAGCTTGCCTATGGGCTGCAGGGGTTACCTCTTACGGGTGGAAATCTCACTAACAGCGTCGTGCAAGACCTTGATGGAAGCATCGTCTGGTTTGGTGGGGCCAAGACGACGAATGGTGACGTGGAAATTCCATGTCCAACGCAAAACGGCACCGCCGGTCGCGTTTCTTTGAACCACTTCGTCCAGTCACCATCCGGGCGTGCGATCTCTGCGCGATTCATTGGCAACGGGGTCAATATAGTTGCTCAGTCTCAAATCCAGGCCAACGGCGATGTGACATTCCAAGCCGACGTTCCAAATGGCACGTACGAAGTTTATCTAGAAACTCTAGGGCACCTTCTGAAGCGTATGACGACCACAGTTAATGGAGGAATTTCGACCTTCGGCGTTGCGGAACTTGTTCCGGGCGATGCGGACTGTGACAATGAAGTGGGTCCTGGCGACTTTGAGATCGTCGTGTCTGCATTTGGAGCGTCCATTGGTAGCCCCGGATATGTTTTCGCGGCTGACTTTGATTGGAACGGCGAAATCGGACCATCCGACTTCGAGTGCCTGGTGGAGAACTTCTCCATGATCGGTGATCAGCCTTAAGCTGTCTCAATTCAATGAGAATCGAAGCCCCAAGACTTTGTCTCGGGGCTCTCTTTTTCTTTGTCCCCTCCCTAAATCTGGTGAGAGAGCAAGTAGGATTTGAACATGACGCTGCGTTCGTTACTTCAAATAGTAAAAAACAAGTAAAAATACTAGCTTCTAAAATCAAGAATGCCCTTACACTGGAAGTCTATTGTTAAGAGATTTTGGTTTCCTTGACGTAGGTAAGAGGATGAATGTTTATGACTGTTGCTTGTAGGAATTTTGTGCGGATGATCTTATTCACCGTGCTCATGCTTTGTACACTTACGCTCGGGTACGCACAGCCCAGCGAAGGAAATTTGATTTCCGGTGATGCATTTAATGATGCTAATGCGAACGGACGTCGTGACCCCGGTGAAGCCGCGATTGACATCGAAGAGGTCTTGATCATTGGGCCATCTGGAATAATCACCGCAGAAAAGAAGGGTTACGAGTATTACAAGGCTCGGGGCACTCAAGAGTCAATCCGGCTTTTACCCGGTGAATACGATGTTATTCCTCCCATATACTTAGGCGCGATGACATTGAATACTGGGAACTCCTTTGCCGTCAAGAAGTTCCAGGTGGTAAATGGCGCGGTTAATAGGCTCGACCTACCCTACAACGAGAAATGCGTTCTCATCTCAGCACCGAAAGTTCTGTGGACAATTGGGGCGAATGGGCTGCCAAACGGCGGATCCACAATCACCTTTACAATCACAAACTCAGCAACCTGGCCAATTGGCTGGATTTACGTCACTCCAGGAACCGGGACTTACACAGGACCCAACCCAATCCAATTGGCAACACCTTTGGCTCCCGGTGCCTCAACAACAGTTACGCTGCAAATGACGGGGTTACTGCCCAATACGGAGCCATGCTTCACGTTCGATTTCCATAGTCCGAATTTAGAATTCTGTTGCACCCAAACTTACTGCTTCAGAATTCCAGAGTGTGATTGTTTCCAAATCTTAAACCAGGTGATTGAGTGTTTGCCAAACGGTAGCTTCCAGGTCAACTTAACTCTTCAAAACCTTACTCCGTTTAACATCACGAAAGTCTGGACACTCGGCCAAGCGCCGGCTACTGTGAACCCGATCGTCACGAATGTGACGATGGGGCCCGGTGGAACAGTCAATCTTAGCCTAAACGTCACGGGTGCAAATTTAGGGGGAACCATGGTTTACATCAAGGTGATGTTCTACGACGGTGGCACTCAGTGTTGCGTGAAGGATATTTGCCTTGAGTTTCCAAAGTGCGTTACGTGCGACAACAGATCTCCAATCTGCTATGCACTTAGACCTACTTACGACGTGGGTCAGAATCCTGCCCAAGAAAATTACAACGGACCGGATTGGGCTGCCTTCAGCGGTAAAACCGTCGCTGCCGTAACTTGCTACAGTGCGTTCACAAACGACATTCCCTCGACTCCAATGCCAGAAGACGTGGTTTTCGGATACATGAATCTTGATCAGTATCAATGCGCACCTCCGGCTCTTGGTCAAAACTGGATGCCAACTCCTCTTGGTTTCCACAACGGCCTAGATGGGCCAATGGCTGGCGCTGTACCAGCCTGGGCAAAGTGGACGAAAAAGTATATGGGAAATGTCTTTGCCATTACTTTCGATAATGCGGGAAATGCCTATGTTGCGCAAACTTCATGCTACAACGCAGACTACGCTCCGTTGATTCAAGACTTTAATCTGCCATCTGTCCCAGGACGCAATCACGTGGCTTCGCCAAACGAGATCGCTGACAGAAGACTCCATGGCCGAATCTTCAAGATCGAAAACGGAACTGGTAAAGTCACGATCTTCAACGAAGATACAAGTAACCAATGGAACGGGCTTCCATCCGGACGTGATCCACTCATTGCGAATATCCCGAACCGATATCCAACGGCTCGCCCAGAAATGGAATATAGCGACCAAGGGTTCCCGGAAGTCGGCGATGTCACGTATGACTACGATCACAACCAGATCTTTGCGACTTCGATGGATGATGGAAAGGTCTATCAGTACAGCATGACTGGTCAAAAGCTAAGTTCATTCGACCCTTGGACTGCTGACACTGGAGCCACTTATGGCGATGGATTTGCACTCTGGGATGAAAACATCTGGGCGGCGAAATACCACCGAGGTCGCGTGTACTTCTCACGATGGCGCGAAGACTTTACCGTTTCGGCTCCAGGAGTTCAAAACGAGGTCTGGTCCGTCGAAATCAGTAACTCGGCTCCGTTTGGATTTGTTGGAACTGCTCGCCTAGAACTCAAAACTCCGGACCTGTTCCCAGGTTCTTACGGTGGATTACCAGATTCTTCGACGGCTCCGGTGAGCGACATCACCTTTACCAAGGAAGGACCGAATGGAGAAGCACACATGATCCTTGCCGAACGAGGGATGGGTAGCACGTGGCTTCCCGGTGGGGCGCAGTTCAATCAGATGCTGTACCATGCGAATCCAACGAGTGCGGTTAGAAAGGATGCGTTCACGAATACTTATCCTCACCGATCGCGCTTACTTAAGTACAGCTGTGATCCTGCAACAGGAACATGGGCCCTTGTCCAGCCAGCTGGAAACTCGCTCTTCTTTGGAGTTGGTTCCAGCGCGGCGCAAACCAACAGTGGCGGAGGAACGGACTTTGATTTCGATAATCGAGGCTGCACAGCACCTGGTCTAGGAAACCGAGTATGGGTCATGGCTGACGCGATGGTCGTTCCAGGAGGAATTGCTTATGGTCTGCAAGGATTGCCGCTCACCGGCGGAAATGTCGCGTCGAGTGTCATTCAGGACTTGAACGGAAACATTGTGAGCGGCGGTAGCAGCGGCGGAACTTCTGACAAATCCACGAACGGTGATGTCGAAATTCCTTGTCCCAACGGAAATGGTACAGCTGGACGAGTTGCGCTGCCGCACTTTGCGCAGTCCCCATCTGGGCGGTCGATCACCGGTCGCTTTATCGGCAATGGCTTAAATGTAGTTTCTCAGTCTCAGTTGCAAACGAACGGAGAAGTTACATTTCAGGCTGATGTGCCGAATGGGGCATACGCCGTGTACATCAATCTGCCTGGACACCTCGTTAAGAGGGTGATGACCACGGTTAGTGGAGGCATTTCCACATTCGGCATCGTTGCCCTAATCCCTGGGGATGTCGATGGTGATAATGAGGTTGGACCTGGCGACTATGAGGCGATCATTTCCGCATTCGGTTCACGCATTGGTGAGTCTGGATATGTGCTTGCAGCCGACTTTGACTGGGATGGCGAAATTGGACCGTCTGATTTCGAGTGCCTCGTGGTGAACTTCTCCATGGTTGGCGACCAGCCATAGGATCTCCTGGGGAAGATAGGATTGGGCCGGCTGTTCGCAGCCGGTCCAATTTTTTTGTTCGCAGGGCGGAGGCTTGGACACCGCTCAGACCCCTGATGAGTCAAATCTGTACCTATGAATGATGATTAATCACACGGGTTTCTGATCCTGATAGAGTTACCGGAACTTTTACTGGACGAATTGGACGTCGTAAAAAGTCTTCTAATAGGTACCCTTTATACGAGTTAAATAAAGGCACGAGGGGCATTTACGCTGGTGGAGATCATTATCGTCGTTGCCCTTCTGCTTTGCATTGCAGTACCGATTTTTCAGCAAGCAAAGAAGTCGGCTTGGGATCGAGAGCTTCAGCAGATTCGCGGCGCGGTGCAACGATTTTATGCCGACCAAGTGTTACTCCCGTGCAACCTGGGGTGGCTCGCTCATGACAAAATCGACCCAAGTTGGGCTTACGGCTACACCTTGGGCGGGGCTTTCACAGACATGACCGCGCCTTATCCAGCGAGATTCCGTGGTTTTATGGACTCGGATGCCTGCCAAAAAGCGGCTAAAATCGCCCTTCTTCGGATTACATGGAGAGTGGACACCGATTTCGCCAGTCCCTGGCACGAGCTACGGGTGCACCGGTTCAAAGAATTCGCGCGGGGAATATGTTTGGATTTTCGGAACAGGGGCCACCGCGAGCGGCATCCCCTATTCCGAACTCTAACTATCCATTTGGTTAATAGGTGCTGTAGTCCACTCCGCGAGCATCATTTCCAGTTGCGCTCGGTGCTACGGCCCCTGTTGAGGGCGTGTATGTAAACGCGGCATTTGATACCGCGTCAATCGGCACGGAGCGCAAGTAAGGACCCCGCCAATCGGAAGATGTAATTGCGGCGGAGGCTCCGGTCGAAGGATCAGTCCCGGTCGCAGGAGCTGAGGTCGCCGACAGACTGGAGAGTGCCGATGGATAAAGCCCGGTGTCATTCCGAAAAGTGTCAACTGCTCCGCGAACGACGGCGAGGTTAGCCCTCATCGCGTCGTCCCTGGAGCGGCGACTACTCGAGAGAAGGTTTGGCACTGCCATTGCCGCGATCAACCCAATGATCGAGACAACAGTCATGATCTCGACTAATGAGAATCCCTTTCTGTAAGTGCGTTTTTGCATGATTTGACCAAATGGTTAGTTAATGTTGTTGCTGAGGCTAAACAGCGGCATCAAGATGGACATTGTGATCATCCCAACCAATACGCCCATGCCGACAATCACGGCAGGTTCGAGTAAGGACACTGCTGACTTGATCTTTCGCTCTGCCGCGGCCTCGCTGTGTTCGGTGATCGTGAAAAGTAGCTCACTCAAACGACCTGATCGTTCTCCGACGCTCACCATTTGGATGACCATCTTTGGAAACTGCTTCGTCGCCGAAAAGGCTTCCGCGAGGGTTGATCCGTTGCCAACCGAAACCTTGACTTGCTCGAAAGCAGCTTCAAGATGAATGTGGTTTGCAACGCGACCGGAATATGTCAGCGCGTCTATGATCGGAACGTTGGTTTTTAGGAGTGATCCAAGCGTGCGGAGCGAACGATTGATAGCTAAGGTGGTGAGGATTGGTCCGACGATCGGAACTTTGATCATTCCAATTCTAACCAAGCGGTCAAATTTCGGATTTTTCCGAGCGTGCTTGAATCCGTAGATGGAACCCATGACTCCGGCGATGCAAAGAAGAAAGTTCGACTTAATAAAGATTCCTGCTGAAAGGAGAATCATCGTGAACATCGGCAGCTTCACGCCAAGGGAGGAAAATGCTTCATTAAACGTCGGCAATACCACGACGATCAGCGCGAGAAAGGCGATTAGTGATCCACCCATGAGAATTCCCGGGTAGGTCAGTGCGGCGACGACATTCTTTCGAACCGCGTTGGTTTTGTCCATGTAGACAACCACATTTTCCAGCGTGTCGGCAAGCCTGCCGCCCTCATCGGCAATCGCGATCATGTCCACGACGACTTTTGGGAACGCCCGAGGATGAGCGGCCATCGCCTGAGACAGGGTTCGACCGGACATCACATCATTTTTGAGTGCTCGAGCAATGTCTTGGACCGCTGCTGACGTAGCATTTTCTGCAACCGTCTGCAGGCCTTCCCCAACCGGAACCCCGGATTGAGCCATCACAGTGATTGCCCGAAGCATCTCGCAGATATCATCTACCGAAACTTTCTTACGGGACTTCCTGACTTCCGGCGTATTCGTCGCTTTCTTTGGGTTGTCGTTGGTGATGAGCTCCAGTTTCGTTGGGAAGAGATTCTTCTGCATCAACTGGGCTTCGGCGGCCTCGGCAGAGTTCGCTGCGAGTTCACCAGTGGTTCGCTTTCCTCCGGCTTCAAGAGCTGTGTACTTATACTGGTGCATTATGAGACCTCCGTAGCAACCACGCGAAGCACTTCTTCCGCCGTCGTCAAGCCCTGCAAGATCTTGATTTTGGCGTCGTCAAGCATGGTTTCCATGCCTTGTTGTTGTGCATGGCGATAGACTTCAGCGGCAGATTTCTTCTCAGTGATCATGGTTTTGATGTCCGGGGACATAACCATGACTTCATACACACCAAGGCGTCCACGATATCCCGTCTGGGCGCACTTATCGCATCCGGAACCGCGCATGTATTGGTGGTCCATCGGTAAACCAACCCGCGAAAGTGTCGCTGGGTCGGGCGCGTATGGCTTCATGCAATGCGGGCAGTTCTGGCGAACGAGTCGCTGAGCCACCGAGCACGACATGCTCGCGGAGACCAAGAATGGCTCGATTCCCATATCCACAATCCGCGTGATTGCAGCGGCGGAATCGTTTGCGTGGAGAGAGGTCAAAACCAAGTGACCTGTCAAGGCCGCTTCAATCGCAGTCTTGGCAGTCTCGGGGTCACGGCTTTCTCCGACCAAGATGATATCTGGGTCCTGACGAAGCATTGCCCGTAATCCGGCCGCGAATGTCATTCCAGCGGCATTGTTTACGTTCCCCTGAATGATTCCGTCAAGTTGGTACTCAACCGGATCTTCGACTGTGATAATGTGGCGGTCGGATTTGTTTAGATAGTTGAGAAGGCTATACAGAGTCGTGGTTTTCCCCGACCCTGTAGGTCCATTAACCAGGATAAATCCCTGCGAGCTTTCGCCACATTGCTTGAGTCTTTCAAGTGCGGCTGGTTGCATTCCAAGTTTGCTAATCTCTTGGTTTGATTTGCGCTTATCGAGCACACGAATACAAACTTTTTCTCCGTTGACGCTTGGGTAGGTTGCAACCCGGAAGTCGAACTCCCCGTCGTGGGTGATCATCGAGCAACGCCCGTCCTGCGGCACGCGACGCTCGGCAATATCGAGTCCAGACACGATTTTGATACGTGACACAATCGCGCGATGAATTTCGCGTGGGATCTCCATGGAGTCCTTCAGGACACCGTCAATCCGGTATCGAACCCGCACGTTCTTCTTCGAAGGCTCAATGTGGATATCGCTGGCTCGAAACTTGATTGCCTGATTGAAGAGTGCATTCGCAAGTTGAACCACAGGGCCACCTTCGGCGACCTCTCGCAACTCAACGATACTATCTTCCTCCTCGGCTTCGGCTTTGACTTCAAAGCTTGACTCAAGGTCTCGCGATGCCTCCATGATGATGTCGTTGACATCACTCATACCTCCGTAGATCTCTGTTAAGGCATCAAGGAGCTCGGATTCAATTGCCCACATTGGGTCAACATCCACATCCAGTTTTCGGCTGATTTCATCAATCGCACCCAAGTCGAGTGGGTTGGCCATCGCAAGAGTTATTGCGGAATCAGTAGCCTCTATGACTAAAGCACGATGCCGGATAGCCAGCCTTTGGGGCAGCATCCGGATTGTTTCTTCGACGAGATCGTCGCGGTGGATTTCGCAGAATGGAATCCCAGTTTGAATTCCGATGCACCGCATTTTTTCGGCTTCGGTGATCTTCCCGATCTTGACCAGCAGGTCGGCGGCGGTTTCACTTGCCTTTTCGCGGTTTGCCAGAGCGAGATTGATTTCCTCGATCGTGGCCAAACCGCGGCTGATAAGAATTTCTTCAAGCGTTTGCTCGATGATCATGGTTCACCTTGGATGATGGTCGGCGTGATGCTAATCACGACCTGCGACTTATTGCGGGTCGTTTTTCTACGCGTAAAGAGTTCGCCGAAGAAAGGAATCTTGCTCAGAATTGGAACCCGTTCAATGTTCTTTATTTCCTCGTCACGAAGAAGTCCACCGATCATAACGGTCTCGCCAGATTTGGTCCGAAGCGAAGTGTTTGCCTCACGAGTACTGATCTGCGGATAGCTTCCTTGCTGCGGAATGTCCAAAAAGCCCGTGACGGTAGAGACTTGCGGGAAAAGCTTCATCGTAACGCTATTCTCGTCGTTCACCGTCGCGCTGACCTGGAGATAGATCCCAACGCGCTCTTCCTTTACATCGAAAACCGGCTGACCAGCATCGGTAAAGCTCGTGATGACGGGGAAGTTCAGCCTGTCACCAATGAGAATGTAAGCGCTCTCCTCATCAAGCACACTAATATTCGGCTCAGCAAGGAGCTTAGCCTTATCAGATTTTTCGAGGTGCCGAATGGTTGCGTTGAAGGCCGTCGCGTTTCGCTTGAAGCTACCAAAGTTTAGGTCATTGTTGTTGGTATTGTCCTCGGAGATTCTGGTACTTGTCGAGTCGGACCACGTGATTCCGAGGTCGCGGAATGCGTCGTCTTGGATATCGTGGATCTGGACCTTTATCGCGACTTGTGGTCGCTTAACGTCTAGATCAACGATCACTTTCATCGCGAGGCGGAGAACACTCTTCGGTCCCCTAAGAATGAGGACTCGACCGTTACCACCTGTTGTTGAAACCGGAGCAGAGGAGCTCGCAGAGCCCCCATTACTATTGCCAGATCCGGATCCAAATCCTGTGTCTGCACTTGTCAATTCTTTGGGAGATAACTTATTCGGACCAACCCGAACGGAAAGGCCCTCATTTGAAAAGAGATTATTGAGAGCAGTGGACAGCTCGCTCGGGGAAACGTGCTTAACCCGGTAGGTCTGAATATCCTCTTCGGTTGCAGGAATGACCTTTCCGGTTGCATCGGTGCGTCCGACCTGAGCTTCGAACTCCTTCGGAAAAGCAGATTTGAGAGTTTCTGTAGAGCCGACGACATAACCACCGCTGGACAACTGGATGACCTGCATGCTCGCAACGGAGGCGATGACTCGAAGGGCTTCTTCGAAAGGAAGCTCGTCAAGCTTCACTGTCACCTTTGGATTAAGAGTGCTCACCAAAACAATGTTATGACCTGCTTGCGCGCCGAGGCTGGCCAGGACTTCCGATAATTCCCAATTGCTTGCATTTACAGAAAGGAGGTTGACTTTCGTTTCTGTCTTTGGCTTTTCTTCCGAAGTGGCAAGCGGTGTTGACTCTGGCTCGTCCTCGGCGGCTGGTGGATTGCTCAGCTGTACGTTCATCGGAACCAGTTTTGTGGTAGCCACTGCCGCTGGTTTCAACCAGCCATTTGGAACATGCTTGTCCATTTGGCTTCGGTTACCGATTGGTTCACTAACCATTTGGTTAGTTTTTGCTTGAGCTGAACGTGTTCGATTCTTTCGAACCTTCTTAGCCTTACGTACAGTTGTGCCGGAATTGGACTCAACTGCGGCGGATGCTTCGTCGCTAATCGCTGCGTCAGGAAGTGATACGCTTGGCTCGGAGTTCGCGAAAGACTTGACTGAAGTCTTTGTGTCAACGGACGCTGGAGTTGTTTCGACTTCAAGAGTCTGTGCGTTCACGCTTACAAAAAGTCCGGTGACAAACGCGAAGAGTGTTGCTGCTTTAACGAGTTTCATTTCAATTCCACCTCTTGTCCTACTTTCAAGCTAATGGATTCACCGAGGTAGGTGAGTTCCACGCTGGTTGATGTCATGCCCTTGATGACGACGCCGCTCAGTGGGCGTGAGCCCACGGAAAATGCTTTCGACTTGCTTCCCGAAATTTCGAGATAAGCCACTGTTTCAGAACCTTCGACAATTCCCTTCAGAACAATTTTTGGGAAAGTTGTTCGGGGAGCATTACTCGCTCCAGGTTGTTGAGTTATCTCACCATTTGGTGAGTTGCTTAGTCCTGGCTGATTAACCATTTGGTTAGTTCCTGAATATGGATTTTGCTGGACCTGACTGTAGTCCGGGACTTGCTGAAATTCCCCATCCGCCATTTGGTCTTCCTCGACCCCATTGATGGAGATCGACTGGTCCGTTACCTGACCGGGCATGACCTGAGGAAGGGCTGGATTGATCCCGCCTTGAATTCCTGAGGCATTTCCACTCTGCGGAATTTGAGGAAAGTTCACACTCATGTTCGGATCGCCTTGCCTAGATAGAATTTGACCATTTGGTAAAACATTGCTCGCAACCGTCGCGACCGAGTTCGCAAACGGGTCATGGTCAAGCGAAAAGTTGAATTGCTTAGCCTCTGGAGATTGACTCTTCCCGGCTTTGTTTGCATCGTTCATGTTGCCTGGGATTGCACCAGGACGAGGAGTGAGCTCATTCATCGCGGTGATGACGATGTAGCCAAGAGAACCAACGGTTCCCAGGATGGACAGTATCAACAGTGGTTTCGTGTTCTTGTTCATTAAATCCCTCCTAATGGAGTGAGAAGCGCAACTTGGATATTGGCGGTCAACGATGCTGGCGTAGCAACGATTGGCCCTCCGGCCGTCGCAGGTTGGTTGCCTTGGGCGACCGATTTTGATAAGGATATTTTTGTGATCTTAAACGCCGGCTCAATTGAGGACATTGCCTTAAGCGCCGAATAGACTTGCGGGGTTGTGCCCTGGAAAGCGAAGGTCACGGAGTGAGTGCCCCATTGAGAACCACTCGATTTTCCAGAAGTACCTCGCTTTGATTGGCCTAATCCAACAAGAGGCTTTGCAGTGGCGTCAATTTGAATCTCCGAAAGCGTGATCCCGTGCTTTGCGGTGACCTGCTGAAGCTGGGCATTAAACGTTGACCAGATTTTCGACTTTGATGCGTTCGCATCTATCCCACTGGTCTCGATTTCCTTGTTTGCTTTCCGGCCGTTTTTCTTAAGTCGATTCGCCTGAAAAAGCTGGTTCGTCAACGTGTCGGCCTTCTGCTGGTGACTGGCGTAGGAGAATCCAAAGTAACCGGTGCCAATGAGACCCAAGATTGCAATTATCCCAATCGGCGATTTTAGTAGTTCAGTATTCATGGCTTTACCCCCATACCTTGGCTGGTCTTCGGCGAAGTAATCATCGGTTTGCCTGCTGCACGGACAATGAAGTCAAGGTTGAGCAATCCATCCGTGACCGATCCCGATTGTGGAGATCGGACGGCAGAGATCATTACTTCCCGGTCCGGTCTCAGTGATTGGATTCGATCGGTGAAGGCGCGACTCATCTCAAGTTCGCGTACCTCAGCAGTACCGAGAATCTTGATTCCACCGTCGTCCGATACATCCAAGTTGATTTGAGTAAGTTGAATGTTTCCCGCTTGCGTGCTCACAAGGACGGCACCCAGATCAGAAAGCGCGTTTAAATTCGCCGAGGCATATTCGGCTGGAAGGGCGAGTATGGCGTGGTTCACTTTCTCTTTTTGCCCACCTAGACCAGCGGCGTTGAGTTCGGCAGCAACCTTGCCGTACTCTTGCTTAAGAGTGGCAGCGCGAGTTGCTTGTTCGTTGCTCAGGTGGGCAAGGAGCGCAACAGTTAGAAATGCGATTGCTCCCGAACCAGCCGTAAGCCAAGTCATTCGGATTCGATCATCTTTAGCTTGCTTCTTATCGACGAAGTACGACTGAAGCAGGTTGGCGGAGATTTCGATGCAGGCAGAATTATGCGGCTTCGGTGGTTGGTTCTTCAATTTTTCGGCGGTCTGTAAAGCCAATTTGAGCCTCCTTTTTGTTTGAGTAATCAGCGAGCGCAAGCCCTGCGCTCACGGCATAGCGGTGCGGGACGGCGATAATGTGTGACAAATCAGCAGAATCCATTTCCAGCGCAGTACCTAAGAATGGGTTCATCGCATGGGTTCTGGTTCCCATCGTTCGCGAGACAGCTTTTGGAAAGCCCGTGATCGAGACTAGGTCCCCGGAAAGGATGAGGCGCTCAAGAAGACCCGAATAGCTACGATCTGTGCGGAGGTTTCGGAAGTATGTCACGAGCCTGCGCAGTTCCTTGTAAAGCTGCTCAAACACGGCGGCTCCATCTACCTCGTGCCATTCACCATTGAGTTCAAGATGAAGGTTGGAAAACCCATCCACCCAAGCTGAACCTGAGGCAAGCGCGGATTCAATCAATTCAGGCGATTCACCGAGTATCTCTGAGACTGATTTAACCAAACGGTTAGATCCAAATTTAACCGTCCGGACAAACTGCACACGCTGGTTTTGCATGACGATGAACCGAGTTCGATCAGGACCAATGTCCACAAGCGTCATGGAGAGTTGGCGAAACAGCGCACTCATCGAGCGAAGTTCCTTTTGAGCCACTCGGAGTAGGGATTGAGCCTCAACTTCGCAACCCACCGGGTTAAGCCCTGCCTTTCGAATAAGTTTTGCACGGTCGAGCACGCTTGCCTTCGGAACCGCAATGACGAGTGCTTCGATCTGATCGCCCAACGAATCAAAGGGAATAACGCCTACGGATGTGCCATCCACTCCGGCAGGGAGTTGCTCTCGAAGCTTGTATATTGCGAGGTCTGTGAGCTCGCTACACCTGGCGTTAGGCAACTTGGTCCATATAAAGTTCGCTTGCTCACTTGGGACACTGAAGTTTGTGTCGCATCCATCAAGCCCATTGCGCTTCGCAAATCCCTGTAACAATCCGATTGCTTCTTCGCCCGAGTTTGATTCGAGTGATTGGCTGAGATGCAATGTTTGCGCGGTCAAAATCGAGTCAAATTTCGCTTGGTCGGCCGCGACCAAGCGAATTTGATTTCCGGCAAACTCGATGCCGAGGGATTTGTATTGGTTTAAGCTGCCCATGCGTCCTCCGCTTCCGAGGAGCTTCCCTGGGTGTAAACCAAGTCAAGCGCGCCTTGCTCCGCAAGCTCACGAAGAGCTTCTATCACCATCGGATCAAATTTTGTGCCGGCATCTCGAAGAAGTTGGCTAATTGCTTGCTCAATAGACATGGATTCTCGGTGGTGACGGGCACAACGCATGGCATCGAACGCGTCGGCAACTCCGATAATCCGAACCGCAAGCGGCAATTCTCCACCCTGAAGGTGATCTGGATAACCTGTCCCATCGAGTCGTTCGTGGTGATTTCGTACCAAGAGAAGCACGCTTTCTGGCAACATCAACTTCTTGCAAATGCTGTAGCTCACCAGGGGGTGTTGCTTTACGAGTTCGAGTTCTTCGCCGGTGAGTCCGCCCTCTTTTTTCAAGATTGTGTCCGGGATCGCGACTTTGCCGATGTCCAACAATTTCGCACCATTTCGAATCTCCGCAATAACTTCTTTATCGGTACCTAGTTGGGCGGCAATCTTCTCGGCGATTTTTGCGGTTCGGCGACTATGACCAGCGGTGTATGGATCCTTTGCGTCGAGCAGGTCGGCGATTTCTTCAAGTGACGAGAAAACTGTCTCCTGCGCAAATCGCGCCATTTGAAGTTGGCTGATCTCCAGCGAGAGCACTTTTGCATACGCACCAGCTACGGCAAGGGCATCCTTTGAGAATCGATCTCCTGATTTAGTCCCGACAAGGCAAAGGACACCGATTGATTGCTGCTCAGACCCTGACCCGTTTGCGACTTTGATAGGAACGGCCAGTACTGAGGTGGGCGCAGTTTGAAATTCTTGTTGAATGAGGGCATGGTGATCCTTTGCCCGGACCGAAAGTAATTGCTGGTTTCGGAATACCAGACCGGAAATCCCCTGATCGACGGAAAGAGTTTGCACCGGCTCAAAAGATGGATCATGGGAATAGAAGGAGTCGAGTTTCAGCTCTTCGGAATCTGGGTTTGACGCAGTCAGAATATAACCCGCCGTTGCTCGAGTATCTAAGATCACACCCGTTAGGATTTGGCTGAGAACATCGCCGCCGGGGTTTCCGATAAGTCCGTGAGCAAGAACCTCGGTTAGCTTTAGCTCGCGCCCGAGTTTCGCCTTTCGAACTAACAGTACGCTCGACAGTAGGCAGATGAGGCCTATTACCATCGTACCAATCGCAACAATCTGATTCATTTCCGTTGGCATCATTTCTTCGCCATCCTTCTCTTTGCGATAACTCCGGTCGCCTATAGAGGCTGCAGGACCTCGCAGAATCAACAGGATTCACACAATGGTATATGGTCGGCAAACTTAATCGATTTCGTTAGGTTTTTTGCATCCAAGTACTGGAGTAGGTCAAAAAATGGGAATGCCAGTTATAATGTCGGCATGCCCGTCGGTCGGTTCCTTCTTTGCCTGCACTCTCATATGCCCTATGTTTTGTCGCATGGAAAGTCGCCGCATGGCACGGACTGGCTCACCGAGGCTGCAGCGGAGTGCTACCTGCCTTTGCTGGATGCCCTTGATCGATTAAATCAGCAAGGAATCAAGCCGCGATGGACGATCAACATCACCCCGATTTTGGCGGAGCAACTCGACGACCCATCGTTCAAGGCTGGGTTCGAGGCTTATTGCCAAGAAAAAATCGATGCCGCAGTAGATGACCAGAAGCGGTTCCAGGCAGAGGGTCCGCTTTGGATGGAAGGGCTTGCCGCGTACTGGCAGCGCGTTTATACACGGGCATTGGTTTCCTTTAAGCATCAGTGGGGGCGCTCAATTTGCGATGCCTTTCGGTATTTCCAAGAGGAGGGATGCGTAGAGTTAATAACAAGCGGTGCAACCCATGGATTTTTGCCGCTCGCTGGCACCGATGAATCTATCCAAGCCCAGGTAAAAATCGCGGTTGAGACTCACACACGACGGTTCGGTAAGGCTCCAAGAGGCATGTGGCTCCCGGAGTGTGCGTATCGTCCTGGCTATGATTGGAAAGCCCCAGCCGGAGACGATCAATCGGTCTGGCCTCGCAAGCCGATCGAATCCTTTTTAGCTGAGAATAACATAGAGTATTTCTTCGTGGATAGCCATATGATTCGTGGTGGAGAGCCTCTGGGAACATATGGAATGAACTTCCCTCAGCTTCAGGATCTCTTCGAACGGGGTAAGCAAATGTTCGTCCAGCCTGAAGAATATCGGAGCGAATACGAGCACTACTCCCTTTCTAACGGCGTCATTTGCTTTGCCAGGGACACGCAAACTACGGTGCGGGTCTGGTCTGGTGATATTGGTTATCCTGGGAATGAGTGGTATTTGGAATTTCATAAGCAGCTGTATCCAAGCCGGCATAAGTACTGGCGGATTAGCCAGAACAAGCAGGATTTGGGTCAGAAACAAGCCTACGATCCTTGGACGGCGTTTGAGCAAATTCAGGGTCACGCTGAAGACTTCGTGCGCCTTGTCAAGGAAACCCTTACCAATTACAAGAATCAAAGCGGGCGTGAAGGAACCTTGGTCGCCATGTACGACACCGAGTTGTTTGGTCACTGGTGGTGGGAAGGTCCAGAATTTCTGTACGAAATGGCGCGAGCGATGGCGGCTGAAGAAGAAATCGTTACATGTTCCGGCGGTGAGATCGTAGATGCCGAGCCAGCTGAGCACATGATTCACTTGCCAGAAGGATCTTGGGGCGAGGGTGGTTATCACCATATTTGGCTGAACCCAGATAACCTTTGGACTTGGGAGCAGCTCTACCCAGCGCAAAAGTGGATGCGGCACTTAGCACGGACCGCCGCTGATGGACCTGCGCGAGAAATCGTATTACAGTGCGCTCGGGAAATCTTGCTGGCGGAGGGCTCAGACTGGCAATTCTTGATCTCTACGTTTGCGGCCAGGGATTACGCCGAGGTTCGATTTAAGGATCACATCGAGAGATTTATGAAATTAGCAGCTTTGGCGGAACGCGTTCATGGTGGAGGGCAGTTGAATGGAGATGAGTGGACATTCCTCCGTGACTGCCAAGACAAAGACGCCCCGTTCCGGGAGATCAATCTGAGTTACTGGGCAGAGCTGGATTACCCACTCATTCCTACGAATAATGATTAATCATAAGACTCTTCTATTGGGAATTTCGCTGAGTTTAATGCTAGCGGGGTGCCAGCAAGGACAACAAAAGGCAGGTGTGGACTTTCCTGAAAAGGAAGCGACAGACCAGGCTCAAGTTCAACCTCCGGTTGACTCGAGCAAGCCTCAGCCGATTGCCGTTGCTCCGGGGTCAGAAGTTCCAAGCGGTTCACCAAATGGTCAGCGACCTGATCAAGCCGCAAAACCAGTGGAGCCCAAAAAGCCAGATGTTAAGTGGGAGGACGCAAATGCTGAACTCTTGGACGTCGCGAAGAAGATGGATGTCGCCATTAGGGGCCTGACTGGGGTCACTTGCGAGTACTCACTTTATTTGAAGACTCCCCGAGAGGAAGGCACTTCGAATGGAATGTCGTATTTTATTGATCCGGAGAATTTCTCCATCGAAGCCATAGACCTTGACAACATGTTTGGCAAAATCAAAGTTGTTTCGAATGGCGACGAGGCAAAGGAAATGGGCAAGTCGGGCTGGATTGACCGACCGGCCGCAGGCAAGCCATCGGCAAGGGCGAACGAGCCGGCCACCAAAGGAATCATGCCTCGCTCGTCCCTCGTGGCTTTCTCTAGCCTGACCGAAGGGATCAACTACTGGAGCAACCTCGTCAAGGGAATGCAATCGGAGGGCTATCAGGTGAAGCTGGTTACAGCTGACATGGACGTTTACGGAAAAGAACGACCGTTTTACAAGATTGTCTCTCAACGAGCCGGCAAAGGAATTAACGATTTGTCCATCACCGTTGACGGAACACGGTTTGTGCCCTTGACCGTGAAGGTCATTGAAACCCGTGCTGACGGAAGATATGAAACCGAGTGGAGAACAAGGTTCAAATTTGGTGAAAAGATCGAGCCAGAGAAGGTTAAGCTCCCTAATTGACCGTACCTTTACCTGGTGGTAGGCGTCTCTAAAAAAGTATGTTGACGACCTGTTTAGCTTCCGCAATCCTTCTCACTCAGGCTCCCGCACCGCAGGTGAGCCGTTTACAGACGTTTGATCAATTCAAAGCGATCGCACTCGTTGGCGCGCCAACGGGTTCGAATTTTGCAGCTGCGCTCGAGAATGGCGATGTTCGGATTTTTGACGCGAATAAGCGAGCCACGGTATTCAATCTAAAAGGTCACCCGCAACCTGTATACGGAATCGTATTTTCACCAAATGGTCAGGAGATTGTGACTGGCGATGAGACCGCCCGAATCTTTGTTTGGAATCTGAAGACTGGACAGAAGGTCCGGGAGTTCCCTCGAAAGACCGAGTATCACGGTCGAGGAATTCAGGGATTGGCATTTTCACCAGATGGTCAAACTTTACTCAGTACCGGAAAGGACGACGTCGTGATTGCCTGGAATTACAAAACAATGCTTCCGAAGTTTCGGCTGGGCGGCAACGGTGTCATTTTTTCGAATGCGACTTACTCCGGCAAATCAATTGCAGTCGCAACGCAGACGGAAGGCCTGCACTTCCGCAATAGTGGAAACCTTGGCTTGACGCAAAAAAATGTTGCTCATGCGAGTCTGGGAGTGAATGAGCTTGTCGTCTCGAGAGACGGGACCCGGGTTTATACGGCTGGTCGGGATGGAGCCGTTGGGATCTGGGCATCCGGTAACATGTCACTGGTTGGATATCTAAAGGGTGGCCACTCCGATTGGGTTCAGAAAATCGCAATTTCACCAAATGGTCAAATGGTGGCTTCAAGCTCAAATGACCGAAACGTGGTGCTTTGGTCGGTGAAGACCATGAAGAAGGTTGGCTTGATCGGAGATCAAAGCGCAGTCGGGTCACCGATCACTTTTACCGGCGACGGCAAGTTCCTCATCACGACGAATATCAATGATTCCCTTCAGATCAACTCGATCAGTCCGAGCCAAGGCGTGCCGACAAAGGCTCCAGTCAAGCGTCGCCGCCGCTGAGCAATGATCAAACATAAGAAAGGTGGGCTCAGGAATATCCCGAGCCCACCTTTACTTAACCTCTTGGTGAAATGATTAGTCCACAACGCGAAGCACGCTGAGAAACGCCTCTTGTGGCAGTTCGACCGAGCCAATTTGCTTCATCCGCTTCTTACCAGCCTTTTGCTTTTCGAGCAATTTGCGTTTTCGACTGACGTCACCGCCGTAGCACTTCGCAATGACGTTCTTTCGGAATGGCTTGACTGTGTCCGCAGCGATGACCTTACTACCAATCGCGGCCTGAATCCGGACTTCGTATTGCTGTCGAGGAACAACTTTGCGCAACTGTTCGACCATCCCCCGCCCTCGGTTGTACGAGAACTGACGGTTCACGATAAAGCTGAGAGCATCAACGATATCCCCGTTCAGAAGAACATCCAGCTTCACCAAATCGCTTCGCTGATAATCACCAAGTTCATAGTCGAACGATGCGTAGCCTCGCGTATTCGATTTAAGCTTGTCAAAAAAGTCGAGCAAAATCTCGCCCAGCGGAAGCACGTAGTGCAAGATCACTCGCGTCGTTGACGGGTATTCGGACTTGACATAAACCCCTCGTCGCTCTTGGCAAAGCGTCATGACAGCTCCAACGTACTCTTGAGGAGCCATAATCGTGGCCTTACAAGTTGGCTCTTCGATGAAGTTGATTTCGCCAACACCGGGGAATTCGCTTGGATTACTGATGTGGACTTCTTCGCCCGTGTTCAGGTGAACAAGGTAGTCCACGCTCGGAGCGGTGAGGATGAGGTCCAGACCAAATTCGCGCTCCAGTCGCTCGCGGGCGATCTCCATGTGAAGCAAGCCGAGGAACCCGCAGCGGAATCCAAATCCTAAGGCGGCAGAAGTCTCTGGTTCAAAGTTAAGTGCCGCGTCATTCAGCCGCAGCTTTTCGATGGCTTCGCGCAGATCTTCGTAGTCGTCGCCATCGGTAGGATATAGACCACAGAACACCATCGGCTTGGCTTCACGGTATCCCGCCAAAGCCGCAGGGGCTGGGTTCGATGCCAATGTGATCGTGTCGCCAACCCGGGCTTCACCGATCGTCTTCATGGCGGCAGTAATGAATCCAACCTCGCCGGCGGAAATTTGAGCAGTTTTTTCCAGACCTGGTCGGAAGCAACCAACCGAATCAACCGCGAATGTCGCTCCAGTGGACATCATCTTGATGGTATCGCCTTGCTTAACCGTACCGTTCATGACCCGGATATAAGCAATCGCTCCTTGGTAGGAATCGAAGTGCGAATCATAAATGAGGGCTGTCAGCGGGGCATTCGGATCGCCCTGAGGAGCTGGCATCCGGGTAACGATGGCTTCCAAGATATCGTCAATCCCAATCCCAGATTTCGCCGAAGCCAAAATGGCGTCATCAGCAGGAATCACAATGGTTTGCTCAATCTCCTCTCTTGCCCGAACGACGTCGGCGTGCGGGAGGTCAATTTTATTGATGACTGGAACAATTTCAAGGTTCTGATTCATCGCCATGCTGGCGTTGGCAATGGTTTGAGCCTCGACACCTTGGCTGGCGTCTACGATCAGGAGGGCGCCTTCGCAAGCGGCTAGGGCCCGAGAAACTTCGTAGGTGAAGTCCACGTGACCAGGAGTATCAATCAGGTTTAGCTGGTAGGTTTTGCCATCTTTCGCTGTATAAGCAAGGCGGACAGCCGCCATTTTGATCGTGATACCTCGTTCGCGCTCAATGTCCATCGAGTCAAGCATTTGCTCCTGGGCAGTACCTCGAATCGCCCCGCACGTTTCGATCATTCGGTCAGCCAAAGTGGACTTGCCGTGGTCAATATGCGCGATGATGCAAAAGTTGCGAATGTGAGACAGGTCCATAGCGAGATAATGTAACAGAGTACCCGGCACGGGGCGGTTTTCCGGGTTAGTTATTACCTGGTTACTACGAAAGTTGTGCCTAACTTCACTTCTTGAACCTGAGAATTCTATCGGGACGATCCGAAAATCTAAGGTGCTTCGGCATATTCAATGATTTTGCCAACAAGGGCTGGAAAGAATGGAATCTCAAAACAACCGTATGCTAACGCGCGCAATTCGCCGATATGCTTTCTCAATAGCATCAATTTTGATTTGCGGCGTTGCGATGGTACTGATCAACATGAGAGATGACTCCAGTAAGCAACAATCAAGCATTGTCACTCAGTTGCACGGGGACCTTGGTGTTGTTCTTGCCCGCACAAATCAGGTGGTTGAGGCCTATCACTATAATCAAAATCCCATTCAAAAGCAAGCAATGCTTCCGAGATTGGTAGCGATTCGAGCAGATTTAGAAAGTCTTGAGCTGCGCTACAAGGACTATGCAAAGGAAAATTTCAGTTCAGCCGATGTTTCGTCAAGAGTCCTGCTGAAATCAATTTTGGATCAGACAAGAAACCGGATCCGAAGCCTTAACAAGGTCATTAGTCTTATCAAAAGTAAGGAAGACAAGACCATATTTAGGATGGATCTTCGTAGTGTCGGACAAGCCAACCTCGAGCTCATGGAAGACAGCGCAAAGTTCATGAGAGAGAGCATGGAAAAACGAAATGACGTAGCCAAGTTTGTACAGGTTTCCATTGGAACTTTTACATTTGGTTTAGTTTTGAGCGCACTGTTTCAAATTTTCTTGATCATCCGACCGATGATGCACACGATTTATACCCGCGAGGCAGAAAATCGCGAGAACAGTTTGATCCTTGAAACAGCGCTAAAGGATGTTTCGGCCCGGTCGGCAGAGCTACAAGAGCAGAAAGTCATCCTTACAGAAAATCTCCAAGAACAACAGATTGTGGTGGAAAACTACAAAATGGCCTCCATCCGGTTACAAAAACTCCTTGCAAGTATTCCAATGCCGTGTATTGGCGTGGACGTTAGTGGGTTGATCTACGAGTGGAATGAGTCGGCGCAGAAGCTCTTTGGTTACACCCATATGGAGCTGTTTGAAACTCGGCTTGATGGGAGGATTTTCGATACTCAGGATGCATTGTCATTTAAAGAATCCCTGACCAATGCCGTCGAGCAGGACACCGAAATCAAGATCGAGCTCCCGGCCTCCAGCCGAGACGGACACCGGGTGATGATTGAGTGGAGTCTGATGCCAATGCGTGGCATGAATGGCGAGGTAAGTAGCGTTTTGATCACCGGTGTGGACATCACCGAGCGACTCTTGAAGCAAGAACACTTGGCTGAACTTGCATACAAGGACGCCCTGACCGGACTCAGTAACCGACGCGCTTTCCTCGATACCCTCGCTAATATGTTTAACGATGTCAGCGAAGAGCATCCACTTTCCGTGGTCCTTATGGACGTGGACAAGTTCAAGGTCTTCAACGACACCTATGGTCACCCTGCCGGAGATGCTTTGCTTCGCCGGATCGGTGAACTTTGGCGCGACATTTGTCCTGGAAACTACCTTCCGGGGCGATATGGTGGTGAAGAATTTATCTGCCTCTTACCGGGAGTTTCAAACGCCGACGCATGTGTGTTTGCCGACGAGATGCGTAACAACATCGAAGCCTATACGCTTGATCTCCATGGTGCGACGGCGAGCTTTGGTGTGAGCACGACCACCAGCGAGGATCTCGGCAGCCAAGAGCTGATTGAGCTTGCAGATAAGGCGCTGTATCACTCCAAGCACAACGGCAGGAATCGAGTGACCAGCGCGTTCGAAGTGCCCGCAGACTCTGACGCCGCGTAGTCTCTAGCTATCTTCGATACTAGGCCCTCTCAGATTTGTTTCTGAGAGGGTCTTTTGGTTGGGAGCCTTAGCTCTACGAAGTTGCCAGCTTCCTCGCTCCCACAAGGAGTGTGTTAAGGTAGGGGGAGGACGAGAGACTCAAGGCTTACTTGAAAAGTGATCTTGCCCACCCGGTCCCCGAGATAAATTAGTTCGTTGGCGACTACAAGGAGTACTTAAACTTCGGCGTACTCACTGACCCCGAAGCCGAATGGGTCGCCGAGGGATTTCCAGGCTTCTGACCCTAGAGCATATTCTTCATCCGTAAGCAAACATATGTCTAGCATCTGGGTGAGCTTTGCCTTGTCCATTTTGATGCCTATGATCACGATTTCCTGACGGCGATCGCCGTATTCACCCTGGATATTTTCCTCGATCCTAGCTAGAGACTCGGCATCTTGTGGCCAATATTCACGCGGCGCAGAGCACCACCATGTGCCTGCTGGCTCGAATCGGCACGATCCGCCCGCTTGGCTCCAGCCGCCGATCCACTGCATTTGAGACGCCAACCAGAAAAATCCTTTGGAGCGAATCACACCCGGCCAAGGCTCGTGGATGCAAGTAAAGAAGCGATCTGGATGGAACGGCTTCCGCGCACGATACACAAAGCTCGAAATCCCGTACTCTTCGGTCTCGGGCACATGCTCGCCCATCAGCTCCTTAATCCAACCCGCCGACATCGAAGCAGCTTCGATATCAAACTTGCCAGTATTCAAAACTTTATCGAGTGCGATCTCGCCTTCCGAAATAGGAATCACTTCCGCGCCAGGATTAAGGGTTTTCAGAAGCCCGGAAATCCTCCCAAGTTGCTCGGAATTGATGAGGTCGGTTTTTGAAACCAGAATCACATCAGCAAACTCAATCTGATCAATCAAAAGGTCCGCAACCGTGCGCTCGTCTTCTTCCCCGAGAGATTCGCCGCGATCTCGAAGGAAGTCACTTTCGCTGTATTCCTTAAAGAAGTTCGCGCCGTCCACGACGGTAACCATCGTGTCGAGGCGAGACATTTTGCCCAGGCTACGGCCCTCTTCGTCTTCAAAAGTGAAGGTCATTGCGACAGGCAGAGGTTCGGAAATCCCCGTGCTTTCGATCAAGAGATAATCGAACCGCTTTTCTCGGGCCAGTCGGCTGACTTCCTTCAGCAAATCGTCGCGGAGGGTGCAGCAAATGCATCCATTTGTCATCTCGACGAGCGTCTCTTCGGTTCGACTGAGGTTAGCTTTGCCATTTTCAATAAGCCGAGAATCAATGTTGACCTCGCTCATGTCGTTCACAATCACCGCAACCTTTTTGCCCTCTCGATTGTTTAAGATATGGTTGAGAACGGTGGTCTTCCCTGCGCCCAGGAAGCCAGAGAGAACGGTCACGGGAAGGCGGGTGTCGTTTTGTGGGTGAGGCATCTTGAGGTGATGATACCTAATTAATGCAATAATTTTGCATTAGTGCAAGTTCCTGAATTCTCGTAGAAATGCGAGACCTCAAAAAAGTTTTGGACTTTTAACAATACGAAGATATAATCTGAGTAGTAAAGAATGTACTGCCCTTTTCCGCCTCAGGGTTGAGGCTTCCTGTTCTTGGTGCCGCTTGCGACCGACAATCAAAAGTGGGATGGATCTGGAAAAATTATCGGGAATGGTGGTCACAAGCTCCGATTGGCGCGAAAGTTGCGAATCAGGGGTAGTAATGATGATGGTTTCAAGTCCGAGTCCAATTTCAACCGATGTCAAAACCGTGGGTGTTTGCGACTACCAAATTCTTCCCGTGAATTTGGAGCAAGTTGTCGGGCATATCCTTTGGCAAATTGAAAATGGAAAAGGCTCATGGATTGTCACATTGAACCTAGACCTCGTCGCTCGGGGCGAAATTGACCCGAATTATCGCAAGATAATCAGCGAAGCCGAGATCATCACCGCCGACGGTCAGCCCATCGTCTGGGGAGCCCAAAAGAAGGACGCGACTTTAGGTGGACTCGAGCGACTCACTGGTGCCGACCTCACTGCCAAGCTGATTCACCTCGTCGCCCCAGAGAAAATCGCCATCATCGGTGGTCGCAATCCTCGCAAAGCTCTTACCAATCAAGGTCTTGACCCAGAAGCGGGTTGGTACATCTACGACGGCATGGTCACCTTCGAGGAAGAATTCCTTACAAATCTTAAGCAAGAAATTGCCGGCCGCAAGCTAGTCTTCGTTGCCCTAGGTTGCCCGAAGCAGGAGCGATTGATCCACCTTCTCCGCGAAACGATGCCAGAAACCACATTCCTCGGGATCGGGGGCAGCTTCGACTTCCTCGCTGGCGAAACCAGCCGAGCTCCGAGGTGGATGCAAAACTACGGCATGGAATGGGTTTATCGAATCTACAAGGAACCAAAGCGAATCGGCAAGCGAGTTTTCGTGGGTTACATCCCAGGTTTGCGCGCCTTGTTACGGGACGTGTACAAGCGCGGGAAGAAGTAAATACCCTGAGATAGGGAAAATATTGGGCTACTCACCAGAAGGTGAGTAGCCCAAATCATTGACCAAGACTTGATCTTAGCCGAATCGGCCGCTGACGTAGTCCTTGGTTTCGACTTTCTGTGGGTTGCCGAAGATCTCGCTGGTCGGAGCCGCTTCCACCAGTTCGCCGAACATGAAGAAGGCGGTGTGGTCGCTGACGCGCTCTGCCTGCTGGAGGTTGTGGGTGACGATGATCACAGTCCGGTCCTTCGCAAGTTCGAGGATCAACTCTTCGATCTTTGCAGTCGAGATTGGGTCAAGCGCGGAACATGGTTCGTCCATCAAGATCACGTCGGGATTCACCGCGAGCATTCGCGCGATGCAAAGCCGTTGCTGCTGCCCACCAGAAAGCGACAGTCCGCTCTTGGTTTTAAAGTCATCCTTCACTTCGTTCCATAGGGCAGAACTTTGGAGGGCTTGGACCACAACGTCTTCAAGTTCCTTGCCGCTAATGCGATAGTGGGTGCGTGGCCCGATCGCGACATTTTCAAAGATCGTCTTCGGGAACGGGTTCGGCTTTTGGAATACCATTCCCATTCGGCGTCGAAGTTCAAGCAGGTCCGTGCCAGGAGCGTAAGGATTGCTGCCAAAGATCTCCAGATCGCCGGACAAATGGAAGCCGTCAATGCGGTCATTCATTCGGTTGAGGCTGCGGAGAAAGGTACTTTTTCCGCAGCCGGACGGACCGATGAGCGCAGTGACTTCATTTTCATGGACGGTCAGATTGATATCGCGCAGGGCGACTTTTTGGCCGTACGAGACGTGAAGATTGCGGGCTTCCATGATGATGGGTTTGCGAGGTTGTGTGTTCATGCGCGGTTCTTCCTTCGCTGCGACGAGCGAACGTATAAGGCTAAGGCGTTGACAAGAAGGATGATCGCCATCAGCACCAAGCAGGTGCCCCAGACGGTTTGTTCCTTGAAGGTTCCGGACTGCTTCACAGCCTCGGAAATATGATAGGGGAGGTTCATCACGGGTTCCGTGATAATCGCGAGACCCCTTGGTTGTTGTGTTGTGTAGAAAATACCGGCCGTGAGGAGGATCGGCGGAGCTTCCCCGGCAGCACGTCCGCTTGCAAGCACCAATCCGGTCATGATTCCGGGCAAGGCTTGCGGAAGTGCGACCTTCCAGATCGCGCCCCACTTGGACATTCCAAGCGCGAGGGCGGCTTCGATTTGGCTTTGTGGAACAGCTTTGAGGGCGGTTTCGGTGTTCAGAACGACGACAGGAATGATCATCGTGCTTAAGGTCAGCCAACCCGCGATGAGCGAAGACTTCTTCGTAATCAGAAGAACGAAAACCGCGAAACCGAACAAACCGTAAACGACCGAAGGTGTTCCGGCTAGACTTAGTACTAGAGACCTGATAGCGCGTACCACGCGACCCTTACCTGCGTATTCGGCGAGGAAGATGCCTCCAGGAATTCCGATGAAGCAGACGATCAAGAGAGTTCCTACGATAAGATACAGGCTGCCCAAAATCATTGGTCCAATACCTCCGGCTGACATATTTTCTCGCGGGATGTCGGTAAGGAACGTCCAATTGATCGCGCCAATTCCTTTAAAGAAGATGGTTCCGATGATCCATAGGACAATTGCTGCGACAAAGTAAGAAACGCCTTGCAATGTCCAAAGCCGTAGCTTATTCAGCAAGAGCCTTTGACTTTTGATGTGTGCCGCGCTCTCGGCGAGGTTTGAGAGTGATCTTATCGCGTCCATTGTCCCTTCCTTGCGATCGAATAACCAAGTGTGTTAATGCCAAAAGTCACGAAGAACAGAACCAATCCGATCACGAACAGGTGACCATAGTGGGTGCTTTCAAAAGAGACGTTTCCGAGTTCGATACCAACAGTATCGGGAACTCCTTTCACTGGGCCTACAAAGTATTTAAAGAACTCTCCCCCATTGCGCGCATTGAGCATCGTAACGGTTCCACCGCTCAGCATCCAAAGCAGCATCGTTTCTCCAAATGCGCGTGCCATGCCGATGAGAAAAGCGCCGATGATTCCAGCTTTGGCAGCCGGAAGGATCACTTGCTTGATGGATTCTGATTGGGTCAAGCCGAGGGCGTCGGCACCATCGCGGAAGTGGTCGGGAAGATTGCTCAACGTATCTTCAATCAGGTTGGCGATGGTCGGGATGAGTAAGATCCCCATCATGACCGCGCAAGTCAGAAGCATTCGACCGGAGTCCACGCGGAAGACATGCCCGAGCGCACCCATCAAAAGTGGTCCCATGATGAGGATTCCGAAGTAGCCAAGCACGACGGTTGGAACGCTGGAAAGGAGTTCGATCAGGGTCTTAAGCCGGGTCTTCGTCGCTTGCGGCGCCACTTCGGAAATGTAGACCGCCAGCGCGATGGATAGAGGAGTTGCGATGAGAACCGAGAGAAGCGTAACCATCACCGATGCAAGAACTAGCGGGATGATGCCGAACTGGGGATATGCGATGGTTGGGTTCCATTTGGTCTGGAACATGTTCCGGAATGTCGCCGCCACCGTGCTCATTTGGGGGATCGCCTCTAGCTCGAATACGTATCCCTTGGCGCGATCTTCATCCGTTTTTGCTTGCCAAGCTGGTAATTCTATGACGCCCTTAAAGTCACGGCCAAGCACGATATCCACGGGAGGTGCGTTAACGCCATCCGGAGCTTTTACCATCCTCAGTCGGAACTTGTACGGCGAAATCGTTGGTTCAAACGAGTTGTCGGGGGCGTACTTCAGATAGATTTTGTCGCCTGTTTGAGCCGGGGTACCGAAGACGTAAAACGTAAATTTGCCGCCAACCTCTGCCTTCTTCTGAGCACGGTAATTGTCGCGGAAGAGGAACAGAGGGTCAATCGGATCTGCGGTCTCGCCATGGTAAGTCCCGGTTGCGGCGCCGACTGATGTTGCCGGGTCCATATCAATGTCGGCAACCAATGGCATCGGAACTCCTTCGTCCTTCTCGTCGAGTTCGTCTAAACCGTCAGGATTTGCGGAAAGCACGGTCGCATTGACATCCGTTTCAATGTCGTGATCGGCAGGAAAAGGCTTTCCGGATGCGACGACTTTGAAGCCATACGGAAAATTTTGGTCGAAAGCAAACTGCGCTTCCTTACCCAGGTAGAACAAAATTCCGACAACGATAAGCACGACAAAAGTACCGACCGCTTTGAGAAATGCGGTCATGTACCAGTCAGATTGGCGATGGAGTTTTCGCATGGCAATAAATCAGTAAAGTCTCTGCACCCGAAAGAATCGAGCACAGAGACAATAGGGTCACTCAGTGATTCTGATGATCACTTGAGGGAGTAGTAGCCGACTTCTTCGATGATCTTTTGGCCTTGAGCGCTCAAAGCAAAGTCAACGAACTTCTTGGTTTCGCCAGACGGCTTGCCATTAGTGATGAAGTAAAGGTATCTCCAGATTGGATACTGCTTGGATCGCACTTCTTGCTCGTTTGGAGCGATCGGAGCGACACCAGCCTTAGGAGCGATTGGAACGATTCGGATGCCGGACTTGTTCTTGAAGTAGGCAACTCCACCGTAGGCGATGCCAGCGGATGTCTTTGTAACTTCACGAATTTCGTCTTGAGTGGACGGCATGAATCGGACGCCCTTGCCCCAGTTCTGGTTTTTCAACACGACTTGTTGGAAGAAGCCGTAGGTACCGGAGTTGCTGTCACGGCTGAAGACCACGATCGGGGTGTTGTTTCCGCCGACTTGGCTCCAGTTGTTGATCTTTCCGATGTAGATTTCTCGAAGTTGATCCATTGTCAAGGACTTGACCGGATTATCCTTATTGACCGCAATCGCGAGACCATCTAGCGCGACAGGAATCACGTTCGCAACTGCGTTTCGGCTTTGTGCGGACTTGATTTCTCGAGCTCGGATTGGTCGGGAGGAAGCAGCGATGTCGGCGACACCGTTGATGAAGGAAGTGATTCCGATGGAGGAACCGCCGCCGGTCACGTTAACGTTACCGCCAGTCTTCTCGCCGAATGCTTCGGCGAGTCGCTGATTCATGATGAGCATTGTGTCGGAACCCTTGACGGTAACCGCGGATGCTTGCATGGACAAAGTCGCTGCTGCGACTGTTCCAAGGATGAGGTTCTTTAAGTTCATTTTCAATTATTCTCCTTAAGTTGATTGGGCCTTTATTAGAAGCGGAATTGGTATCGCAGTGTCATGACCTTGTGGGTCCGTCGTGCAGTGAATTGCGATACTCGGAACTGCTCAAACGTAGCGGTGAAGCTGGCGCCTGGGTTGATGAAGTAGCGGTAACCGAATCCAACTCCATTACTGAGGTTGTTTGGCGTATCGATGTTCGGATCGAACGATTCGATTCGAGCAAAGGCGATGTTGCGCCAGTCAATGTTGTAAGCAGCTTGCAGGTGGTAACCGGACATCTTCGTAGCCTTAGCTCGAGTTGTGATCGGTTGGCCCGCGCTTGCAACAGTGGAACCTGTTTGCGTAGCAGAGATCGGCAGTCGGTCTTCGCCGAGCATCAATTCTCCACGTAGAGTCACGTTCTTCACGAGGCCAACAACGCTTGCATCAAGGTAGGTGAACTTTCGATCAACTTTTGGAGCGAAAACGGAGTTCGTTTGTCCTGCGGTTGTAACCGTGTTTGGAGTTCGGAATCCAGCTCGAGCACCTTCGAATCGGGTGATACCAGCAGAGATCGTCGGGGTTTCGTATCGGATGCCGCCGAAGACCGCTCGCTCCTTGTTGATTGCCTGAGAAGTATTTTCAGGGTCAGTTGTGGTCAGCGAGTTACCAACACCAAAGATAGCGTTGACGTTGTGGCTAAGGCCTTGTCGAATGTAAGCGGAATAAGTTCGCTCACCGTTGAAAAGTACTCGGTTGTAGTTCGCTCGCTCGGCAAACTCTCGGTCACCGGAGGATCGCTCAAGTTCGTATCCAAGTGGAATTGGTTGGCGCCCAATGTACAATTCAGTTCCAATGCGAACTTCTGGGTTATCGATGAGGTAAATCAACTGAAGATCTCGAAGTTCGAAACTTTGGTTGTTCCCACCAGTACCACCGTCGAAACTTGCTCGGATATTTGTCTTGGAGTCAATGGTGTATTGGAATCCAAATCGTGCACGTCGCAACGAAGTCGTGTTTTCTCGGTTTCCGCTGAACGGTGTTCCGAAGAACGAAGGATCTGAAGTAGCGCTTCCACCTTGTCGGTTGGAAGATCGGAGTTGGAATTGAGTGTAGAGAGTTGGTCGGAATCGGTTCATGTTATCAACCGTAGCTGCGATAACAGGAAGAGCTTCACTTTGACCTTCGACCCATCCCTTAAGGTCCTCGACGTCCATGGTCAATGCTTCGAGCTTGCGATTAATTTCTTCGAGCTCGTCAAGCATTTGGCGCATCAAAGTGATGCCTTCTTCGCTGGTTGGAAGCTGTCCACCGGAAGCGAGCTTGCCCATTTCTTCGGTAACGCGCTTGGCTTCTTCCTTCAGCTTCTCGGCTTCGGCTTGCTTTTCGGCGAGCTTAGCAGTAGCTTCTTCTTTGGTCGGCTTAGCTTCGGAAGCGACAGGGGCGGATGGAGCGGTTTCAACTGGCTTGGCTTCTTCAGCGAAGGCAGCGACACCTAACGATGCAACGGCGAACATGGCCGCAATCTTAAATTGGCTGGTTTTCAGCATGGATGATCCCTCTTCGACATCGGGCACATGGCCCAATGTGATGGAGTATGAAGAGGGATTGTTAAGATTTCTTTAACGAGCCGGTAATTTAGGCAGTTTCTTCGTCGCCCTGAGTCTGAAGCATGAATGCGCCAGCAGCAAGCAATCCACCAACGATTGGCCCAACGAGATAGATCCAAAGGTGCTCAGAAACTCCGCTGAGCATGATCGGTCCAAAGGCAACCGCCGGATTAAACGCGCCGCCCGAAATTGGACCACCAGCGTAGGCAGCTGCAACGATCACTCCACCGATTGAGAACCCGTACATCGGATTGTTCGCCATCTTCTTATGCACGGCAACGTTGAAGATCACCAAAACCAGAGCAAAGGTGAACAGGATTTCAACAACGAGGGCTTGCGGAGCAGTGACTCCTGCCCCGGGTGCCGGACCCGTGAATGCTTTACCAGCCACAAATTGGGTTGCGAATGCAGCCGCAAATCCCGCCACAATCTGGGCGAACAAGTAGCCACCAGCATCATTTGCGTTGATCTTCTTTGAAGCCAGCATCGCGATTGTTACGGCTGGATTGTAGTGCGCCCCGCTAATGTGCCCGCCCATGTACACCATCGTCATCAGCACAATACCAATGGCGATGACGCTGGTCGGAGCGCCGCCCCCAGTTACGACACAGCCAACCGTGAAGATCAAAAAGAAGGTTCCAATAAATTCGGTGAGTAATTTTTTAAGCATAAGTCACTGTCCGTGTAGTCATGGACGTTCTATATCCAGAAATCTCAGCAAAAAAGTGGCAAAAGTGGGAGATTGCCAAAAATTTGAATCTAATTTGTGTTAAGGTTAGGCGTAATCATGAGCACAGCACCGCGTAAAACAATTCTTTGTATTTCTAGCTACGAGAAAGGGTACGCGTTCTTGCGACAGGCCCACGCGCTCGGCTGGCGTGTCCTGATGATTACCGGAGAGAGTTGCCGCAACGCGGATTGGCCATACGAAGTTCTCTCTGACATCTTCTTTGTTCCCGACCCAGATAAGCAATGGAACGTTCCAGACCTGATCCACGCTGTCAGCTTTCTTGCCCGATCAACGAAGATTGATCGGATCGTCGCGCTTGATGACTTTGACGTCGAAAAAGCAGCCGCCCTCCGCGAGCACCTGCGAACCGCCGGGATGGGTGATACGACGGCTCGGAATTTCCGTGACAAGCTGGCCATGAGAGGTCGAGCAAAAGACGCAGGGATTCCAATTCCTGGATTTACGGGTGTTTTTAACGATGAAGATGTCAACCAGTTCATCGCCGAAATTCCGGGACCTTGGGTTCTAAAGCCACGCCTTCAAGCGAATGCGATTGGGATTAAGAAGCTGAACAACGGGCAGGAGCTATGGGAGGCCTTGGACGAACTCGGCGATGAAAGATCGTTCTTCCTCTTGGAACAGTTCATTCCAGGACGGATTGCTCACGTGGATTCTGTGATCGTTAACCAAAAGGTTAAATTCGCTTGCGCGAGTGTTTACGGAACACCACCAATGGAGGTTTTCCACGGCGGGCGTGTTTTCACGACTCGAACCCTGGAGCCGGGCGAGAGTTTAGAAAAGAAGCTCACGGAGGCAAATCAGCGGGTTGTTGCAGATCTTGGACTCAAGTATGGTGTCTCGCACACTGAGTTTATTATTGACGACAACGAAAATGTGTTTTTCTTGGAAACTTCGGCACGAGTTGGTGGTGCGCATATTGCGGAGTTGGTTGAATTCACTACTGGCATCAACCTATGGGCAGAGTGGGCGAAATTAGAGTGCTCCGATGACATCACGAAGTATAAGCCACCCACCCGAAAGAAGAACTTTGGTGCCCTCATGGTCACGTTAGCCCAGCAAGAATGGCCCGACATGAGCAAGTACGACGACAAGGAAGTGATGTGGAAGATCAACAAGCGTCAGCACGCCGGACTAATCATCGCAAGCCCAAGGAAAGAGCGAATCACGGAGCTTTTGGATAGCTATCTGCCTCGATTCTATAGCGACTTCTTTGCCAGCCTGCCGGCTGCTGAAAAAGCATCGCAGATGAGCTGACCAGTATGAGGCTGTTCACCAAGAATAGATGATCCAAGTGGTTAGTGGACGTTTCGGAGAGCTTCTTCGAGCCTTTCGGTCGGCAACCCAATGATGTTGTTGATCGAGCCTTCGATGCGCTCCACTAGAGTCGAAGCCATTCCTTGGATACCGTAGGCACCAGCTTTATCCATCGACTCTCCTGTCGCAACGTAATCTGCAATTTGCTTCTCGGTGAGTTTTTTGAACGTCACCTTGCTCACGTCTGTGAAAGCAATGAACCCGGTCGGCCATCGCAGGGCGATCCCGGTGATGACCACATGGGTTCGCCCGGCAAGCGTAGTAATCATCCGGATAGCGTCTGCTTCGTCCACTGGTTTCGCGAGTTGTTCCGCCCCATCGTGTTCTCCTAAAGCCACAATGGTGTCGCCCGCGATGACGAGAGATTCCGGGTGACGTTCCGAGACAACAAGGGCTTTTTCCTTTGCGAGTTTCTGTGCGGTTTGCGCGGGGTTGGTCATGATTAATGATTCTTCATCAATGTCGGCTGGATCAACTTTGAATTCTGCAAAGAACTGTTTCAGGAGTTCTTGCCTCCGAGGAGACCCGCTTGCCAAGACGACGGGGAGATTAATTTTCGCCATCAGTCTCCGCCAATTTTCGCACTTGATCGTCTTGAATCATCGCGTCAATCATGTCCTGAATATCACCGTCTAAGTACCCCTGAATATTGTGAATATCCTTCCCGATTCGGTGATCGGTGATGCGACTTTGATTGAAGTTGTATGTGCGGATCTTCTCACTGCGGTCCCCGGAGCCGATCAATCCTCTCCTCAAATCTCCACGCTCGGCGGACAGGCGATCTTGCTCGGCCTGATAAATTTTTGCTCGCAAAACCGACATCGCTCGGAGCTTGTTTTGTTGCTGACTCCTTTCGTCTTGGCACGTCACGACGATCCCTGATGGTTTATGAATGAGGCGCACCGCGGTCTCGTTTTTCTGCATATGCTGCCCTCCAGCGCTGGAGCTTCGGAATGTGGAGAACTCAATGTCGTCATCCTTGATGTCCACGTCCACTTCCTCCGCTTCCGGCATCACTGCGACGGTCACGGTGCTTGTGTGGGTCCTCCCAGAGCTCTCTGTCGCCGGGACACGTTGCACTCGGTGCACTCCGCTCTCGAACTTAAGCTGAGAAAATGCCCCTGGCGAATTGATCCCAAAGACGACCCTCGAAAGCGAACCCATCCCGTCGCCTTCCAAATCAATGATTTCGGTTTTCCAACGTCTCCTCTCAGCGTATCGGAGGTACATCCGCATCAAGTCGTTGGCAAAAAGTCCGGCCTCATCGCCGCCTGCGGCCGGTCGGATTTCGACGATCACGGCCTTATCATCGTTTGGATCCTTTGGAATCAGCATCAACCGAAGACGTTCTTGTTGTTCTTCCAGCTTTTGCTTCAGAATCGGGACCTCTGCAAAGGCGAGATCTTTCATTTCGGGATCTTCAAGCATCTCCTGCGCTTCGGCAAGCGACTGATCTAAGCGGTTGAATTCTCGAATGACCTCAACCACATCCACCAATTCTGCCCGGGCTTTGCTCAGCCGGACGATCTCTCCGGAGTCTTTGGTGACCTCCGGATCCAGTAGTTGCTCCTCGATAGATTCAAATTTCCCTAGGACTTCTTGGAGCTTATCGCGCATAGACATTCATTTTACCGTGGTCATAACAGCATCCTTTTTAGCGGCAATTCCTTCATAATGATTGCGATGCCAGAACCGCACTTGCCAAAGATTTCCGTGGTCACCCCAAGCTTTAATCAGGGAATCTACATTGAGGAAACGATCCAGTCGGTCATTGCCCAGCGGTATCCAAACTTGGAGTACATCATCATTGATGGCGCTTCGACCGATTCAACGGTTTCGATTCTAGAAAAGTATCAAGATCATTTTGCGTATTGGGTGAGCGAAAAAGACGCGGGTCAGACTGACGCGATCAACAAAGGTTTGTCGCGGGTGACCGGTGACCTGGTTGCGATTTTGAATTCAGACGATGTTTATTTGCCTGGCGCGCTTGACTACGTCGCGAGGCAATTTATGGATGATCCAAGCTTGCGCTGGATGACTGCACCGGGATTATTTTTTGGTCCTGGATTAGGCACAGATCAAGCAGATGTCATGATTACCGAGGTCCCAAAAACCAAGGGCGAATGGTTGGTAAGGCAGACAATCCCTCACCCGAGCACGTTCATTCGCCGAGAACTTCTGGACAAACACGGTCTCTTCGATGCCTCTTACTACTTTACAATGGACTATGAATACTGGTGCAGGCTAGCGTTCGGTGGCGAGGTTTGCAAAGGATTCCCGCGACCACTCTCAGGATTTAGATTGCACGATGCTAGTAAATCTGGAGCAGAACAGGATAAGCGTATGGCGGGAATCAAGGCGATTATGGACACTTATTTGCCTAAGCTCCCACCCGCAGAACAGGCTAAGGTTAAGCGCGAACATGCCAAGTATTGGGGTCAAATTCGGATTTACGAATCCTTGTGGCCATTGAGACGTGGGGATAAGGCCGAAGCAGAAAAAATTTGGTCTGACGCGGTCGCAAATCATCCAGCAGCCAGATTCTCCCGAGCCTATTTCACCACTTGGTTAAGGATTAAGCTCAATCGCCCCTGAGCGCAAATGTTATGGCAGAAGAAGTAAAAGTGATCACTCTAGGGTGCGCGAAAAACGAAGTTGACAGCGAGGAAATCGCTGGCGTCTTGCGGGGTGCGGGTTATCAGATTGATGGAGCCAGCAAATCCCCGGATGTCACGATCATCAATACATGCGGCTTCTTAGAATCTGCCAAAGAAGAGTCAATCGAGGCGATCAAGAAGGCAGTTCGGAGCAAGGGAAAAGGCAAAGTCATTGTTGCCGGATGCCTTGCGCAAAGACTCGGTGAAGAGCTTGCGAGATTAGCGCCGGGAGCAGATGCATACATCGGCGTCGGTCAGATGGGGCGATTTGACCAATTGGTAAAACAGACCCTTAGCAGTCATGAGCAACTCTTCGATGTAAAGCCTCCGCACCACCAATGGGCAGATATCACAAGCCGTGCGCGTACAGGAAAACCTTGGTCGGCTTACCTAAAGATTAGCGAGGGATGTGATCATGCCTGTACGTTCTGCACGATCCCGAGTTTCCGAGGCAAGCACCAATCAAAGCCAATCGAACGCGTGATTGAAGAAGCTCACCATTTGGTTAAAACCGGGGCATTGGAGCTAAACCTCATTGCTCAAGACGTCACCCAGTATGGCTTTGACATCTATCAAAAATTCACACTTCCAACTCTGCTCAAGGAGCTTAACAAGATCGAAGGACTTGAGTGGATCCGGCTTTTGTACTTTTATCCAAACAAAATGACCGATGAGGTCATTGAAGCCATGGCGACGCTCGACAAGGTGGTGAAGTACGTTGACATTCCGTTGCAGCACGTTCACCCGGAAGTATTGCGACGCATGAAGCGTCCTTGGGAAGGCGAACGCTATCTTCAGCTTTTCGACAAGCTTCGCGCGGCGATGCCGAGTTGTGCGATACGAACAACTTTCATCGTCGGCTTCCCCGGAGAAACGGATCAAGAGTTCCGGAGTCTCGTTGACTTTATCCAAACTGCTCAGCTTGACCGAGTCGGTGCATTCCACTTCAGTCGCGAACCGGGAACCCCTAGTCACGATATGCCAAACCAGGTTCCCCATAAGGTCAAGAAGCAAAGGTTTGATACGCTCATGAAAGTTCAGCAGGGCATCAGCCTTCGGAAAAGTGAAGCCTGGGTGGGTCAGGATATGAAGGTATTGATCGACGAAAATAGAGACGGTTGGTCCGTGGGAAGATCTTTCCGCGACGCTCCCGAGATTGACGGATTGGTGTTCGTCGAAGGCGAATATGCCCCTGGATCGTTGGTGACGGCGAAGCTCACGGAAGCTACTCCCTACGATCTTTATGCCGGAAAAGCCGAGGTCAGCACCCGCCGAAAACTCACGCCCTTACGGCAGAGCAAACCGGTCTCTCCCCAGTAATAGTAATTGCCCAAACTTTGACCAAAGAGCAGGAATCCTGGACTCGACTCTCGAAGTAATATGAGTAGAGAGAGAGCGAACATTGACGGAGTTTCATGCATGAGTTGGAGAAATGGACAAACGCTGGGGGATAGCCTCCTCCAAGAACTTGTGACGGTGCTAAAGCTAAACGAGCACTGGATGGAGGAGCAGCCTGATGGGTTTACTTGGTGGGCGGGCGACTATCGCCAGAAAGTTTGGTGTGAGCCTGGTGTTTTTCATCAAACCGAAACGGTTCATCGCATCCACTGCGAAACTGACGTGATCCGAGGGCGTGGCAAGGCCGCTCAGTGGGAAGTCGCTCTCGAGCGAGAAATGGACCATACCTCACTCAATGCAATGGTCTACAGTACCAGCGAGGACACGTACAAACTTCACTCCAGCATCTTCGCGACCGAAGCTAACGTGGGTTATCTCAAGCGGACCGCTTTTGCGGCGGTTATTTTGCAAGTTATTGAGGCAGAGCAGGTTGCTCGAAAATTGCAAACCTCTGTCGGTGCTGTGCCTGCAACCTCTAGTCACCCCGTATCCGGTCTCAGGACGACCCGCGATGCGATGCTCAGCGCTGAAGAAACATTCTTCTGCCCAGCCGGAAAGGGGCCGAGTCGTTGGACTGGGGTCTCTGAGTGGATGGAAACCGAGCGCGTGATGGAGCGTGAATCCGAAAAGTTCCACAGCGACCACCAGACGCACCTCCAAGCAGAATTTCCATGGCACGCTAGTCAAGCCCCGCGGGGAATTGTCCTAGATGTCACTTCACGGGAGCTACACCCGATCTTGGGTTCAGGCTTGCATTTCACGCTCACGATCCCTCTGATGATGTCTCAAGAGCGAGTTTCTCATATGGCGATCGAGCTTAACCAATACGAGCGAGATGAAACAAAGCGTTCGCACATGCTGGGTTCTTGGTCGTGTCACGATGGTCTGATTGCATACCGAAGCTTTATCCCGAACACCGTGTACCGCCCCGATCTGTTACCGCAGCTTACGCTGAATATGGCAGTCCGAGCGCACTGGGTGGATGATTTCTTCGTTCAGAAGAGGCGTCAGGCTGAGGCTTCTAAGGCCTCAACTTAAGAGCGACGATGAGACGAAACGGTCTTGTCTCAATGAATCTGCTCTTCGTCGTAGCTTAGATTCTAACACGCGTTAGTCGAATCCGAATTTTTGTCATCGCACGGCGGTCATACCAGTTATCATGAAAACGAGAACCCTCTCCTCGATGCTTGCAATCGCATGCGTCTTCGCTTCCTTGACCGGTGCTGGGCAAGCCCAGCAAAACGGCTCAATGTGGGGTTTGGATTATGTCCTCGCCCCGGAAACGACGCACCTACTTTTACCAGGTCGATCCATCTCGAGCGAACCCGGAATCGTGACCTCGGCCAGATGGGCGTCTCAGCAACCAGCGTTGGTCGTCATGACCCAGCCGAATCCCTTTGTGGCCTCGGATTTTTTGGCGAGTCTGATGAAGCAAACAAGATTACCGGTCCAAACGATCTCGCTCTGGACCCCAGGAGAAAAAGTCATGCGGCCCGTCATGACGGGCACAAGTCTTTACTTGTCCTCGTTTAACGTTGTCCCGGAAACGAGGATCGGCTTGCTCAACCTGTTCGTTGGCGATGGGCAGGAAATTCAAATGTTCTCGCTCAATGGCGGGCAGGGGAAGAGAACAAAGCTGCCGGAGGAAGTTTCGGGGGAGGTTATTGTCTCCAAATCTCGGCCATGGGCGATGATGATCGGGAGCAGCTACAAGGGAAAAATTGCGACGGTGAGCATCAATCTACTGAATCTACAGACCGGTGAATGGATGGAGTCGTACAATACTCGGGAGCAACCCTTTAGCTATTCAGGATCGCTTTACCTTGAGAAAGATGACCAAGTCGCGATTGCCCTTCGCGGGGTGAACGGGCAGCAAGGACAAACCGCAATCTTCGATCCTCTGAACGGAAAGGTGGCAAAAATCTTGCCATTTGAGTCGTTTTCGGAGCTCTTTAAGGAAGCGAAAAAATTTGCGCCAGTGCCTCTTTACCGGGCGATTTCTACTCAGGAACGCTCCGCACAGGGGCGTGCCCCAACCGATGTTTTACGCGTGACGATCAAGCCAGATATCGTTGCTGGCGGTGGCGCACCTCCAAGCTTTTTCCTACCCGGCGTGACCATTGGTGAAGTTTCCGGAGATGATAAGTACCTCGCGGTTATAAGTTCAAACATGATCGGAATAAGGGAGTTTGCCCAAACGAAAACCGATGCTTTTAAGACCCTCTTGGCGCAGCATGAAGCTCAAACCTTGCTCAATGCCGCGAAGCAAGTCGGCATCGCCTTCATCATGTACTCCGCCGATAACGACGATCGCTTCCCTGGATCGGAATCGTGGCAATTCGAGCTTCAAGCTTATCTCAAGAATAAGGACCTGATGAATGGTTTTGATTTCAAACTAGGTGGCAAGAGTCTTTCCGGAATC
Organism: Chthonomonas sp.; assembly: GCA_040383535.1. Lineage (GTDB taxonomy): Bacteria > Armatimonadota > Fimbriimonadia > Fimbriimonadales > Fimbriimonadaceae > JAFLBD01. Next base: position 67,581 of record JBEIDH010000001.1, read on the forward strand.
GAGGACCCTGCAAAGACGGTTCTCGGCACCATCCAAGGCCAATTCGGAACCGCCACCGTCTACGCAGACGGCAGTGCGAAGTGGACGCCAAATAAGTAATCTAACAAATAATGAGATCGCTTCTAGTCATGCCCTTAATTTTCGCGATGGTTGCGTTATGCGGATCGGCCCGAGCAAGCGATCCCTCGCGCATTGATTACGTGGTCACTGAAAAGCAAACCTTTGCTTTCTTACCACCTATTCCGGTATCTCTCCCTAACCATGAGGCAGTGATGCTTAGCTGGACATCGCAACCAAACATTCTGTCCATAACAGGAATCGAAAGACCGAAGGGCACAAATCGCTTTGTAGAGCTACTTAGGCTAGGAGACCCTTCCCATCCCAGGGCTGTTTTCACCTGGAAGGTAGGAGATCCCGCGGCGAGGAAGCTTACTGCTTTAAAGCCAGGTAATGACATCGCTGGCGTTTACACAGGGAAGGGCTCAAATTGGTTTTTGGTCTGGTCGGGACCAAAACCGTTTGAGATGGTTGCGGTGAATAGTCGCAGTGGTGCGACCCTTACCGTTTCCTCTGAGGATTATCACCAGCAGATACTCGATGATGATACGTATCCAGACATGCCCGTTTACATTCTCTCAACGAACAAAAAAGATCGCTCTGATATTAAGCTTTCGCGTTTTGATTTCCAAACCGGGCAGAACGTCTTTTCATCCGAAATCAGGCAAGAAGGAATGAAACTCGTGGATACCCGGGTTGACTCCGATCAAAAAGTCATTGGATTCTTCTTTTCGGATAATTCTGGCGGGCCTCGTTTGGTGCATGTATACGGTTTAAACCAAGGCAAATTCTTGAGTTCGATGTCTGAAGAAGAATTTGACGCGTTAACAGAGAATTCAATCTCGTACTATGAGAAGACAAAATGGAGAATAGGCTATGACGAAGTTGAAGTTGGGGGTCTTTCAATTCCATTTTGGGAAATCGTCTATGGGTCATTAGAAGAATCCTCGCCAAGGGTGAAAATTGTAGGCGCAAATCATTGCGAAATATCCTCTGATGAAAAATATATTGCGTACATTTCATCGCGACTGGTCGGGGTGAGAGAAATCTTGCCTTTATCCGAGAAAATGATGGAAGAGGTTCAGCATGCCAACGAGGAAAGATCCTTTATGCGCTTAACCAGGGAGATCGCGATCGCGATACAAAGGTACACCCGTGACAATGATGGCAGCTATCCGCCGAGCATCGGATTTTCCGACTATGTGACCCCATACATGCCTTTTGACAATGATATAAAGAATTTTGAGTACAAAAGACCTGAGAAGATGAAACAAGAAATCGAAGATCTTTCATCTCTTGTGGTCGGGACGATGAAAGGAAAATACGGTTCCGCGGTAGCGTACGGTGACGGTAAAGTGAAGTGGATTCCGAATCCAAAATGAGAAAATAGATGAAAAGCAGTTTTTTCAGGCTATTCTGATGACAATGAGTTTTGAATTTAAGAGTGCGTTTCGAGCCATTGTATCCTCGTTGTGCATCGCGCTCAGCCTAGCTTGGCTGTTCGCACCCCAAGTCGCTAGCGCTCAGCAGGGTCGAGTGGGTGGGGTTGATTTCTTAGTCACTCCGAAAAAGACTTTCGCTTTCCTCCCCGCCATCCCCTTGGTCGTGCCTGGAGAAATCGTCCTCAAAGCCGAATGGTCTGAGGATCAGGACTTGGTGTGGATCACTTCATTTCCAAGACCAACAGGGAAAAATCGTCTGGCTGCTACGATGGCAAAAGGAGCTGACCCGGCTGGAACAACCGTTTCTGTCTGGAAACCTGGAACACTCAACGTGATAAGAGTACTAAAATCCTCCGAAAGGTTGGAAGTGTGGGACGTGAGCCAAGTCTTCGGAACGGATTGGTATCTTGTTAATTTCTCGGGTGAGAAACCCGGAGTAGTTGCGGTCAATGTCAGTACCGGCGTCCGAAAAATGATCACGGGTGAAAACGAAGCTGAGTTGGGAACTCAATCAGGAAAACCGCCGATCATGGTGCAAACGGGAAAGGAAATAGATGACTACACTTTCAAGGTTTACAGGTTCAATCTTGCGAATGGGGACTGGGTCGAAGTTCCGTCGTTCCAACCTCAAGGCATGGTGTTTACTGAGCACGTGACGGATGAGAAAACTGGAAACATCGTTTTTTGTTTTGAATCCATTGATGAAGGAAAAGAGCGATTCCTGGTTTATGACCCAGCGCGCAATGCGGTCGTAGAGGAAGCCACGATTAAAGACGTATCAGAAATGAGAATGTATGAGGATCAGGTAGAGGTCTCAGGTTGGTACATCGGATGCCGCACTCTCAATAGTGGCACAACAAAGGCACCCTACCTGTCCATTCAGCCAATGGAGACTGCGACTTGGAGATCAGAAGCAACAGCGGAAATGAAGATTTTTGGTCCCACTGAAGGATCCGCGTCCCGTGATGGACGGTTTCTCGTCACGATCACTAACGGAACTGCAGCCGTGCGAGAGATCATTGAGGTTGAAGCAAAGGATCAAGAAGCCATTGCCAAACAAGAGGAAGCAGAGCTAAGCATCAGAGGGAAGCAGCTCGGCGTTGGGATGCTTTTGTACTCCAGCGACAACGACGACATCTTTTCTCCATCCGAGGATTGGCAGGAACGAATCCAACCCTACATCAAGAATATCGAGATTGTCGAAGGAGCATCCTTCCTGCTCGGTTATCAGAACATGCTGAATATCGCTGAGCCTGAGAAGACTAAGATGTTCAGAATTGACGGCGCATTTGGATCCGTTGTCGTGTACGCTGATGGGAGCGTGGCTTGGCTCCCGAGAGAAAAGAAGCCCAAAGAATAACCGATGGGCGCACGACGATATTGGTACCTTATAGCCCCAACCGATCCCAGATTCCATCCACCCTTGTCTTCACGTCATCGGACATGCGGATGAGTTTGGGGAAGTTGCGGTTGTAGCCGTTCTCGCCTGGCCATTTGTGGGTGCAGTCGAAGCCGATCTTGCCGCCGAATCCTTCAATCTGGGCAGCGTGGTCGAGTTGGTCAATGGGGCCGCGTGAGTGAAGCACGTCCCGACCTGGATCGCAGTTCGCCCCCAGCCGGAAGAGGACTTCGCCGATGTCCTGCACATTAGTATCTTCATCAAAGATGAAAACCATCTTGGTGAAAGCAAGCTGCCCTAGTCCCCAGATCGCATTCATCACCTTGTACGCGTGTCCCGGGTACTTCTTCTTGATGCTCACAAACGCGATGTTATGGAAGCAGGCGTCTACGGGGAGGTTCATGTCAATGATTTCGGGAACCGTGAGCTGGATGAGCGGCATGAAGATTCTCTCCACCGCCTTGCCCATCCAACCATCTTCCATGGGCGGAACTCCGACAATCGTCGCGGGCCAAACTGGCTTCGTTCGCATGGTCACCGCAGTGACATGGAGCACCGGGAAGTCTCCAGCCAAGGAATAGTATCCGGTGTGATCGCCAAACGGACCTTCCAGTCGCCGTTCGGCGGGGTCGACATAACCTTCAATCACGATTTCGGCGTCGGCTGGGACTTGGACGTCAATCGTCTTGCACTTGACGGTCTTGACATTCTCGCGGCGCAGGAAGCCCGCAAAAAGCATCTCGTCAATCCCCGGCGGCAGAGGCGAAATCGCGCTGAACGCATAAACCGGATCGCCACCCAGAACCACGGCGACTTCAAACTTCTTCTTGCCCAGATTGCCCGCGTCCTCCATCTGGCGCATGCCGGTTTTGTGCATCTGCCAGTGCATCCCGCAAGTGTTCTTGTCGTAAAGCTGCACCCGGTACATGCCGACGTTGCGCTTACCGGTTTCAGGATCGTGTGTAAAGACCAGTGGGAGGGTCACATAAGGCCCGCCGTCCTCCGGCCAGCAGGTGAGAATCGGGAATTTGGTTAGGTCAATGTCATCGCCCATCATCACGATCTCTTGGCAGGCGGCATTACTGACGATCTTTGGCCCGACCGTCTTGACTTCGCCACCAAGTTCGAATGCCATCTTAAGCTTTTCGCCGATGGTTTTTGGCATGTTCCCAGGGGCACCTAGGAGCTTGACAAGGCGCTGAGCGTGGTCATCGAAGTGATCGCAAGAGAGCGCCATGGACATGCGCTTCTCCGAGCCCATCGTGTTGATCGCGACCGGGTAGTCGTACTTCATAGAACCTGTCGGGGCAGACGCAGGATGGATGGATGGGTGGCTCATCACCGCCGACATGTGGTTTGGAGTTCCTGTACGGTGAGCTGGCCCGACAACATTGTTGAAGAGCAATGCCGGACCGTCTTTTTTCATGACCCGATCCGCGATTTCCGTGATCTCCAAGTACGGGCTAATCGGTTCGGTTATCGCCTTAAGCTCCCCCTTGCTTGCTAGAACTTCTAAGAAATGCTGAAAATCACGATACGCCATAAAGTCTCCTCAGTCTACGTTGTGAACGCCCAAATCCGCTGAAGAACCCGGCAGATTTTCGCGCCAGCAACCCTTTCATCAGCATCAAAACTAGCCAGTGAATCCAACATCAGAACCCTCACTAGGTTCTCCCGGTACGGCTACCGGAAACCGCGGCGCGACTAGGGATTTTTTGAAAGCTTTATGGAAATCAACCACCGTGACGCACAACATGGGGATGAAAATTAGAGGATTAATGATTTCATTCGGTTTGGGGCAAACCGTTTTTGCACTCGCCGGATCAATGGCGGTTGGGGACTATCTCGGCAACCGAATCATTAAGGTCAACGATCAAACTGGCGCATCGCAAGGCGTTTTGGCAAGCGGTGGAGGATTGAATCGTCCGCTTGGGTTTGCAGTCGGTCCGGATAGCTTGCTCTACGTTTCGAGCTTCTTGACCCACGAAATCAAGCGCTACAACGAAGCTGGCCAATTTGTAGATAATTACGTCAGCACTCCGCGACCACACGGCCTGGCCTTTTTCGATCGCGACCTGATTGTATCCAACCACAGCAACGGCACCATTAGTCGGTTTGGAATGGTGAACTGGGTGAGCACGCTGAACGCGACTCGCTGGTACCAATCCGTTCAGGTCCGAAACTTCCGAATCTTTGCTTCTTTTAGCTCGCCCGCTGGTGGAGGGATTGAAGAATTTGACCCAATGAGCGGGACATCCCTTGGCGACTTCTTGTCGCCGTCATTCGGACTTCGCGACGTCCAGGGATTCGCCTTTGCTCCGGATGGGCGCATGTTTGTGACAAGCTCGAACCTCAAGCGAGCTTACATTTTTGACGATGTCAGCGGAGTCACCCAGGGATTCGTCCCTCTCCAAGGTGGTGAACCGCTGGGAATTCGGTTTGCCTCAAATGGCGACATGATCACGACAGGCTGGGGTTCCACTCAGGTCACCCGGTCTGCGCTGACCGGAACTTTCCTGAATACGTTGGTCCCAACTACGGGTGGCTTGTTGCAACCTTGGTATCTGGAACGGATCAATCCGACTATCTCAATCAAGCTGAACTTCCAGGACTGGATCCCGACAAATCGTGCTCCGGCTGCTACAGTGACGGTGGAGATGTGCTACCCAAATAGCGCGCTTACAATTCAGTCTCGAACCGTCTTGTTAGGGGCAAATGGATCCACCACGATGCTCGCACCCGCGTTCCTGAGCTCCTATGACCTTCGCATCAAGATTGGAACCTTTCTTACTCAAACGCAACGCATTGATACTCGGGATGCAAGCAAGTCGAGTGCCACGTATAATCTGATCAATGGCGATGTGGACGGTTCCGATACTGTTGACGCAACAGATTATCGCCTCATGTCGCGCACTCTCGGACTCTCTTCAGGTCAAGCTGGATTCGACGCCCGGGGTGACCTGAACGGCGACGGAGTGATCAATACGGCAGATATGGTCATTATTGACCAATCTTTTGGGTTGACGGGTAGAGGCAGATAGTCTAGCAGGAAGTAAAATAGGAGCATGCGCAATTGGATGCTCTTGCTGGCGATCGCCGGCGTCATGGTCGGGTGCCAACCAAGTGGTCCCGACTCTTCTTACTCCACGACCGGTGAGGCCACCGTCACGATCAAGGAACCAGAACCGCCTAAGGACGGAGCCGCAAACACCCGTGCACCAAAGGATGGCGATAAGGTCGGAGTTCTTGAGACCGGTTCAGGCCGAATCGTTTTCATGTTCTTCCCAGATGTTGCTCCTAAGCACGTTGCTAGGATTCAGGAAATTCTGACGAAGGGGATTTGGAACGGAACGTATTTCCACCGAGTTATTCCAGGATTCATGATCCAAGGCGGCGACCCAAACACCAAGGATAAGGATAAGGCGAACGATGGTCAGGGCGGATGGGGCTCCATGCTGCAAGCCGAATTCAACTCTATCCCGCACGAGCGAGGTATTTGCTCGATGGCGCGAACCCAGGATCCGAACTCTGCTCAGAGTCAAATCTTTATTTGCCACGCGAGAGCAGCTTCTCTGGATAACCAGTACACCGTTTGGGGCAAGGTTGTTGAAGGTCTTGACGTTGTTGACAAAATTGTCAATCTGAAGACTGAAAATGATAACCCTCTTGACAGCGCAAAGGCAACGATCAGCAAGGCAAGCCTACAAACCTGGCCACTGAAGTAAATCCTTGGCCGAAAGACAAAAGGGCGATCTCTGATAGAGATCGCCCTTTTCATTGTGATGGTTTCTTTATCCGACGAACTTGTATCCAACGCCGCGTACGGTCACGAGTCGCACGGGCTTGGCGGGCTCGACTTCCAAATGTTCTCGAAGCCAGCGAATGTGGACGTCCACGGTGCGCGAGGACACAAATGCCTCCGCTCCCCAAACGCGATCGAGGAGCTGATCGCGGGAGAAAACTTGGCCAGTGTTTCGCGCCAAAAAGTGCAAAAGAGCAAACTCTTTTGGAGCTAAGTTGATTGGCTTTTCATCGATCGAAACGGAATAAGTGGCTGGGTCAATCCGGAGATTTCCTACCTCAACGACTTCTCGCGGAGCCTCGGATGGTGAACGTCGCATCACCGCTTTGATGCGGGCGGCGAGTTCACTCAAGTTGAATGGCTTTACGACATAGTCGTCTGCGCCAAGCTCTAGACCATTGACTCGGTCTGCTTCCGAGCTTCGGGCGCTTAAGAAAATAATAGGTGTTTGGCTTTCTTTTCGAACAGCCTTACACAGGTCAAACCCAGAGCGATTTGGGAGCATGACATCAAGGAGCATGATGTCGGGCTTGACCTGGCGATACAGTTTCATGCCTTCTTCGGCAGACGCCGCCGTGAACACGGAATATCCCTCCTTTCGGAGCTTATGTTCAACGGTTTCAAGGATTGTTGGTTCGTCGTCTACGAGAAGTACCTTCATGATTAGGTTGCAATGATTTCCACGTTCGCACGAGGAACCGTTACAATCTCACCATTTTCAAGCTTGGCTTTCAGAACCCGAACTTCCGTTCCAGATTCCAAGACCATGAGGGTAGCGGGGAGCTCCGTCACAGTTCCAAGCTTTCCAAAGTATGGTTCGCGAATCACTCGAATCGGGGTTCCCGGCTCTAGCGAAAGCGCACCACCTGCGGTTGCAACTTGTTCACCCGTAATGTCAAGCGGCACAATAATCTCGGGTCGGATCACACCTGCGCGGATCTGAGTTGCCCCGTTCATACTGGCCTTTTTGCCCTCTAAGGATTGCAACAGTTTGAAAGTCCGTTCTGCCATGTTCAATTCGCCGAATCCCTCGGTGACCATAACGGTCAAGGGGATGGCTTCTTGTCCAGTGATCGCCACGCCAATGTCGTAACCTAGATAATCAATCAAATCTTTATCGAGAACTCCGCCAGCAACAAGTCCAACGACACCGACTTCGGCGGCTTTATGGATCGCGCTCACGGCAACAAGGGAACCACCGATTACAATCTTCCCTGCATCATCTGCAGAAATTTCATTTTCGGTAAGAATTTGGCTGGCGGAAGTCACGCCCATTTTCAAGACGCCTTGACGCTCACCACCAATTCCAAAGATGCCTTGCACCATTGCACCTCGTGTTTCCACAATTGCGCCTTCTTCGGGGATCACTTCCGCAATCGTGCCGGACACGTACGCCGTCAAGTCCACCGGGTTCGATGGTAGGCGGATCAGTACGTGGCCCGAAACTTCCGATGCGGCTTCAACCACTCCGGTGAAGTCGCTCATCACCTGAGTCTTGAAAAATCCAAAGAAGCCCTTGGATTCGGCAATCATGTCGCCCTTTTCAACTGCGTCACCAATTTTTGGCATCAAAAGAGCGTGAGCGTCCTTTGGTTCCAAACCAAGCTTTTCGTTCAGCTTGATGGTTTGCAGGAGTCCGGGGAGCATCGCCTGAGCAAGCACGGAGCTTGGCTCAACAGATGCACCTTTTTCCACGAGAACGTTCCCTTTAATCGGAAGTCTTCGCGTGCGTCGAACGACAATGTCACCACTAACGGTGAGACCAGGAGTATATGCGCTGCCCAAATCTTTTTCCTCTTCTTGAGATAGAACTATTCATTCTCCCACAAGTGTTGCGGAATTTTAGCATGGCAATCAAACGGCTTTTCAATCTGCGGTGACTCTAAGAGTGCGTTTTGATCATACGGTTCAAATGTTAAGAACTCGTTATGCCAAAAAATTTAGGTCAATTTGAGCTTAATTTCCCTGAAAACCCGGCAAAAGAAGGAGGTAAATGCATTGCGAAGAGAAGGTGAAATTTTTTCCAAGAAATATTGGTCACCAGTCTGCGAGACCTTGCTCGGCAGGTTGTTCGCTACCTTGGGGTCCGGACATCCTTGAGAGTCCTAACTGACATATCTAGGAATAATCGTAGTCGCTTCCCAGGGAACGCACTCCTGCCCTTTAGTCTTGGTTCGACCGTTGGAATGGTCTGAGGGAAATAGGCGGTGCAGATCAACTCAATATCGCTTGGGCCGTTTGGCTTTCCGATTTGCGGGTTATTCGCCTCAATGAGATCGTTCTCAATCTGCTCGCTAGACTTGCCCCAAAAATTGTCTAGGGGGATAATCGGGTCAAATTTATCGAACCGCCACATCCAATAATTGGTCTTGACACCAGTTGCGCCGACTTGTTCGACCTGGGGAATTCGCTCGAAGGCTGCCTTGGATGCTCGGCACTGAAAGACGTCAGCATTTTTCACGTAGGGGAAAAACGTGACCGTCGCCCATCCAGCCCTGGGATCAGAAGCTGGCCAGGAAGTCCACGGGCGATATTCTGCTTGCTTCAGGTCACGTCGATCGGGCATCTTTTCATCGTTATCGGTCTGGTACATGACCGTGGCGAGCCCAAGATTTTTGAGAGAAGTCAGAGATGCATCAAGGATAGCGGCCTGCTTCGCCTGAGAAAATACTGGAAAAAGCAGCGCGGCGAGGATGGCGATAATCGCGATCACGACCAGTAGTTCAATGAGCGTAAACGCTTGCCTTAGCTTCATCCAGCATCTCCTCTGCGACGCGCACCACTTGATTGACTTCCAAATTTTTCAAGCATAAGTGCCCAATAGGACACTCCCTATGACGGCATGGCGCGCACTCTAAGTTCAACGTCACGATCCGATGTTTTGGATGCCGAGGGCCGAGAGTTTTTGGATCAGTGGGACCAAAGATTGCGAGAACGCGGGTTCCAGCGGCTTGGGCAATGTGCATCGGCCCTGTGTCCCCACCGATGAAAAGGTCAACTTTGCTCAGGAGCGCGGCGAGTTCGTTGAGGTTCGTCTTACCGGTGAGGTCGGTAACCGAGGCTTGACCTCCGATGGTCGCCAAAATCTGATCTGCCAGGTGCCGGTCTGCGGGAGCTCCGGTGATGAGAAGCTTTGCGCCGCGTGATTTCGCTAAAGCGATTCCAACTTGAGCAAATCGCTCTGGAGACCATTGTTTGATGACCTTTCCCGCGCTCGGATTGATAACAACGTAGGAATCCGCCGATGAAAAACTAACCAATTGGTTAACCTTATCTAACTCCTTCTGTCCAAACGGCATCAGCATTTGAGGCTCATCCTCCCATTTCGCGCCGAGTTCAGTGGCGAATCGAAGGTAACCCGGAACGACATGTTCTTTTCCGAGTCCCCGTTTTACCAAATGGTTATAAAACAGGTTTGCCCCTTCTCGGGCTTCTTTTGGACCGTATCGCTGCTTCGCTCCAGAAAGCAGGGACACCAGCCCGGACTTAAATAAACCTTGCAGATCAATGACGATGTCGTACTTTTCTGCCCTGAGTTCAGTACGGAGGCGAGGCAGATTCGCGTACAATTTCTTTCGCGGTAAAGTGTGAACCCGGTTGAGGTTTGGATTTTCTCGGATGACCCCGGAGCAATGCTCGTGCACAACCCATCCGATATGCGCATCTGGAAAGGAGCTGCGCAATGCCGAGGCAACCGGGCTTGCTAAAAGGCAATCACCAATCGCGCTGAGCTTAACAATGAGGATGCGCATCTCTTTGATATTACTGGAAAACCAATCTTGAACTGTTTTTCGATAGACCCGAACGATCATTGGCTTTTTGTTTTCGCGCATCCTGATGATGAAATCGCGATCGCGGGATGGATTCACCATTTGGTAAGTTTTGGGGTTCCGGTGACCTGCGCGTGGGCGCACCAAACTCGAGTTCGGCGGAAAGAGTCCGAAGATGCAATGTGGATTCTTGGAGTGTTGCCAGAAGATCAGCACTTTGGAGACTTTCCCGACGGTAACTTCGTGGATCATCTGGATCAGCTTACGGAGTGGGCGGAATCATTGATCAATGGGGTGGAACCCACAAGGGTGGTCACCGGAGCTTTCGAGCAAGGTCATCTTGATCACGACAGTCTTAATTATTCGATTAAGCAAGCCTGGAAAGGTACCTATCTGGAGTTCCCTCTCTATCATGCGTTCTGTAACGTCATCCAAAAGATCAACACTTTTTCCGATCCGAGGTCAGGGCAGAACTGGGAGATTCCACCATCTGGTCAAATCGCTAAGACCTCGCTCATTGACTGCTACCCGAGCCAAACGGTAGCTAGGAACCTTAAACTCTATCGGCAACTGACCAAGTTCAAGGGTGATCCAGCAGACATTGACCACATTGAAAAGTTACGCTTGCACACTGTTGTAGATTTTTTGAATCCAAACTCGCCACCAAAGCTCGCTAAGAGAATCCTGAAAACAAAGGAATGGAAGCGTTGGATGAGGGCGATGGAAGGTCGGATTAGGTAGGATCATCAGTCATGGCAGTGCAAACCGGGTTTGACCATTTGGTAAATGAGCGATTTGAATCTTGGCGAGGTCGTCGAGTTGCGATTGTCTGCAACCAAGCCAGCGTTTCTAGCGATCTGGAGCACCTGCTTTTTGCCGCTCAGAGGTTTCAAGCTGATGCCGGATTTGAGATCATTTGTGCATTCGGTCCGCAACACGGAATCTGGGGGCACACCCAAGACAACATGATCGAGTGGGAAGGTTATCGCGATGACGTCACCGGGATCACGTTTTACTCGCTGTATGGCTTGCATCGGGAACCGACTCCGGAGATGTTGGCCGGCGTTGACCTCTTAGTTTTTGATGTCCAGGACGTAGGAGCGAGATACTACACCTTCGTTTGGACGCTTTTTTATTGCATGAAGCAATGCGAGCAATTGGGAATCGAGATTCAGATTTTAGATCGGCCGAATCCTGTCGGTGGAGTCCATGTGGAAGGGGCATTGGTTGATGAAGGCTGGGAGTCATTTGTCGGCCTAGCACCATTGCCAATGCGTCACGGGATGACCGTAGGTGAGGTCGCAAATTACTTCCAATCCCGCTACTACCCAGGAATTAACCATTTGGTTAAACAAATGTCCAGCTGGTCACGCGACATGCTATTCCCTGAAACCGGGTTGCCTTGGGTGATCCCTTCACCGAACATGCCTTCCCCCGATACCGCACTGGTTTACCCAGGAATGTGCCTCATTGAGGGCACAAAAATGAGCGAAGGTCGGGGCACAACGAAGCCCTTCGAAATGTTTGGGGCTCCCTACCTGAAAGAACACGCATTCACCGATGAACTCAATCAGTTGGGTCTACCCGGCGCAAAGTTTAGGCCCATCGCTTTCCAGCCGACCTTCCAAAAGTGCGTTGGCATGGTCTGCGGTGGATCGCAAATCCATGTCACTGACCGCGATGCGTTTCGACCTGTTCGAACGACGCTGGCAATCCTGCAGACCGTGATCAAGTTCAGCCAAAGTCAATTCCAATGGCAAGATCCTCCGTACGAGTACGAGTATCATAAGCGTCCTATAGACATATTGATGGGCAACGAATGGCTTGCGGACGCGATCTGGAACCAAGAGGAGCTCGACACGATAATGGGGCGATTGGACCAATCGTGCCTCGAATTCGAAGAATGGCGAAATCCCGCCCTCATTTACGCGTGATTCCACTACAATAAAGACAATGAAACTTTGCGTCGCGATTGTGCACAACCGGGATAAGTCACGGATCATGGATGAGATGACCAGGGCGGGTTTCAAATTCACTGTTATTGGGTCAACGGGCGGATTCCTACGTGAGGGAAACACCACCTTTTTGATCGGGTTGGACGATCAAGAGGTTCCGCTGTTGCAAAAAGTGTTCTCCGAAACCTGCCCGGCCCGAGAACAGCTTGTCAACGTTGCCCCAATCGAAGCTGGCCCGCAAGGGACATTTATTCCGAGTCCAATCAAGGTTCCCGTTGGCGGTGGGGTGTTGTTTATTCTGGGAGTGGATGAGTTCTTCCGTGTTTGACCTTGACGCTGTCCCAGGATTAAATTTAGCTAAGCAAACCGCACGAAAGGTGTTGGAGCCAGGATCGGGCGTCCATGCCGTTTTGCTCAGCGGCGCGCATGGGGGAGGGGCAGAGGATATCGCAAAATTTATCGCGATGGGGTGGGCCTGCAAAAAGCCGGACGAGACTGGGTTACCTTGTGGTGAGTGCCAAGCCTGCAAGTCCACCGAGAACGAAAAGTGCGTTGACGTTCAGTGGATTCGGCCCGCAGGACCGAGTAACTTGATTCGGATGGAAGCGATCGTTGAACGGAAAGGCGATGGAGAAACGATCCCGATTACATCTTTTTTCCGGACTCAACCCCTCATGGCGAGGCATAAAGTTGCGATCCTTGCTGGCGCTGACCGGATGACCAGCGATGCGACCAATGCAATGCTCAAAACCCTCGAAGAGCCGCCATCTTTCGCGAAACTCATTTTAACCACCGACGCAATTGGGAAGATCCTTCCGACGATTCTTTCGCGATGCCTGGTCGTGATGTGCGAACTGCCGCCATCGGACTTGTACCAAAGTTTGCCAGACCACGAGCGAATTTTCAGTGAGGGTAACCCAGGGCGATTGGCTCAGATTCAACTTGCTGGCACGGAGTATGCATCTCTGCTCTCGATCTTCGAAACTGCTGAGATGAACGGGATCGCCGGAGCCTTAGGAGCGAGCGAGAAGGCACGGCAAGTCAGTGAAGGGTTGCAGGACAGACTGAAAATGGGCGCACGACATGCTCATTGCGAAGTGTTGAAGTGTCTCGCACTGTGGGTAGTGCAGAACCGTCAGAATCACCCCGAATCTGGGCGAATCATCGCCGAGAGTCACCGTAGAATTTTAGGAAATGTGAACGCGACGCTCGAATATGATGCACTTTTCGCTACAATCTTTGGATAATGTTGCGATGTGGGAACTCCATTCCCTCATCGCTGAGTAAGGAAACGAGTAAAGCCGTGATTTCAGTTTGGACCAAAACCGCAGATAAGACCGACGAGCAGACTCGCGCTGATTTTGAACAGCGGATGCGGGACTCGTATCGCCAGGTTTATTCACTCGCCCTCCGGCTAAGTGGCAACACTCAGGAGGCCGAAGACATTGTGCAGGAAGCATACGTGCGAGCATTCCGATTCTTCCATCGTTTCGACACTTCGCTTTCCTTCACGTCCTGGATGTTCCGCATCCTGTCCAATGTCCACATTGATTCCGCACGAAAACGAAGTAAGTTCAAAACCTGCAGTCTTGATCGTCCAAACAACCTTTCTGATAGTGCATGGGATATCGCGGATGCCTCCGGTTCTCCGGACAAGATGATCGAAGAAAATCAGCTTGAGGACACCGTTCAGCTTGGCTTGATGTCAATGAGTGCTGAATTCCGAACAGCTGTGCTCCTTGCCGACGTGGAAGGATTAGCTTATGAGGAAATCGCGGAAATCATGAAGACCTCTATCGGAACCGTTCGGTCAAGAATTCATCGCGGTCGCATTCAGTTGCGCCAGTATCTTGAGCAAGCTGCACCAGAGCGATATTGCGTCGGAGGTCCACGATGAACTGCCGTTTGATTCAACGATCAATTTCTGAATATTTGGATAGTGAACTCACCGGAGAGCAAATGTTCGAAGTGCGGAACCACCTGCGAACTTGTGATTCCTGCCGACAAGAGGTAGAGTCGCTGAAAATGATTAAATCGTCGCTCCAGCGTATAAAGTGCGCTGAACCAAGCGCAGATTTTGAGCAGCGCCTTTTCGAGTGCGTCGAAAAAGTAAGCGGTATGTCCCCGAAGAAGTCTTACCGACCGATCGTTGCGCTTGGAATGGCCGCATCTGTCGGTCTTTTGGCGGCTGCACTTTATATTGCTCAAGGTCAAACGATCAACGAGAAGGGCATGATCGTCCGTAAGGGTCAGCCTGTCGCTGAGACCGTTAGTGTTCAAGACTTCGAGTCTGACCAATCTGCTTTTGCTTCAAGCGATCCGTTTGGTGGCTTTGCCGCCCCAATCAACGTTCGAAATGATCAGCCGTAAGATTGTTTCCAGTGGGATCTGCTCACTTTTATTGGCGAGCAGTTGCTCGGCTCAATCGGGCATTGAGTTACTCAAACAATCCTTTGACCGTCGTTCCAGTGTGGCGGGATCGCTGATCCAATGGCGTACAGTCAAGTCCGCCGACGACCTGAAGCTGATGGCGAAGGTTGAAATGGACGGGTTGGGCAACACGCGAAGCACCATCCTTCAGCCGCTTCGGGCACAAGGCCAAGTGACGCTTGATAATGGGACGTTCCTATCCATTATTCAGCCCGATCAAAAGGCATTTATGCAGATGCCATCCCTTTCACAAAAGCCGCCTGCTCTCGCCGAGCGCCTGAGACTCATTGAACGCAACTACTCCCTCACGGTTGCAAAGGGTCCCGAGGTCGCAGGGCGAAAAACACATCTGATTCAAGCTAAACCTAAGAGCCGTTTTTTACCGGGACGAAGGATCTACTTGGATGCCCGAACGACATACGTACTAAGGGTGGAAATGCTCCTGGAACGTGAAGTGGAATCATTGCTCGATACCGTGAGCGCGGAATTCTCAAAAGGTCCTCTCCCTGAATTGAATCTTGAAAGACCGTCGGGGTTCTCGCGATTGGTCATCAGCCCTTCCCCTAGCTTTAAAACCGTTCGCGATGCCGCGAAAAAAGCTGGATTGGAAAACATAATGCCAGAACAATTAGGGATGGGTTTTGCCATAGAAAAGGTGGAATTAAGTTCCTTCGTGGGGCAAAAGAACGCAATCGTCGTTCGGATGACGGACGGGCTGTTGAGCATGACCGCGTATCAATTCAGGGATGCTGGAAAGAGCTTCTCGTTTGGCGATAATTTTAAGGGCATTAGCCGGCGGGTGGGAGAGCAGATGTTTGTCTTTACGGGAGAGGCACCAGAAGCAGTGATTTTAAGGATGGCAGATGCGTGTGTAGGCCGCCGAGAGGGACTATTGCCCCAGGCGGAACTCTTTCCGGTAGCGTTGCGTTATCCAGAAAACGGATCAAATCAATCCCACGAATCAAATCATTTGTTTGACAAAAAAGGCAGGATCTTTACGAAATGAACAGTACAATGAACCGAATCATCCGCAACCCAATAAGCTGGCTTTGCCTCGTTGCAGTTGCTGGCGGTGTTGGAATTTCCCAAATCCCGGGGACCAATCCCAACTTGCTCAAGGGCAACCCACCTCTCATTGCGCGGCAAACGCAGTTCGCGCCTCAGGTAAATGCGAGCAACAATGCGGCATCTCTGCAAGCGATGGATGCTCAGTTTGCGGACTTGGTGGAACAGATTTCCCCGTCCGTGGTTCACATCCGGGTCGGTGATGCGCCAAAGGACTCCGATGTTAACGGAATGATGCAAAGCCCAACCATGCAAGGGCAAGGCTCGGGAGTTATTTTCCGAAATGACGGTTGGATCGTGACCAATGATCACGTTGTGATGGACGCGGAGAAGGTGACGGTCGTCCTATCCAACGGTAAGGAGTACACCGGTACCGTCAAGCGACTTGAAGATGATCGCAATGATATCGCGGTTGTGAAAATTGACGCGAAAGATCTCGTCGCGGCCCCGTTCGCGAAGTCAAAAGTACGTCCTGGACAATATGCTATTGCGGTCGGCGCCCCGTTTGGACTTGAAAACACCGTCACCATCGGGCATATCAGTGCGCTCGGTAGAATGAACATGGCTGGCGGCGGGAATGGCGAAACCCGAAGCTACGTCAACATGATTCAAACCGATGCTGCCATCAATCCCGGCAACTCCGGCGGCCCGCTTCTCAACATTGATGGCGAAGTCATTGGGATTAACACTTCTATCTATTCTGCGAGTGCAGGAGTTATGGGTGGATCTCCAAGCAATGCCGGAATCGGATTCACAATCCCGGCCGAACAAGCAGAATTCATCGCCAACCTCCTGATTCAACGCGGAAAAGTTGAGCGCGGCTACCTTGGCGTGTTTATGGAGCCGATCAAGCCTTACGAACTCGAAGAACTCAACATCGCAGGTGGTGTCCGAGTTGGCGATGTTTCTCCGACTGGCTCGGCGAAGAAAGCAGGCGTCCAGAAGGGTGACATTATCCTCAAGGTGGGAAGCTACAACGTGACCAGCGATCAAGATCTCTTGAACGCGATGCTCAGCTATGCACCAGGCTCGAAGGTTGACATCACAGTCTTGCGAAACGGTAAAACGATTAACCTGAGCTCAACCGTGGATAAGAAGCCACAAGAGCAGCAATCCCGACAGCTGATGCCTCGCGGAAATAGGAACTTGCCGTTCGAGTTCGATGTGCCTGAGGGAACTCCATTCCAAGATCTTGAAAAGATGTTCAAGGATCGAGCTGGTAAGGAAGTAAAGCCGCGATCTGAATCGCGAGCTCCAGGCCAAAAGGCACAGCTCGGCGTTCAAATCGCGGATGTGACCGAAGATGTCCGAAAGTCCCGAGGACTCGCATCCGACATGAAGGGCGCGTATGTTGATAGCGTCACTGCCGGTTCGATCGCTGAGGAACTCGGGTTGGAAGCTGGTGATATCATCACCGACTTGGACGGACGTGCAATTGAGAGCGGGGCTGACCTCGTTGAAGCTGTTAAGAAGTTCAAGACCGGCGAAGGCGCGTCTATCACCTACATGAGAATCGAAGGCAATTCGACGATGAAGTTTACAAAGACCTTCACGTTCTAATCACCAACTCGAATCCAAAGAAAAGGGCTACCCAAAAGGGGTGGCCCTTTTTGCGGCACATTTTCTCACCGAGAGAGAGATCAACTATTTTGCGCAAGATTTTCCCGAACAAGGTACATTCATTTCACCTATGGCAGTTACTATCGAAGTAGGCAAAACCGTTGGCATCGTGGAAATCATGGAGTGCTTGCCGCACCGATATCCGATGCTCTTGGTTGATCGCTTGGTTGAGGTCTCGGAGAATTCTTGCGTTGGGATTAAGAACGTGACGATAAATGAGTCATTTTTCCAGGGGCACTATCCAGGAAATCCGATCATGCCTGGAGTTCTCATTCTGGAAGCAATGGCTCAAACAGGTGCGATTATCCTGCTGAGTCTTGAGCAGTACAAGAACACCATTCCGGTCATTGGTGCGATTGACGATGCAAAATTCCGGCGCCAGGTTGTTCCAGGGGATCAACTTCGAATGAAGGTTGACCTTCTCTGGATCAAAGCGAGTGTGGGACGCATTAAGACGGTCGCAACGGTGGACGGCGAACTGGCGGCTTCGATGGAAATGACGTTCAAGTTGATGAAGAGGGAACCCAAGTAATTGGCGACGATCCACCCGACATCGATCGTGTCTCCAGATGCGCGTATTGCTTCTGATGTTTACATCGGGCCCTTTTGCTACATCGAGGATGGCGTCGACATCGGGGCTGGGACTCACTTAGATTCGCACGTCACCGTCAAGTCGGGAACAACCATTGGAGCACGGAACTATATCGCCCAAGGCGCGATTTTGGGTGGATTGCCCCAGGACAGGAATTTCAAGGACGCCCCGACTGAACTGATCATCGGCGATGATAACGTGATCCGAGAATACGTCACCATCCACCGAGCGAAGATTGACCACGCCGCTACCAAAATTGCCAATCGTTGCTTCATCATGGCCTATGTCCACCTCGGCCACGATTGCGTGGTAGAAGATGACGTGACAATCACAAACAACGTTGGTTGCTCAGGACACGTGACCATCGAGCGAGGAGCCAACATCGGCGGAATGGCCGGCGTCCACCAGTGGACAAGGATTGGACAAGCCGCAATGGTTGCCGGAATGGCACGGATTACGCGCGATGTCCCCCCATTCTGCATTGTTGAGGGAGATAACCATGTTCTGGATATCAATGCGGTTGGTTTGCGTCGCGCCGGTGTTACGCCGGATGCGAGAAAAGCCCTTCACCGAGCCGTGAAACTCCTGTTCAAGTCTCAGCTTGGTCTGACCCACGCCATCGAAATCGTCCGAGCTGAGGTCCCGATGACCCCTGAGGTTGAACAAATGCTCAAGTTTGAGGAGCGACGGTTCGGTGGTCGGAACGGTCGCGGCGATCAGAGGTGAGGATATTCTTTTCAGCTGGAGAGGCGTCTGGCGATGCCTATGCGGCAGCTTTAGCAATCGCAGTCCAGCAACTGAACCCCAAGGCATCTTTTGAAGGTGTTGGAGGAAAAGCCTTGCTCGAAGCGGGTGGAAACCTGATCGCTGATTCTCGTCGTTGGGGGGCCGTTGGCATCCTAGAATCGGTAAAAGTCTCTCCCATCATTATCGAGGGTTATCTTCGCACACGGTCAGCATTACGTAAAGGCAAACCCGGGGTCTTTGTCCCGATTGACTTTGGATTCTTGAACATTAAGCTAGCAAAACTTGCCAAGCAGCTTGGTTGGAAGGTGCTGTATTTCGTTCCTCCGGGAAGTTGGCGTCGGGAAAAGCAGGGAGCAGATTTACCCAATGTTTCCGACGAGATCATTACCCCTTTTACGTGGTCAAAGGATATTCTAGACCGCATGGGTGCAAACGTCCATTACTTTGGACACCCGATCCTGAGCATGATCCCGAAGGACTCGGTCGTTGAGAGAAGCACGGGCAAGGTGGCTATCATGCCCGGAAGCCGGATGCACGAAATCACGGCAAACCTGGACGTGATCATTCAATCCGCAAAACTCGCCGGAATAACGACTCTTGAACTGGTGATCGCCCCAACCCTCACCGAGTCGGTTTTGGACCAAATCTTGGCAAAGTGCGACCTTACCGGAATGACATTAACAACAACTCGGGATAGATATCAAGCTCTTCGGGAAGGTCGTATCGCGATCTTGTGCAGCGGGACGGCGACTCTTGAGGCCGCTCTGTGCGGTTGCCCCTCCATCATTATGTATCGTGGGTCGAAGATGGCTGAACTCGAATACAACATCAGGAAGCCAAAGTTCGAATTCATTGGCTTGCCGAACTTGATCTTGCGTAGGGCTGTCATTCCCGAGCTGATTCTGAATGACGCCAATCCCGAGCGCATCGCCAGACTTGCACGAGATCTTCTGCCAGATGGACCAATAAGGCAGGCACAATTGGATGCATTTGCTGAACTCAGGGGTTCGCTAATGCCGGACGATTGCATCCAACAATCCGCTAGACGTATCGTTGCGCTTGGAGCGTAAAGTCATAGTTTGCGCGAAAAAAGATATACGAAATTTGGATAAGTTTCCCTAATGAAGAGAATTCTCAATGCCGATGAATCCAATAGAGGTTCGGCACTAGATCGAATCAGCAAACGGTTTCAGTAGGAAACCAACAGCGAAAAGAAGCAACGCACTTGCCCTGACTGGTTCTGTCCTCTCCTTCCGGTCAGGGACTTTTTTGCTTCAAAACCGGCGCACAGTAAACTTGCTGAGTATTTTATCGTTCATTTCTGGAATACTTGGGCGAAGATTACGATCGCGACAGACGTCAGATTGGGAAGAACAATGCGAGCAAAACATCTTTGGGGAATACTGGCAGTCTCACTTATGGGAACCGCGTGTCAATCTCAACCGCCTGCTCAACCTCCACAATGGACATGGAAAGCGAAAGCCCAAGCCTTCTGGCAAGCGCCCGGTCGCTATGTTTCGGGACTTCCTACAAATATTGGCTTGGTTGGGAAAATGCAAGTGCGACTGAGTGTGGAGGGATCGCAATGGCTATGGAATTATAATCGCGCACGAGGACTTGGCAAAGTCGCACCAAATCAAACTGCTGCCCCGCAATCTCCCGACCAAGCGACCTGGCAATCTTGGATTGAAGCGAAGATTCTGTTTGATCGCAATGAAGCCGCCAAGATCGCTCAAAGAGAAAACCTAAAAGACGGAGTGAGTCAACCCCCGTTTACAAATTTGCCTGATCCAGGTCCGGCACCTGAATCCCTCATTGCGTTAGCCGGTCCGGTCCCAGCCTTTGCGGAAGCAGTGGTTCCAATGCAGCACTCGGTGAGATTTGATGACCTCGCGCTGAGTTACGTGGATAACCCAGCCATGCGCATCAACTTCGCCTATTACCGATTCCCAGAGGGCGTTCAGGATGCCGGTGTCCGCATGAAAGAAATGCCGCAAGCCGAGGTTGTCAAGCTCCTTCAACTCGCTGGAATCAATGAGAGTGAGCGAAGAATTTTTCAGGCCGTGAGCCTGCTCGAAGGCGGGTTTGAGAGCGTCAACACCTACGACACCGGATTTGTGAGCGTCGGTTTTATCCAGTTTGCAAGTCTCGGCGGTGGTGCGGGTTCGCTAGGGAGCGTGCTTTTAAAGCACAAAAAGGATTCTCCGGTATCTTACGAAAGGCATTTCCAAAACCATGGCATTGACGTCACCCCGTCAGGCGAACTTGCTGCCCTGAATATTGCGACCGGGGAAGTTCTTACGGGTGCAAGTGCGGCGATCCAGATCATCAAAGATAAACGGCTCATCGCGGTCTTTCAGCGCGCGGGTCGGGTGAGTACAGAAAACCGAGTTGCGCAACTTCAGGTCGCCAAGCAGCAGTATTTCCCAGCCAATGACCCTGTCACGATCACCCTCGATGGGCAACGCGTTACGGGAGTCATTTCAACCGTGATCAAAAGCGAAGCTGGAATGGCGACTTTGATGGACCGAAAGGTGAACACCGGAAAAGTCGATCCTCTGGCAAGGGTTCTAGAGGCGACCGGAGCGAAGTATAAGCTCAAAACCTTCGCCGAACTCGCGAAGTACGAACTCGAAATCGTTCAGCAACTGAAGTATCGCAAGGACTATCTCTTAGATAAGACTCTAACAACGCCAGTTCAAAAACCTCAATAATTTTTTAGGATTTGACCTAAGCTCCCGCGATTCTCATCCCGATAATCTTACTAGGAAAAGTCTCTTTTCCGGAGTTGGGATGAGGAAAAATCGCTTGGATACCCGAAAAAAGCACCCGCTTTTGCGTCACGCAAAGTGGATCGCCCTCTGCGGGATCATCGGGGGTGGAATCGCATTTTCGAACACTTATTTGGCGAAGCCGATCTACCGGACGAAGGTTCAGCTTCTCGTAAGTGCGCCGGTGGAAAGCGTGGGATTGGGAATCTCTTTCCTCAGTGGCAACACCGCGACTCCAGTCACGATTATCACCGGACTGTTCGAAAGCCCCGCCTTAGTTTCTTCGCTCAGTAAGGAAACCAAGATGGATGAACGCGATCTTGCGCGATCCTGGTTTGTCCAAAACGATCCCCTTACAAGCCAGATTGAGCTAACCCTTGATCATCAGGACCCACAACGGGCTGCTACGATCATTCGTCGCGCTCTCGAAATTGGTCGTTTTTTAGAAGTCGAATCCGTCAAGTCCACCAGCAAGACCAAGGCAGAACAGCTCAAGGAGAGTTATGAAGCGCGTATAAAGGAAGTTGACCAAGCCGAGATCGCCTATAGAGAATTTCTAAAAGAGAATGCGCCGGAAATTGGTAGCATTGCGGGATCGGGCCGCCAGTCGTGGGAAGTCCAGCAATTGCAATCTAAGATTCGTGCAGAAGAGTCAAAACTATCCGCTTTGAGGGCAAACGTCCGTCGGGCAATCTCGAACCCTGCGATCCCTAAGCAAGGACCTTTGGACGCACTGCGACAACGGTTGATCACACTCCAAACCGATCTTAGTGCCATCCGTAGCCAAAGCGGCCCGGATGCGCCAGAACTCAAGAGCAAGCAAGAAGAACTTCTGTCAACCCAAAAAATTTATGACCGCGAGCTTGCCAAGACGTTACAAGCCCTCGAAGCCGATTTGAACACAGAGGTCGGAGTTGCCCAAGCTGCTCTTGACGCCAAGCGTTGGCAATTGAACCAAATTGTCTTAAACATAGGTGGATCGCCCAAGGTTGCGAGTCAGATGCAAACATTGATCCGTCAGCTTCAAAGCGTATATAGAGCCGCCGCCGAAGCTCGCGCCGAATACGAAGCCGCCAGAGCCGAATCGAGCATCGAAAGATCGAATTGGCAACGCATTTCAACTCCTTTTGTCCTGGAAAAGCCGATCAATAAAGGCTTGATTCGTACGTCTGCCGCTGGGTTTATTCTTGGAGCATTTTTAGCAGCGTTTTTCGCGATGCTGCTCACCCCAAAATCTGAATTCTCAGATGCCAAGCAAACCCCCGAACGCGAGGAGGAGGAGGAATCATGGATCAACGTTGCTTAATCATTGCCGAAATCGCCCAGGCACACGACGGGAGTCTTGGAGCCGCCCATGCCTATATTGACCTTGCCAAGCAATGTGGCGCCGATGTTGTCAAGTTTCAAATGCACATTGCAAGCGAGGAAAGCACTCCGAGCGAGCCTTGGCGAGTTAAGTTTAGTAAGCAAGACTCCAGCCGCTACGACTACTGGAAGCGCATGGAGTTCACGCCTGATCAATGGCATGAGCTCAAAGCTCACTGCGATGAGATAGGGATCCGCTTCCTGTGTAGCCCGTTCAGCGTCGCTGCCGTTGAGGTTCTCAAACAGATCGGCATGCCGGCATGGAAAGTCGCTAGCGGAGAGGTCTTCAGTGACCAAATGCTTGACGCAATGGCGGAGACTCGGTGGCCGATGTTGGTGAGTACGGGCATGATCGGTTACGACGCAATCAACCAAGTGGTGAACCGGATTGAGTCACGAGGCCTTGATCTCACGCTGATGCAGTGCACGAGCGCATATCCGACCCCAGCCGTTAAGGTTGGGCTGAATGTTATTCAAGAGTTCAAAACTCGATACGGCTGTAAAGTCGGTCTGAGTGACCACGGCGGAAAGATTTACGCCGGGCTCGCCGCTGCGACTCTCGGCATAAGCGCGCTTGAGGTTCACCTCACTTTTCATCGGTCGTGCTTCGGTCCCGACGTCGTCGCATCGCTAACTCCAGACGAACTCTCGAACCTCGTGATCGGGGTGCGAGAAATTGAAGCCATGAACGCCAATCCGGTGAACAAAGATGCACTTGCCGACCAAATGGCACCAATGAGGTCCTTGTTTACAAAGTCACTCGTCGCGAAAAGAAATCTTGGTGCCGGGGCAATCCTGACATTGGATGACCTCGCGATTAAGAAACCTGGATCAGGAATCCCTGGAACCAGGATCAATGAATTTATTGGAAAAACTGTCCTGATCCCCTTGGAAGCGGACACCCTTTTGGAGGAATCCCACGTTGCCTAAACTCAAAGTATGCGTTGTTTTAGTTGATCGCGCCAATTATGGTCGTCTGCGACCCGTCGTTCTCGCCTTGAACGAAGACCCTGATATCGAACTTCAGATGGTTTGCGGAGGCACGATGGTTTTGGAGCGGTTCGGAACTGCTACCGAAATCGTGGAGCGCGACGGAATCCGGATTGATGGCCGAGTTTACATGGAGCTCGAAGGCTCCACTACAGCGACGATGGCGAAGTCGGTTGGGCTAGGGATTATCGAATTTTCGAACGAGTTTCAACGACTCAAGCCAGATATCGTACTGATGATCGGCGACCGCTACGAAGCACTAGGAGCAGCAATCGCCGCCGCCTACATGAACTTGACGCTCGTTCACGTTCAAGGCGGAGAGGTCAGCGGTTCGATTGATGAATCTGCCCGGCACGCAATCAGCAAATTCGCCCATTATCACGTTCCTAGTACTGCACGGGCAGCAGAGTATCTCGTTCGCATGGGAGAAGATTCCGCAACAATTTTGACCGTCGGTTGTCCATCGAGTGACCTTGCCCGGACAATGGATTGCACCTTAGGGCGATCGGCAGTGAATCATCTCGGTTCTGGCGCGGAGATTCATCTCAATCATCCTTACGCGTTGGCTGTATTCCATCCGACGACAACTGAATTTGGCTCGGAATCCGACCAAATGGATGCACTTCTGAACGCATTGAATGAGGTCCGAACTCAGACCATTTTGCTCTGGCCAAATATTGACGCAGGTAGCGACCACATCAGCAAGTCCATTCGACGCTTCCGGGACCGGATCGAAACCCACAGCTGGCTACGCGTCGTGACCAATCTTGAACCCGAAATGTATCTCAAAATCCTGGCAAACGCTGACGTTGCCGTAGGAAACTCAAGTAGCTTTGTCCGCGATGCGGGTTACTTTGGAACCCCCGTTGTCTTGGTGGGCAATCGTCAGATTGGCCGCGAGCGAGGCACTCATGTACTCCCAGTATCTCCGACGTACGATGCAATTCACTCCGGCATCAAGCAACAATTGGAACACGGACGTTTCGCTCCATCGTCGGTTTATGGGGACGGATTTGTCTCCGAGCGAGTTGTCAATGGACTGAAAAACCTACGGCACTACACCCAGAAGCAACTAAATTATGTTTCCGAAAATCATGGGGTGGCAGCGTGAGCACCACTCTGGCATCTCGCCATGAGCGGATAGTTGCGACCGAGTTTGACTACGCACAGATGCCTAAGACC
Source organism: Chthonomonas sp. (assembly GCA_040383535.1). Taxonomy (GTDB): domain Bacteria; phylum Armatimonadota; class Fimbriimonadia; order Fimbriimonadales; family Fimbriimonadaceae; genus JAFLBD01. The sequence goes on from JBEIDH010000001.1 coordinate 92,768, forward strand.
CGGACGTTGCCATGCAACCTCTGCGGATCGGACCGATGGGTTGTCATCGCACATCGCGACCGGTACGGCTTCTCGGTGAAGGCGACAACGTGCTCGAATTGCGGACTGACGGTGATCAACCCCCGCATGACAAACGACGCATATTCCAAGTTCTATCAGACGTACTATCGCCCACTTGTGAGCGCCTACCACGGCAGGACAATCAACGCAAAGACGATAAAGGTGGAGCAAGCGCTGTATGCCGAAAAGGCTATGGAGTTCATTGCCCCATACCTTGGACCTGAGCACCGGACGATGCTTGATGTCGGTGGCTCGACTGGGGTGGTTTCCGATGCGTTTCGCAGGAACTTTGGCATGGAGGTCACTGTGATCGATCCATCGCCGGAAGAAACTTCGGAATCGCAAGCACTTGGCATCGAGACGATCAGCGCATTTATTGAGTCCTGGGAGCCTCGGGATCGAAAATTTGACTTTATTGGAATGTTCCAGACCGTGGATCATTTGCTTGATGTGGCAGCAACACTATCCAAACTTCGATCCGTGATCAGTGGTGACGGGATGCTTTTTCTGGACATCGTGGACTTTCGCGGCTCGTATCTCCGCGCAAACTCGGTTCAGGAGGCGTTGAAGATTGATCACGTTTACTCCTTTACCGAGCAAACGATGGAGGCGTTCTTGGAGCGATCTGGGTTTAAGTGGGTACGGAAAGAGTACGCAGAGGACCTTATTCACATTGGTTACCTGTGCATTCCAGTCACACCAAATCCTGAGGCGAAACCACAACAAGGCTGGGCGACAAGCCACTTATCGGAAATCCGAAAGGTGCAAAACACACTATGAAAATTCTTGGAATTATTCCAGCCAGATCCGGTAGCAAGGGCGTCCCGAACAAAAACAAGCGGCTTATCTCCGGCAAGAGTCTGGTGCAACGCGCCTTTGAATGTGGCAAAGAATCTGGTGTTTTGGACCGAATAATTGTAAGCACCGACGACTTTGAAATTCTTGCGTTAGCACAAAAAATTGGTTTGGAAGTTCCATTCGTTCGGCCGGCTGAATTCAGTACCGACGCCACCCCGATGATTGATGTCGTGAATCATGCCGTTAATCATTTGGTCAAATCAGGTTACTCGATGGATGCCGTGATGCTGCTCCAACCCACTTCGCCGCTTCGGACTCCCAATCATCTTCGAGAAGCGGTTGGGTTGCTTGGCATGGGCGATTCGGTGTGTTCCGTGACTGAGCTTCCTGCCGTTTTCAGTCCGCATTGCGTGATGAAGATAGTGGATGGAAGTCTTCAGACATTCCTGGATAACGTCCCAATGCCGACCCGCAGACAAGACGCTCCAAAAGCCTATGTGCGCAATGGAACGGTCTATCTCACGCGGACAGAAGTGATTGTTCAACAAAACACATTTTATGGGGCAAATTGTTCGCCAATGATCATGCCCGAGTACGAATCCCTTTCGATTGATACAGAAGAAGACTGGCAAATCGCCGAAAATTTCCTTAGGAGTGCCGCATGAGTAAGCCAATTATTGCAATCACATTTCCAAACCACTGGTCAATTAAGAACCTTATTCATAGTGGTGCTGTAGCGCAAATCCAAGAATTTGCCGAAATCCAGGGCCTCGTAGAACCGAACCGAATTCCAGATCTGACCGCTTTGGTCGCAGAACTTGGGCTTGCGCCGATTGAGTGGATTCCATTTACAGCATCCGCAGAATCAAAGCAAGTCAAGAGGTATCGGCATATGCAGAAGAGCTTACTCTTTGAAAAGCATCAGCTGAGTACCGAACAGATCGTCCAGCGATCGGGCCGAAGGCGGAGGTCCATTGGCCAGCGTATTGGTACGACCGTCTTCAAGGGGCTCGCTCAAGTAGAAGATTCGATTAACCTCTTGGTTAAACTCTCGCGTCAGCGCTTTGAGGCGACGCCATCCGTTCCATGGATAAAGGGCAAGACTCCTCATGTCTTTTTCGCGACAAATCCCGTTGACTTTCGTGAGGATGGTCTTGTCAAAGCCGCAATGGAAGCCGGTGTCCCCGTGGTTTCCATGGTGCCAAGTTGGGATAACTTGACGACCAAGGGTGTGCTGTTTACGAAATTCGAGAAGCTCTTTGTCTGGAACCAAGACATGCAAGAGGAGGTACTCACGCTATATCCGTACTACCGCAAGTCGGAAGTACCGGTAATCGGGATTCCGCGATTCCAAGTCTTTGGAGAAAGTCTGCCTGATCAATACCAGCGCGAGAACTTACTCACCTCTTTAGGGCTTGATCCAAACCTCAAGACGATTTTGTTTGCGAATACCGCGACGAGCAGCTTCCCGGATCAGCCGACCGTTGCGAAGCATATCGCAGAGGCAATATCTGACGGAACTCTGGGCGATGCCCAGCTTCTGGTCCGTTGCCATCCTCACGACAAGCTTGAGCCGTACCTGGAACTCAAAAAGTACGCTCGCGTATGTGTCTGGCCAGAGAATCTGGAGGAATCGTACGGCGTGAGATCAACACCACCCGCTAACGACCTTTTGATGCTCGCGGGCATGATGCAAGCCGCTGATGTGTGCGTCAACGCCGCAAGCACGATCGTTCTTGACGCCGCAGCGTGTGACACTCCGATTCTCAGCGTTGGATACGACGGTGATCGGAAGCTGGATTATTATCACTCCGTTGAGAGCTATTACGATTACAATCACCAGGCGCCATATGTGATGTCTGGTGCAGGAAAGCTCTGTAAGAGTCGAGAAAGTTTGATTGGATCCATTCAAGAGGCTTTCCGGAACCCGGCGAATCAGAAAGAGGAGCGCGCCGACCTAGCCAAATTTGCAACCGACGGCACTCCAGTTAATCATTTGGTGAACGAGCTGAGCCGACTGATCCCTCAATATGAACAGATCGCTCGCGGTGCGTAAGAATTCACCCTCGGGTGAAATCAAAGTCGCTAAGTCTCTTGTGAATGACTTGGTCAGACTGATTGCATACGCGGGGATTTTGGGTGGATTTCTTGCCGTCGTTCTCAGCCTCTTTGGCGTGAATCTTCTTGGGTTCGGGGCGCTTAGCGTTCCCCGAAACGCGTTGGTGATCGGAGTGTTCGCTCTACTCTTTAGCATTGCCTTGCCGCAGTTCAAGCACTTACGATTGTCTTTGATCGTGTTTATCCCCGTCGTGACTCAGGTTTACCAAGTGGGTCTAGCATGGGACTTTGGACTTGGTCCAAGTAGTCTGATTAGGGTGTTGCCACTTGTGGTGGCAAGCTTGTTCATGAGTTTCACCGTGTTTCAAAACTGGACCACTCCCTCGCGAACTGAGCAGATCAGCTGGCTTGTTGCCTTGGCTTTTGGAACGGTCGGGCTGGCAAGAGGATTTGGAAATGGTGGACCATCCTACGCTTCAGCGGTCGTTTTTGGGCTTATCTTGCCCGTGACCTATCTCTATCTGAAAGAACAGTTTCGATCTGATCCAGATGCAGGAACCAAAATCGTGGCTGGGGTCTTTGTCGCGTTTGTTTGCCTATTGATCTGGACATTTGTTTCAATCCGGATTGCGGTGGCGATGAACCTTGGCGGAGGAGTCGGGGGATTGCTGGCAACTCGCAATGTCTCTGACTACAACCTCGTCTTGGGTTATCTCGCTCTTATGTTCCCTCTCGCGATTATGGGAGCATCATGGTTCGGACCTTGGGTTGTCGGCACAATGAACACCTTGTTCTTTGTATCGGCCTTGCTCGGTTTTAGCCGGGTTGGTCTCTTCCTGGTGCCAGTGCTGATCTTGGTCAGTACCATTGCACTGTACCGAACCAAGTTTGACCAAATGGTTAAATGCCTTTTGGCATCTGCGCTTTTGGTTGGTGTTGCATACGTTGCCACACCGAATCGAGAAATGCTGAGTTTCCTTTGGATTCAGCGGCTGAATGTTGGGAGTTTCGAAAACATCGGTCAAGTGGCCAGTCGCGTGAAGCCGGGTGGAGAGGATAGCCAAGGTCGAGACCGTCTCCGGATAGAGGGATCAAGGCTCTTCCAAGAAGATCCGCTTTGGGGAAAAGGCTTTGGCGGTTTTCGAGAGAATTCAATGCGAGGGTTTTACGATGCGCACTCCCTCACTTTCACGGCCTTGAGTGAGCAAGGGATTTTCGGTTTCACGATTTTGTATGGGTTCTTGGGATTCGTCTTTCTTCGAATTTCAAAAGTGCGCACGATGCAACACGCGCACCCAGGTCAACAGCTTTTTGTCGTGGGATTTTTAGTTTGGTTATTCGCGGTGCATTCTGTCGGTGGAAATCTGATTCAAGTTCCGGAGGGGGGATTCAACGTGAACATCCTTCCTGCGGTCATGTTGATCCTTTATCTATCATCTCACCATTTGGTTAAATCATGTCCAAAGCCAGGGTAGGTCTCTTTCGCAATGCGATGACATTGGCATCAGCTCAGGTTCTGAACCTGGGTCTGGTTTTCATTGGTAGGATTGTCTTAGCTCGCCTGCTAGGTGTCGCGGCTTTTGGTGCCTTTGGAGCCGCACTCAATGCGGTGACCGTGCTCAGTCGTGTTCTCAGCTTTGGCTCTGCCAGCGCGAGTCAGTTTTATGCTGGCAAAGGGGATTTCGACCGGAAACAGATTTTGGGAACATCTCTCGCCATCTCCAGCATTGTGTCCCTATTTGCAGGCGCAATACTCTCTGCTACGCATGGGATGGTTGCAAGCACTTTCTTTTCAGAGCATCCGTCTGGCTTGATCGCGTACCAGGCTCTAGTCTGGTTTGTCCCTCTTGTCATACTTACAATGAACCTGGGCGTGCTGCTAATCCCATTTGGATTAGTTGGCAAATATGGACAAACACAAGTCCTTCAGGGGGGAATGTTCCTAGTACCGTGCGTCATCCTTGCACTGTTTGTTCCGGGTTTACAAGCTAGTGTCATCGGTCAAGCGTCGGTTTGGGTGGCAACGTTTACCTTCGTGTCGTGGCATCTTTGGAGGGCTTCAAAGGGCTTAAGTTTCAGCGCGGAGTTGGCTCACCAAATGGTTAAATATGGGTTCAAAGCTTGGCCAAACGTTTGCCTGAACATCGGCATTGCGCGGATCGCGACTCTGATCGCGGCGATTTACTTGGGATCGGTCGAGCTAGGAATTTTCGTTCTTGCGATGAACCTGGTGGAAGCTGCCTGCTCACCGCAAATCGCCGCGGGGCAATTGATTTTGAATAGAGCGGCTTCAGGTTCGGAATCTGGCGCAACCCTGCGCATGATGCGCCTTTCGGTAGGGTACTTTGCATGCGTTGCCTTAGTCTTGGTTGGTTTCGCCTGGACCCTGCTTCCACTTGTTTTCGGGCGAGAGTTTGCTCCGGTAAGGGATGTGATCGGAATCGTTGCGATCACCGGAGCAGCCCATGCGATGATGAAGACGATTGCGAATTTTGCCGCCGGTCAAGGAAAACCTCAGCTCGCTACGCTAGGGCTGCTGTTTGAGTCAACCGCTTTAGCCGTTTTGTTGCCAACATTAGCTCCTCAATTCGGGATAATTGGGGTTGCTTGGGCGGGAGCGGTTTCTGCCCTGCTTGGTTGGCTCACCGCAGGAATCCAGATGCGGAAACTTAGCGGAAGCGGGCTCAAAAGCCAACTCGTGCCAACGAGTGCGGACATCATTGAGCTAAGCCAACACGTTAACCAATTGGTTAAAAAGTCTGCCTAAGCCAGTGACTCCAAGACCTTATCGAGATTCTTACGGGAGTCCGCGACTTCATGAATGTGATTTGATCGCGCTCGTCGATTTTGGCTCAAATCTTCGCGATTCAGGATTGCGAAGCGAAGCGCATCGGCAAGTTTCTCGTCGTCGTCCACACCGACGAGCGCTCCATCCGGGTATCCGGTCCAATTCTGGTTTGGAGGGATGTCGGAAAGTATCGGGTACAGACCACTGCATAACGCTTCGAGCAGAGATGTAGAGGTTCCATCGCTTCGAGACATGGAGACGAAAATTTCTGAATATGCGAGAATTGTTCGGAGCTCATCTTGACTAACCCCACCGTGAAAATGAACACTTGTCCGAACCCCTGCCTGGAAAATTCCTTCTGCTAACTCCATCGCTTGCCGAAGCTGGTCGCCGCCAGCGACAAAGTCAAAACGAAAGAGATCCGCAATATCATCCAGCCGGCTGAGGGCGCGGATGATCGTCTCATTGTTGTAAACAGGACTAAACCCTCGAGAACAAATGATCCTGACCGGTGCGGACAGATTAACTGGTCCAATCTGAAACTGGGTGGTGTTGATCCCGAGGAGTAAGTTCTGGATCGGAGTGTTACCGCAAAGTTTTCTTGCCTCGTCCGTCAAAAACGGCCCATTTGCAAATAGACTCAGGGCACGCTGGAGGGAGAAACGGCTCACTATTTGGTGAAATTGAGAACCGGTGAGTACATCGCTTCCGACGAGATAGGTATGGAAAGGGATTTTACTGAGAGCTGCGCTTGCGGCGAATCCCCCTCCGTACAGTGTTAGGACCTTAGAAAATCCATGTTGCTTTTGCGCTGTCTGAAGGGTTCCAGCGAGTGCCGGGTAGCGACGAATCCCACTTGGCAAGTCAGGAATCGTGACGCTTCGCATCACGAGGTGCAAGCTGTCAACGCGAGCACTCCATTGCGAGCTGGTTGGGTCAATATAGGCTCGGCCAGATTCTGGTGGGACGTGGATCAGGTCAATCTCAGCCCCAAGTTCCCCGAGAATTTCTAGTACCGAATAGGACCACGGTGACCCCGAGGAGGCCACGATTCCGAGTCTCATCGGTGCTCCCAAGCGTCGGCGATGGCCGAGTCAAGTGTTTGGGTAGCTCGGAATCCTGTTGCCTGGAAGAGCTTCGACGGATCCGCCAGGAAAATGTCAACACCCGCGTCTTGGTTTGGTTCCACTCTTAGTGGCAAGTGCACTCCAGCAATCCTACATAAAATTTCAGCTACCTCAGCGTTGCTCGCCCCAATTCCGGTGGAGACGTTATAGATGCCAGGTGCAACATCACGACGGCAAAGGTGAAGAAGTGCGAGCGCAGCGTCATCAACATGAATATAGTCTCGAACAGGGTTTAAAGCGCGCATCCTGAGCTGAGTGGGTGGGCTCACCATTTGGTTAATTAAGCCCCCAATCAGGGAAAGTGAGGAGACACCTCGGCCAGCAATATTGCTCGGTCGGGCAACCTTTGCATCAATATCGAGCAATCTCTGAGTTGCGCTCCACTTCGACTTCCCATAGGACGATATTGGCTGACTCGGGTAGGTTTCCTTGACTGGCTCATGTCCAGCGATCCCGTATTCAGCCGCACTTCCAACCGACACGATCTGAACTTCCGAGTTATGACCACTCCAAGCAATGAGATTTTCTACGGTCTGGACATTATCGCGATGGAAATCAGCCTCTGAACCATGGGTTCGACCGATTAGGTTGAGGATTGTGGTCGGCTGAGTTACGTCCAAAACACGAGTGAGCGAATCCCGGTCGCTTGCATCAATTCGGCTTCCCAAGTCATCACAAGTTGGACCAGACCAACACCCAGCTGGCAAATTCAAAAGCTCCAACTGCCGAAAGACGGCTTGACCAAGAAAACCTCGTGACCCAAGGATCACGAGGCTCTCTCCGATTAAGTGCTCGGACAAGGTCATATCAAGGTTTTACCCAGCAATTAAGCCAGAGTGACTGGATGTACGGTGAATTCTTTCCCGGTCCAGGTGATTTTGCTCTTGGAGACCTTAGCCTTTTGCCCGTTGATCGTTGCCGTTTTCACATCGCCGTAGACCATGAAGTTGAGACTCTTGAGGTCGCCAAAGCCATCCTGAAGCAATTCAGTCTTAATGGACACCTCTCCGTCTTTCAACTTCGCTGTAATCTTGATTCGGCTTTCTTTCCCTTTTTGGAAGTCAAGGGATTCTCCGTCGTCGAATACGTAAACCAATTCCGAGGTTCCACCAGTTGAAAAGATGTGAAATTCAACGTTTGTCAAATCCTTTTCGTTATCGGTTGGCATTCCGGGTAGGGTTGGGATGATTGCTCCATCAGCGAAGTAGAGCGGCGTATCCAGACTGCCACATTCAATTTCGAGTTCGCCAGAGACCCACTTGCCCCATCGCGCATCGAACCAAGACTTCTTACCTGGCAATTTCAGCTTTCGAGACTTTCCTTCCTCAAGTACAGGTGCTTGCAAAATCTGCGAGCCAACCAAGAAGGCATCGTCCGGCATATCTCCACCAGGGTAGTGATATTGGAATGGCCGTAGGATTGGGTCACCATTTTCGCTTTGGTTCACGAACTGTTGGTACAGGTACGGGATCAGCTTGTAACGGAGTTGGGTGTACCAGGTAATGACTTTAAGCCCAGTTTTTCCGAATGTCCAAGGCTCTTGGCGTCGGTTTTCTCCCCCCGAGTGATTTCGGAAGAACGGGAAAAGGAACCCAGCTTTCATCCAGTCAATCATGAGGGGCTCATTGGTGTCGCCCATAAATCCGCCCACATCGGGACCATTGAATGGGATTCCGCTGAGGCTTAGGTTCAGAGTCGTAGGAATCGAGCCTTTAAGGTAGAAGCGGTTTGAGACGTTATCGCCAGTCCAAAGTGCTGCGTAGCGAGACGTTCCGGTATAGCCAGATCGAGAAAGAATAAAAATGCGTTCGTTCGGCGACGCCTGCTGGAAGCCGTCCTGGGTTGCCATTTGCATCCCGAGGGCATATTGATTTCGGAAAGCGCCATGGGGGTACTTGCCCTCGCCGAACAACATCGAGTACGGATCAACCGCACCGGTGGAAGGATCATTCATATCCACCCAAGCGCCGGCGAAGCCAAGCTCCTTAAATCCCTTTGCATGTCCAGCCCACCAATCGCGGGCCTTTTTCATGCTGAAGTCCGGAAATACGGTTTCGCCTGGCCAGACGAATCCAACGAATGGTTTGCCCTCTGGATTTAGGCAGAAAACACCCTTCTTTATACCGTCCTCGTAAAGGTCAAGGCCTGGCTCGGACTTCACGCCCGGGTCAATGATCGGCACGATGCGTCGCTTGTCCTTTTCAAACTTGGCGATCGTCGCAGGAACTCCCTTCGGGAAAGCATCTTTGGCGTAAGTGAAAACACGGTATCCATTCATGTAATCAATGTCCAGCCACAATCCGTCGTTCGGGATTTTGTTCTTCTTCATGCCTTCGTTGAGCATGGTGAGGTGCTCTTCGCCCTTGTATTCCCATCGGCATTGGTGATAGCCAAGCGACCAAAGCGGCGGTCTAGGGGTCAATCCAACGAGCTTTTGGAGTTTCCGAGTCAGTTCGGCGAGACTTGGTCCGACGATGATCCAAAGGCTAGGTAACCCATCTTCGGAACCAAGAATGACCTTTCGATTTTCGTCGAGGTCGCTGAAGAACGACGGATCGGTCCCAGTGTCGATCCATGTTTCAAATGGGTTGTGGTAGAGCAAGCCGACATAGGTGTCCTTGCGTCGAACAATGACGTATGGGACGCTCGCATAATATGGGTCGCAAGGCGATTCCGCCCACTGCTTGCCGTGGAAATCTCCAAGGGCGTCGACGTTCCAGAATCTCGCCTTGAGCTTCCCGACTTCCATCGTGCCAAAAGTCTTTTCTCCAAGGCCATAGAACTTCATGGACTTGTCGTAGCCAAACGCGAACATGGCTTGCTTACCGGATACTCCGAACCCGAGTCCTTTGGCGGTCGACAGGATCGCGTTGCCCTTTGCGTCTTTCACAGTAAGTGAGAAATCATTTCCAACCTCAAGCGCAGAAAAGTCACCATTTTCCTTGGGGGCATCGAGGGAGACTAGGTTCAAATCTTCGGTCCAAAGATCCTCATGACTCAGCTGGATGTGGAAAATATCGCCCTCGTAGGCTTTGACGGAAGCGTTTATCGAACGCTTTCCGATCTTGACCTTGCCAGCTTTCTGGTCGAAGGATTCGGCGAAGGAGAAATTGGCAGCAAAAGGAACCTTGTGAAATAGCATGTGCTTACGCTCGAGAATACGTATTTTGAACTGAAACGCGACCAAAATGCGACCCCCTGCCTACCGGGGTTGAAGTCTTTAGAGCGTTTAGAGGGCTAGAATAACGATCATGCGCAAAATGCCGCTCTTTGCAAAGATTTTTATCGGGATGTTTCTCGGCGCGATCCTAGGTGTGATCGCCCAGAAATCCCTCGGCGCAGGAAATCCAGATCTAAAATGGTGGGTTGATGAGGTCGCAAATCCCGTAGGTCAGATCTTCCTCCGCATGATCTTTATGGTCGTGATTCCATTGCTCTTTTCTGCTTTGGTGCTTGGGATCACGGAGCTAGGCGATGTCCGGCGTATCGGTCGAATCGGGATGCGTGCGCTCGGGATGACATTTCTCCTCACTGGCGTCGCAGTCGGACTTGCGCTATTGGCGGTGAATACGATGAAGCCTGGCACAGGGATCGCACCTGCCGAGCGCGAAAAAATGATGGCGATGTATGCCGATTCTGGCAAAGCAGAAAAGAGCATTGAGAAAGCAAAGGAGAAAACCGGGTTCGGGCAGACCCTGCTTGGATTTATTCCTGAAAACCCTTTTGAAGAAGCGGCCAAGCCCAAGTTGGGCGGTGTGCTTGCGTTCATGGTTTTCGCGCTACTTTTCGGGATCGCGATGACCGGAATCGAACCCGAAAAGGCTTTGCCCCTCAAACAATTTTTGGAGGGGCTATTCGCGGTATCGCTACGCCTCATTGAGATGGCGATGTCTCTTGCCCCGATCGGCGTTTTTGCATTGATCTTCGCGACGGCGGCGACGCTTGGTTTCGGGGCGATTGCTGCCCTTGGGAATTGGGTTGGGGTCGTGTTGCTGGTACTTGTGATCCAGCTCTTTGGCACCTATTCCTTGGCTTTGAAATTCATCGCGAAGAAAAGCCCGGTTACATTTTTCCGAAATGTGCGCGAAGTCATCGTGACCGCATTTACGACGAGTTCAAGCAATGCTACTCTTCCAACCGCCCTTCGAGTTGGCGAAGAAAAACTTGGCATCCCTCGCAGCATCAATTCATTCGTTCTCACCGTCGGAGCGACTGCGAACCAGAATGGGACCGCGCTATTCGAAGGGATCACAGTATTGTTCTTGGCCCAACTTTTTGGTGTTCAGCTCGCGGTGGCGGATCAGTTGACGATTGTTGGGTTGTGCATCCTCGCCGGGATCGGGACGGCTGGTGTTCCCGGGGGAGCCTGGCCGATGATCGCTTCGATTCTCGTCATGGTTGGCGTCCCGCCAGAGGCGATCGGATTGTGCATCGGAATTGACCGAATTCTGGACATGAGCCGCACGGTTGTAAACGTCGTTGGTGATCTGACGATCGCTGAGTGCGTGGCGGCCGGGGAGCCGATGGAACTCTCGGAAGCAATGGATTAAGGTGCGTTCACTTGCGATGAACGAGTACGCAAATCTGAATCGAGCCGGGCAGATTAGAAGAATTCGCTCTGAGGTGATGTCCACCTATCGCGAATGCGGAATGGCTGTAAGGTCGTGTCGCATCTTGGAGCACCAACACAATACAACGTTTCGGGTCGAACTGGAGACCGGGGAATTGAACTTCGTCCGAGTCTCGAGAATCGGGGATCGCCCAGAGTCAATGATCCTACCTGAAATTGAATGGATCAAGGCTCTATCCGAAGACGGTCTACCCGTTGCAAAGCCAATGGAGTGGAGGACCGGATCTCCCTGGAAAGTAATTGATCGCCCCGAGAGTGGCGAAGGGAGGATCATGACTCGATTTGACTGGAAGTTTGGTAAAGCACTCGCAAAACCAAGTTGTGAGCAATGGCGCACGATCGGAAGAATCATGGCTGAACTTCATAACCATTCGGAAGGAAAAGATTTTGGCAAAGGACGATGGGATGTTGATGCCGCAGTCGGAAACACAGGCACCTCGGAAGAAGCTCTCCGATTAGCTGAGGAATGTCTAGGAACGGAATCCCGACAAGTGCTGGAACGGGTGGCTCAAAAGTACGAAGAAATCCGACCCGTCCTTGGTTCCGTACAACTGATCCATGGAGATATTCATTGCTGGAACATTTTATTCGATGGTCAGCTCCCGACAGTGATTGATTTTGATGACTGTGGATTTGCGCCACTCATTTACGATCTTTGTGTTCCAATTCGAGAACTTAGAAAAGAGAAGTTACCTGGCTCAAAAAATTCGCTTTTGGAGGGATATCAAAGTGTGCGAAAACTCCCGGAGAGTTTCATTGACTTACTACCTTTGGTGCTACAGCTCCGAGCTGTTCAATTGATTCACTTTGTGGTTGGGGAAAGGTCGAACCCTGGTTTTGCGCCTTGGTGGGAAGATTGGTGTCGCAAAGAAATCGCAGGATTGAGCGTACAGGCATAAATTAGTTCGCCTAGCTATAATGCGATATGGCTGAACAAGCGGTTGCTCTCTCCAAGGAAGAAAAGAGCAAGATTCGGACTGTGATCGGGGCGTCTTCGGCTGGCACCCTCATCGAATGGTACGACTTTTTTATTTTTGGGTCTCTGGCGGTTTTGATTTCGGCGAAGTTTTTCCCGTCTGGAAATCAAGTCGCGGCGTTGCTTTCGACATTAGCGACCTTTGGCGTTGGCTTTGTTGTGCGTCCGTTTGGGGCATTGTTCTTCGGTCGGATGGGAGATCTCATTGGTCGGAAGCACACATTCCTTGTCACCCTCGTGATGATGGGAATCAGCACGTTTGCAATTGGTCTCCTCCCTACGTATGCCCAAATCGGAGTGTTTGCTCCAATTCTCTTAGTGATCTTGAGGGTGCTTCAGGGCTTGGCGCTGGGTGGGGAATATGGCGGGGCGGCGACCTATGTTGCCGAACACGCGAGATCGCACGAACGCGGATTGTTTACCAGCTTCATCCAGACAACAGCGACATTAGGTTTGTTCGTGAGTTTGGGCGTGATCTCGGGTACCCGGTTGAGTATGGGCGAAGCGGCATTTGATAATTGGGGTTGGCGGATTCCGTTTTTGGTGAGCATCTTGCTCGTTCTGGTGAGCTACTATATTCGCCGTAAGATGGACGAGTCTCCTGCCTTTAAGGAGCTCAAAGCAAGTAAGTCGGAAAGCAAAAATCCGCTTCGGGAATCCTTTGTCAATCCGGAAAACCGGAAGTGGGTCTTGCTCGCGCTCTTTGGTGCAACGGCTGGGCAGGGAGTAGTTTGGTACACCGGGCAATTTTATGCGCTGTACTACCTACAAACCGTTCTGAACATCAAGCAACTTGAGGCGAATACGATCATTGCGATTGCGCTGGCGATAGGAACTCCTTTCTTTATTTTCTTTGGCTGGCTGAGCGACCGGGTGAGCCGTCGAAAGCTGATCCTCTGGGGTTGCCTAGTGGCGGCATTGAGTTATATTCCGATCTATTCAGCGATGGACAGCGCGGCTGCGATCGGAGATCGGCCCGTCGTGAAAAGTGGTCTTGCGGTGAACGGTGACATCGTCACCGAAACAACAGAGTACGAAGGCGGATTCAAAAAGTCGGTCAAGACTGAGCCGGGTAACGAAAAGCCGGTTGTCAAAACGCAACTTGAGATTCCTGTCGGAGTCCGGTGGCAATTGATCGGTCTCGTGCTGATCCAGGTGCTATTCGTGACGGTAGTCTACGGACCCATAGCCGCGTACTTGGTGGAGCTATTCCCGACCAAAATTCGCTACACGTCCATGTCTTTGCCCTATCACATCGGGAACGGGGTATTCGGGGGCTTGGTCCCGTTGATTGCCACATATGCGGTTTCGCAAACCAAAAACAACCACGCCGGACTCTTCTACCCAATTGGCATTGCGCTGATGACCTTCATTGTCGGTATGGTTTTCCTGAAAGAGGATCGTTCTATCGAGGATTAACGAGTCAACAAGCTTACTCTTCGATCAGGTATTCGGCGATAAGGTTTGCGGTGTCAAGCAAAGCTTCGATGTGGGTGCGCTCGTAGCAGTGGCTGTTATCCACGCCCGGGCCGATGAGGGCGACTTCCGCTCTTCCGCCTGCCGCCCAATATTGCGATCCGTCGCTGGCGTAGTAGGGGTAAACATCAGGTCGGAGTTCGATGCCGGATTTCTCGGCAAGGGCTCGAATCTTATCGGTCAACCTTCGTGAATAAGGACCACGGGAGTCTTTTACGCAGATCGAGCAATTGTATTCGGTACCGTTCTGGCCTTCTCCAAGGCAAGCCATATCGAGCACAAGTAGTTCACAAAGATCTTCCGGGAGTCCATCGCACCCACCGTGACCAACTTCCTCAAAGTTGCTCATCAAAATCGTCGTTCGTTGAAGCGGAGTGACGCCAGCTTCGGTAAGGGATTTGAGTGCCGCCAACAGCGCGGCAACACAGGCCTTATCGTCTAAAAATCTGCTCCGAATGAACCCGGATTGCTCGTTCACCTCAACCCGTGGATCAACATAAACGAAATCCCCGACTTCGATTCCCAGCAAGCGTGTTTCGTCATCATTGTTTGTCCGCTCGTCGAGGCGAACTTCCAGGGTCGTCGCATTGCGTGGTGTCGTCGCATGATCCTTATTGACATGCGCAGCACCGTTGACGAGGACCACCGACCCTCGGACAGGACGACCAGATTTGGTTTGGATTGTCACACCCTCGCTTTCCAGGCTGTTCCAATCAAGTCCACCAATGCTCGAAATTTTCAACCTGCCATTGGGCTTGATTTGGCTCACCATCGCGCCGAGGGTATCCACGTGGGCGGTTAGTGCGCGTGGCCGATCAGATCGGAGACCGGGCATATTGGCGACCAATGCGCCTTTGTTGGTGCGCCCGGCGGGAATCCCAAACACCTCAAGTTCTTGCTCCACAAAGCTGATCACCCATTCGGTGTCGCCGGTCGGGCTTGGGGTGTTCAGGAGGTCAATCAGGGTTTTGACCATGTATTCGCGGTTGATCTCGAATCGCGCCATATCTACGCGCTATGTTACCGGGGATTTTCTGATTTCGGCTAAGCGCCGATGCGGCCTTCCATTGGTGTCGGCGGTGATGTATCTGCCGGAGGCGTGCCTCCCGTTCCTGGAAGTTCAACTTCCTCATCAGGCAAGCCCTCGGCAGTGACATTTTCTGCCCCGTAGCGATCCACATCCCGAGCAGTTGAAATCCAGAATGTATCGGCTTTGGCGGAGTCTCCGTTCGAGAAAACGGCCTTAACACTTTGCTTTTCCTTTGGCCCGATCATCCGAAGGATTTCGGATTCCCCATCCCATAGCGCCTCGGGAGCCCAGAACATCCGCCATTGTCCATTCGGAAGCTCCTGCCTAGCTTGAGGATTGCCGGTCACGATGGCTTTCTTCGCTCCGGTTGCGTAGGAGTAATCAATCTTCTGAGCGTAGATGCGCACCGGATAGCGTCGGCGGGACTCTGGCCTGCGAATGTCTTCGTTGTTTGGACTGGTGGTCGGTCCAGTGGGTCTCTGTCGAGCAATTTCTTCTGGAACAACCGGGCGCATGGGTTTGAGCGGCTCTTCTTTGAGCTTTGCCTCATCTTCCGGCTTGATGAACATCGTGACATTCCCTTCCAAGATCGCTCGGCGAATCTTTCGGTCAATCAGGAGCTTGTCGCAAAGCACGTTCAGCTCGGGCGCGTAATACTTCACGTTGCCAGAGGCGGTCACAATTTCCCTTCCCGTTCCCTCGTCCGTAAATCGCTCTGCCCGATCAGCCCGGAAAATCACCTCGCCGTTGGTTGCAAAGACAGTCGTAAAGACATCGCGACCATTCTCGTAAGTTTGAGTTTTTCCCTTAATGACCCACGGTTTGGATGGCTTAGCTGCTCCCCCCGGGACGTTTTGAGTGAGTTCCACGGGCAAGATCCCGGTCCAAACGACGTCACTGATCGTTCGCTTGCCGGTGATCGTGTTCATCTGAAGCTTTCCGGCTTTGATATTCCCAGTATAAAATTTGCCTGATAGGCCCCGTGGGATTGTGAGGGCACCGGAGCGTTGATCGTAAGTGAGGTCACTGCCTTTGAGATCAACATCCTTGTTAAAGAAACGCATTCCTTCATTGAGGTTCAAAAACTTGGTGGCATCGTTCCACTCGAACTTCTGACCTTCGTACTCAAATTCGACTTTGCCCTTACGGTAGAGCCTGCCCTCGCTGACCCCTGCGCCAAGGATCACCATTCGGTCCCGGGTCACATCAAGCAGCGCTACTTTGGCTTTATTCACGAGAACCCCGGCATCGTAGTGCTGCAATTTTACGTCCCGCATTTCCATGATCGGCACGTCGTTCAGAGCAGGGTTTGCCCGATAGGCTTGCATCGGATCTCCGGTCAAGATTCGCTGAATTCCTACTCCAGCCAGCCCCAAAATGATGAGGGCACCGAAGGTGTAGAACGTATGCTTTGCGACTCGTTTATTGGAGGGAGACATCTTGACGCACTGTGGAAACCGGACTTGTCAGAACCACCGAAGTATCCGGGACGATTAAGCTCGAACCAGGCTTCGTTCCTCGGATCGTGTAGGTTCCTGGTGCTACCCAGAATCCAAACCGACGGTCTACGCCAACCGTGAATTGCCTGATCGGGGTTGACCCGCTGAGTAGCGTGATGATCGTCCCCGGAGCGTCCCCGGCTGGACCTACCGTTCCCTCGATATTATACGGGGTTCCGGGTGCGGCATTCCCGCTGTCGGGCAAAAGTGTGATGTCGCCAAGATTTGCCGTTCCAGAAGCTGGACCGTTGGCAGCATTGAAAAGACGGATGAAGAAACCAGTCTTTCCAGCGCGACCCTCGACACCAAAGAAGTTACCCGGTCGGGTCGAATCATAGGCGACATCTGTTAGTGTGAATCTCCCGTCCGCTCCGGTAAGCCCGGAAATACCTCCAAAAAGCACCCGAGCTCCTGAGATAGGTGCGCTGTCCAACTGGTTGAGAACTCTTCCAGCGGCAGTAATTTTTTCCGGTCCGACGACCAGTGTTCCTAGGTCCCTATCAGCCGTTGCAGCATCGAAATCGAATCGAAACGTGAGAGCAGTTCCCCCAGGCGGGGTGTAAATCACCAAGATCGAATTTGTTCCTGAGGGAACCAAGAGGGAAAAGGAACCATCCACAGCGGTCACAGTAGTCAGGGTTCCCTGCTGGATCGTCGCCGGGGTTACCGGGGCGCCAAAATTGTTGATCGTCTCGACCAATCCAGTGAGGGTGATGTTGGTTGGGCCAGATGTGCCTCCTCCTCCTCCACCACCGCAACCTGCAATGAGGAGCAACAAAGAGGTGAGCAGCCACGCGAGAATAGACTTTCTCATTGGATCACCGAATTACGTACCTGGATGGTGCGAGTTGTGCCACTCGGTCGGAAGGTGTAGGTTCCTAGGGGAATTGCCACTCCTTGCGGGTAGGTGGTGTCAAAAACTCTGAGTGCTGGAGTTCGGGCGGTTTCGCTGGTAAAGGCGATTTGGTAGAACTGGCCAGGAGTCAGTCCTGAAAGCTGGAGATTGTACGTTTGTTGAGGACCGAAGCTCCGGGTATCGCGATAGAGTCCCTGAACAGAGAGCTTTGAGCTCGAAACTCCAGGGGCTTGGTCAGAATCAAACCGGACTTCTGTTGCCGAAGTTGCGCCATCGCGACCACCGATTTTGGCCTCACCCAGGATGATGCCGTTTTGCTTAAGCTGGGCGTTGTAGGTCCAGACTCTGGGCTGTTGCGTGATCGCACGAGTATTGCCATTGCCAGGGGTTCCAAAGACCAAGGTTGCTCCGGTCGGAGCGAGACACTTCACAAAGACGGCTTGACCAGGGCTTAGCACGTTTGCGGCGGAGAATGAACCGGTTTCGGGGGCAAGGCTGACTGGATCATTCGGACCTTGAACAAATCGGAAGAGGTCTAAACCGAGGATCGTGCCAGCGGCTTCACTGAGCGGGGCTGGAAAGTTACTTTTTTCGACGACCTGAATCTCGCTGAGCGCAACGGTGCGGTTTAAAGGATTGGAGACAATATTCCAGCCCGGGGCAACCGCCACCGAAATCGGAACATCAACCTGACCGATCCCAGCAACGGTGTATGACTGCGCGGAATCAGAGCGAACGAAGAACCCAACTCCTTGTCGGAGCAAAGGAGCCTCGGGGAAGAACTGGAATCGACCCAGCAACGGATTCCATCGGGACGCAAGAGAAATTCCAGATTCAGCGGTAGGATCGGATTCCCAAGGCTCAATCGCGGTGCCGACCATGGAGACTCCCTTCGGCACGCTTAGCGAAGCGGTTGTCTTCGCGTCAACATCAAGCTGAACTCCGAGTGCGCCCGGGGCTTTGCTGACAACTCGTGTCATGACCGTTGTCGTGTTCGCGCCAACGGTTCGGCGGACGCGGATTGTTACCGGGATTGAGGAATTGTAAAGGGAGTCGTTGACCAGTGTGCCGAACGCAAAATTTTGTACCGGGACCGTGATGATCGTCGAGCCATATTCGAGTTGGACGGAAAAGCTTGCAGATCCTCCGGTCGTGATCCCGCTTAGAGTTCCGAAGAAGTTCTTGGGTGTTGGGTTGGAGGCAGTTGCAATTGCTCCGGCAGGAAGCATCACACGCTGGTTGAAGTCGCGAACCGGAACATCAATCGTCATTCGATAGGGCTGACCGGAGAACGCGGTTCCTGGGAAGTTGGGGACCACCGAGCCGTAACCTTGGAAGATATCAATGCGTTCATCTTGGGCAGCGGTGAAGAATCTGGCAAAATCCGGAGTCCAGTAGATCGGATAACTGGTTTCTCGGGACAGGGTCTCATTACCGTTGACAGCAGTTTCAAAGACGTGGGTTTGGATGTTGAAGACGCCGAAGTCGGACCCTCCCAACCCGTCTAGGATTGGCACGGGCTGGACTTGGAGTTTGAGGCCGGCTGAGATTTTAGGATCAAGGATGTATTGCCTTCTGATCCATCCGCTCGCGGGGAGGCCTTCTATGAGTCCGCTTCCCCCAGAGAGCGCGTCAACGGCAGCCTGTGCGGAAATGATCGCATTTGCATAGGTCTGTTGCCCCGTGCTCAGTGCATTCCATTCCTGACGAAAGCGACTTGCGAAGCTCGAATACTGGGTCAAAACTTTCTGCCAGGCGGAACCTGACATTTGGTAGCGAAGAAGGTAGAGTCCCCCGATCGACCCACCGACGGGCAGCGGAGTTGTGCGGAGATTGTCGGCAACAAATTTCGGACCGGAGAGGGCTCGCTGGTTATTCCAATCGTAGTAGGCACCGATGTCGTAGGTGTTCTCCAAAACGGATGCCACAGAGTCGGAATCTAGCCCACTGGGAAGGGCTCCTGGGGTACGAACGATCTTCAGAACAGCGGCTCGCACAAGACCTTCGTTCCAGCCATCCCAGGGCAAAGGTTTGCTGCCCTGGTACGCCAGAAGTAGGGTGTGGATAAAGTTAACCGCAGTGGCTTCTGGGCTGGAGTAAACCGGGAATCGAATCTCTCGGACCCCGCCATTGTTGTGGATGTAGATGCCTCCACCAACGACCTCACGGTCTCCGAGAGTTGCGTCGTAATTCAGAACTTTGACCGATCCGCCATTTGTAGGCTGACCAAAGATTTGATCCATCGTCGGCGCGGCGGCGGCGAACACGCTCTCTAGAAAAGTCTTGTACGTTGAAGCAAAACTCTGGGAGCCGGATGGCTCAAACTGCAAAGTAATGCCCGATCCCCGGGGTTGAGGTCCTGAGATGGATGGCTGACCGACGGACTGGATGGTGACGGGAAAGGCGTAAAAATTGCTTTTGACCTTGGTCTTGGTTAGATCTTTCAGAGCGCGTTCTTGCCGTGTCAAGGCGGTGAGGTTCCGAGCGTATTGCCTCGCGGCACCCTCGATTTCGGCATTCGAGTATCCCGAGGACCGCTGACCGCCAGGGATGGAAATCACGGTCGCCGAAGCGGCTCCACCGAAAATCGCCAGAGCCACTAAACTACCAAGTTTAAAAACGCGCATTGTTAGTATTGGAATGATCCAATGCGGCTTAATGTTCGATTTGAATTCGAATTTGCCACCCCAAGAACCACGTAATAGTATGTCCTACCGGAGATAAATCCGCCGGGATTGGTAAGGACATCGTAAAAGAAACTTGTGTTCGTGATCAGCGGGGAATCTCGTCTCCAAACGTACGGTGTCGTTACCGTCGGGAATTGGTCCCAAACGTAAATGGCATAGGCCGTTGCGCCGGAATTACTGTTCCAACTGAAGGTTAGATCACCGGCGGTGCGACTAGCGGTTGCCCGCAAATCGCCCAGGGTATCGACGGTGAGCGGAGAGGTTCGGTTGCCGATATCAGATGGGTCCGAGAGATAGCTTGTGCCAAGCGCGGCGATCTGATAGCGATATCGCTGGTTTGAGATCAGACTCGGGTTGACATCGATAAAGGAGCCAGCCAGAGGTTCGCGAAGGAAATCGTAGTCAACGATGGTGCCGGAGCTACCGGTTCCTCTGTAGATTGCGTAGCCGTAAAAATCATCGCCCTGCAATCGGTCCCATTCAAGTTGGACTTCAACCGGCGAGCCGTCGTTGCTCAATCTGGTCGCGGGTCGGGCGACACGGTTTGGATCAATTTGTTGCTTGATAGCTTCATATGCCGCAGTCTCTGCCGAGGATCGGGTTCCGCTTTGGGTTGGGCTGACCCAGGTAATCGCTCGTAAATTAGCCGGCACGGGGAGGCTCGCGAATCCCGGAATTCCAAGCTGGAAATTGAACGTCCGGTTTTCGCCGGCACTGAGGGTCAATGTGTCGGTGTCGTTGCGGTAGTCGGGGGCACCAGCCTGAACAGTGTATTGTTCGCCTGAGAGAAGGTCGCGAAGCTCGTATTCACCTTGAGAATTGGTCACCGCAACCGCGCTATTGAAGAGGATCGGGTTGTATGCAAATACTCTTGCCCCTACGAGTAAGCTTCCACTGGGACTGCGCACAGTACCGCGCATGCTGGCGAGGCGATTGGTTTCCGCGATGACGATGTTTACGCTGGTTTGCTGACTCTCAGCGACGCCCCTGACTGTATTGCGACCTCGGTACGTGATGCCGTTCTGGCTTCCTTCCGCAAAGATCACGATGTCCCGGCCGGGATTGTCCGTGAGAGTGTAGGCTCCGTTGCTCGAAGTCCGGGTTTGTTTGCCTAAGCTTGTATAAACCCGGACATCGCGCGCCGGAAGACCGTCTCGGAAGGTGACTCGTCCAGAAATCGTCGCGTCTTGATCAAGAGGATCGCCCCCACATCCGGCCAGCATAAGGCTCAATGTTGCGCCTAAGATACACAGGAAACCGAGTTTTCGTCGCATTGCATCTTGAATACGTCTGATTGTGTGAAGCGTTACCGACGAAATTCAGCGACCGAAATTGAAGCTCAGTTCAATGTCAAATGACCCTGATCGATATGCCCCGGAAGTCACCCCGTCGTCTCGATTGCGGACATTACGGTGGCGATACCCAATGTTGAGTGCGAGGGCGTCAATGAGTTGATACTGGTAGGCGATTTCGGCAGCGAGGTCGGACTGGGGTAGATATCCGGTTGTGAAGGCGTTGTTGAGCGAGAAGATCAGGTTTTGTCGCTTGCCCAGCATGTACTGGACGTTCGACTCCCAACTCACACCGCTTTGGCTGAACGTACTTGTGCCTCCAGTGGTGAGAATGTTTCCGCGTAAGCCATAGCTCCATCGCTTGCCGAGCCTGCCATCGAGGTTTGCAGAAAGTGTCGTTGCCGAAGACGACGACGTGATGTCGATGAACTTGGTCGTAGAAGTGTCGGCTCGGAACGAGAATCTCGTGTCCTGATTAAAGTCGTACGTGAAAGACAGTCCCGCCCCTTTGGTTTCGCTATTGGAGGTCACGGACCCTGAGTATCTGTTCGTGAACAAGTCCGCTGAAACCGTCAGCCGATCAGAAAACCGGTAGTAGCTCGATAGGTTCAGGAACTTGAGTGCAGATGCACCCGAAATAGAAACTCCGCTAGTTGTTGAGCTAAAACCGCTGCCGCCGTATCCAAATCCACCGCCATCGCTAAAGGTTCCGAGCCCTGACACGCCACCTGAATCAGAATCAGAAAAGGTCAGACTCGTCCCAAATCTCTCATTGGGTGTGTAGCCAATATTGAGGTCGTACCTGCGTCCAGTTCCGCTTTTCCCCCCGGTTTCGACTGCCTGCAGACTGGAGGTTCCAGAAATTGTGATTGCTTGGCTGGGTCGGTATCCGACGGTTGCGACGATGCCGTTACTCAGATAGCTCCGAACCGGAGATCCTACCGTATAGGTTTCTGGGGCTTTTCCTTGCTGGCGCTCGAGGTCGACCCGGTAGTTGAAGTTTGAGAATTGGCGTTGGGTCCCGATTCGAGTGACATCTGCCGACGATTCGATGCGATTCGAGCCCGACTTTCGGCGGGAATGAGACAGCTCCCAAGGCTGTCCTGAAGCCCCAGTCTGGAAGGAAACAAAGCCTTTCAGTTCGGTCGCTCGGCTCCGGGTGAAGGAAAGTGAATTGTTGTTTCCAACCACGCGTGTCGTGATCGCACTATTGTTCTGCTGTACCCCGTATCGAATCTCGGGCTTTGGCGTGAAAGTCACTCCGATATCGTGGGCTCGTTCGTTGCGATTGAAGTTGCGTGACTCGATGGCAACGTAGCCGGCGGGGATGTCTCGAGCATTGAGATTGAGGCGAAAATCTTTGAAGTTGTACTCAGCGTTCAATCCTCGCGCGACGCCCGAAGTCGGATTGACTTCGTTCAAGAGTGCTCCTCGGGCTTGGGTGTACTGGAGATATCCGGCTCGACCGATTGCGGTTGTGGCTGGAGTCCCGTCAATTGCCGTCGTCGAGATTTTGTTATCTCCACCAAATGCGATGCGGTAATCAAAACCTGTGACCTCGCGATCTCCGTCCACCGTTTGTCGAGGACGAGGAGTGTATTGCACATCAATCAGATCCGTTGACGGCATGAACCTGGTGAACCTGAACACGGCCCGATTTTCTGAAACAAAGATGTAATTGACGCCTTCGGTTTGGGGGATTCCGTTGACAGTAATCAAGATCGGCGAGCCAGGATTGGGTTCAAGCTGAAGTGTATAGCGAGCTTCAACTGAGCCAAAACCAAAGAATCTGTCAATTCGTTGGCTGAGCGATGATCCGGCACGACTCTTTTGGCGCATTGCCGAGAAGCCGAGTCTGCCGGCTTTTCCAAAGTCATAGCTAACACCTGCTCCCTCGATCGTTCCGCGAGGGGAGTTAAATCCTAGGGATTCGAAGGTGACTAAGATCGTACTGCTTGGGCCAACGGTGCGATCTGTAAAGGTGATTGACCCGATTTCGTAGCTGATGACATAGTCCCGACCCCGAACCAGATCTTGCCCATCAACACGAACACGCTCGGAATCGGCAAGGATCTGGCTGGCGTTGAGGTAATAAGGGCCGGAAGAACCGTTGCCGTTGAGCGAAACGGTTTGAACCTGTGCCTTGGCTTGGCTAGTGAGTGTTTTGAATGCAAAATTGCCTTTTCGGTATCCGACTTGGACGCCTCGCAACTGCCGACTGAAACTTGCAAAGCGATTGGTGTTGAGGAGCGAACCTTGAATGTCGCCGAGGTTGATTTGCCATCCATCGCGGAGATAGTCAATGCTGAACTTTTGACCCTGGGGATCGTTGAATCGGCTATCCTGGATGGTCGCGTCGAAGTTGATCACTCCAAAAACTCGGCGACCAGCGAGGGTGATTTGCCCGATATCCGTAAAGCGGCGATCGCCCAAACCGCTGTCGTTCTGAACGGCCTGAGCTTCGCGGTCGCCTGACAGCGAGCGAACGTGGAAGCCGAGCTTACGATAACCCGTGATCTGGATTCGCTTCGTGACTTGGTCGTTAAGATACTTCCAATTCAGAGTTTGCCCATGCCCGATCTTCGGCGTGAGGACAAGCCCAACGATCATCCCATTCAGGATGACTTTACAAGGATCGATCGAGAAGATTGATGTTTTCAAATGCCTTTTCTCGCAGGGCGACTTTGCGATTTTGGATGGAACTCACCGCTTTCTCACGGTCTTTCATGATCGCCTGGAATGAATCAAAGACCCTTTGCGCGGTCAGATTGTTCATAGAAAGTGGTGCAGGGAGGTTGGCTTGCTTGGCAAAACTAGCTACCTTTGGATCGTAACTCAGGAGCAAGGATGGCACTCCGACGGTACTCGCAATGATTCCACCGTGCAATCGTACCGAGATCACGGCTTCCATTCGAATCATACGCTTTTGAAGTTCTCGGGGCGACCCGATTTTTTTCATGCTCGCGATCTTGCCCCCGTGGACCTTCTCGATCGCTTGCAAAAGTGGACCGTCCATCTCACGGTCCATTTCAAGGAGCATCGGCATGTAGCCGTTCGCGAAAAGGAGCTTGGCGATTTCGGAAAAGAGTTTCGATACTTCGTCACCCTTGCCATGGGGGCGCGGGGCAAGACCGACGGTTTTCATACCCGCAACTTCGTAACTGCTGGAATCGTTGTCCTTCTCGGGATTGAATTCTGGCATCAAAAACGCGGTGTCTGCGGTGACGGATATTGGGCGGACGACACCGATCGAGTGAAGCAGTTTCGAGGATTCCTCATCTCTAACGGCTACGGCAGACGCATGACGAAATGCAAAGCGGGTGGCAGTTTTTCCCAAGAACGTATTAAGAGGACCCACTCCTTGACCTAGCAGGATGATCTTCTTCCCCTGAGCCTTCGCCTCGCGCACAAGGTCTGCGTAGTAAAGCGTGCTTTTTGCACTGGTGACGTCTTGGAAAATGCTGCCGCCAGCGAAGACTAAAGCGTCATGATCTGCGATTGCAGCCTTGACGGCAGCCCTGTCCTTGCGTTGGATGCTCGGAATTCCATGCAGGCGATATGTTTCCTCTGGACTCCCGCTGAGGGCGGTCAGGCGATGCCCACGTTCGGTTGCACCTTCCGTGAAACCTAGGAGGATCGCATCATCCCCCAAATTCCCGCAACCAAAATATCCCGCGACTAGAAGCTTACTCATGATTTCTCTTCCACCATTTTAGCCATTGGAGCCCTCAGGAAACCGAGTGCAACTGCCCCGACGATGAGCCCAAGAATTAATCCCACCAAAATGCGGATGAGCCCAGTCATGACCGGGGTGTGGAGGTGGCAAAGGGTGTTGACGATGCTGGTTTGACCAATCATGCCTAGCGTGACTGCCAGACTTCCGAGCGAAGCGAGGAGCATCTTTTTGCTTTCACCCGCTTTGGGGCTAGCGGCAAGTAACGCCAATCCGACGAGCATCGCGGGGTGCCCGATCATGAATTCTTTTGTTCTTGGCCTAGTGACGAAGAGATTTTCTAGGAGGCTACGGAACTGCATTTCGATTCCGCTGACTGCGCCCGGATTGTCGTTCCCAGTCCTTGCGAGCATGAAGCCAAGCGCACCGAGGATTCCCAGACCCCAAAATACGGTGGACAGTGTGAGTGGCGATTTGAGGGTCTCATTCCAGTCCCGTGCGGATTTTGCGGCAAGGAATGCGACGATCAAAATGGGTCCAAAGTGGGCAAGCTTAACCGCTGAGAATGAATCCCCTTTTACGGAGTAAATTGGGCCCGTCATCAAGCCAGCGATGCAAAGTCCGCCGATCAGGCTGATCAAGGTCATGACCAAGAACTGAACTAGGACCGGACGATTTTTGAGGACATCTCCCAGAGACAGATAGGCGAGGACAGGAAATCCGATGCTCGCGATCAATGCGATGTAACCCATGTCGGACTTTGCAAATGAATAGGCCGCGATCAGGGCAAGAACCAAATGCACAACGTAACCCAGGTTTTGGTTGCTAACGAGTCCGATGACCAGTCCAAACATCGTGCCGATCACCCCAATCGCGATGAGAGCGAGGAGCGCGGTTGGAACATTGGGGTCTTCCCAGGTTCTGGGAGTAGTGATGGTGCCACCTTCCTTAGTCACGGCTTTAGCAACCTGCATCACGGAGCTAGATAGGCTCGCAAGTCCGGGTTTTTCGGCGAGTGCAAACGGGCGGATGAGAAGGATTCTTTGATTCCTCTCGCTATAGGCACGGGCGTAACGCTCAATGGCTTCCTGCGGGGACATCCGATCGATTTCAGCGGCTTGGATCGCGTGAAGGCGAACGACATGGTCGGGAGCATAGGCTACCGCGATGGTATCTCCTGCCATTTTCGCGAATTCGGGCGATGCGTAATACATCTTGTTCGCCTTGAGGGTGTCCATCAAGAACTTCACATTCTTTCGAAATCCAATCACTTGCTCGCCCTGAGGAAGGAACCCAACCGCACCAAACCGAGCAGAATTGGAAATCGTCGCGGTAATTTGGTCTTCCGAGATGTTCGCAAAATTATTGTGCCGAGCGATGATCGGGATCCCAGCGGCACCGATTGTGCGAGCTTCGTCTGGATCGAGTCCTAATGAGATTCCGCGTACCACGCTGAGAGGAATTCCCGGAACCTGGAGTGAGCCCTTTGAATTCTGGTTCAGCCTGAGGTCTGGTCTCATGCCTCGCGATTCGATCGCCAAGGCGACGCGGGTGAGAAGTTCTCCGGACCCAACCAATGTTTGCCCCGCGCCAAGAATCAGGCTTCCATCTGAAATTTTGTCGCCGATGGTTTGCTCGCTAAGCACGACCATGTTGAGGCCAGAATTCTTGATTTGAAGCAGGGCCTCAGCTGGGGACTTGCCTTCGAGCGCTGCAGCATCTACGAGGATTGGATACTCAACTGCAAGTCCGACGGCGCGGTTTTTTGCCTCGGCTTTGTGACGCATGCCAACCGCGACCAACGATGCGACGAGCGCCAAACCCACAAAACCCCAAATCCAACGCGGCAAAGCTTTCATAAATCCACTTCAACTTCTTCCCGCTCTAGTTTGATGCCTTGGAGAACTTTTTCGCGCCCACCCATGATCAGAACCGTGAGCATTCCAGCTGCGAAACCACCAACGTGGGCCCAATTTGCAACCCCTTCTTGTTGCCAGAAAATCTGCAAGAGGAACCAAGCCGCAAGCAGGACCCAAGCCCGCACTTTGAAATCAAAGAAAACGAGCGGTAGTAACCAAAACCGGATTACATTTGAGGGGAAAATCAAGAAGTAAGCCCCCAAAACACCTCCGATTGCGCCCGATGCACCCAAGGTCGGGACCATCGAGCTTGGCATCACGTAAATGTGCGCCGCCATCGCGACAAATCCCCAAAAGAGATAGTAAAGCGTGTAACGAACCGGACCAAGAACTCGCTCTACGTTATCACCGAAAGCAAGAAGGAAGGTGACATTTGTGATGAGGTGCCAGATGCTCCCGTGAAGGAACATGGATGTGAAAATCGTGACAAGGGACGTCGCATCACCCTTACCGGAAAGGGCAGAAAGGAATTCTGCCGGACGGAGGTACAAGTCGCTAAAAATCACCCCTTCGCCAAAGAATCGCCCGCCCCGATCCCAAAGGTACACAATAACGTTCAGGACGACCAGCGTAGTGGTCACTCTGGATGGGTCGGAACCTCGAACGTTATCGCGAATAGGAATCATGCTTTACCGATCCCAGAAGATACCGAATCTGCTCACTAGCGCGGTGTTGCCCCGATCCGTCCAGTTGACGATCCGCACCGACTGCCTTGCCCAGTTGGTCGAGGCCGGGTACTTATCGGCTCCGCCGCCGTCGTAAAATATTCCGACGCTCATACACTTTTCACGCATGCTCCCTGCAGGAACGTCGCTTGAACGACCGAGGGTGATATTACTTCCGTCGTATTGGTCATCCCCCGCGAAGTCCATGAGAACGCCGATGCCGTTGGAGTTTCCGGCTCCGAGGCTTAAGTTTGGCCCTTTGTAGATGTCATTGCCAGATTTGTCCAGCAACATCCCGACGCCAAAATCATGCCCGGCTCCAATTCCCATGTTTTGAGTGACGGAATAGGTGTCCGTTCCGAACTCATCTTCTAGATATCCGAATCCAAAGTGGGCAGCCGTGCCTTGGCAATACCAAACTCCGCTGTAGGTGTCATTGCCGGTTCGGTCGAAAAGACTGCCAATTCCATCCCAGTACCCAACGCCTTGCCCAAACACCCCACACGAGTATTTGTCATCGCCCTCGCCATCCTGGAGAATCCCGATCCCGCCGCTCATGCTCGTGCCATCAAGGAAATCTGCTCGGCGACCGACGCCCGCTCCTTGCGCCATGGAAGTGTTGTGCTGAGCATCCTGTGGACTTGGGAAATCCTTTTCGGTGTTGTTTGCGATATAGGAATCTTTGCCAACGCGATCCAAGATCGCCCCGAATCCACCGGGTCCACCATAGCCCTGAACGGAGTTGAAGCCCTCGTAACGGTCGTCCCCGCTTAGGTCTTCAAGGAGCCCAATCCCGTTAGTTCCGAATCCTTGCGAATTGACATAGGCGTCGTAAATGTCGTTCCCTCCGCTGTCAACTAGTGCGGCGACTCCGAAATTAGCGCTTGCGATTCCTGGTGCTGTGGTTCTGTAAAGGTCGTCGCCTTGCATGTCGAACAGCATTGCAATCCCGCAGGTCGCGGAGACAGGGCCGAATCCGGTGGGATTCTTTCTTGTTGGCTCGGCCTTGATTTGACGATTCGCCGGGATTCCGGTGCTCAGATACTTGTCATTCCCGCGTACGTCTATGGCAATACTTGCCCAATTGCGGACGCTTTGGTTGGTGGGGAGACCGATATACGTGTCATCACCGCTAGTATCAATGATCAGCAGCGATGAGCTGTCATAAGTATCGTTTGTCCCGCCGCTGAGAATAATGTTGCCCCATACGGTCTCCACGACCCATCGGAACTTCTCTGACCGATCGACTCCTAGTAGCCTCGTGCGAGCACGGGATACCGCGGATGCGATGTCCTGAGATGCCGCCACAATGAACCTCATATCGGAAGTCTCCATATCTCGAATCGAGCGCACGGTACGGTCTGCATCATAAGTCGTCGGCTCGGCAGATCGTGAGCGTACAAAGGTGCCGTTGAGGTCTGGATTGTTTGCGAAGGTTGCCCTTCTCATCGGAGCAGTATCCATCAAAACGCTAAGGATCAGGGCGCAGGCACTCCGGACTGGCTCAGGGACATTGGTTGCTGAAGGGGCTGGTTTTGCGAGCAAGCCTTCCGCTTTCATCTTTTCTAAAATGGAGACTAAAGCGCCAGGGCGCTCGGCGAACTTGACCCACTTGTCAACCGGATCGTTGATTAGAGACCTTCGAACACCGAGACCCATAGAGCGACTTGCAGCGGTGATGGACTCGTTCATCCGATCCGACGACAGCGAAAGTTGTTCCCTGAGATTTTGCATCATGTATGGGGTGCGCCAAGGATTGACAGACATGCTATCGTAGAGAAGCGAACTCCGGTACTTGAATTGGAAGAATGGGGTCATTTGGGCGTCGAACTGGGCCTCCTTGATATTTGTGCCAGCGGTTCCGAGCGCGAGGTCGAAAGTGTTGTCTAAACTTTGAGAAAATCCGTTCGCCGAGATAGCAAGGGTCATGCAGGTCATAAAAGCGTTTTTCATTCTTATCATCGGGTTCTCTCTGTTTGTCATGGTACGGGCAGGCGAGCCATTAGTTGCGCCGCCTGCACCTGCAACAATATCCTTCGACCGTCCGGTTCCCCAAGAAGACGGTTCGGAGCTAGTCCGGTTTCCGTCTTCGGTGCAGACCGAACACATCCGTAATAATACGGTACCTCTCAGAGTTTACTTTCCATCGACTTCCTCTGGACCCTTTCCGATGGTTTTGGTCCTGCATTATTGGGGCGCTACGGATCAGAAAAACGAGACTGACCTCGCCCGTCGGCTGAACTCGCAAGGAATTGCCTGCACTTTGATGGAGCTTCCTTATCACCTTTCGCGAGCGCCGGAGGGAACTCGAAGTGGTCAGCTCGCGGTGACCCCGGATCCAGCCGGGATGATCGCGACCATGCATCAAGCGGTCGCGGATATTCGAAGATCCTTGGACTGGTTTGAAACAGATAATCGGATCGACTCAAGTCGAATTGGTCTTGCCGGAACGAGTCTTGGGGGGATTGTTGGAGGATTGGCCTTTACGCAGGAACCCCGAATCAAAGCCTACTGCTCTGTCCTTGGCGGGGCGAGTATTGCCGATACGGTTTGGGAGAGCTCGCGTCTCGTGCGAGAACGGAAGATCATGCGGGACAAGGGATGGACCCGAGAAACCGTTGGAGAAGCCCTCAGGACTATCGAGCCATCAAGTTTCGCGAACCCTAATGAAACGCGTCCGGTTTACTTGATTGCAGCTCGATACGACACTGTGATGCCGCTCTCAAGTTACGACAAGGCTCGGGAAATTTTCCCAAGCTGTCAGTCCTTGTGGATCGAAACAGGGCACTATGGCGGGTACTTGGTACAGTCCTCAATCCAATATTCTGTCACGAACTTCTTTTTGAAAACGTTTGCTGGACAGACATTCAAGGCGCCGTCACGGCTGTACGCTCCGACCTTGCGACTGTCTTCCATCGCGAGTACCGATGGCGGGATCCAGGTGGGGATTGGGTTAGATTTGTGGAAACTTGACGCCAAAGGCTCTGGATTTGGCACCGTTCTGATGACTCCAAAAGGGGTTCAGGGATTTGTGGGAGCGAATCTCGGTGGAGGGTTTGCGGTCGGTGTGAACTTTCGGCCGAAAAAGACAGGGATCGGATTGCTATGGAGTTTTGTTCTCTGAGTCTAGAAAGTCTCCAGGCGCTCGCTCGGCAGAACCTGATTTACACGTATCAAGAGCTTGCCCGACCCCTCGGCGGGGTGCAGATGCACGAAGGGCCGGACTTTTTTGGTTGTTATTCTCACTTGGACCATTCGTTTTGTAACTTTGCGATGGCGATCAACGAGGAGTCACCGGACCGCTGTAAAGCCCTTGCTCGTGGGTTCGGTGAACATGCCAGAGCGCGATCTTCGATGCGGGTGTTTGAGGTCCCTGGTGACGTACCAGAGGAGTTCGGGCAGTATTTGACCCCAGAAGGATTTCGCGTTGGAAACGTGCTAAGCATGATGGCCGGAGAGGGCGAGGACCGGCCCGGCGATTGCGACCTGCAGAAGATTGAGGATTCAGTTGGGCGCCAATACTTGGCACGGTTTATGATTAGTCAGTTCTTTCCAGCGAGCGCAGTGGAATTCCGGCAACTAGTGTTGAAGGCGACTTCGGAGGCTCCCCATGAGCTCTGGGCGGTCGGGAGCCCCGAAAATCCCATCGCCGCCGTGATGATCTCTTCGAGTCCTGGGTCCTTTGGGCTGTACAACCTCTGTATTCGGAGCCAGGATAGGTCTAAAGGGCTAGGAACCCAAATCTTGGAATTCATGCAACATCGAGCGTACTTGGAAAATCGAGTTTTGATTTTACAGTGCGATTTGAACCTAGAGACATGGTATCGGGCAAGAAAATTCAAAAAAATTGGCGTTATGTCAAGTTTTTATTTGCGGAAGTAAGAAAAATATCGTAAGATATATGAACATTCAATACGTGAAACGTCGTCTCGGATTCTCATTGGTGGAGCTTCTCGTCGTGATTTCGATCATCGCCGTCTTAGCTGCCCTTCTGTTCCCGGTTTTTCAGAAAGCGAAAAGCTCGGCACAAGCCAGCGTGTGCCTCTCCAACTTTAAACAGATTTCGCAAGCGACCTTGCTCTACACAGGCGACAACGATGACGGACTTTTGCCGTCAACATACAACGCAGACCGAGCAGCGGACTTCATGAATGACCGAGTCTGGCCCCAAATTGTTTCTTCTTACGTTGGTGATCAACGGATATTCAAATGCCCGAGTGACTTCAACCCGAATCCTCCAGCACCGGCGATCTTCGAACCCGATGCAACCGGTGTGACATCTGCGTCCTACGAGTACACGATCGCTAAGAGAACAAATTTTGGTTACAACTATATGTATCTGGCTCCGGTAGTTCCAACCTCGCTAGGGTTGACCTCTCTACCTAGAACTCTCTCCGAAATCGGGAATCCTTCTGGCACTCTCTTGTATGTCGATTCGGCACAGATCACCCCGGAAGGAATTCCGGTGAGCGGGACTCATCTGGTCGTTCCTCCATGTCGTTTTATCAGGGATGGCACATCCTCAATTGACTCTTGGCCATCGGGTGTGCCTATCTCGAATCCTTATCTCGCCCATGTTCCCTGGGACGTTGAAGGGAATCAGGAAAAGGCTGTCACTTTTGGCGGAGCATATCCTTGGCATGACGGCAGGATGACAGTTGTTCACATTGACGGGTCGGTGAGGAGCAAAACTCCCGATCAGCTTTCATCGGGTTGCTCCGTGGAAAGCGACCTGCGCGGACTCATCACAAGCCCCTCCTCGTACACTTGGGATCTTCGCTAGTCACGCAGGGAGTTCGATAGTGGATTCGTAACGCTGAATTCTGCCATAATCTAGGATCGATCCCCCGATATTTCTCCTAGGAGAACTCCTGTCACGGGGCTCGTTTAATCGGAGAATCTTTAGACAATGAAAGTCAGTATTATCGGTGGTGGCGGTCGCGTCGGTTCGGACGCAGCATTCGCTCTTCAACTTGGCGGCATCGTGCGAGAAATCGCCCTCGTGGACATGAACGCGGATATGGCGGCAGGCGAAGCGCTAGATCTTCGACACGGATCGCATTACACAAGCAGTCAGGTTATTTCATCTGCTGGAGATTACAGCGTCGTTGAGGGAAGTAACTGTGTCGTGATTACGGCTGGCCTCCGACGGAAGCCAGATGAGAGCCGGCTTGAACTGATCAACCGAAATGTCGGTTTGTTCAACGGCATCTTGGATTCCCTGAAGGGCTCCAAGCTAGCCCCTGATGCAACAATCGTTGTGGTTTCTAACCCTGTTGACATTCTTACTCACCTCGCGGTTGAGGCTGGAATCACCGCTCCAGAGCGCACAATCGGTCTTGGAACTGTCCTTGACACCTGCCGGTTCTGCTCATTGATCGCTGATCGCTTTAAGGTTGGTGCGACCGATGTTCGCGCTCTGATCCTTGGCGAGCACGGTGATTCAATGGTTCCAATTTGGTCTTCCGCGACATTGGCTGGCGTTCCGCTTGCTAGCGTTCCAGGCTGGACTTCGACAATGGCCGATGAGTTGTTTGCTCAAACACGAACTTCTGGCGCTGAAGTCATCCGCCTAAAGGGTGGCGCAGGCCGGGCAGTTGGCGTTTCGATCAAGGAAGTCGTAGAAGCGATTGCCCTGGATAGCAAGCGTATCCTTCCAGTGAGTGCCTTGCAAACAGGTTGCATGGGTATTGAAGGCATCTCGCTTTCGCTTCCAACTCGAGTGGGTCGGGGCGGCGCGGTAGAAATCATCGCACCTGCGGTCACAGATGCCGAAACCGAAGCCCTGCACAAGTCCGCCGCGGCATTAAAGGACGTGCTGGGACAAGTTAGAGGAATGGTAACGGCGTAAGCAGAGGACCCACCTTCGCAAAGGGCTGCACGATTAGTGCAGTCCTTTTTTGCCGATGCTCCTACGGCAATTGGCGACAGGCACCACATGTACCCAGCACTTCGATTCTGTAAGACTCTGGAACAAAGTCGCCGAGAGGTCCTAGCTCATCCAAGTTTTGACCATGGCGATGGCTGCAAATTTCTTCCACATTTCCGCAAGAACGGCAGATTAGATGTTCAGAGATATCTTCATGAGCTGTCTCATGATTGCAGGGGTGGAAGCCATCTACCGATCCAATGTGGTGGACAAGATGAAGCTGGATCAGGGTCTGTAGGGTGCGGTATACGCTCACAAGATCGGTCCGACCTCCGTCCGTGACGATGCGCTCATAAATGTGTTGCACAGTTTGGGCCTTGTGGGATCCCGCAATCGCACGAATGACCTGTACACGAGGCATAGTGATCCTCAATCCAGCCTCTTTCATCCTCGCCAGTGCCATGTCTGTGAACGGATGTTCCTTGGATTTTTCGGATATTGAGGATTTTTGTTCGGTCACAACGGCATTTTATACGAAATTTGTGCAGAAAATCTAAGTTCAAATGAATCTAAGCGATTTTCCGCTTCGTCTTGGGTAACATCGGAAGCATTGAAGCGGTGCTTTTGAACTGAGGTGAGTTTGCTTGCCAAAAGGCCAAATCTGCTTCAAAAATTCTGGAGACTAACACATATGAAATTCTTCGACCTAAAAACTCGTGAGCATGTTGAAGTTGCTGAAGGCAACATCAAGCGAAAGAAAATGATTCGAGAAACGAAATCGGGCCAACAAGTTCGATACGCTCTCGTCGGATCCCATGATGGCCGCGAACTATTCAAGTTCGTCAATGAAGCCACTTACAACTCCACTTCCGGCCCAGAAATCTAAGGATTTCCCAGGCTCTTTTACTTTGCAGTCTATAAAGCGACTTATCCCAACCGGGCTAGGTCGCTTTATTTTTTGCTCCACGGGTGGGAACTTTAAACCCAAAATAGAGACTTAATCGAACTCTCCGTTACGATATTCGTTTAATCCACCATGGTCCTCAATACTGAACGTGAAAAAGTAGCCCATCTTTTAAGGCGATTTGCTTTAGGAGCAAGTGAAGCCGAGCTTGATTTTTACGGTAAGAATGGCCTGAAGGGGGCAATAGATCTCTTACTCACCCCGCCAGAAGATATTGGATTTCCGTTTCAAATTGAGGTGTTAGCCAATGATAAAGGTGTTATCAACCTGCCAGCCCTGAAGGCCTGGTGGGGCGCGCGAATCTTGGCGACTAAGTTTCCGCTCCAGGAGAGGCTAACTCTGTTTTGGCACGATCACTTTGCCACTGCAACCCAAAAGGTCAATGCAGTCGGTCCCATGGAAGATCAGAATCAGGCTATTCGGGCAAACGCGCTTGGCAGGTTTGAAGACCTGTTACTTGCCATGGCGAAAGACCCAGCAATGATCTATTGGTTGGATAATCAACTCAATGTCAAAGGGAAGCCTAACGAGAATTTTGGTCGCGAGATCATGGAGCTCTTTACTATCGGAATTGGCCATTACTCCGAAAAAGATGTTCAGGAATGCGCGAGGGCGTTCACTGGATGGGGCTACGGTACGGTCGCCCGTCGGAGACAGGTTCAAGAAATTCCCCGTCGAAACACCAAGTTTATCTTTGATCCTGCTCGGCATGATGATGGGATGAAGGAGATCCTTGGAAACAAGGGGCCATTTAATGGGGACGATGTTTGCGGAATTCTTGCTGGACACCCAGAAACAGCGAAACACCTGACAAAGAAGTTCCTGGAGTTCTTTGCTTGCCAGAATCCGGACGAGGCTTGGATTGAACGACTCGCAAAAAGATATCGAGATAACGGCCTGAAAACGTCTGTTCTTGTTCGCGGGATTATGGAATCACCAGAGTTTTATAGTGATAAGTGTGCGCGGAAGCTTTACAAGAGTCCGGTTGACTTTTGTATGGTGACGGTTCGACAACTTGGTCTGGGTCGTCAAGTCCGCGAATTTTTGATAGCAGATCCAGATTCGGACGTGAAAAAGCGACAAGCCGTGAGTGTTCCAGCTGTCGCGGCACAGGCGATGGTCGGAATGGGTATGGAATTGTTTAACCCGCCAGACGTTGCCGGGTGGGATTGGGGTCCTTCATGGATCACAACTGCAACGATGTTGGAGAGAATCAAGTTTGCTGATCGAATATTTGGACCGCCACAACCCCGATCTCTTACACTAAGGTATCCGGCAACCTCACTACTCAGGCTTGGTGACACGCCAGAGACATTTGCAAGAGCGCTCGTCCAAATCTTTGATGCACCGTTGCCCGAGGCGAAGATCAAGCAACTTGAGTCTGCAGCGATATCTGCAGCAGGAAACAATCTTGGTGCGAACGCAAATAAGGTTGCGCTCGCGGTAACGAAGCTCATTTTTGCCTCGCCCGAGTTTCAGTTTTCCTGAGATTCCAGGGCCTAAGAAACCTCCGCCTCCGAGTCATTGATATCGGGGGCGGCACTTTTGTGCTCCCAAGTAAAATGGAAGGATCATGACCATTGACGAGCAAGTCGCCCTTTTACGGCGAGGAACCATTGAAATCATTAGCGAGGAAGACCTTAAAGCTAAGCTCGCCCTTGGAAGGCCCCTGCGCGTCAAGCTAGGCGTTGACCCGACCGTCGCGCACGTTACTCTGGGTTGGGCGGTTGTATTGCGTAAGCTTCGGGATTTCCAACGCCTGGGTCATACGGCGTGTCTGATTATCGGCGACTTCACCTCGATGATTGGTGACCCGAGCGGAAAAAGCAAAACTAGGCCCCAGCTCACCAAAGAACAAGTCCAGGCAAATGTTGAAGCCGTGAGCAAGCAGGTTTACAAGATTCTTGACCCCGAAAAAACCGAAATCTATTTCAACAAGGATTGGCTTGGGAAGATGACTTTTGAGGATGTGATCCGCCTTACCAGTCGGTACACGGTAGCGCGGATTCTTGAGCGTGATGACTTCAGCAAACGGCTTGCCGAGCAGCGCCCGATCGCTATGCACGAGATTCTGTATCCCCTGTGTCAAGGGTTTGATTCTGTAGAGATCAAAGCTGACGTTGAACTGGGGGGAAATGATCAAAAGTTTAATAATTTAGTGGGTCGTAACTTGATGGCCCAGTACGACCTTGAACCGCAAATTGTGATTCTAAGCCCCTTGCTCTTGGGAACTGACGGCAAAGAAAAGATGAGTCAGTCGCTGGGGAACTTCATTTCTGTGATCGACACTCCGCAAGACATGTATGGCAAAACGATGTCCATTCCCGATGAACTGATGGAGAATTGGTTCACGCTTTGCACGGACGTTCCCCTGGACGAAGTCGCGGATCTTATGGCTAAGTCTAAGTCTGGGGAATTGAACCCTCGCGATGTAAAGCGCCGCTTGGCAATGGAGATCGTAGAGCTTTACCACTCGAAAGAGGCCGCCCAGGAAGCCGACGATTACTTCATCAAAACCTTTAGCGAGAAGCAACGCCCGGTTGATGCCGAGGAATTTGTTGTTCCAACCGATCTGGTTGGCGATGATGGATTGATTGGATTGTCGCAAGTGGTGTTGGCTGCAGGTTTAGCCAAGTCTGGCGGAAACGCAAAGGACCTGATGAAGGCCGGTGCGGTTAGCCTGGACGATGAGAAAATCACCAACGTTGGGCAACGATTTGCTTTGGGTGACCTCCAAGGCAAATTACTTCGGGTTGGGAAGGTTCAATTCCGTCAGCTTGCTTAGAAAATGACTTGACCTATCAATCTAACGAAGGATGAAAGAAAAAGGGGTTACCACGACAGTGGTAACCCCCATTCTGTGAGAAGGAACTGAAATTACTTGTTCTTCCATCGTCGAGCAACCATAGCAGCTGCTCCAGCAAGAGCGAGCATGGAAGCTGGCTCAGGAACAACTTCAACCGACTGATTGACGTACCCAAGAGCAGCGAGATCGGTGCCGTTGGTGTTGTTGATCGCATTGAGGATGATGGTCTTCTTGACTCGGATTGATCGGTAGTTACCATTGAAGTCAAGTGGAGTACTTCGAACAAAGACTCCAGCACCTTCGCCGACGCTTCGGATGAAGGACTGAGCGACGCCGCCAACTTCGTTACCTGCGTTGTCAAGTTGGTAGATATCTTCTTGAACGGTGATGCGACCGGATCCTCGGACTTCGCCAGCAAAATTCAATGTGATGCCGTTGATTAACGCGCCTGTGGATCGTGCGTCATATTGGTAGGTGAAGATTTGGTATCGGCTAGGCAACGTGTCGCCTACTGCTGCTGAAGCGGAGAAGCTAACGGAATTTCCGCTTGCGGAGAGGGCTGCACCGCTACCGAGTGGCGCGAACTGCAGGTTGGAAATGATAATGATCGCCTGCGATGCAGAGGCCAGAGTGGCAACTGCAGCAACGATAAACAGCTTGGAGATATTCATAGTAGGTCCTTTCAAATTTCACAGGGCAGATTCTACATTGAACCTTTCTTATGATCACCGTATTTATTATAGCAAAGCTTTTTCAGAACTGAACGAAGGGCGTGCTAAATTTTACCGAAGCTTAATAATACCTCGTGAAAATACCGGCCAAGTCCTATTGACTTGGTCGTTGTCAACAAGGAAACAGGACTAAAGTCCTACTTACTTGCTCGTGCCTAGTCATGCGACCATAGCGACTACACCAGCGAGTGCGAGCATCGAAGATTTAGCTTAATGGAACCAATAAGGAATCCAGTACTTCGTGCATCGCACGGCATTGCGATGATGCCAGAGCGGAGTGAGAAAACCGCCGCCAACAGCTGAGCCGCTGAAGAGAGTTGCAGAGTTACCAATAGCTGTAATCTCCTAGCTACCTAGAGTTGCGGAATATGCGGTCGCATTGGTAATTAGAATAACCGCCTGAGATGATACCGAGAGAGAAGCGATTGCCTCGAGCAGCATCACTTTTGAAAATTCCATTTTCTTTCCTTGTTGAACTTAACTGAGCAGACCCAACTGTTTGACAATGCAAGTACAGCAAAGCCAGGCCAGAATCGGAAGGCATAAGTACCAACATTTAACATTATCGGCACACTCCTGGTAAAAATGCCTACCTCAGATGACCTGAGATAGGCTTTTTGTGGGAAACCGATTGAAGCGCTTAATTGGACTTTCGTCGTCGAGCAACGAGTGCAAGACCAGCACCGAGCGCAAGCATTGTTGCAGGCTCAGGAACGACTTGGACGTTTTGGTTAACTGTACCAAGTGCGGCCAAATTGACTGCAGATTGGGACGCGAACATGGTGAAGACCTTTTTGGCACGAATCTTTTGGACTTGGCGAGAAAGGGTGATCGTGCCGCCCCATCCAGTGCTAGTTCCGGAGAACGTGTGGCTTATGGAACCAATTGCAGGTCCGACTTCGTTGCCAGCATTATCAAGTTCAAAGATTTGCTCGGAGAACTGGATGTAACCGTCGCCAAGGATTCCGCTATTAATCGTCACATTGACGATATTTGCGAAGATTGGACCGCTGGTGGTCATCGCATCATACTGCAAACCAAATGTTCCGAATGACAATGGCTGACCGAATCCAACAATCGCATTTGGTGCGTCAAATTGAATCGCATTGGCGGTTGGTGTGCTGAAGCTCCATCCGGAGATCAACGTGGATGATGGTGGGGTTGCGTTCGCTTGAACGTTTGTGAACATCACAGCGTGGCTGGTAACAACGGTAACTAAAGCAACTACTGCAGCAATAAATTTTTTCATGGCTCTTTTCCTCTTCAATAAGAAACTAGATCTCCAACCTTAAAGGCGATTCACTAGTCTCCCGACGCTCAAAGTATAGCACTGATGTCTTGTTTTGCGACAAGTTTTTCGACTTTTTTTATCTTCCTGGTAAAAAAACTGGGAATTCAAGGCAAGACTTGAATTCCCAGATGGAAAGCCGGTTTGGATGCACTAGCTGTTCTTGCGTCGTCGCGCAACCATTGCGGCTGCTCCAGCGAGTGCAAGCATGGAAGCTGGTTCAGGAACGACTTCAACCGACTGGTTAATGGTGCCGAGCGCAGCAAGGTCAAACCCTTGCGTCGTGTCAGCAACCAAGAAGAAGTCTTTCTTCACGATGAGCGCTCGGACTGGAGCGAATGAAACTGAACCAGTGAATGTTTGGCTTGAGAGGTTCGTCGAACCCGTCAAAGTTGCGAATGCTGCTCCAACTTCGTTACCTGCAGCGTCAAGCTTTACAAGGCTTTCAACCATTGTGATGGAAGAATTCGCACCAGCAATGGAGGAGATGAAGCTACCATTCATGGAAGTGATGAATTTGCCTGCGCCAGCATCAATTTTGTAGGTGATGCTGAACCG
The DNA here is from genome assembly GCA_040383535.1 of Chthonomonas sp. Lineage (GTDB taxonomy): Bacteria > Armatimonadota > Fimbriimonadia > Fimbriimonadales > Fimbriimonadaceae > JAFLBD01. Next base: position 132,518 of record JBEIDH010000001.1, read on the forward strand.
GCGGGATCGGCTGCCCGCAACTGGATCGCCAACGGCTGCATTGGATGGGGTCACGGTCATGGAGTTACCGCTGAAAACAAGGCTACTCGCGCTCATTCCAGCGTACATAGCAGGATCTCCACCGAAATTGACAAATGTGAATGTGATTGCTTGACTTGCGGCAGATATAACTGCAAGTGATGCGACGAGTAAAACTTTCTTCATGGCTCTTTCCTCTTCCCGATCTGATCATAGTGATCAATCTTCAAAACGACCAACAGAACGCGTCTGAATAACCGAATCTTCTGCATTGTAGCACGAAAACCTGATATTGTCAAAAAGTTTATTCATCTTTTTAGGCATCCCGTACCAAACTCGATGAAATCATCGTAAAATGAATCTGAAAAGAGTCCAAAGGCGCATGAAAACTGGTGAAATCACCAGGTTCTTAGGCGGGACTTTTGTTAAGCGGGTTAACCATGAAAGCAGTTGTAATGGCGGGGGGAGAAGGGTCGCGGTTGCGACCCGTCACAGCGAACAGGCCAAAGCCCTTAGTTCCGGTCGGAAACCGCCCGATCATGGAGCACATTCTCCTGCATCTAAAGACCCACGGAATCACCGAAGTTGTCGCCACGCTCCACTACCTTGCCGACGAGATCACAAGCTACTTTGATGATGGTTCGGATCTCGGGATGGATCTGAAATATTCCATCGAAGATACTCCTCTTGGCACCGCAGGTAGCGTCAAAAAGGCTGAGGTCCTTCTTAGAGACGACACCTTTGTCATCGTTTCTGGCGACGCGATGACCGATGTGGATCTGGACAAAGCCATTGCTTTCCACAAAGCGAAGGGAAGCGTTGCCACACTTATTCTCTACCGAGTTCCAAGTCCATTGGAATTTGGCGTTGTCATTACTGACACGGACGGAAAGGTCATTCGTTTCCTCGAGAAACCGTCGTGGTCCGAGGTTTTCAGTGACACAGTCAACACCGGGATGTACATTCTCGAGCCAGAAGTGTTTGACATGATGGAGCAGGGAAAGCAGTACGACTGGTCTCAAGATATTTTCCCCCAACTTTTGCGGGAGGGAAAACCAATGTACGGCTACATCATGGAAGAATACTGGTGCGATGTTGGAACCCTCGGACAATACCGTGAGGCCCAGGAACATCTTTTGGGGGGTCGGACTCGACTCGCCATTCCAGGACAATCGGATCAAGCCGCGATCTGGATAGATGGGAACTCTAATATTGATCCTGAAGCGACACTCATTCCCCCGGTTTGCATTGGGCGGAATTGTAAGATCAAAAAAGGGGCGAGGATCGGACCCTATTCGGTGATTGGGGATAACTCGCTGATTGAGGAGGGTGCTGTCATTGAGCGCTCTGTGGTGTGGGATTCCGCCTATGTTGGTCCAAATGTCGGTGTCCATTCCGCGATCTTATGCTCAAAGGTGACGATTAAGCGTGATTCCGTCATCCGCGAAGATGCCGTCGTAGGTGACCGATGTCTGATTGACGTGGGTTGCACGATCCGGCCCCGGGTCAAACTTTGGCCGGATAAGGTGATCGAACGAGGATCTACCGTCACCATGAGTCTGGTTTGGGGCAATAAGTGGCGTGGGGCACTGTTCCGTGAACTGGGTGTTGCTGGGCTGAGCAATATTGAAATCACGCCGGACTTTGCGACGCGTCTAGGTTCGGCGTACGGATCAAGTCTTCCCCGTGGTGCAACCGTGGTCACCGGTCGCGACTCCTCTCGAAGCAGTCGTATGATTAAGCGTGCTTTGATGGCATCTTTGCTCTCTGTCGGTTGCGAGGTAGTGGATATGCGCTCAACGGCGGTTCCGATCATGCGGCACTTCGTTCGAACTTCGGGTGCAACCGGTGCTGTTAATGTCCGGAAGCTCCCAGGGAATAGCCGAGTGTCCCTGATCGAGTTTTTTGATAACAAGGGAAGATATCTGAGCCGTAACCAGGAGAGGAAAGTCGAGAGTGCCTTCTTCCGAGAAGACTTTCACCGGGTGGATCCTGACGATTTGGGTTACATCGAATTTGCCAGCCGGGCGGTTGAAGAGTATCAAAATGACTTCTTTAGACTCCTTAGAGCTCAGCCATCGCAAAGCCGGCTCAAGGTGGTTTGCGATTTTGGCTACAGTTCTATTAGCTCCATTTATCCTTCAATGATGTCGAGGACCGGGATTGATGCGATCTCAACCAACAGTTTCAATGACGCCCGCCTTGCTCCGCGAAATGAGGAAGATGTTGAGCGACACTTGGAGCAGCTGAAGCAGATTGTTGGGACGCTTGGCTTTGACATGGGAGTCCTCTTCCTGAACGAAGGAGAGCGCCTTGCTCTCGTGGATAATCACGGCCGTGTGGTTGAGGGGAATCGGCTTTTTGCTGTACTCTGCGCCCTTATCGCCAAAACACGCGAGAATCCAAAGATCGCGATGAGCATCACTGCTCCGCAGCGATTAGAGAATTATCTGATCGCAAATCAGGTGAAGGTCACCAGAACCAAGTCAGACATTCGGTCCATGATGGCGGGTAGCGACTCGGGCGAGGTAGATTTTGCGGGCGATAATCACGGAGGATTTCTTTTCCCTGAATTCCATGCGGGATTTGACGCCATGTTTGGGCTCTCAACTCTTGTGAGTATGTTGCAGGAAACCGGTCTTCTTTTGAGCGAGGTCTTGGACGAACTGCCGGTGTTCCATATGGCCTATGAAAAGGTTCGATGCCCGTGGGAAGTTAAGGGAACGGTGATGCGCCGGTTGGCTGAAGAGTATCAGGCTGGCGAAAATGTTGAGTTACTCGACGGGATCAAGGTTTTTAGCGGTGATCAGTGGGTCTTGGTGATCCCGGACGCAGTGGAGCCAATCTTCCACATCCATTCTGAATCGGATTCAGATGCAGCCAGCCAAGAATTGGTACGGGAATTTGCGGCAAAGATTGAACAAATGCAGGAAAATGTCTAGCAAGATCGGGAATCTTTGGGTATCATTTTCATTCCAACCGTGTGCGCGGGTGGTGAAATTGGTAGACACGCTACCTTGAGGTGGTAGTGCTCACAAGGCGTGAAAGTTCGAGTCTTTTCCCGCGCACCAACTTCCTTACTGTATTAACTTCAGACGAAGAGTTTTACGTGCTTTGCTCGGACTTCGGCGAGGACTCATCTCCATTGATCGTACGCCCATTCTCAAAGATAGACTCAGTTCCTGAGATAACAGAGTTACTGCATCTTGCATACGCAGAATGGAAAGACGCTGGGCTTCAGTTCACCGCATGCGATCAGGATGACGCCAAGACCCTGCACCGTCTGACCGAAGGAACTGCCTGGTTGGCCGAGGTTGATGGAAGGTTGATCGGGACGATAGCCCTCATCCCTGGACGAGAAAGTCATGAGCTTCCTTACTACCGGCGCGATGGGCTCTTTTTCTTTTCTCAGTTCGGAATCCACCCCGATTTCAAAGGCCAAGGCTTTGGCAAAATGCTTTACGAAGTTGCCGAGACCCATGCGAGAGACCTTGGAGGACAAGAGATTGCTTGCGACACGAGCATTCGAGCGACAAGGCTCGTTCAGCTCTACACCGCATGGGGATTCGCGGAAGTTGCCCACCACGATTGGAATTTCACGAACTACATTAGTGTTGTGCTTGCAAAGCAACTTTAAGTCCAGCATCTTTAGGAGGAAACTTTGGCTGATTGGTCGGCAAAATTCAATGCATGAGATTAAAAATCTGCCAATCCATTTTAGTCACAAACCTTTTCGTGGTCCCTTTACTTGCTGGTGCAGGGACGACGCCACCACGGAAGGCGAAAGTCCAAAATATCGGAGTCGTTGACGGCGTCAAGATTGTTCCCGATCGCGTTGAAGTTCTCGATCTCGGAAATGGCTCTATATCTCAGAACGGCAAGGTGACCGAGCAATCGCGGACGTGGCATATCAAGTTCCGGCAGGGAGGAGACTTTTGGCCGGACAAAGAGATCATGATTATCCTGAACCAACCTGAACGGGCGACTCTCAGCGGACTAAACTGGACTCAGAAAGCCGTAAAGTTTGGTACCGACGAGTATCGAGCCGTCCATTATGCAAAAGATCAGGGTTTAGCCCACGGGGTTACAGGTGCCTTTTACGGTTTCCGCAAAAAAGGAAAAGAGATGATTGACACCAAGATTCAGATGGACGAGATTAGAGCCAATCTGAGGTTTAGTAAAGTGACAAATGGCAAGGTGACGATCCTGATTGACCTGGAACTTGCAGGTAAGAAGACTTGGTTAAAGGGCAAGTACACCGGAATCATCAAGAAGCTATGAATTGACCATTTGGAAAATCAAACCTAACCAAATGGTGAGTGCCTGTTCGTCAAAATGAACAGGCACTCTTGCTTTTACACTTACTTATTCTTTCGTCGTCTGGCAACTAGTGCAACGCCCGCGCTCAACGCAAGCATGGAGGCTGGTTCTGGAACAGCTTCGACGGAAACTTGGTTCTGTGTGCCTTCAGCGGAAGATTGATAGTGGCGCACTTGCAGAAGCGGATTGACTGGATTGTTCTTGCCACCGTAGTAGGTATTCGCCCACTGCAAGATTTCACTGTTGGCATTAGAAACTTTGAAGTTTGCGCCATTTGCGGTGAAGCTCGTTCCTGCATCGTATATAGCAGACCAGATTGCGAGTTGCAACCCTGCTTGTTGCTCGGAGGTGACTGCGGAATCAAATCCTTCTGCAGCGATGCGTCCGGCATAAGCGAGACCATTGGCGGCTTGAGTGTTCAGAGTGGAGGATGTATAGGTGTGAGAATTGCGGTCTAATGGTCGCACTGCTTCAACGCAGTAGGCAAGCACAAAACTTGATCCCTTTTCAAACTTAAGCTTTCCAGCATACACATTTTTGGTAGGTCCATCTTGCACTTGAATCGTGACAATTTTCGCAGAGGTGAGGTGCATTCCAGAAAATTTCAAGGAGACATTTTCAGGATTCGCGAATGCGGAGGAGCAAAGAGTGATTGGGAGCAAAAAAGCGGCGTAATTTTTCATGGCTTCTGAAATCCTGCGTCGCAAACATGATGCCAATTTCTTTGGTTTTCGGATCACTGCAACAAAGTCCAGGATTTCTGCCAGGAAAAGCTAGGCAAAATGAACCAAAAGAGCTCCGGTGCAGCTTAGCTCCGGAGCCCTAAAGTATCAGTTACAGAATGAATTACTTGCTCTTGCGCCGTCGAGCAATCATTGCGAGACCTGCGCCAAGAGCGATCATTGAAGCTGGCTCTGGTACGACTTCGGTCGTGATTTGGGACTGTCCACCGTTCGCCTGAGTGGTGAAAGTCTTGACTTGAATCGTTGCAGGAAGTGGAGTATCCTTTCCAGCGTAGTAAGTGTTTGCCCAGTTTAGGATGTTTTGATTGACGTTGCTGACTGAGAAGTTCGAACCGTTCGCAGTGAAACTCGTTCCAGCATCGTAAATTGCAGACCAGATTGCAAGTTGCAGACCGGCCTGTTGCTCAGTAGTGGTAGCGAGATTGAAAGCGTTTCCAACAATTCGTCCTGCGTAGGCGAGACCGTTTGCAGCGTTAGTGTTGAGTGTATTCGATGTGTAACCGTGTGTTCCACCATTGAGGGTTCTCTCGGCGTCAATACAGTAAGTTAGGATCGTGCTTGCACCATCGCTGAACTTCAATCGACCAGCGAGAACGTTCTTATTAGCTCCACCGTTGACACTGATCGTCGCGGACTTGATGCCGGACAGTTCAGCACCGGTGTACTGAAGGTTTTGGGCATTTGCCGGTGCAACGATTGCGACCGCGAATGCAACGAGTACTAGGGATTTAGTTTTCATGATTCCTCTCAAAAAGTAATAGTGCGTCAAAACCAAACGAGTTCGGTTCGCCGCAAGCTACGACGTTATTATGAACTATCCGTTCACAAAAAAAGCTAGATTCCAGTGCAAATACCGGTAAGGAAATGGTATTTTCACCCGACAATAGCGCCTTTTAACGATAAAATTTTACACAAGAAAACCTCCCAGAAATAGCGCATTTCTGAGAGGTTGAACAGATGAGATGTTAAGGGTCTTAACGCTTAACGAACTGGAAGCCACGTCGGGCTTTCTTGCGACCGTATTTCTTTCGTTCCTTGATACGGGCGTCTCGAGTAAGGAAGCCTTCTGCCTTGAGCGGCGGTCGGAGTTCCGAATCCATTTCGATCAGGGCACGGGAAATTCCAAGTCGGATCGCACCGGCTTGACCAGCGATTCCGCCGCCATTGCAGGATGCCTTGACATCGTACTTGCCTTCAAGTCCAACCGCAACGAGTGGGCTCTTGACGAGAATGTCCAGCACTGGTCGACCAAGGTAGTCGCTGCAGTCCTTGCCATTGATCAAAATTTTCCCTTCGCCTGGAGAAACCCAGACTCGAGCGATGGCGCACTTTCGGCGACCGGTTCCGTAAGTTGTTGTACTCATTGATCTGCCTTCCCTAGTTTAACAATCTTTTCCTTAATGTCGATCACCTTTGGCTGCTGGGCCTCGTGAGCATGTTCGGATCCGGCGTAAACCTTTAGCTTCTTGAAAATGCGGTGACCAAGCTTGGTCTTGGGAGTCATTCCCCAAACGCACTTTTCAACGAGCTTGGTTGGAGTTTCGGCCAGCATTTTGCCTCGTGAAACGTTGCGAATCCCGCCTGGCCATCCTGTGTGCCAGTAGATCAGTTCTTCGCTCTTGTTCCCGGTGAGCACGACACGCTCGGCATTGATCACGATGACGTAATCTCCGCAGTCCTGGTTATATGTAAAATTCGGCTTGTGCTTGCCTCGGAGGAGTTGGGCGACTTGTGCAGCGAGGCGACCGACAGGGATTCCTGTCGCGTCCACCACATACCACTGGCGATCGCTTTCCATTCCTTCTTTTGTTGCGCTATATGTTCTGTTCATCTGTTTTTCCGTCATGTTCAGCGCAAGGCTGAACTTAAAAATTGTTACTTATTGATATCGTTCGCGGCAATCCTTCGGGTGTCTTCCGTAGGTGATTTTCATCAGGCAGAGTCCATTCGCTGGTAAGACAACCGGCCATTGAAGGTGGTCTCGTTTTCCAGGGTCGAGAAGATCTGCAATTTCGGATCCGGGTCGTTTGCTTAAGCCAACTTCCAACAGTCCTCCACTGATTCTTCGCATCATTCCCCTCATGAAGGCATTCCCGCAAATGTCGATCCAAACCTCGTTTCGCGACCTCTTCACATTAACAGAGAAGAGTTCTCGAACACTGTTTGCGCTTGCTTCAACTTCCTCGCTGTATGCTCGAAAGTCATGTGAACCGACAAGGTTCTGAGCTGCTTGGTGCATCGCTTCCACGTTTGGCATACACCAGTGGTTGTGTGCGTATCGCGATTCCTTTGGATCTCGAATCCCGCAAAGGATTCGGTATCGGTAGGAGCGATCCCTAGCAGAGAACCGGGAGTGAAAACTCATCGGCACATCCTGTGCACTTAGCACGCTCAAATCTTGCGGAAGCACCTTATTCAGTACCCGAGGAAATCTGTCGGTCGGCACCTTTGTGGTCGTATCAAAATGAACCACCTGATGCCTTGCATGGGCTCCGCTATCGGTGCGACTAGCACCGATGATCTCGACGTCTTCACCCGAGACCTGGCGAACAATATCTTTCAATGTGCGGCAGACCGTTCGTTGGTCTTTTTGTTCGGCCCACCCGCAGAAGTCAGCGCCGTCGTAGGCGACAACCAGCTTGATGCGCCGAAGGTCGTTAGTCAACAAGTTCCAAAACTGCAGTCACAGCAGCGTCGCCGCGGCGGAGTCCAGTCTTGGTGAGGCGAGTATAACCGCCATTTCGATCGCGGAAGCGAGGAGCAACCACATCAAAGAGGTGGGTGACTAGGTCTTCGCCATTGATCAGACATCGCTCCTGAAGAATAATCATCTTCTCGAGCTCGGTCTTACCAGCCAATGCCTTGAGTGGCTTTGGCGAGCTAGAACTGTGACCAACAAGAATCTTGCGGGCTTCGCGTCGCGATTGTAAAGTGTCGTTCTTGGCGAGCGTGATCAGCTTTTCGACAATCCGTCGAAGCTCCTTTGCGCGGCCAAAAGTGGTGCGTGTGTAGCCATGCCGAATGAACTGTCGCGTAAGATTCGTGAGCAGTGCACGGCGTTGGTCGCTTGGTAACCCAAGCTTTCGGTGGTCAGCCTTGTGATTCATAGTTTAACCTTTAGTCAAAATCCTCATCGTCTTCGTCGTCGAGCAATTCAACTCGGTATCCAGCCTTTGGTGGCTTGATTGCGAGTCCATGCTCTCCAAGCTTGTCGCGCACTTCGTTCAGTGACTTCTTACCAAAACCTCGGATCGAGGTGAGATCGGATTCGGTCACAGCGGCAAGGTGTCGGAGGGTCAAGAGACCCGCTCGGCGCAGACAGTTGAAAGTGCGTTGGGAGAAATCCATCTCTTCGATCTTGATTTCAGGCACGTTAGCGAGTTCGGCGAGATCTGTTTCTTCTTCACCAAATTCGATGTCGTGTGTTCCCTTACCCAGGTCGAACAGCATGTGGAAATACTTCGCCAAAATCTGAGCCGCTTGGGTCACAGCGTCGTTTGGTGGAACAGCTCCATTTGTCCAAACGTCGAGTACCAAGCGATCAAAGTCGGTGCGCGAACCAACACGGGTTGGTTCAACGGTGATGTTCACCTTGCGAACAGGGGTGAACTGGCTACCAGTCGTGATCACGCCGATCACGCCCTTGTAGCGCTCTTGCTTGTCTGGGAGGGTGTAACCGCTACCCCAATTCACATAGAGTTCCGCATCAAGCGTAACGGACGAATCCGAAATCGTCGCGATATAAACTTCTGGGTTTGTAATCGAAACGCCTTCTGGGCATTCCAAATCAGCACCGGTGACCCGACCTGGACCCTTCACATTCAGCTTGAGAGTAACTTCATCTGGAGGAAGAAGATCGAAGTCAATTTGAATGGCGAGGTTCTTGCAATTCAGCAGGAATTCGGTCATGTCTTCCTTCACGCCTGGGATCGGAGCGAATTCGTGGAAAACCTTTCCGACGCGCACAGCCGCAACGGCCGCGCCCTGAATGCTGTTCAGAAGCACTCGGCGAAGAGCACTACCAATCGTATGTCCGTATCCGCGCTCAAGTGGCTCAAATACAAACTTTCCGTATTGGTTGGTCAGTTCTTGGGTAGTGATTTGTGGCATATTAAATTCTCGAAAAATCCTCGATTAGACGCGTCGCTTCTTCGGCGGCTTGCATCCGTTGTGTGGCAATGGAGTCACGTCGGTCACGCTTTGAACTTCAAGTCCTGTTGCGTGCAGGCTTCGGATTGCCGTTTCTCGACCGCCGCCAGGTCCGCAGACCTTCACGTCAATCTTTCGCATTCCGTGCTCAATTGCTTTCTTAGCAGCAGATTCTGCGGCTAACTGAGCGGCGAACGGGGTTCCTTTTCGGGAGCCTTTGAAGTTCACTGCACCAGCGCTTGACCAGCACAAAACTGCGCCAGCAGGATCGGTGATCGTAACGATCGTATTGTTGAAGGTGGATTGGACATAAGCCATCCCTGCTGGGACCTGTCGCTTTTCCTTGACCTTGCCACGTACATTTTGCTTTCTTGCCATACGATGTTACTTCCTTGCCTTCTTCTTTCCGGCAACTGTCTTGGCCTTACCCTTACGAGTTCGCGCATTGCTTCGGGTTCGTTGACCGCGGGTCGGAAGACCTCGTCGGTGTCGGAGACCACGGAAAGAACCGATTTCGATCAATCGTCGAATGTTGCCGTAAACTTCACGGCGGAGGTCACCCTCTACTTGATAATCGGCGTCAATGATCTCACGAAGCTGACCAATTTCAGTTTCTGTGAGTTCTTCGACTTTCTTACGGAGGTCAATCCCCGCTCTTTCCAAAATCTGGGTACCGTTTTTCAAACCGATTCCATAAAGCACAGGAAGTGCATACTGAATCGATTTTTTTCGCGGTAAATCTACGCCTGCAATACGAGCCACTTAGTCTTGTTTTCCTCCGGTCATTAACCCTGACGCTGCTTATGCTTAGGGTTGATACAAATTACCCGCACGACACCTTCGCGCTTGATAATCTTGCACTTGTCACAAATCTTTTTTACGCTTGCTCTAACTTTCATTAGTAACCTCTGCGGTTCCGCTACTTTCTCAAAAGCTCTTCCGTCTGGAATTTCAGACTTCAAACCTCAGGCCCACAGAACTTTATGTTTTGTGAGAGCGCGATTTGGAAAGATACCCGGGTTCGGCACCTTTTCGCAAGGACCTCAGGGGTTTTTCTCTCTTCTGCGCGCATCTTTTTTCAGTTTCAATCGTCACGCGATGAAAACACGAAAGCCCGGGCAGTGCGTGGATGCACGACCCGGGCTTTTCAAAACTTAGATTTTTACTTGAATCGGTACGTGATGCGACCTTTGGTCATATCGTACGGAGACATTTCGATCTTCACGCGATCACCAGGAAGGATTCGAATGTAGTGCATCCGCATTTTTCCGCTGACGTGCGCAAGAATCTCCATATCGCCTTCGTCAAGTTTCACCCGAAAAACAGCGTTCGGCAGATTCTCTACCACGCTACCTTCAAGCTCAATGCCCTGTTCCTTATTCGGGTCGTCCTTTCGAGGCCGATGCTGAAAACTTCTTCTACCCACTTATGTCTAATTTCTCCAAACCCTATTGTAGCCGTTTTGACTATCTTTAACGCTAGTCCCACGACTTTTGGTCTAGCGAAGATGTAAAGTAGAGCTTGGTCATGGGTACGGTTGAGAGTATTTTGGATGAGCTTTCCGCTCTTGGTCGCCCCTCGATTAAGAAAGTACTGTCTGTTCACGGGGCAAAAGAGCCATTCTTTGGCGTCCGGATTGGAGATATGAAGCCAATCGTCAAGCGGATTGGCACGGACTACCACCTATCCCTCGGCCTTTACGCAACCGGGAACTCCGACGCAATGTACATTGCAGGCTTGATCGCCGATGACCGAAAGATGACCAAATCGGACCTGAATGCATGGGTTGAGCAAGCCTACTGGCCCATGCTCTCGGAGAGCACGGTTCCTTGGGTTGCGACGGGTAGCCTCCACGGGTTCGAGCTCGCTCTGGATTGGATTGAATCAGACGTTGTGACAACCGCATGTGCAGGTTGGTGTACATTGAGCTGCCTGGCCTCGCATCGTCGGGATGAGGATCTTGAACTTGCTACTTACAGGGACTTGTTGATTCGCGTTGCTGGAAGTATCCACTCTGAAAGGAATCGAGTTCGATACTCTATGAATAATTTCGTGATCGCGTGCGGATCGTACTTAATCCCACTTTCTGAATTTGCAGTCAATAAGGCTCAGGAAATCGGAGCTGTCTCGGCGGACATGGGATAGACATCCTGCGGCGTCCCATTGGCGACGGAGTACATCCAAAAGGTGGTTGCCCACGGCTCATTGGGTAAGAAGCGAAAGAAAGTCAAATGTTGAGTCGCGCTTAGTAAGGTTGTCCTGGTAACGCTGTCAGAATTTCTGGACCGTTCTTACCAATAGCGATGGTGTGCTCGAAGTGCGCGGAGGCCTTTCCGTCTCCCGCCACGATTGTCCAGCCATCATCGAGTTGCTTGACGCGCCATGTGCCCTCATTGACCATCGGCTCAATGCAAATGGTCATCCCTTCTTTGATTCGTGGACCAGTGCCAGCCTTGCCGAAGTTTGGAATGCTTGGACCTTCGTGAATTGACTGCCCGATGCCGTGACCGACTAGGTCACGTACAACTCCGAAGCCGTGGGATTCTACATATTTCTGGACCGCCGCGCTGATATCACCAATCCGGTTGCCGGGCTTCGCTTTTTCAATACCTAACTTTAGGGATTGTTCTGTTACTTCCAGCAGTAGCTTGACCTTTGGGGTGACTTCTCCGACTGCGAATGTCCAAGCTGAATCGGTGTGATAACCGTCGTAGAAAACGCCGAGATCGAATCCGACGATGTCGCCATCATTGATCAGGCGTGGACCTGGAATACCATGAACGACCTCTTCGTTCACGGAGATGCAGGAGTTCTTTGGGTAACCGTTGTATCCCAAGAAGCTTGCCTCTGCGCCTTCATCCTTCAAAAGCTTGGCGACGATTTGATCAAGCTCGTCCGTTGTGACACCAGGCTTGATGGCTTGTTTGACCTGTGCCCGGATGCGGGCGAGGATCTGCCCACAAGTACGCATTTTTTCGATTTCGGCTCGGGTTTTTAGGACAACCATCTTAATTGAGCTTGAGCGCACTTAAAATTTCTTGGTACACAACCGCCGGCTCTAAAGTGCCGTCGATACGCGTGACGATCCCGGTCTCAGCGTAGTGGTCTACGACTGGTTTGGTTTGTTCGTGGAAAATCTTGAGGCGCTCGCGGATGGTTTCGGGTTTGTCGTCATCTCGCACGAAAAGTGGGCTGTTACACACATCGCAAATCCAGTCGCGTTTTGGCGGCTTGTTTGCCATGTTGTAGATCGCGCCACACTTGGTGCAACCCATCCGTCCGCTTAATCGCTTGACGAGGGTGTCGTCATCCACTTCGATCGCGATGACCGCGTCTAGGTTTTCTTCGAGTTCTTCTAGCAAGCCAGCTAGAGCATGTGCCTGGTCGACATTTCGGGGGTAACCATCAAGGATAAAGCCCTTCTTTTGAACATCGGGCATCCGCATCCGCTCCGCGAGCATCTCAAGGGTGACGCCGTTTGGAACGAGGCGACCTTGTTCAATATAGCGCTTGGCTAAGTTCCCTAGGGAAGTACCCGCTTTCATATGATTGCGGAATAGATCCCCGGTGGAGATTTGGACGACTCCAAACTGCTCGGTTAAAAAAGCACTTTGGGTCCCCTTGCCGACCCCTGGGGGGCCGATTAAGATGATTCGAATACTCACGCGTCCTATCCTTATCGGCAGTCTGACTTACTGTCCGTACTGCTTCATCATGATGTTGGCTTCAATCTGCCGCATTGTTTCCAATGCCACACTTACCAAAATCAAGAGAGATGTTCCAAACAGAGCAGCAACACTAGCCACGTTGATAAAGACTGGAACCACGTACTGGGTCAGAGCCACGATTGCAAGACAGAATGCACCAACAACAGTGACGCGAGTGATCACGCCATCAAGGAAGTCGCGAGTCTGCTTGCCGGGACGAACGCCAGGGATCATCGCTTGTGAGCGCTTTAACTGCATTGTGATGTCGTCCACATTGAACTGGATCGCCGTGTAGAAATAGGTGAAGAAGAAGATGAGACCGGTGTAGGCAAAGATTCCCACGATACCGCGAGGATCCTTAAAGTTCGGGCTCATGTAGGTCGCCACTTGTTCAAGGAATGCCCTTGGTCCTGATCCTACTGGCATCATCATTGCGAACTGACCAGGAAGATAAATCAGTGAAACCGCGAAGATGATCGGAATCACACCGACCATCACGACGGAGAAGGGAAGGTAGCTACTGCCCGACTGTCCGCCAACGACCTTTTGGTTGAACTGGCGTCTGCTGTTCTGGATCGGAATACGCCGTTGGGCGATCGAGAAGTAAACAACGAACCAAGTCGCGAGGACAAACAGCAGGCCGACAAACGCAAGTCCGAACATGTTGACCACAGAACGATTGTCGTAGATCAATTGGAGCGTTTGCGGGAAGGACAGGGCAATCCCGGCGAAGATGAGTAGCGACACGCCATTACCGATGCCGCGCTCGGTGAGTTGTTCACCCAACCAAAGCATGAGCATCGCGCCGGCAGTCCAGAAAATGATTGTAGAAGGAACCGTGTACCAGTGAGCGGCAAAAGCAGCTTTAATCTGCGGCGAGCTGCTGAGGAGTTGGATAAGACCAAGTCCTTGCCCGACACAGAGCACGAGCGTGAGGTAACGGGTTCGCTTCGATTGTTGTCGTCGCCCGAATTCGCCGCCTTCTTGCTGTTCCTTTTTCCAAGCTGGGTTAGCAGCAAGGAGGATCTGCATAATAATTGAGGCGGTGATGTAGGGATTAAGCCCGAGAGCCAAAATGGAAACGCGTTGCAACGCCCGACCGCCGAAAGAATTCAACATACCGAAGACGGCATTGCTCGCGATGAGCCGGTTGATCTCTTCCGGAGTGACCCCAGTAATGGGGACCGGGACGTGGATGCAAAGGGCAAAGATCGCAAAGACGCTCAAGACGAAGATGATTCGCTGTTTGAGGTCAGGATCTTGCCACGCCAGACGGAACGTATCCGCCAGGCCGAATTTCAGACTCTTATCTCCAGACATAGGTCTGGAGTTAAGAACGTCATTTTGGTTCCCGGGTGCGCTCAATTGAGGATGACCTCTCCGCCAGCGGCTTCGATCTTAGCCTTAGCCTGTGCGCTGCACTTGTTAGCGGTTACCTTGAGCTTTTTATCGAGAGTTCCGAAGGCAAGAATCTTGACTCCGTCCTTGTCTCCTGGAATGATTCCAGTTGCGATGAGAGCCGCGGTATCCACGACGTCACCTGCCTTAAACAAGCGTTGCAGGTCATCCAAGTTTACGATATCGTAGAACTTTTGGTTGACGTTTCGGAAGCCCTTCTTTACTGGAAGCCGGCGTTGAATTGGGGTTTGACCACCTTCGAATCGAGCAGGGATTTGGCGTCGAGCCTTTTGGCCCTTCGTTCCTCGTCCACCGGTTTTACCCAGTCCGCTACCGATTCCTCGGCAGACGATCCGCTTTCGCTTGGTCGAACCCTCATTTGGATGTAGTTTATGCAAACTCATGAGTCAATCAATCCTTATTTTGTCGTAGCGCAATGCGCTTAGCCATGATGGCTTTCTTGTGCTTGGCTTTATCGCCTTCAGCCTCTGTCGCCGGTCGGACCGTGACGAAGTTACCAAAGTCGAACGCATTTGCCTTTGTCTTCAATTCTGCTGGTACGAAGTCCGGCATCATTTCTGGAGTCAGGATGACCTGCGCGCCAATTTTGAAGAGTTGACCCCAGATGGCTGGGGAGTTTGGCAAGATCACGCTTGTCTTTGGCCGCTGAAATCCGAGCGACTTGATGGTGCGCTTGTTGGTTGGGACTTGACCAATCAATCCAATTTCAAGAGTCACGAAGAGGTACGGAACCTTCTCGTATGCCGCAGTGACGTGCTTTCGTGTGACCTTAGTGGACATTTTCTTCTTCCTCCTTTCGGGCCTTTCCAAGCCAAGGGATCAGTGCTTCTACGTCCGAACCACGAGCGGCTGCTCGGTCTTCTGGAATTTGTAGAGCCTTGAAGGCTTCAATCGTAGCGTAAGCCATGTTGACTGGATTGCGGCTTCCAAGAGCTTTTGCAATGACGTTGTGGATTCCCACAGCTTCAAGGCAAGCTCGGACAGCGCTACCAGCCTTAACACCAGTACCAACCGATGCTGGTCGGAGCATGACTTCTGATGTTCCGCAGGAAGCTTTCACTTCGTGTGGAATTGTTGTGCCAACCATTGGAACCTTGATCATGCACTTTCGTGCAGTTTCTTCGGCCTTTCGGATTGCATCAGGAACGCCTCGAGCCTTTCCAAGCCCGACGCCAATCTTGCCCTTGTTGTCGCCAACGACGACGAGGCAGGACCAGCTTGCGGTTTTACCACCCTTGTGGGTTTTGAACACCTTATTGGTGCGGATCACTCGGACATCGTACTGTGGGCCTTCTGCCAACGGATTACGATTGTCTCGGCGACCGGAATTTCGCATTTGCATTCTCATGATTTAGAACTCCAACCCGCCTTTGCGAGCACCATCAGCCAGCGCAGAAACGCGGCCGTGATACTTAAATCCACCTCGGTCCAGGACCACCTTGGTGACGCCAGCTTCAAGAGCTCGCTTCGCTAGGGCTTCACCGATTTTGGTTGCACCTTCTGCATTCCCAACAGCTTCGAGAGACTTCTCCATGCTGCTTGCGCTTGCCAGGGTGTTTCCTGTTCGGTCGTCAATAATTTGAGCACTGATGTGCTTGAGGCTTCGATAAACTGCCAATCGCGGTCGTTCGGGTTCTCCGAAGATATTCTTTCGAACGCGAATTTGGCGAACCTTGCGAAGCTCTTGTCGATTTTTGTGGGACATTGTTTTCTCTTAAATCTCCTTACTTCTTCGCGGCCCGCTTACCGGCCTTGAGCTTGATAATTTCACCCACATAGCGAATTCCCTTACCCTTATACGGATCAGGCTTTCGAACCTTGCGGATGTCAGCAGCGATTTGGCCTACGAGAGCCTTATCAATGCCGTTTACGATGATGCGTTGGATACGCGTTTTGTCTTCCTGAGTCAACTCAAATGAGATTCCGTCGACCGGGTCAATGTTGACCGGATGCGAATAACCCATGTTGAGGGTCAGACCCTTTCCAGCCGCTGCGACACGGTAACCAACCCCTTGAATTTCCAAGGACTTTTGGTGACCCTTCGTGACGCCGATGACCATATTGTCAATCAGAGTTCGAGCAAGGCCGTGCTGACCACGGATGCGGTAGCTGTTGTTTGGACGATCCACTGTAAGGAGCGTGCCTTCCTGCTTGATTTCAAGCTCTCGAGCGATTGGTTGTTGAAGGGTTCCCTTAGGACCCTTTACGGTCACCAAGTTATCGGCTTCAACTTTGATTTCTACGCCTGCTGGCACTTCAATTGGTCTTTTTCCAATTCGTGACATTAGTAAACCTCACACAATACTTCGCCGCCGATTTTACGCTTTCGCGCTTCGCGGTCTGTCATGACGCCCTGACTCGTGGTCATAATCCGGGTCGCCAAACCACTGCGGATCGGTCGAAGCTCGTCCTTGGTGCGATAAACTCGCAGACCGGGCTTGGAGACTCGTTGGATCTTTTGGATGATCGGACGGCGCCGTACGTCGTACTTCAGTTGAACCTTGATCGTTGGGAACTTTGATTCTGTGGTCACTTCATGACCCATAACAAAGCCTTCGGCTTCAAGGATTTTTAAAATCTCGACCTTAATCTTGCTCATCGGGATTTCGACAAACGGCTTGCGTGCTTGCGCACCGTTGCGAATCCGAGTCAGGAGGTCGGCAATAGGATCACTATGCATCTTGTATATTCCTTCCTAACTTACCAGCTGGACTTGGTCACGCCTGGCAAAAGACCCTTGTGGGCCTGTTCGCGCAAGCAAATTCTGCAGAGACCGAAGAACCGAATGTAACCGTTTGATCGGCCACATGTGGTGCATCGGTTGATGTTGCGAGTAGAAAACTTTGGTTTCTTCTTCGCTTTCTCAATGAGACATGTTTTTGGCATTCTTAATTTATTCCCCGCCGTTCCCCGATCGGTCTGCGATGCATCAACCGCACTCAATCGGTGGCCAGATTGTTTTTTCACGGACCTTTCGACCCGAATTCGGAAGGATACCCCAGCGATGCAAAATTTTCAACCCTGGTGAATCCATTTGGGTGTCTTTTCCGTCAGGTAAAGGATTTTCCTCACGACAAAATCTGTAATAGAATCTGGGCGATGATAATCTTGCTCACGCTTGCGACCGGGAAAACCGATGCGTAACCCACATTCGGCTGGTCCGATTTCGTTTCCTCAATGCTAAAGCCAAGCGCTGCGGGTTGCGTATGGACGCCTGATACCATCCCCATCATCGTAGCCCCACTTACCTTGAAAATCTTGGATCCCAAAGACAGGAAGACTGTGGCCGAAATAGCAGTTGCGACCGCCCCGACTAGAAATGTTGTAAGCCCGGATCCGGAAGACAAAGCCTCCCGAAAAGCAAAGCCGCTCTTGACTCCAACAGCCGCTAAAAAGAACACCAACCCAATCTGCCGCAAGGTCAAATTGGCGCTGTAGGGCAAGCTCCAGTTGATCGGCCCTGTTCGGTGTAATGCGCCCAAAACGAGAGCAACAACCAACGGACCACCTGCATTCCCGAGCTTAAAGACCAATCCACCCGGAAGGTGCACCGGAATTAAGCCAATTAACAAACCGAGTGCGATACCAAGCGCGAAGCTTAGAATATCAATCTCGCTAAGGGCACGGTACGAGTCGCCCAAATACTTGCTGATCCGCCCCATGTTGTCCCGGTGGGTAACGACACGAACACGATCTCCAGGCTCTAGAATCGTGCCGCCATCGGGAAGAATTTCTACTTCTCCGCGCTGAATGCGAGTCATGACAGCGTCATATTTTTGCGGCAGATTGAGCTCTGCCAAGGTCATTCCGAAGACCATCGGGTTAGATACTACGATCCGGCGGTAGTCGTATTCGGTTCGATCTAACTCTAATCTGACCCCGGCGTCCTCGCCGAGGACTTCGATTGCCTGGGTCATCTGAGACTCGGGGCCGACCGCGGATATGAGGTCATCAAGGGCAAGTTGGATACTGCTCTCAGCAATCTGCACAGTCTGACCTCGCTTGATCCGCCCGAACACGAGCCCGAGCTGATTAGCCTCCATGATCTCAAGAATCGTCTTCCCGACGATTTCGGGATTCTTAACGCGAATGGTTCGATTGAGGAGCGTTTCTCTTGGTGGAGGCGATAGTGTCCCTGACCTTCGCTTTGCATTGGCATACAGAATCATGCAAACCAGAAGGGAAACCACCCCCATGGGATAAGTGATCGCGTAGCCGACGCCTGGCCCCGGGCTTCCATTTGCTAGTTCCATTACCGCGGCGAGCGCTGCGGTATTGGAAAGTGATCCCGTGAATCCTCCTACGGCGACCTCTGGCTGGATCGTGAGCATTCGACTTGCCGTGAACCAGATCCCGGCGGTGATCAGTAAGCAAAGCCAAGTCAATAAGGTTGTGGCGATCCCTCGCTTCTTAAATGAAACAATAAACCCTGGGCCGCTGGATAACCCGATCGTATACACAAACATTGCGAGTCCAAGTGACAAAATCACGTCTGGCAAGGCAATGGTCTTGTCTAGAGCACCAACCCCTAATCCAACAAAAAGAACTGCCGCGACTCCGATCGAAACGCCCGCAACCTTGATTTTTCCTAACGTGAATCCTAATCCTGCGACCAAAAATAGGGTCAAAAGTGGGTTTTTTGAAAGGAGTTCAAGCAGGGGATGCACGGGTGTATTTTTATTTTAGCCGTTCTGATGCGCCATACTTGCCATATCTATGAAGATCGTTGGAACGATGGATGGGACTGGCAAAAGGATCATTGTGATCGCGAGTCGTTGGAATGAACTGATCACAAAGGCACTCACCGAAGGGGCGCTCGATACGCTTTCGCAAGCGGGATGCACAGATGTAAAGGTGGTAGAAGTTCCCGGTGCATGGGAAATTCCTCTCACGTGTTTGGCACTGATCGAAGCAGGCAACATCGACGGAATCGTTGCTCTCGGATGCATTTTGCAAGGGCAAACCACACATGCCGCATTGCTCTCAAAAGATGTGAGCGGCGCATTGATGAATATTCAAAATCAGACAGGAATTCCGATCGGTTGGGGAATCTTGACGCCAGAAGACCAGGAGCAAGCACTCGACCGATCTGGAATGAAGCTTGGTAACAAGGGCAGAGAAGCGGCTGGATCCACCCTGTACATGGTCAATTTGCTCGAAGCGATTGTGCCGAAAGATTAACCATTTGGTGAAATCATGTCTTGGGGAATCGTAATTGTTGCCGGCGGGTTCGTTTCCGATCCGCTTGCATCCCGGATTGGATCACCCCGAAAAGCCCTCGCTAAGTTTGGCGAAAATTCATCCTTGGAGATCGTTCATCAAGCCGCGCTTGAATCAGGGCTAGGCCCAGTGGTCGTCTTGAGCGGGGAAGATACTCTCAGCCACTTTCCAGACATGCGAGGGGTCTTTGAGGTTGGATCGGCGATTGACAACGCGATTGCCGGAGGAGAGGCGCTTGGCACCGAGCGGGTCTTGATTCTGCCGGCGGATTTGCCGTTGCTGAAGCCGGAACATATTCGGGAATTTGCGCACGAAGTGGACCAGCGTCTTCCCTATTCAACCTGGTTCGCGGGAGGACTTTCACCATTTGGTGAGGCGACGCAAAAATTCCCTGGCGCGGAACTAGAAGCTCTTCATCTTCGTGAAGGCGGGTTCCTTGCTGGAAGCATGTTTGCAACCACGGTAGAGGGGTTGAAGCAGGGCAAGGACTTTTTTAACGCCATTCGGCATAACCGAAAAAGTCAGTTCAGAATGCTCCGCGAGATCGGTCTTGGCACGATGATCCGGTTTTTCCTGAGACGCATTTCCCTTGAGGAAGCTGAAACTCGGCTAGGTCAGTTGCTTGGCGGGGCGGTCTTCATTATCCCGACCTGCGCGGCTGAGACGATGATGGACTTTGACACTGTCGCTGATTACGAGTATCTCTTGCGACATCTTTAACCAAGTGGTTAATTCTTCTCGCAAACGTACATGACTTCGATTTCGTCGAGTTTGACCGGGCGTTCACCCCAGTCTCCAGCAGTTCCACCCCAGACATGCTTGACCCGGAATCCGGCATGATGCAGCATCGCGATGTATTCGGATGGAATGAACGGACGCTCATTGAGATACATCTCTTTGGTTCCTTCGGGCAAAACCCATTCGTCAGCATAGAAAAGCATCATAGTGGCTGGGTTGAAGGATCCTCGTTCGACATCTTCATCGGTCATCCGGCGAAGGATTGACAGCCCATTCATAGCCGTTATGATCAGAGGGGCGCCAGGTCGCAGCGATGCTGCGATGTTCTTTAGAATCGAAAGGTCATGCTGCACGGGCTCTTCGCCACGACTTGCCAAACCTAGTCCACCTTCGCAGATGCAGATGCCCGCATCATACGCTGATGGGTTTGACCATTTGGTTAAATCCGCTTCGATCCAATCGATTTCCAGTAGATCTGAATCTACTTTCGATTTGGCGATTGCGAGCATCGCTCCGGAAATATCAACTCCAGTGACCCGAAGCCCTGCTCTCGCGAGCTCTACTGAATGCCGTCCGGTTCCGCACCCGGCATCAAGGAGCTTCATTCCTGGCTTCAACCCCATCACTTCGCGCAAAAACTGAACTTCGACTTTCGTATTCGCGACGAATGCATTGTGGTCGTAATGCGGGGCGTGGGCATCAAAAAATTCTTTCCAGTCTGTAGATTCGACTTCTTTCATGACTTTGGGCTAAAGGTACCAGTTTCCCCGAAAAAATCGAACCCAGAAATTCGGTTTATTCGTATACTAAATGTCATGGGACAAAACAATAACGAACGAAAGTTTTTCAGATCGAGTAACCCGGTGATGTCGGACAGTGCTTTTGACCGAATCGAGTCTGGTGAATTGGTTCATGGCGCAACCATGACCCTCAATGGTACGGTCGCGAAGCTCGGGATCATGTTTGCCGTGCTCTTGCCTTCGGCAGTAATTGGGTGGATGAATTACAGCCCAACACTGTTCATGGGCTCACTTATCCTCGGCCTGATCATTGGGGTTGCAACCGGATTCATTCCGAAAATTAGCCCTTATACGGCAATTCCCTACTCGCTTCTCCAGGGGCTATTCCTAGGAGCTTTCTCGCTCTATGCAACGGAGTACATCAAGGCCCAACCCAATGCGGCGCAGTACGCAAATGTGGTCCCGATTGCCGCATTCGCGACGATCATCACGTTGGGCGTCACACTCGTTTTGTACGCAACGCGGATCGTTCGAGTTGGTGACACGATGCGTGCGGTCATCTTTGGTTTGACTGGGGCGGTTGGTATCTTCTATCTGTTCAGTTTTGCGCTGAGCTTCTTCGCTCCCGCGATGGTTGGCAGTTTTGCTGTTTTTGGTAGCGGACCAATCGGAATTGGATTTTCGTTGTTCGTCATTGGGCTCGCAGCATTTAATTTCTTCACCGACTACGACATGATTGAGCGCGCTATTCAGCGACGCTCGCCGAAGTACATGGAGTGGTATGGCGCCTTCGGCGTAATGGTCACGCTCATTTGGCTTTATCTCGAAATCGTTCGTCTGATGATGAAGCTTGCTCGAAGATAATTTTCGAAAGAAAAGTCTCGGACTTTCAAAACCCCGATCTAGGAACTTTCCGGATCGGGGTTTTAATTTTGAACCTGAATTCAGTAAAATTCTTCGTAGCGAAGCTCTGAACGATTGCTCAATCTGTCGCGTCTACCCTCCAGACAAAGAAGCAATTGCCGGGAGGTCGTGACATTCTTAGCGATATCGGTCTACAATGCTTCACTTGTTGGGAGTTTTGATGTTGACGACGCGACTAAATCTTTTGCGAGGGACTGTTTAAGATGGCCTTACCACGGATGAAATGGACGGAGTTCCTGGTTTCAAAGAATCTTTTGAAGCCGGAACAGCTGGAAGAAGCGACAAAGGTCGCCCAGCAGACCAATCAGCCCTTAGAAAAAGCCCTCGTTAAGCTCAACTTTGTGGGCGAACGTGAGGTCGCAGGCGCAAAGGCCCAAGAAGGCGGATACGCTTTTGTAGACCTCGACCGCGTGACTGTAGAGTCAAGCGCTCTCAACGTCCTGCCTGACCGCATTGCCCGAAATCGAAACGTCGTCCCAGTCAAGAAGGACGGCAATATGCTCTATGTCGCGATGGCAAATCCAGCAGACGTGGTTGCCCTTGACGATATCAAGATGGCGACCGGAGGTCTTCGGGTTGTTCCTGTCGTCGCTCTAGCCGCCGCGATCGAAGACGCGATTGCAAAATATTACGGCGGCGCGCAAAATACCGCTGAAGTATCTCCGGGTCCAACCAAGGACGTCCCCGGCGTGAACATGAACGATGCCGCCAGGCTCGCGATGGCTCAAGCCGCTGCTGGTCGTGTTTCTGCCGACGACGATTATGATGCTGGTGGCGACGCCGACGCGGAAAAAATGGCCGAACAGGCTCCGATTATCCGCCTCGCCAACGCCGTGATTCAGCAAGCAATTGCCGACCGAGCGAGCGACATCCACGTTGAGCCACAAGAAAAAGGCGTTCGGGTTCGGTACCGGATTGACGGTGTTTTGATGGAAGCGATGACTGTTCCCAAAAACCTGCAAGCTCCGATGATCTCGCGTCTGAAAATTATGGCGGACATGAACATCGCCGAACGACGCGTTCCTCAGGACGGTCGGATTGAAGTTCGCCACGCCAACAAAGATTTTGACCTTCGGGTGAGCTCGATCCCGACGCCGATGGGCGAAAAGATCGTTATGCGGATTCTGGACAAGTCAAGCGTTATGCTTGGTTTGAACAAGCTGATGTTCACCGACGAAAACCAGCTGAAGATCGAAGAAATGATCTCCCAGCCAAACGGGATGTTCCTTTGTACCGGGCCTACTGGATCCGGAAAAACGACAACCCAGTATTCGGTTCTCAACAAGCTCAATACTGTCGGCGTTAACATCGTGACCGTCGAAGACCCAGTTGAGTACCAGCTTCCTGGAATTTCACAGGTTCAGGTCAATAAGAAGGCCGGTTTGAACTTCTCGAACGCGCTCCGGGCATTCCTTCGGCAAGACCCTGACGTGATCATGGTCGGTGAGATGCGTGACCTTGAAACGGCGGAAATTGCGATTGAATCTTCGCTTACGGGTCACCTTGTTTTGTCCACGCTCCACACGAACGATGCGCCATCCGCAACGCTCCGTCTGGTTGACATGGGCATTGAGCCCTACCTGATTTCAGCGACGATCATCGGTGTTCTCGCTCAGCGACTTGCTCGTAAAGTCGACCCGAATCACAAGGAGCCATACACAGTTAAGGCGATTGACCTCCGCCGATTTGGTATGGATATGACCGATCCCGATGAGGACATCACGCTCTATCGCGGTGTTCCTCACGAAGACAACCGAATGACTGGATTCCGTGGTCGTATGGGTATTCACGAGTTGATGTCCATGAACGCCGAAATCGCCGAACTCGTCGTCCGACGGTCTCCGCTCAACGATATTAAGATGGCGGCAAAGGCGAACGGAATGCGCGAGCTTCGCGAAGACGGATTGGTGAAGGTGCTTCAGGGCGTCACCGACCCAACCGAAGTCATGCGCGTCGTGTTTACTGCTGGTTACTAAGGCTCAAACCTTTTTCGTCCCAACAAATGATCCTAAGTATTGCTTAGGATTTTTTGTTACGGTTTATTGGGACGCCGGGACGTTGGAACGGATGTGATCGCGAAGGTGTTTCAATCTACCGTGAGCAAGGAAACTAGGAAATTGAACTTGCCCTGGCTGCCAGCCTTGTTACTCACCATCTTCATTTTCGGCGGACATCTCGCGTCAGTGATGTCGATTCAGAATCCCTTGCATACGCTTTTCGCGATGATGCCGGCTCCAATGCTAATTGGGTTTGCAGTGTTGGTTTCAGGGTTTCACGTGCGGCGGATCATCTCGAAAGAGTCACTGGTCCTCAATTCTGGAGTGGTTTTCTTGCTCCTGTCCGGTTCAATCTCACTCATGGATCTGGGGCGCTCTGGAGCAGGAGCTCCTGCAAATGGCGATTTCAAAGTCATGACGTTCAATGTTCACTTTGGAAGTCGAAAGACTCCAGATTTACTGAACCTGATCCGGTCCGAAAATCCCGATGTCGTACTTCTCCAAGAAAATTTTGGGGATCAAGATAGTCCTGCAAACTTCTTGCAATCTAACCTACCCGGTTGGCACCTCGTACGATTCAAAGGGGCTGCAACGCTCACAAAGTATCCGATCCTGTCCTCAGAGGGAATAAGCCTCAATGATCAGCGATTCCATGGTCTGCTTGTTACGGTATTGCAAACTCCGAAGGAAGAATTGAAAGTAATCAACGCTCACTGGTCTGCCCCTCAAAGTGCTCTCGGTTGGAATCCAATCAAGTCAGCCTCCGTCGTAAAAATACATGAACTTACGACAACCCTAAGAACAATCAAATCCTCGGATCTTCCGACACTCCTTGCTGGAGACTTAAACACTCCTCCAACACACCATGCGATCAAGAGACTCAGTGCCGATTTGGAAAGCTCCTTTGAAGTAAAGGGCGTTGGACCGGGTTGGTCATTTCCGAGCGGGATGCCCATGGTCAGGATTGATCACATTTTTCTTTCGGCGAAGCTCAAGACAACTCAATGTCGCCTCGGTCCAAAACTTGGTTCTGATCACTTACCGCTGATTTCAGAGATCCGATTTGTTCGAGACAAGGAAACGGCTGTAAAGTCTTCTCGAATCTGGTGACATATTCACATATTCACTGAAACCAAATCTAAGTCCACACTTACGCAGGTAGCTCGCTGACTTAACACGATCCGCATCAAATCACGTAGAATGTATCCATGGGTGGAGCACCACGCAAAGTAGTTGTTGTTGGCGGCGGATTGGCCGGTCTGATGACGACCTTGAAGCTAGCTGAGGCTGGCGTTAAGGTCCAATTGTTTTCTATCGTCCCGGTCAAGCGGTCGCACAGTGTGTGCGCGCAGGGCGGGATTAATGGCGCGGTCAACCTGCGCGGAGAGGGCGACTCGCCGTATCTTCACTTTGAAGACACGATCACTGGGGGCGACTTCCTTAATCACCAACCCCCGGTCATGTACATGGCCGAACGGGCTCCTGCTATCATCTTCTTGCTCGACCGCATGGGTGTGCCGTTTAACCGGACCGCAGAGGGTCTACTGAGCTTCCGCCGGTTTGGCGGAACTCTCAAGCACCGCACTGCCCACGCTGGCGCAACCACGGGGCAACAACTCCTTTACGCTCTTGACGAGCAAGTTCGACGGTACGAATCTGGGAACATGGTTGAGAAGTACGAAGGCTACGAGTTCCTTGGGATCATTAAAGATGAGGAGGGTAACTGCCGTGGCGTCACAGTGCAGAACCTCAAAACCATGGCCATCGAGTCTTTCCCTGCCGATGCTGTTGTCATGGCAACCGGTGGTAATGGAGTTATTTTTGGCCGAAGCACGAATTCCGTGATCAATACAGGTTCGCCGGTTAGTATTTGCTATCAACAAGGGGCGGTTTACGGAAATCCAGAAATGGTTCAGATCCACCCGACCGCTATCCCAGGCGAGGACAAGTGCCGACTCATGTCCGAATCGGTACGAGGCGAAGGAGGTCGTATTTGGACCCCACGCGATCCGGAAGATAAGCGACACCCGCTTCAGATTCCCGAATCCGACCGATGGTACGTCTGCGAAGAGCTCGACCCGGTTTATGGCAACCTTCTTTCCCGCGACTTGGTCAGCTTTATCATTTACTGCGTTTGCCGCCGAGGCAAGGGCGTGGATAAGCGGCAACAGGTTTATCTGGACATCACTCACCTTCACAATTCCCGTGGCGGACCCCACACCCGCGAGATCATCAACGACAAGCTCGAAGGGGTTTTGGAGATTTACGAGAAGTTCATGCGGGTTGACCCAATTGACAACCCGATGAAGATTTACCCTGCTCAGCACTACACAATGGGCGGACTTTGGGTGGACTATGAAAAGGGTCACGATGGTGCGCTCGATGACGATAGTCACCGAAACCAGATGACCAACATTCCTGGTCTTTTCGCGGCTGGCGAGTGCGAGTACCAGTATCACGGTGCAAACCGTCTTGGTGCTAACGCATTGCTTGCCTGCTTGACCGGAGGAGAACTGACCGCAAAGGGCGTTTCTGCCTACCTAAAGGGTGCCACAGTTACCAGCGCGGATCTACCATCCAGTCTCGCCGAGGACTTCCGAAAGAAGGCCGAAGACGAGTACGCGCATTTGGCTAAGAGCAATGGAAAGGAAAACCCTTACCGACTCCACGCCGAACTTGCGGATATTGTCTGGAACAATTGCGGCATCTGGAGAACGCAGAAAGACTTACTTAACGCCAAGACCCTGCTCAAGGACCTCATGGTTCGTAGCAATCAGTGCAATCTGATTGATGCCAGCGGTTGGAGTAATCAAGCCGTGCCGTTCACTCGATCGGTCAAGAATATGATCGTGATGGCAGAAGCAATCGTCGGTGGTGCAATTGAGCGACAAGAATCCCGCGGAGCCCACTTTAAGATGGACACGCCAGAGCGCGACGATGACAAGTGGCTATGCACAACCAAGGCGACCTACAATCCAGAATGGCCTACCTTTGACTTTAGCGAAAAGATCGAATGCAATGTCATTGCACCTCGACCTCGCAAGTACAAGATTAATCAGATCAAGGTCGTCAATATGATCCTTGGCGAGAAGTATCTTGAGACGGGCGAAGTCGATTCCCGAGCAGGCGAAAAGCCGGTTACGGTCTAATCCTAGTCTTGAGAAATGAAAAGGGCTATCTCTTTTGAGATAGCCCTTTTCTGGTAACGCGAAAAGCTTAGGAAGCCGGCGCGATGACGACGTGGCGATGTGGCTCTTCGCCTTCGCTATAAGTTGTGACGCCTGCGATCTCGCTGAGGGCCTTGTGAACGATTCGGCGCTCGAATGCTGGGAGGGCATCAAAGACGGCCTCTTCGCCGCGCTTAAGGACTTCAGCCGCAACATTCTGTGCCAGTGTGGTGAGAACTTCTTCGCGTCGGGTTCGGTAGTTGTTGCCGTCGAGGGTCAAGCGAACACCGTTGTTGAGTTGCTTAGTCAAAATCAGGTTGACGATGTACTGGAATGCGTTTAGAACTTCGCCTTGCTTTCCGATGAGGTGTGATGCATCTTTTCCGTCAAGCTCAAGATTAACGTACTTGCCGCTGATCTCGTGAACTTTGACTTCGGCATCAATCTCCGCGATGTTCAAAATTTCTTCAATGATCGCGATGATCTTTTCGGCATCCGCTTCGGTTGCAATGATTTCTGGAGCAGAGGCGGCTGCGACGGCCTCCTCAGCATCATCACCGGATTCGTCTTCTGTTTCGGCAACAGGCTCTTCGGTCTTTTCGACCTTTGGCTTGCGACCGCGAGCGGCTGGCTTTGCAGGAGCTTCTTCGGTCTTGGCTTCTGCTTTCTTTGTCTTGGGAGCTTTCACTTCTTCGACTTCCGCAGAGGCGGCACCGAGTCTTTCGACTTGAACCTTGAACTTCTTCTTTCCGAAGAGGCCAGATTGTTCGTCCAAGATCGTTACCTTGAGGTCAGAGGCGTCCACACCAAGTTGTGTGGCGACAGTTTTCAGCACATCATCTGCGCTTTTTAATTGGAGTTCCAACGTTTCCATAAATCAACTCAAACTTTTATTGGGATTTGTTCTTTTTCTTGCCCGATTTTCCACGGCCAGGATTGTACAAACTCCCGCTTCCTTTTCCATTTTCCCCATTTTGTGGTTGCTCTGGTATGAGCTTGGTTTTCGCGGCACCGTTCTTTTGCTCTACTTGCTCCTGAGCGATGCGTTGTTGCTCTTCCATTAGCTTCGCAAAGAACCCTGACTTGGCTGGAATTCCTCCCGCTACGGTTGCAACTTTCTGCAACGGCGGAATCGGAATTCGGTAAGCCACCAGAGATTGCGCGGTGGAAAAAATGTTCAAGAAAATCCAGTAAAGCACAAAAGCGCATGGAAACGGGAAGATAAACATCGAAAAAGTCACAAAAACTGCGACCGCGAGTCCAATCATCCTTTGTTGCTTTGCATTATTCGGGTCTGATACCGGCTGGAGCCAGGTGGCAATGATCATCGAAATGCCGTAGATCACGTTCAAAATCCAGTCGGTGCCGCCAAGGTTCGGCGCGATCAGCCAAGGGTATTGCGCTGACATCCCAGAATTCACCCAGAGGAACGTCCCTTTGGTGAATTCGAAGCGGTAATGGAGCATCGCATTAAAAACAATTAAGAACAGGGGCAATTGTGCCAAAGCAGGAGCACAACCGGCGGCAGGATTGATCCCGTAATCTCGGTAAAGCTGCATGGATTCCTGCTGGAATGCCACTTGGTCGGTCATTTGCCCTTTCTTGTCGGTGTACTTGTCCTTGATCTCCTTTGAAAGTGGCTGGAGTTGCATCATTTGGCGGCCGAACATCAGCTGCTTTTGCGCTAGCGGAAAAACGATCGCGCGAACGACAAGTGCCAAAAGAAAGGCAGCTAAGGTGTAGCTGTAGTTTGGATTCGCTCCGGTCAAATTGACGAAGAAGTCGATCAGTTGGTAGCCAGGGATGAAGCCCCAGACCAAGTCTTTCTTGTTCATCGCAGAAAGATCAAAGACAATTTGATTGTAAAGAGAATCTCCGGAAACTTCTGTCATTGGGTAGCCCTTGACTGGGGCTACGGCTACCTTGACATTTTTCCAGTCCGGATTCGACATCATTGCCCGGTGCTTAGGGTCCAACTGGGTAAAGGCTGTGTTCAGACGTCCGATTTCTTTTTTTGCCGCTCCAGCCTTTGCTGACGTATGGGTTTTAAGCAGGAAGGCTTGTAGGAGCTTTTGATCCACTTCCTTCTGCGGGATGTTTTTGGCCTTTGCTTCTTCTTTGAGTTTGCCCTCATATTTCCCGTACTCGGCGACAATGGAAACGTCGAGAATCTCTCGGTTCATCTTTTGCATATTTGCAAAAATCTGATCTGAGGTCCTTGTTTCGACGGTTCTCTGTGTCCCCCCGGTGAAGAGCTGGATACCTAGGAAGATGGTCGCTGCGAGTAGCAGCGTCGTCATCAAGTTATTTTTCGGGTTTTGAGCTTGACTCATTGCGTTTTGGTACGGGATCGTGCCCGCCGGGACGGAACGGATGACAGCGGGAAATGCGTTTGATTCCCATCCAGCTTCCGATCCAAAAACCATACTCTTCTATTGCTTGAAGGGTGTAGTTTGAACATGTAGGAGTATATCTGCAAGAGGGCGGTTTCCACCGGGTTGACTTCTGGTAAATCCGGATTAGTCCGACGCCGATTCGGATTCCAAGAGGTTTTCGATCTGGCATTTCAGTGACTCTAAATCAGACACTATCTCTGTAAACGTTGCTTGGCTTGCGCTCCGTTGCACCATCACCACGCAATCCATTTCATTTGCCTTGGGGAAACTTCTCCAGGCGGCAAGAATGCGGCGTTTGTAGCGGTTTCGGGCGGGTCTATTTCCGAGTGATCTGCTGGTGGCGACGCCTAATTTTCCGACGCCAGGAAGAGCAATCAAACGCAAAAACCGCCCGGTTCTCCGCAAACCCTTCGAGAAGATTTGCTCGAATCGAGCGGAAGTAGGTCCATTGCCCAAAAAAGTTTCTGGTGCCAGAAATTGGCTTAGACGGCGGCGACGCGGTGTCGGCCTCGCGCTCGGCGACGCTTGATGGTGTTTCGACCGTCAGTCGTGCTCATGCGAATGCGAAATCCGTGCTTCTTGAATTTGTGACGGTTGTTAGGTTGGTAAGTTCGTTTCATGAAAAAGCCGTCCTCAGTTGGAATCCAACTCAGTGAATGTGGACTGTTGATAATACCCCAGGAGAATTTTTTTCGCAATCCCTGAATCTTTTTCGGGGGTTGGGACGTTGCGCAAGAGTTCGGTTTGTTCGGTTTGTTCGGTTTGTTCGGTTTGTTCGGGTTGTTCGGTTTGTTCGGTTTGTTCGGGTTGTTCGGGTTGTTGATATCCCATATTACGATTTCCTGGTCAGAATTAAATTGATCCGAACCCCCGAACTCCAATCTACTCCCCCGGAGCCTGCCGCACTGAGATCGCAATCTGACAACACGCCATCGCTGCGATCAAAGCCAAAAATCCCACGGGCTTCATCATCGGACTGACGAGCCCGAGCGAAGCAGTCGCCACGCTGAGCCAAACGCGGGTTTTGATTTCTCTCCGAATTCGGGGACTACATTCGAAGATCGGCGAAGTGAGTTGGATCATGGCGATGACCAATGTTGCCAGGCCTACACTGCCGGACAGCATGAATCCCTGCTCTAAAGTGTAAGCCTGGCTCCAAGATCCTGCTACGCCTTTCTTCACAATAATGGCGGTCATGATGATCGAGGCTACAAGAGGGAGGTGCAGGTAGAGCCAAATTTTGAACCGATTGACCCCCTTGAGACCATCGAGGTTTCGCCCCTCGGCGGCCTTTGCGGATTCAAAATAGTCCCACCAGAGCGCAAATGTGATCAAAACGCCAAAAAAACCGCCAAGTAAAGATGTCCCAGACATGTTTCCCTTCCCGTACCCAGCGATGATGGCAGTGATTCCCTCGCCCAGGGTCAAGTTCGTGAAAAGTCCAAACCGCTCGGGGACGTGGTGGAGGTGTGGCGGGAATTTAGCCTGAAGCTCTTTGACCGTCAGCGGACCAGCGAAGTCTATTAACAGTCCGGAAATCCAGAGGACATAGCGCCACTTACTTGGGACAAAAATTGAGACCAGCCATAGCGACATGCCAAGGGTAAAGGCTCCAATGTAACGATGAATGAGCCCGGTCGCAAGGGGATTTCCCGCGAGAACCCGAGCGTACTGTACGATCAGAATGAACCGATTCGCGGCATAGCTCAAGGCATATCCAGTTGCGCCGTCTTTAAGTCCGGTTGGGATAAAGGCTGCCATTGCTGCCACCGGAACCATTTGAACCAAGGTGAAAAGCCGCTGAGCGATATCGTCTGAGTCAAACCGGGTCAAGAAAAAAGTCTGCCCAAACCAAGTCCACCAGACCGGAACCAATAGCATCAAAAAACATGGGATCTCGGCGGCTGAGAAGCCGTCCGCATATCGCGTGGCTAGCTAAGCGATTGCACCGACAAAGACCAAGTCATAAAAAAGCTCTAGCCAGGTCGCCGTACGATGCGGCTCGGCGGCGTTAGTACGTAACGTTGGGGGTTTTAGGTGGCCAGGGTAGATGACGCGCATGGGATAATGCCCAGACTTTACATCACATCCCCCGGCTCAGCGCGCGTTACTGAACAACAATTTCTTTCCGCAGGCCCTTTACCGCAAATGGCTCCATCGCAATTCTAAGGCAATTGAGCAGGGCTTGATCCATGCGAGGCTGCATTCCTGTACGCGTTCCGGATCGGGTGCTAGTTTCGGTTTGAGATTGTTGCCAAATGTAGCGATCCGAGTCTGAATCAAAGATCGTGAGGTCAAGCGTCGCTCGGCCCGTGGTTCTAGACCCGAAGCCGGAAGTTCTGGCGCCGGTGAATTCTTTGAGGGTGTAAAAAGCAACGTACCGAGATCCAGTCTTTGCGGCGATGGCGTCCAGTTTGGCGAGGTCGACGAATCCGATCACGGACCCTCTCGGTCCGAATTGTTGGCGTTGCTCATTGAGCGTGATTTGGTACTTGGCGAATCGCACCTTCCAGCCCTTCCATCGCTTAACCTCGTTCTCCATCCGCTTAGCGACGCGCTCGGCCCCGTCGAACGCGTCAGGCCGGGGTCCTTCGGCGGTGAAGATCTCCTGGCTCACCACCGGCTCCATCAGCGCGATGTTTCCTTCTGGAATCACCGCGGTCGGCTGAGTCAGGAGGACTGTAGCTAAAAGAACAGAGTTGATCATAGACTTCAGTCTACCGCTGACTGGTAGAACCGATAGGGCTTATGAGGCTTATTGAACACGTCTAGACGTCTGCATCGAGTTTCAGCCAAAATCCTGTACCGATGGCAGAAGCCCTAAACAAGAAAACGATCCGATCCAAGACCGGGGTTCGGCAGTTGCATAAGGCGTTTAAGAACGACCGGGCTCGGCCCGTTGAGCTTGCGTTTTTCTTGCAGGACCTCGACGATCCTTACAATGTGGGCGGAATGTTTCGGGTTGCCGACGCTTGTGGGGCGAGCGAGATGATCATGAGCGGCAAAACCCCGATGCCGCCCGATCCCCAAATCCACGTTACCAGCATGGGTCATCACCGCCGCATCAAGCACCGCCACTTTGCGGGCCACGAAGAAGCCGCAATCTGGATTAAGCAACAAGGCTACAGCCTCGTCGCGGTCGAACTCGCCGAAGGCGCAGAGCTTTACACCGACTACGAATGGCCCGAAAAAGTCTGCCTAGTCCTAGGCAACGAAGTTAACGGCATCTACACCAGCGTCATGAAACACCGCGACGGCGCGGTCTATATTCCGATGTTCGGCAAAGGCCGATCCATGAACGTCCACGTCTCCGCCGCCATCGTGGCATTCCATATCAAGGTGAGCACCTAACCCCAAACCAAGGGACACATCATAAAAAAAAACACTTTATCCTCTCGCTGAACTTCCCTAGCGCGAGATCGTCTTTCCTGTCGTGAAGCATTTATGGACTGTGCTCGGATTGATTATATGGCGAACGGTTGCTCTTGCTGCGCCATTTGATGAGGTCACCACGACTGTTGACCAGTTTTTGGCGTCCCGCCCATTGGTTGCGGGAGTTTCTGTTCGGCTGGTCAAAGGCACCAGGGTAGTTTACGAGCGGCACTTTAGGGGCTATTCTTCTGCGACAGTCGAACCTATCGCCTCAGCTACTAAGTGGCCGAGTTCGGCGACGATCATGAAACTTGTCGAACAAGGTTTGGTCAATTTGGATGTTCCAATCAGCATCTATCTGCCGCAATTTACGGGACAAAAGGGCACGATGACCCTCCGACAATTGTTTTCTCACACATCTGGGCTACCCGGTTCCAGTTCATTTATCTCAAATCGCGACATTACTCTGACACAGGCGGTAAATCAGATTGCTACTTCTACGCCTATGAATAGCGCTCCTGGGACGGAGTTTTCTTACGGAGGAGTTTCGATGCACGTCGGAGGACGAATTGCCGAAGTTGTGACGGGGCAAGCCTGGGATGATCTGTTCGCCCAGCGCGTCAGCGGCCCAATAGCAATGACTCAAACCGACTATCAGGGGCTTGGGGCAACCCAAAATCCCCAGATTGCTGGAGGAGCCAGAACATCTTTGAGCGATTACGGGAAGTTCCTCGCGATGCTGAAGAACGGAGGGATGGCTGGGAATGTGCAAATTTTGAGCCCGGACTCGGTTCAAGAGATGTTGAAAGATCAGACAAATGGATTGCCAATTGGGTTCACACCCACCACCCCGGCGACCACCCGATATGGCTTTGGCACTTGGCGGGACATTGTCGCTCCGGATGGACGCCTGATCGAAGGATCAGATCCTGGAGCGTTCGGATTTACACCTTGGATAAATTTCGAGGGGGACTATTATGGGATTTTCATGGTGCGTTCTACTTTGTCCAATGTCTTGCCAACGGTGAATCTCATCCGAGAAATTGCCCGGCGAGATATGCAATTGATTCCAATTCGACTTTCTGGGAACATCGATATCAGCCAATTTGCGGGACAGCTTTCTGGAGAGACGCTCACCTTGACAGTCAAAACCACCTCAGGAACTTTTGTCGCCCAAAAATCGCTCGAGATGGACTTAAACGGCGACTTTTCAGCAGATTGGAATTTACAACCAGGCGAATACTTGATCACCGGAAAAACAGGAACTGCCCTCAGCGAAACCGCACAAGTAAAAATTTCCGGTGATGGAGCGCTTGGGGTGCACTATTCGTTGATTAACGGCGACGTTGATAATGATAACGAGGTTGGTCCAGGTGACTTTGAGATCGTTGTGGAAAATTTTGGATCGGCTTTAGCCTTGGGCAGTGAGGGCGATCTGGATGGAGACGGTGAGGTAGGACCGGGGGACTTTGAAATAGTCGTGCACAACTTCGGAATATCGGGAAGTTAAGGTGTTTGCGGGCTAATCTTGGAACTCAGGCGGCCATTCGGCGGGATTACCTAGGATGTCAAAGACTAGCCTCATAAGTTCCGGAATTTTTTCCGGTTTGATTGCGATTGCTTCGTCGTAAGTTGCGGTCGAGCCGATCCAGACGTCGGAGCAACTCGTGCAGACAAGGGCTCGTTTCCCGAACGGATAGCCGCCGATTTCAAGCATTAAATCGGCGTGAAAGACACACTTTTTCGCGACTCGTTCAGGATCATGATTCGAGGAGTTAGAAAGAAAGGCAACGAGAGCCGATACCTTCTCGGGATCATGCCTGATGGGATCAAGATAAAAGGGGCTGTCCCCATACACTCCTGTGTTTTGTTCCGTTTAGGAATTTCTGTTGTTTCAAATTGGTAACGAGAGGGTAGCCCCGGTAGATTAAAGTTTTTTCCGAGTTAAATGATGCAAACCAAGCTTCAGGTTTTGACGACTGCATTGAGAACCAGATGATCAAAGCGATCAAAATTGGCGCACTGAGCAACAAGAGAATCCATTGAATCTTGAAATTTTGTTTTTTTATGCTCCATTTCTTCTCGCGTACAGTTTTGTTGCCCCGTAGACCTAAGCCGATTATGCGCGCATTAGTAAGCGCATGAGACCGAGCGTCACTTCGTTACCCGGTGCGGTACGATAGCGATGTGGTCGCAACGCTAAAAACCCTGCTCCAAGGCGCGATAGATTACGCGGGTCTGTTTCCCCCGGCGGCTTTGCCGATGGACGAAGCCTGCGCAGAATATCGTTCATTGGTTTTGGGTGAGCATGCGTGGCTCGTCAATCGGTTTGTGTGTCCGGTGGCGTGGCTCAGCGACCTGATGAATTACTTGCCCCCGAGCGGCAGCGAGCCTTGGCGGATAAGCGTTCTTGGAACCAGCCTTGAAGGTTATCGCCAAGACCTCAACGTGATTGAACGGTTTGAAGAAGCCGCTGGTGATCGCGCCGTGGTGGAAGCCTACGAAGTCAAAACCTTGCCCGATCAGGTTCACTTTGGTGCGCTAAAGAGCCTTGCCAATGTCGGATTTGACGAGGTTTTTCTGGAGGTCCCATTCGGCCCGACTCAAGTCGAACGAATCCATGACATCGCCACGGTCGAAGGTCTCGGGATCAAGGCTCGAACAGGCGGGCTGGAACCGGTGGCTTTTCCTGGCGTTCCCGCTCTGGCATCGTTCATTTATGAGTGCCTTGCGCTGGATCTGCCGCTGAAAATGACTGCCGGTCTGCACCACCCTCTCCCGATTCACGACGAGGCGACGGGCGGCGACATGCACGGATTTTTGAACGTCCTCTGCGCCACGGTTGCGGCGAAGGAGCACGATCTCTCGCGGGCAGAGATTGAGCAAATATTGAGTTTGACCTCCATTTCCGAATTCAAATTTACTGCAGAAAATTTGACTGTTCTTGGTTTGACTTGTGACCTTGACGCGATCACTTCTGGTCGCGAAACTTTCTTGAATTGGGGCTCTTGCTCCGTGACTGAACCTCTCGAAGACCTTGCCCGACTCGGGCTATCCTAAATCAAAATTTTATGAACCGATATACCGTTCCTGCAAACTGGCGCACCTGGGTCCCTGGTGCCGACGAATCCGACTTTCCAATTCAAAACCTGCCTTGGTGCACCCTCGAAAAGGAAGAATCCAGCGAAATGGCGGTAAGGATCGGGGATTACATTCTTGACCTATTGCCTTTGCAAGAAGCCGGGCTTTTGCCCGAGAATTGCGCGATTTTCGATCCTGAAGTGTTTGCCCTAGAAGACCTCGAGCTTCGCACCGAAATGCGGAAAGCCATCGCCGGCCTATTGCACAAGGATAATGGCAAGTTGCGGGATAACCCCGATTTGCTCGAAGAGGTAATGATCCTGGCTGAAGACGCGAATCTCACCACTCCCATCCCGATCCCGCAGTTTGTGGATTTCTACTCCGGGATCAATCACGCGAGCAATGTGGGCAAGATGTTCCGCCCGGATATGCCACCGTTGCTTCCGAATTACCGTGAGCTTCCGATCGGTTACAACGGTCGAGCCAGTACGGTGGTTTTGAGTGGTGCCGAAATCGTACGTCCTCACGGCCAAACCAAGGGTGCAGATGACGAACGTCCGAGTTTTGGCCCAACTAAGGAACTTGATTTCGAACTGGAGCTTGGATTCTTCGTCGCCGCTGACCTGAGCGACTGCCGGATGCTGAGTCACGAAGAGGCAGAAGACGCCATGCTCGGGCTCGTTCTGGTCAACGACTGGTCCGCGCGGGACTTGCAGCGATGGGAATATCAGCCGCTTGGACCATTCCTTGCGAAGTCGTTTGCTACGAGTATTTCGCCATACATCACCCCGATGGATGCTTTGGAGCCATTCCGGGTGAAGGGAATGGAGCAAGACCCGGAGCCGCTCGAATATCTTCAGCATCCAGGAATGCGATCCTATGATATTCAGCTCGAGGTTCTGATCCAGACCGAAAAAATGGAAGAGCCAGAAGTCATTGCGACCAGCAACAGTAAGCACCTGTATTGGTCCTTCGCTCAGCAGTTGATGCATCAGGCTTCCAATGGAACGCTGATTGAGCCGGGCGATTTGTATGCTTCCGGGACGATCAGTGGGACCGAAGAAGGTACTTATGGGTCTCTTCTGGAGCTGACTTGGCGGGGGGCAAAGCCTCTCACGTTGAGCAATGGCGAAACTCGTACCTTCTTGGAGGATGGCGATACCCTCATTCTTCGAGGCTTCTGCCAGGGCGATGGATACCGAATCGGGTTCGGTGAAGTCAGCGGAACCGTTGTGAGTCAGTAAGGCGATGCTCCTGAACGTGCGCGATTCGGTGCTGTTGATCGTTGATCTTCAGCCAAAGTTCATGACCTCGGTGATCCATGCAGAACGTGTGGTTCGGCGGGCCGAATTTTTGTGCCGAGTCGCGCAGATCTTGGAGGTGCCAGTCTTTGCCACCGAGCAAAATCCTGAACGCATGCTTGGCACTGATTCACGGTTGACGCCATTCATACCGGACGACAACACTTTTTCCAAGATGGCGTTTAGCGCATTTGGCGCGGCTGGGTTGAATGAAGTTTTGCAACAAACCGGACGATCTACGGTTGTGATTGTGGGAGTTGAGACGCATATCTGCGTGAATCAGACAGTGCACGATTGCTACACTCTGGGGCTGACGCCGGTTCTCGTGCCCGACGCAGTGACGAGCCGGGCGGAGGAATCAACTGAAACAGGTCTCAAACGCATCGCCGCCCTTGGGACGACGATGGCGCATTCCGAGTCTGTCGTTTACGAATGGCTGGGGACCGCCGATCATCCCCGATTCCGGGAAGTTCTTGCGGTCGTCAAAGAGTTTTCCCACTCATAAGAACCGTTTGAACCACGATAGGATTTCGTGGAGTCGGTGAATTTTCATGTCGGATGGTCCGGTGCGGCTCATTCCATGGCTAGTTGTGGCTGGGTATCGCACGAATCGGCTCGGAATTCCGCGTTGCTGGAGAGCGGTGAAGACTTGTTCGCTTTGCTCAATATTGCAGCGCAAGTCGCCCTCGCTGTGGATGACGAGCATCGGAGTTTTTGCTCGGTGGAAATAAGCAATTGGTGATTGCGCCCAGAGGTCTTTGATGGCATCGTGATCGCCATAAAATTCTCCCTGGAAGTAGCCATTTGGAACCCAGACGTAGTCGCTGTTCCCGGCTTTGCTGACGAGATTGCTTACACATCGGTCGGTCACGGCAACCGCAAAGTCGTCGGTATGTCCGACCGCCCAGTTGGTCATGTATCCGCCGTACGATCCTCCGATGATCGCGAGTTTGTGGCTGTCTATCGCAGGATCGGCTTTCATCCAATCTTTCGCTGCCTTCACATCCGTCCAATCGGGACCGCCCCAAGCGTTACGGATTGCCTGGGTATGCGCTTCGCCATAGCCCTTGCTTCCGCGCGGATTGGTGTAAACAACCGTGTAGCCTTGAGCGGCGAGAAGTTGGAACTCATGCATGAAGGTCCAGCCGTACATCATGTGCGGACCACCGTGGACTTCAAGAATTCCGGGTGTTTGACCATTTGGTGAGTTCGGGCGAATCACCCATCCGTGGACCGGATAGCCGTCTTCGGCTTTGGTTTCGAATTCCTCCGGCGCAACGATCTGAACTTCGTCAAGGAAATCTCTGTTGAGATTTGTCAGTTGCTTCGGACCGTGGTCTGCGGAGTCAATCGTGATTAATCCAACTTCCATGAGTCCGGTTGCACGAGCGATAGCGCATGACATCTTGGTGCCGTCGGCGGAGAGTTTGCCCATGGTTACAACGTGGTTACCCTCGGTCAAGCGCTGAATTTTCTTTTCTGCAAGCTGGACGTAGCCGACTTGCAGTCTGCCGCGTTCTGGGACACGGACGTAAATTGCCTGGCTGTCTGGGGACCACTGCAAGTACAGACCATCGTCGCTCTTGGTATCGCTGTTGATGCCGGTGGTTAGGCATAGATCGTCGTCGGGAGTCAAGCAAGTCTGTGGGCCACCGTTTATTGGGGCGACAAAGAGTCTTCGATTAAAGTCTCCTCTATCATCTAGGTCGGACTCGAATCCGAAGTAGGCTACCATCTCACCATTTGGTGAAACTCTGATTTCGCTCTTCTCGCCAAACGAAAACCCGTCAGGATGGGCGACCGAGCCATCCAGGCTTAGAATTGCAATATTCTCGTTGCGCTTTTCGAGAATGTAGTTCTTCTCAAAATGAGAATACGCAACTGCAAGCGAATCGGAATTAGGAAGCCAATCGAACGAAAAGTCACCGAGCAAACCTGGTTTGAATAACTCTTTTGTTTCCCCTGTCTCAATGTTTACTGTCCAGAGCGAGTAACGGTCTTCCATGAAGTACCCATCGCCGTCCATCTTGTACATGAAGCTTTCTGTGACCTTGGGCGGGTCGGTTGCTCCGGATTCCTTTCGCTCGGAGGCATCCTTTTTTGTGAACCCATCGCTGGTTTTCCGGAACGAGAGTGCGATCATTTGACCATTTGGTGAGATCCTGAATTCCCCCAATGATCCCTCCGGAAGATCGGAAATCGGCTGCGCCTCTCCTCCCGTCAGCGGAAGTAAAAAGAGCTGGGCTAGCTCGCTCGGCTTGCGATCTGCGACGAAAATCACTCCAGAACCATCTGGCAACCACGCCGCAGAACGGGGATTTCCAAGTTCACTTGTCAACTTGCTCAATGATTGATCATGGGTGTCAATCATTGTGAGTCGGGTTTGATATTTTCCTTTTTCCCCTACCCACTTCTCAGTGAATACGATTCGGTCTCCATCAGGACTCAATCGTGGGTCGGAAACAAAGCGAAATCGAAGAGCGTCTTCAGCGGTAATCGGGCGAGCCATGACCTATACGCTACCCCATCAAACGTCCCGGTGGATGATCAATCACCGAGTATCCTAGCTCAAATGGAAAGCATGGATACGAACCCAGTGAGCTACAGAAGGTTGCTTTCCAAGAATCCCGAATTCCGATCTCTCTGGCTGGGTCAGGCAATCTCGCAATTCGGGGATGCGCTTTACTACTTGTTCTTCTACTACTTGGTGGACAAACTGACCAAGGATCCGATGCAGGTTGGTTATGTGGTGGCGATACAGGGATTACCGTATCTGCTCTTTAGTGCTTACGCGGGTGCAATCGCGGATCGGCTTGACCGCCGACTTCTCATGCTTGTGAGCGATCTCGGGAGTGCGGTCTTGCTCTTCGTCTTTGCTGGGTTCTTGCTAATTGGAGTCCAACCGCAAATGGTTTGGATTCTCGCTCTGGCGGGTTCATTGGCGACGCTTAATGTGTTTTTTGCTCCTGCCAAGGGAGCAGTGATTCCGCGCATCGTGCATGAGGACGATTTGGGGCTAGCAAACTCGCTCAGTTCAGCAACCCAAAACCTCATGCCATTGATTGGGGTTGGACTATCAGCTGTCGTCATTGCAGTGCTGGAACGGTTTGCTTCCGGGCAACTCTTTGGTGTGGTCGCGGGGCTTAATGCGGCGACATTTTTGGTTTCTGCCGCCTTCGTGAGCAAGATCCGCTCGGTACGGGCCGAACGGGAAATCCATCAAGACCACTCCATCTGGAGGGAATCGATCGAGGGGCTAAAGTTCGTCAACCGGATGCCGGTTATCCGGTCAATCGTGGGTTTAAGCGTTGCGCTGAACTTCTTTATCTCGCCTTTTATGCTCGTTTACGTCAGCGTGAACCGGGAATGGTTCGGGGGGAACTACTGGACTCTTGCGATGTTCGAGTGCGCATTTTTTCTACCAATGATGCTGATCGCGATCTATATCGGTAAGAAAAACTTTGCTCGCCCTGGTCTTTGCCTGATCTGGGGCATTGGGATCGCGGGGGTCTTTGTGCTGTTAATGGGGATTTCGAGGTCGTTCTGGCCGTTCCTCCTGCTCAACTTCTTGTGCGGAATCGTGGTTCCATTTTCGAACATTCCCGTACAGACTTATCTCCAAAAGTCGGTGCCGGATGCTTTTATGGGTCGCGTCCAAGCTCTGATGGGCATGGCGGTGATGGTCACGATGCCGCTAGGAAACCTTGTCGCGGGTCCACTGTTGGCGAAATCTGGACCAGCATTCCTGTTCTTCTACATGGGCGGTGGTCTCGCTCTAGCTGCAATGCTTGGACTTTTCAGCCGCCCGCTGGTTGGTGCCAGAATGCCAGAAACAAAAACAGTTTGAACGCTTTTTAGAGGTCGTGGCACTTACTTCCTGAAGGTGCCTTCATGCTCTCACAAATGATACGAAGAACAACGGCTACCCCCAAGCTGGATATAGAAATTCTTGCACAAGCGCATTACGATGCGGTGTGGAAGTTCTGCTACCGGCGCGTGG
Source organism: Chthonomonas sp. (assembly GCA_040383535.1). Lineage (GTDB taxonomy): Bacteria > Armatimonadota > Fimbriimonadia > Fimbriimonadales > Fimbriimonadaceae > JAFLBD01. Next base: position 173,810 of record JBEIDH010000001.1, read on the forward strand.
GTCATGACAATGCGTCCGATGCGACTCAGGAGACTTTTCTGGTTGCAGTGCGTCGGGCGGATTCTTTTCGCGGAGATGCGACTCCGCTGACCTGGCTCTTTGGAATCGCTCTGAATGTCTGCCGCTCCATGCAGCGCAGCAAGAAGATCGAAATTCCTCTTGACCAGCTTGGCGAATCGCAGAACCCGAACGGGCATCCTCCTAGCGCACAAGTCCTACAACTTCGTGCAGCGATGGCGAAACTTGCTGCCGATCAGCAAGAAATCATTATCCTTCACGAAATTGAAGAAATGACTCACTCAGAAATCGGCGCGGTGCTTGGCATTCCGGAAGGAACTGCTAAGAGCCGCGTATTTTACGCCCTGAAAGCGCTTCGTGTCCACTTTGGTAGAGAAGGAGAAACACAATGAACTTGACAGAAGAATTAGTAGCATACGTCCACGGCGAATTGACTCCTGACCAAATGGTTAAAGTCGAACAAATGATGGAGCGATCTCCAGAAGTCCGCGAGGAAATTGCGGCTTTACGGTCAATCCGAGAAACTGCCCAAGCAATGGGCGAAACTCCCGAGCCCACTGGAAAAGCTGAACTTTTGGCCAGGCTGGCAACCGAGCGATCTAATCAAAAGGTTAAACCCGTTTTCCCTTGGATGAAACTGATGCCTTACTTTGGTACCGGGCTGGGGATGTTGGTGCTCGGATTGATATGGATGGGCCAGCCAAGGGCACGCATGCTTGAAATGGCCGAAACAGTGTCTGAACCAACCATGTCCTCAGGAAATGTTGCCGAGAACCCGGAGCCCGCGGTTGAAGCACCGGAAGTGAGTTCCCAACCAGGCGATTTTAGATCCACTCGCGAATCGGAAAGCAGTAAGATGCCTGCCTATGTACAGCCGGAAATAGCTCCTCATGACGGCGCTTCCGCACGAAAGTCGGGTGCCCCAGCACTTGAAGATAAGGCCGAACAGGGCTCTGATTCCCAGACTCCACCCGCTTACTTCGGTCAACGCGACATCATTCGTAATGGCGACATAGCGGTTGAAGTCGAGGATGCAAAAGCATCTATGGAAGAAGCCTCGAAGCTAGTGGTTGCGATGGGCGGATTCGTGCAAACAGATAGCTTTTCGGGCTCAGAAGGTAGCGAGATCGTTGCTAACCTCTTGGTTAAAATCCCGGCGGAGAAGTTCGAATCATGCAAAACCGCTATCGGCAAGATGGGCAAGGTAGTTCGGCAGAACAGTAGTTCGGAAGATGTTACTGCGCAGATCGCAAACTCAAAAGGGCGTCTCCAGTCATTAGCGGACAGTGAGGCGATGTATATTCGGAGCCTCAGAACAGCCCGAACATCAAGTGAACGCATGGAGATCCGGGCTAGACTCGACGCCATTCGAACAGAGAGGGCAGGTCTCCAGGAAGTGTACAAGAGGCTGAAATCGCTTGCAGACCTGTCGACCTTGTCCATCCAGTTCGAACAAGTGAAAACGGTTCAACCCGTGGACGAGAATTCAAACTGGTGGTCGGATAGCTGGAACGGCGCTTCAAATGCGTTTGGATGGGTTGCACAGAACGTTGGTCGAATCGGAATCTATCTGCTAATTTTCGCTCCGATTTGGTTTCCGTTCGCCGGTTACTTAGTGTGGAAGCGAAAGCAAAAGTGATTTAACCAAACGATTAAATGCGAAGAGGCCCCGCACAAGTGCGAGGCCCTTCTGTCTGTTGCGTTTGCTTTTTTTGAACACTCGGTAAAAAACGTTTTGGCGGCGTTGAAGGATGTGGTCGTGAGCGTTCTTGCAAACCAGACTTGGATTTTCGGAGAGGGACTGAATGGCGGTTCCTGCCCCTCATCCTGGTCGTTTAAGATTATCCTTGGAGCAACCGAAGGACGGCTTGTGGAGCCTGGTTTGCTTGAGCGAGCATGGCGACGCCGCTTTGTTGGAGGATTTGGAATCGAGTGAATGTTGCCATTTCTGCGGCAACATCAACGTCTCGGATATTCGATTCAGTGGCGGCGAGGTTTTCTCTTTGGATCGCCAAAGATCGAGTATTCGATTCAAGAATGTTTCGCATGAAGTTACCAATTTGACCTCGAGCACTCGACACATCATCAATCGCTTTGTCCAGAATTTGGAGCGCCTCAGTTGCATTCGCCGCGGTCATGATCGTGATGCTAGAGAGGTTCTGATTTGCGATAACCCCTTTTCCAAGTTCGCTGGCGGCAAAGTTGCCTAGCGAAAGGCTAGTGGTATCGTTTGCATTGCCACCTACCTGGAAGGTTGCATTTCCGGCGGTTACAGTTCCCCAAGCGGATGCAGCGGTTTGAAGATTACCATTTTCGGTGAGCAAGATCGAGTTTCCATGGATGTCTCGGAGGTTCAATCCAAATCCAGATGCGAAGGACACCGTCTGGAGTCCACCGGCGGTGGCACCATTGAGGTCGATTGTAACATCTGCGACGGCATTGACTCCAGCATCGGAGATTGCCCCGGCTTGCGTCATCAGGATTCCCGTTGAGTCTACAAGGCTCACGATGGCATCGCTTCCATAATTGTGCGATCGAAGGTTTACGGAACCACCTGCTTCCCAAGTAGCAGTCACACCTGTCTGCTTGCTTGACGCGTTGATTCGTTGAACGACGTTAGCAATTGTATCAGCGCTGGTGGTGTTGAAGGTTACGCCATTGACCGTGAACGATCCCGCATTAACTGTTGTTGTTGCGAAGCCGAAAGTTGCTGTCGTTGCAACCGAAGCTCGCTCGGCGGCAGTGGTCATGTCAACCGTGACGGTCGAGTTTTGAGTCACAGCGAAGGCGTTGAAGACCCCGCTGAAGGTCATGTTGGAGACGTTGCCACCACTGGTACTCAACGCCATGGTCCCGGAGCTACCGTCAAGAAGCTTCTTTCGACCGAAGGCAGTTGTCTCAGCAATGCGAGAAATGGATTGGACGATCGAGCTCAGCTGATTTTGGTTCGCTTGTCGCTGAGCATCGTCAAGAGTTGCGGAGTTACCAGAAGCGACACTTAATGATCGTGCATCACGAAGGAGGCGGCTCACTTCATCCAGAGCAGCTTCCGCGGTCTTTGAATAGTTGATCGCATCTTGGTTGTTTCGAAGCGCCTGGTCAATACCAGAGATTTGCGCTCGTAATCCTTCGGAGACAATCAGGCCGGCTGGATCATCACCAGCATTATTGATGCGAAGGCCTGTTGAGAGACGGTTCATGGATTGGCCGATGCCCAACCCTGTGCTTTGGAGGTTTCGTAGGGCCGACATGGCCAGTGTGTTATTGTTTACGCGAAATACAGACATGTTTTTCTTCCTTGATCACGGCTAGGCAATCCTTTGCTTTTCCCCAGGTGTTCTTGCTGGGTTTTGCCGCTTACAGAGACTTCTTTCCAGGTCTGCTCAAATATTTAACCTAGTAAAAATACTAGTATCACAATATTTTTACCAGGATTCGCGTTTCCTGGTAAATTTTGGGGGTGTTTTGAACCTAATTCGGGGAACTCTGGTCCCAAAAGATTTTTTGAGAAATCAAAAATTATATTGAAAAAACCATGTCCTGGGGCCGTCGGCCTCCCTAGACCAATTCTTGGATCGCCCGTGATTTAGGGGGAAGCACAGTGGGCAAACACAAAAAAAGCCGCCCCAAAACGGGCAGCGAAAGTGGCGAGTTTCCAGAGAGAGTTCTGGTGAGCTGGCTGGGATTTGAACCCAGGACCCACGCCTTAAAAGGGCGTTGCTCTACCGCTGAGCTACCAACTCGCCACGCGTATTGTACCCATTCAGGTATGTTTTAGTCATGTCGGACCAGTCCCTTTCTTATGCTGCCTCGGGAGTTGACATCGATGCGGCGCAAAGTAGCTTGAGGTCCCTTGATTCTGCGATTAAGGCCACCTACAATGCAAATGTCCTCAGTGGGGTTGGAGGATTTGGCGGTCTCTTTGCGGCTCAATTTGGATTAGAGCGGCCAGTATTGGTTTCAAGCATTGACGGGGTCGGAACAAAGACGAAGGTCGCGGCGATGGTCGGGGACTACTCAAACATTGGCAAGGACATTGTTAATCACTGCATCAACGACATCCTTTGCCAAGGCGCATCGCCTCTTTTTTTCCTGGATTACTTTGGCTGTTCTAAGCTGTCTCCCGAGGTTTTTGATCTCGTAGTGCGTGGGGCGGCCGAGGCTTGCGAGGCGCAGGGTTGTGCTTTGATTGGTGGAGAGACAGCGGAGATGCCGGGCGTTTATAGTGACGACGAAATCGATGTCGTCGGATGCATTGTTGGCGTGGTTGACTTTGACCAGAAATTGCCTAAGGAAACCATGCGGGCCGGAGACAAGGTCATTGGCTTGGGATCCGACGGCCTCCATACGAACGGATTCTCACTCGCTAGAAAGGCGCTTTTCGAGATCGGGGGTCTTAGCGTGCGGGATCAAGTGCCTGAAACGGACTTTACGATCGGGGAAGGTTTGCTCCAGGCTCACAGATGCTATGCAAGCTCCGTTCTGCCGCTGCTGAAGGATGGTTTGCCGATTTCTGCCATCGCGCACATCACCGGTGGCGGGCTTTACGATAACATCCCGCGAGTGGTGCCAAGCGATCTTCAGGTGATCTTGGACCGCCGATCTTGGACACCACCCCCTCTATTCCGCCTTATCCAGGAAGTCGGAAACATCGCGGACCATGAGATGTACCGTGCGTTCAACATGGGGATCGGAATGGTGCTGTTCGTGGATAAAGACTCTGCCGATGCGGTAGTGGAGCGATTGATTGAAGCCGGCGAAGCTGCCGCGATTATCGGCGAGGTTCAGCGCGGTACTCACGACGTGCAGATCGTCTGATGGTATCGCAGTAAAAGAGGAATCGTCTGAGCGAACTTGCGTTCCGATTCTTGTATTGGTTTCACAGTTCTAAGGAATTTACCGTCAATTTGGCGCCTGGCTCAGGCTTGATTCAAGAAGATAACACTTCCTCAGTGGATCTAGTTACTGCGTCAGATCTCGAAAGATGGGCTGAACTAATTCTTTTGCGAGCTGATCAAGAACCACTAGTGGTCCTTGCACGCTAGGAGGAATCCCTAGATTAGTGTAAGCGCAGACAACAGTACCTGTTGATGGCCGTATGAACATGATCGCAATGTCACCTCGATGCCGGTTCGATAGTGCGCCAGAATGGCTTAGATTATAAGTCCCGTTTGCAGTGGTCTCCCTGCTGAATCCTGATTTGGTTCCGGATCCGGGTGGAACAACGTCATGGATTCGTTCTAAAGTAGATCTCCGAATCTTCGTTGTTGCGCAGTGAATCAACCCAAACCTGCACATGTCCTCAATGGTGCTGTGAATTGAACCCGCGGGACTGTATGTGTAGGTCCAATCAATAGCCTTTTCCCGTGCTTCAACTTTTCCATTTACGAGTAGATGTGCACGCGTGTTGAATTCGGTCGGTGGTTCACCCATCCCAATAGATTTTAAGCCCCAGATTTCTCGGGCAACTTCCTGGATGAGCTGTTCGTACGTTCGACCAGTTTTTTGTTCGAGCATCATGCACGCTACGGTGAAGGCAATATTTGAGTATTCGTTCTTAGAACCTGGCGAAAACACTGCCTTTTGGCTAAAAGCTGGCCAAATGGACTTTTGCCGTAAACTTTGAACATCTTTCACGGAAGTTGACGCGTTGGTCTCTGGTTGCCTACCGTCCCGGGGAGCCCCGGAGCGGTGCGTCAAAAGCATTTCCAAAGTTATCGGAGCAAAGTCCTGATGAGCTTCTTTAGCAAAGTTAGGAAGCGCATCGAATGCCTTTTCAGTCCACAGAATCTGTTCCTTCTGGACGAAATGGTAACGATTGACCCAAATACTGGTTTACTGATCGAACCGTATCTGACCCGGTCAGTGAGTTTAGCTGGTCTCTTTAACTCTAAGTCATTGTAACCAACAGCCGCGGCACCTAAAAACTTGCCTTGGTGTGCAACCGCGATCCATACCCCCGGACACGTCGTTGACGCCTTGAAGGCTGTAACGTAGGATAAAAGCCTCTGATCGCCAACTTTATCGATTGGCTCGTCGAATTGGACTTGTTGGGAAAGAAGGCAACCTAAGGTGAAAAGCATCTTCTAGATTCTAGACCAGAGTTGAATTTTGAAACAAGATTGACTTAGTCGGTAGCCTAATCGCAAGGTTGGGCTAATGTTTCTTTTTGCAGAGAAGAAAAAAGAGCCGACCTCAGAATGAGGTCGGCTACTTCAATAGTTTTGGAGATTAGAACTGAGGACCGAAGTCGCCACCAGTTGCTCCGCCGCCGTTACCAGCTCCACCGCCTGCAGCACCTTGTCCGCCCGGTTGTCGGCCTCCACCTTGGCGATTTCCACCTTGTGGTCGCTTTGCACCGGCGAATTCCTTACCGCCGAGTTCCTTCAATGCTGCCAGATTTTCTGGAGTGAGAATTGCCGCTAAATCTGCATCAAGCTTCTTTCCAGCTTCTTGCATCTGTGGCTGAGCTTCTTCTCGCTTGATCGTTTGGTTTCGAATTCCAGCTTGGATAGCTGCCGTTGCCTTTTCAAAGGTCGTCTTTGCACCGGCGATCTTTGATCGTTGACCTTGCTCTAGCTTGAGTTTGGTTTGGATTTCTGGTGCTACAACAGCGCGAATGCCGGCGATTTGGATTCGGATCTCCATGAATCGAACCTCTTGAGCGTCATCAAGAATCTTCTTGATTTCTGTTCCAAGGGTTGCATCCATCTGGGTTCGAATTGTAGCGATATCTTCTCCATTCTGTCGGGCCTGAGTAAGTCGCTCTCGCATTGATGCCATATAACTTTGTTGGAGCTTAGTGACGTCAGCCTTTTGGGTTTCGGTCATCTTGAGCTCGGTTTGAACATCAGCTCTCGCGAGTACGGCGAACCCGCTACCTTCCATTGGGTTGGCTTGGTTTTGGTTGGCCATCATCCCGCCGCCTCGACCGCCTTGGCCTTGTTGCCGGTTTCCTCGCTGTCCACCCTGTTGAGGACCAGCTTCTTGTGCGACTGCTGCTACTGCCATCATTGCCGCTACGGCGATTGTCATCCACTTCATCATTTTCATTTTAGTCTCCCACGGTCGGCCTGGAAGGCAGAGCCGCTATTCATAGGGGAGAACGGAATTTTCCAAGCAATGTTCACCCCGTTTTGCACGAATTGATCAATTTTCACAAAAAGACTCAATGCTATTTGTGCTTGCCCGAGAGAACATGGCGGTAATCGGGAGCAAATCGGATGTTCGGCGATCCACGATGGGCTAAAATAATTGTACAAATGGACATACCGATTCGCCCAAACGTGCTGAAAATGCACCCTTATTTACCGGGCAAACCAATTGAAGACGTTCAGCGTGATCTTGGGCTTGATCATGTGATCAAACTTGCGAGCAACGAAAATCCTCTCGGCCCCAGCCCAAAGGCAGTTGAGGCGATCCGTGCTACCGCCGCTCATCTGCACCTCTATCCCGATGCTGCTTGCCATAACCTCAAACGGGCGATCTCGGAGAAATTTGGAATGGAGACGAACCAGATCATGATCGGCAATGGGAGCGACGAGCTGATTGCGCTCTTAGCACAAGTTCTGATCCAGGATTCTAAAGACGAGATCCTAGCGGGAAGTCCCTCCTTTGTACGTTACGATGCTTGCGCGAACCTTGCGCCTTGCAAAATGGTCCACGTCCCCTTAGACGACAACTTAAAAATCGATCTGCAAGATATCCTGACCGCAATTACGCCCCGAACCAGGATGATTTACCTGGCAAATCCAAACAACCCAACCGGGACGCGATTCGAGAAGGACGAATTTGATGCGTTTATATCGAAGGTTTCAAGCTCAATCTGCGTAATTCTTGACGAAGCATACTTCGAATTTTCAAATGATCTGGAAGGCTCAGTCGACTCTGCTGAATACTTATCTCGGTATACCAATTTAGTAGGCCTCCGAACCTTTAGTAAAGCGTATGGTTTGGCAGGGATTCGATTAGGTTATGGGTGGAGTTCCGCAGAGTTGGTGGATGCAGTGAATAGAATCCGCCCTCCCTTTAACGTCAATAATTTGGCTCAGGTTGGGGGAATTGCTGCACTTGCCGATGATGAACATATGAAAGCTGGTGTGGCGCATAATGCCCGCGAGAGAGTCCGGGTGGCACATTTTTTGCAAGATATGGGATTGAGGGTCTATGAGTCCTTCGCGAACTTTTTGTTGGTGGACATGGCGCAACCCGCCGAGCCGCTCTTCGAATCTTTACTTCACAAAGGTGTGATTGTCCGCAGCGGAAAAGGGCTAGGTCTGCCTACCTGTCTGCGCATTAGCCTCGGCACCGTCGCCGAAAACGACCAGATGATTTCGGCATTATCATCCGTAATCCAACCGCAGGTGCAAGCATGATTGTAGTAATGAAAAGTGGCTCCACAGAGGAGCATGTCGCCGACGTTTCGTCCAGGTTGACCGACCTAGGCTATCTCGTCACAAAAATCGTTGGGGTCGAAAAGACGATTCTTGCAGCGGTCGGTGGGGCAGAGTATGAGAAGGTTGACTCAATTGATCAGCTTCGATCGCTGGATTGGGTGGATGACGTCATGCTCATCACCAAATCGTATAAGTTCGTCGCCCGCGAATCCAAGGTTGACCGAACCATCATTGACCTAGGCGATGGCGTCACGATTGGCGGGAATCAGATTTCGATGATGGCGGGGCCATGTACTGTCGAATCTGAAGAGCAACTCTACACCACTGCAGAATCTGTCGCAAAGGCCGGAGCCACGATCCTGCGCGGAGGTGCATACAAACCGAGCACTTCGCCTTACAGTTTCCAAGGTATGGGTGTTCCTGCGCTCAAGCTCTTGAAAGAAGCAGCGTCAAAATATGGGCTGAAAGTGATTACAGAGGTCATGGATCTTCGCAAGATTGACCTCGTCGGTGAGTACAGCGACATTTTGCAAATTGGAACGCGAAACATGCAGAACTACGACCTGTTGCGTGAACTTGGTCGGTCGAACCGTCCGGTCATGATCAAGCGAGGGATGTCGGCGAAGTACGAAGAATGGCTTCTCGCTTGCGAGTACGTCGCCGCGAATGGTAACGAGAACATTATGCTCTGCGAGCGTGGAATTCGTACCTTTGAGACCGGAACTCGCAATACCCTTGATCTTTCTGCGATTCCGGTGATGCATTCACTGAGTCACCTCCCGATCATTATCGATCCGAGCCAAGGCACGGGTCGTCGCGATATTGTGGCAAGTATGAGTGCGGCTTCGATCGCAGCGGGAGCAGATGGTTTGATCATCGAAGTTCACCCGAATCCTGATCACGCGCTTAAGGATGGCTCTCAGAGCGTGACGATTCAACAGTTCGAACAGATGATGCCAAAATTGCGGCGCATCGCAGAAGCCGTGGACCGAACGCTGTAAGTCCCTTCCAGGGATTCTCGCTCCGGACCAACTTTTAACATCAAAAAACGGGTAGAACTACGCTCGAAATGGGTCAGTTTTTGCCATGCTTCAAAGCGTATGACGTTCGAGGGAAAGTCCCAAGCGAGCTTAATCCTGCCGTTGCCTACGCGATCGGTCGCGCCTATGCTCGTCAGATCAAGCCGAAGAGCGTTTGCCTTGGCTATGACATTCGGCTTTCTGGTCCTGAGCTCGCCGCGGCACTTGCGGCTGGATTAAACGCGGAAGGTGTTACTGTCGTCAACCTTGGTTTGATCGGAACGGAGATGGTGTACTTCGCGACTCCCCATTACAATTACGACGGCGGCATCATGATCACCGCCAGTCACAATCCGCCCGAATACAATGGTATGAAGATGGTTCGCCGGGACTCCGTTCCAATTAGTGGCGATTCTGGACTAAACGATATCGAAAAGGATGCCTTTGAAATTTTGGAGGCAGGCAATATCCCGACAGAGTTCAATCCAGTTTGGACCAGTGTTGATCCTTATGCTAATTTTGTTCAACACTTGCTGACGAAGTTTGCCCCGATCAACGAGATCAAGCCACTAAACGTTCTCGCGAACCCGGGCAATGGTGCTGCTGGAGTTGCGATGAGAAAGCTCTCGCCTCACCTGCCACTCGTGGTTGCAGAGATGAATTATGAGCCAGATGGTCACTTCCCGAACGGTGTGCCGAACCCGATTCTAGAAGAATCTCGGGCTGGAATGGAGGCAGAAATGCGCGCCAATCCGGGCAAATATGACTTTGGTGTGGCATGGGATGGAGACTACGATCGTTGTTTCTTCCTGGATGAAAATGGAGTTTTCATTGAGGGCTATTACATTGTTGGTTTGCTCGCCCAGGCGCTTTTGGCGGTGGACAACACCCAGAAGATCATATACGATCCAAGACTGACTTGGAATACCCTCGATATTGTCGCCAAATTTGGCGGAACTGCAATCATCTGCAAGTCGGGTCACGCCTTTATTAAGGAAAAGATGCGAGCAGAAGACGCCGCTTATGGCGGCGAGATGAGTGCGCACCACTACTTTAAGGGTCATTGGTATTGCGACAGCGGCATGGTTCCGCTGATAATGATCGCGCACTTGGTGAGCACTTCCGGTCGGTCGCTTGGTGATTTGGTGAGCGAAATGGTGAAGAATTTCCCTTGCTCCGGAGAAATCAATAGCAGCGTTGCCGATGTTAAAACCGTCCTCGCGAGGGTTGAAGACACCTACGGAAGCAACGGACAGGTGGACAAGATTGACGGTTTGAGCGTCGAATTTGACGATTGGAGATTTAACCTTCGTGGCAGTAACACCGAGCCGGTCATCCGCCTAAATGTGGAAACCCGAGGCGATCATGCGTTGATGGAAGCGAAGACCGCCGAGTTGTTGGCGATTATTCGGGGGTAA
>JBEIDH010000002.1:0-142964 GCA_040383535.1 Chthonomonas sp.
GAAGGATTTGGGTGTTCCTTCGGTGCTTGTGAATAATGCTGGAATTACACGCGATCAACTCCTGATGCGGATGAAGGATGAGGATTTTGACGCTGTTATTTCGGTGAATTTACGCGGCACATATCTTTGCACCAAAGCCGTCACCCGCGCGATGATGAAAGCGCGCTACGGCAGGATCATTAATATCTCCAGCATTGTTGGGTTACACGGCGCCGCTGGGCAAGCGAATTACGCGGCGAGTAAAGCCGGGATGATCGGCCTGACACTTGCCGTCGCAAAAGAACTCGGGGCAAGAGGAATTACGGTCAACGCCGTCGCCCCTGGGTTTATAGAAACCGACATGACCGCTGAGCTTGACCAAAAAATGAAGGACGGAGTCGTGTCTGCTGCCCCGATTGGTCGGCTTGGCTCGGCTGAAGACATTGCCAACGCTGTGGCTTTCTTGGCAAGCCCCGATTCTGGCTATATTACAGGTCAAACAATCACGGTTGATGGCGGATTGAGTTTGTAAACTCATTAAAATGTTGAAACCTGTTCCTCTAACTTTTCAAACGTTGGAGGAACTTTCAATTCTTCGGAGTAATAACTTATAGGAATAGCTATGAGCGAGATCAATCCAATCCGAGATCCCCAGCCCGGTTCGACAAAGGAACTAGATTTTTCGAGTAACTACATTCGTCCAGTTCTAGGGACGAGAACGACAATCCGAGACACGCTCAGGTGGAATGCTCCGCTTACGTTCCTGGTAGCACTATCCCCCCTTCTGTTCAGATTCTCAACTCAATTGCCCCCACTTCTTGTATCTGGCGCATTTTTCTTGGTTAGCTTCTCACTCGGGTTGTCAAATCTCCTCTCGCTGGTTAAAGGCTTATCAGACATTGAGGAAAGTAACAACGGGTTTTGGCTTGCTGTTCTCGTATTCATCGTCCAGGTATTTCTTTTCATGGTCGCATGCGGGACGATGTTGATCGGATTCGCAACATAAAACCTAATGAGAAATCAAGAAGAACATAGGGAAAACCTGATTTTCTCGAAGGAGGATAGCAATTATGTTCGTCCGGTCGTAGTCACTCGATACACCCTAAGGAAGACGCTATGGTTTAGCACTCCTTTGACCGTGTATCTGCATGGACTTCTGTTTTACCCCGTCCTAAATCCCTTAGACCCCTCAGCCTATACATTAATCGATCACATAATTTCGATGGTCGGTTTATTTCTCTTTAGCTGCATCACCATAGGTTGGTCGGTATGGAATAAACGAGAATCACGAGTCGGAATGCCCCTCGCGTTAGCCCTTTCATTGATACAGGTTACTTCAATCGTTATCATCGGATTCCTGTTCTTTCTGATGGCAGGAACCTAGCGCCACCATGAAACATACAAAGAAATCCTCACTAACCAGTGTTGGTTAGTGAGAAACAAGTACTCAGGAAAGAACTTAAGCGATGGTGACGCCGTCGCAGAGATACACATCTTGGATCGCTTGGAGCAGTTTCGCCCCTTCGTCCATTGGCTTTTGGAACGCCTTTCGACCGGAAATAAGTCCCATCCCGCCTGCGCGCTTGTTGATAACGGCAGTCGCAATCGCGTCTTCCATATCGTTCGGACCCGAAGCTCCACCGGAGTTGATCAATCCCGCTCGGCCCATATAGCAATTGATCACTTGGTAGCGACAAAGATCAATCGGGTGATCGCTGGAGAGTTCGGTGTAAATTCGCTCGTCAAGCTTGCCATAGCTCGAACCACCAGTATTCAAAGCCTTAAATCCGCCATTCACATCCGGCAATTTCTGCTTGATAATGTCTGCATTAATCGTGACGCCAAGGTGATTCGCTTGACCCGTAAGATCCGCGCTTGTGTGATAGTCCACTCCGCCAGTCTTAAAAGCATTGTTGCGAATATAGCACCAAAGAATCGTTGCCATTCCAAGCTCATGTGCGTGTTGGAATGCTTCTGCAACTTCCACAATTTGTCGGCTAGATTCTTCCGAACCAAAGTAAATCGTTGCCCCAACCGCAACTGCACCCATATCATAAGCCTGGTTGATCGTCCCAAACATAATCTGATCAAACTTATTCGGATAGGTCATCAATTCGTTGTGGTTAATCTTCACGATAAACGGAATCTTGTGGGCATACTTTCGAGAAACGCTGGCAAGCGCACCAAATGTCGAAGCCACGCCGTTGCAACCACCTTCAATCGCTAGCTTCACAATGTTTTCAGGATCGAAGTAAGCCGGATTCTTCGCAAAACTGGCACCAGCAGCGTGCTCAATTCCTTGGTCCACAGGAAGAATGCTCAAATATCCGGTATTCGCCAAACGACCATTGCCATAAAGCTGTTGCAACGACTTCAGAGTCTGGTTGTTCCGGTCGGTCGGGGCAAAAATGCGGTCAATCCAATCACTGCCAGGAAGATGAAGATGATCTTTTGAAACGGTCTTGCACTCGTGATTCAAAAGCGAATCGGCCTGACCGCCGAGGGTGGAACGAATGGATTCGAGACTCAGCATTTTTATATTGTAGCCCACCCGTATAACTGCTAATATAGAACCATGCTCACCGCAATGATTTCGATGCTGATTTCCGCTCCCGCCGCGCCCGTCAAGACCGTGGACGAGATGATCAATCTGGGTTATAATTCGCAAGTCGTCAGCAAGCCCATCGGAGATCGCATGGAGATTTTTGGTCGTGCATTGCTTGGGACGCCATATGTGGGTTGGACTTTGGAGAAATCCGAGACCGAAGAATTCTGCGTGGTCACGGTGAAGGGTTTGGATTGCGTGACATTTGCGGAAGTCTCGTTGAACCTCGCGCGACTTCCTTGGAAACTTCGCCGCATGATGACAAAAGAAGATTTAGTGAATGCGGTTACTTATACTCGCTACCGTGGCGGAGTGATTGATGGGTATCTGAGTCGCTTGCATTACACCAGTGATTGGATTCGCGATGGGGTGAAAAAAGGCACCGTCACCGATCTCACCAGAAGTCTTCCTGGCTCAAAGCCGTTCGTCAAGAAGATCAACTTTATGAGCTCCAACTTCCACGTGTATCGCCAGCTTAAGGCGAATCCTGGCTTGCTGGATACCCTTCTGAAGCAGGAAGCCGACCTCACAAATTTCCCCAAGTGGTATTTGCCCAAGGATAAAATCGCGGCCGCCGAGCCTTTGCTCCAAACCGGCGACATCATCGCCATCACCGACACCCGCGCCGGAATGGACTGCGCCCACGTCGGCATGATCATCGTCGAAAAAGGCGTCCGCCACTTTGTGCATGCGTCGAGTACCAAGAAGGAGGTCACCTTCGCTGTCAGCATTAGCGATTACCTCGCCGGGAACAAAAAGCACTCCGGAATCATGGTCGCCCGCCCGACTGGAAAGTGACTATATCGAACGAAATCAGAATGAGTTCTTGAGTCCTTACATCCGAGGCTTCTTCTCGACGACATCTTCTTTCTGATGCCCAGCGGTAGGCGGCGCTTCTTTGACTTTCTTGTGAATCTCAGCAGCGTTCGGAGCAAAAACCCCAACCGACCGCATCAACAAAAAGAACAGGAAGTAGCAGAAGAAAACCATCCCAGCAAGGAATAAGATCGCGCGCCAGCCCGTGACCTGCTTTTGCTCCAGATACTGAATCCGGAAGGCATCGCTTCGGTGCTGATTCAACTCTCGAACCAGCCGAAACTTTTCAATTCCGACCCTGCTCGCAATCTCATCCATGGTCTGCAAACGCTCCAGCTCCGCGCGGTCAATGCTATAAGCACGTGCCAGATACGACAGGTCGTCTTGCGATGCAAAATTGGTTTCCATCTACTATGATTCTACCGATTCCGGAGGTCCATATATCTCGAAATATAATTCTGCACGGTGCGGCAATATTCTGCATGGGACCATGTGAGCGGGCTTACGCTCAGAGGCTCTCCAGTCTCCGGATGAAACTGCTCAGCCAAAACCCCAGTCGTCTCCGCTCTTGCAATCGCCCAATCCAACCAGAATTTTGCATGGCCAAGCTCATCCAAGTCCGTTGCAAGCGCGATCCTGGCCTGCGCCAACCACATGGTACAGATGATCCAAGGGTTACCAGGGTAGTCTTCGGTGCGCCTGAAGTAATAGTCCTTTGCGTATCTGGCGATCCCATCAATCTGACCGTGAATCCGCAAATCACGCTCCACCGCAGCAACCGTGTTTCGGAATTCCTCCGAATGGGGATCCATCGCACCAAACAATCCAACGCTCAGCGTTGCGCTGTCTGGAGTAAGGTCGCGATGACCGTCCGGACAAATCATTCGAATGAACCGCTTCAAGCCATGGTCATAAAACTCCCTCAAGAACAAATTCAGCAGTTTTTCTGCCTTCTTTAAGAATTCTGATCCCGAGCGACCTGCCCGTTCCTCAAGTTCGGCGATGACCTTGAAAGCGGCGATACGAGTCGCGATAGTGTAGCAATGAACCCCCAGCCGTTCTTCCCAAAGATCGTAACTCGGAATCGGCAAACCATCGCTCGAAGTAAACCGCTCGTAGTAAGCAAACACAGACTCCCGCATCGCTTCCCAATACTCCAAGTTCTCTTGATCAAAGAGAGCCATCACGGTCAGGTTCAGCTCATCTTCCTGATGCGCCGAAATCAGCTTGCCATCCTTCAATACCGGGTGCCAAGACGCTGCAATTTCTCCATCCGCAGAATACTTCTGGTCAAACACCGCCCCATCACGCGACTTATTCAGAATAGTGAGGCAGAAATCGCACCAACGATCCAGAACTTCCCCGCCCATGACCATCGCCACCAAAGCCCCGTCGCGAGGCCAAACGCAGCTGTAGGTGGCACGATTCGTTTCCAAAATATCGCTGTCATTTGCCGCCAGAATCCCGCCGTTATGATTGCATTGCGTCTCAATCATGAACCGCGAGTGGTAGAAAAACTCTTTTTGGGCATTCGTCAAATCTGCCCAGGATGGGGGTTCAGAAGTTGCCAAATTTTCGCGATACCAAGTTCGACTTGCATCGAACGTCTCGTCTAAGTCGCGCTGATTTCGGATCGGAGAGGTATTTGAGAAGTGCTCCTTGCTCGCTTCAATGAGGATTCCAGCGAAGGCTTTTTCATTCCCGGGAATCTCCAACCGAATACTGAAAGTCGAATCCACCGATCCCTGCGCAATCGGAATCCCTTGCAAATGTCCATCCTCAGCATCGCGCCAAGTTCCTTCCATGTGACCAAAAGCCTTGATTCCGCACGTGAATTCGTAAATGGATGGGGTGTGATTCGCAATCGCAGAGATTCGGATGTTCGTCCCAAATTTATAGTGAATCATCGCCCCTTGGTGAACATCCACAAAGGCTGTATCGCCGATATCGTTCTCTTCGAGGCGAAAGTCGTGAGTCGAAAAGAGCCTGATCTCTCGCTTATGGGTTGAGAGGTTCTCTACTTGAATCTGCCTGGCAAACGAATCTTTGTGCGGATGAATGGCCTCAGTCACAGTCAATCTAATCCCAAGGTCCTCATGAGTCAGAACACTGTTTCCTATAAGCGTGCCTGGCTCGTAAGCTTGATCGCGGATCCAATCATCACCATCCACCCAGGCAAGGTGCCCATCCACCCATACTCCGAGCCGGATGCGATACCCCTGCAGGTGGTTCCATTTACCAACTTGGGGCCAAAAAAAATCTCGGATCGCGTGCTCGCGATCCAGCTGAATCAGTAAACGACCGTTTCCGAACGCGAGTGGCCTAGGCATAGACCCCTATTTTACTTCTGGAACCATCTTAAAACTGGAACTCCTACGATTTCAGTAGATCTCGAAGGGCTGGTTCCAACTCTGGGAATTTGAACTGGAATCCCTGACTCGTGAGTCGTGCCGGGATCACACGATTTCCTTGCAAGACCAAATCCGGTTCTGGAGCCCCAAATGCTCCCGCCAATTTCATCGCAAATCCCGGCGCGTTCGGACTCCAGGGTCGTCCCAAGACCTTGCGCATCGTTGCCATTAAGTCTGAATTGGTTTCCGGGTTTGGAGCCGTAGCGTTATAAATCCCCTCAAGAGGCGCGAGTGCGGCATCAACGAAAATTTGGGCAAGGTCATCGATGTGAATCCAGCTCATCCATTGTTGCCCATTCCCGGCGGCACCTCCCAAAAATGCCCTTGTGAGCTTTGCCAAAACCGGAAGCGCGCCACCACCCTGTCCCAAAACAACGCCGATCCGAATGCGAGACTGAGCGGTATTCGGAGTCGAACATTCGGTCATCGCTGATTCCCATTGCTTGCAAGTTTCGACCAAAAATTCTCCATCTTGGACGCTCGGTGAACCTTCGGTGAAAATTTGCGACGGATGATTGCCATAAAATCCAATCGCGCTGGCATTGACCCAGGCCTTTGGCGGATTCTTTGCTTTCTGAATAGCCTCACCGATCACTTTGGTGGAATCCACCCGGCTATTCAAAATCTTCTCTTGTGCCTGATAGGTCCATTTTTGAGCAACGGTTTCGCCGGTCAGGTTAATCACAGCAAGCGATCCATCCACCAACCCTGCCCAAGGTCCGAGGGTCTTGCTATCCCATTTCGCCTTCCCCTCTGCACTCCGACCGAGCACGATTACCTCATGCCCCGCCGATTTAAGATTCTTAGAAATCGCCTTGCCAATGAAACCCGACCCACCCGCGATTACGATGCGACTCAATCGTTCACCATCCACTGTTTCTGAAGGTTGTGTTCAACGCCGAGTTGCTGAAGAACCCGAGCTACGACGGTGTCAGCCAGTTCCTCGAGTGTCTTTGGGTTTGTGTACCAGGCCGGACAGGCGGGAACAATCGTGGCGCCAGCCTCGGCGAGAGTTGTGAGATTCCGGAGCATGATCACATTCATCGGCATTTCGCGCGGAACCATGATCAGCTTACGCCCTTCTTTGAGGCAAACATCCGCCGATCGGGTCAAAAGATCGTTGCTGATCCCGTTTGCGATCCGCCCCGCCGTACCCATGCTACAAGGAAGAATAACCATCCCATCGTGACGGAACGAACCGCTTGCGGGAGGCGTGAAGTAGTTCCGATCGTCAAGGAGTTTGATCGAAGGGAGATCGGCCCCGAGCCATTCGAGGGTCGAAAACTTGTCGCCTTTTCTAGGCGCGACTCCGATTTCGGTTGCAGCAACCTGGATCGCCTGTTCGCTCATGATCAGAAAAATCTCATCGAAGTGCTTCGCAGCTTCAATGAGAAATCTCTGGGCATAAATCGCCCCACTTGCGCCGGTGATGCCGACGACCAACTTTCCGGTCATGCTGTGTCCTACGTTCTACCCTTAGTTCTTGGTCGCATCGTTGACAATCTTCATCCACTCTCGATAGCGAATCTCGGTTGCGGTCGGAGGACGCTGGCGGCTTACTGCAGAATCAAAATTCCGCTCCATATCATCGCGGGCATCGCGGATAAGGTCTGTGATAAATCGCTCGGATCGCACCCTAGGCTTTTCCTCCATTCGTCGGAACGTCCGTTCGGCGGAACCTGAGGCGGTTACATTCCCGAGCAAGTTTGTGCCGCTCGCAGAAACCGTCACGGAGTAAGTGACCTCCTTTCGCTTTTTATCCCAGACGACGTTCAAAGAGCCGGTGAGTTGAGCATTTCCACGACGATCGTACTGGAGGAACCTTGAGCGGCCTGACCGCTCAAGCTCGTACCGAATATCATCTTCGATGTCCTCTCGGCGCGAGAATTCAACGTTGGATCCCGAGACACTTCCGCTAGCTCGTCCATAGGTAATGAGCAGATCTTCAAAGGTAATTACAGGAGCGTATTTTTCAATCTTTGTGGGTTTAGCTTCCCAACCTCGCAAAGCATACTCAGCTGCTTCCGGTGCCAAAAGAAGCACGATTTCAGCGATTTGCTTACCTCCAATGTTCTGGCAAAGCGCAAAGATTCCCCGATCGGCAAATCCAGCCACGCTCCAATCCTCATACCGATTGGCTGGGAATCCAACTATAGGTTCTTTGCTGATCGCTTTCCCAAGAGTGGTAATCTCCGGTCCCTTGCCAGGCTCGTACTGTAAATAGAACCCGGAAACAGTTGCCTTCGCACCCCGACCATTGAGCAAAACATCCACCCGTTTCAGGTCACGTTCGGCAATCTTTAATCGCAATGCTTCCGGTCGAATCGCCGGCTTATCCAGTTGATACAACTTCTTGATTTGGGCATCGGTGGTCGCGCCAATCCGCATTTCGCTCCAGCTTAGACCGACAAAATTTTCAATTGGATCGGGTTTTACTATCTCGGCCGCATGACCAAGTGCCGATAATCCAAGAAGGAAAAGAGATAGTGATCGCATTTTCATCATGATGATTCTCCATCATTTTACGCTTAATCCGTTCCAACGGCACGGCGGATTGTGGGGATTCAAGACAGAAATGTGGAACAGCACTTCTACAGGGAACTAAGGAAATCCAAAAAACATGTCAGACGCACCAGCACCAGACGCAGGAAAAAAGAAAAAGGGCGGGAAACTGCCAATCATCATTGTGCTTGCCGCCGTAATGGCAGCGGGAGGATTTTTTGGAATGAAATCTCGCCCGGTTCCCGTCGTTAAGGAACCGGAAGCAGAGCTTGGAGCATTAGTTCCGCTAACGCCTGAATTCGTAGTAAACCTCCGGGAGAGAAACTACTTCCTACGTACCGAAGTCACGCTGCAATTGGATAAGAATTCTAAGATTCACATCGGTGGTGGGGGTGATGGACACGGCGGTGGAAAGGGTGGACCGGCTCCAGAAGAAATTGCCCTACGGGACGCAATCCAGCAGCGACTATCTTCGATGAGTATCGAAGACCTTAAGCGACCGAATTTTCAGCAGCGACTCCGGCGCCTAATCGCCGCCGACGCAAATCACGTTCTCCACATCGTCGCCCACGTTGAGGAAGATCCGAAGGACGCCAAGAAGGACAAGAAGAAAGAAAAGGAGAAGAAGAAGGAACATCATGGCCCTCTCACCTTCGAAAATGTTCTTGAGCACGCTAAAGACTGGGAGTTCCCAGATTGGGATAGCGACGAAGGACCCATCCTAAAGGTCTACATCACCAGCTTCGCGACCCAACGCGAGTAGTTGACTTTACGAAATGAAATGAGCGAAACCGAAAGGAATGCGCTCATTTCATTTTGGGACTAACAGAAAGGGAAACTAAATCAGCGTGCGGGCGTGGTCCACAATCTTCTGAGCCACCTGTTGCGGCGTCATGCCGTAGGTCTCAATCGCCAATGCATCCGGAACGCGCTTCAGGGGCGAATCCGCCCGGTTCATATCCCTGGCATCGCGTTCGGCGATTTGCTTGGCGAGATCCTCAAGCGGGACGTGCATCCCCCGAGACTTTAACTCCTTAAACCGCCGCTCAGCACGTTCTTCAATGCTCGCCGTGAGATACACCTTCACCTCTGCGTTTGGTGCGATCACACTGGTCGTATCGCGCCCCTCCAATACATAACCTCCGGCCTCGATAAATGCCTGCTGCTCAGAACCTAAAATCCGCCGAACCCCAGGAATCGCGCTCAGGGCACTTGCTAGGTCGCTTATCTCGGGAAGTCGAATGTCGGTTGAGACATCTGAACCGTTCATCAAAACCTCTCCATGCGTCCCAAAATCAATGTTCAAAGTTTCACACAGTGCGACAACCTCATCCACATCCGCCACCGCTAGCCCGGCGCGGGAGCAAGCCAATGCCACGCAACGATACATCGCACCCGTGTCAAGGAGCTTGAGTTCAAGCGCCTCCGCGACCAGACGAGCGACAGTGCTTTTCCCGGCGCCGGCCGGACCGTCCATCGCGACAACAATCTTCTTACTTGACAAGCAATTTCTCCAAAATAGATTCAAATTCAGGGAACGAAGTCCGGATCGAATCGGCTCCGTGGATGAGCGTATCTCCGGTCGTCGCCAAAATCCCCGCGATCGCAGCGGTCATCGCCATCCGATGATCACCATCTGCATCAAACGTCGTCCCATGAAGTGGAGTTGGGCCAGTGATTTCAAGCCCGTCTTGTGTTGTCGCAACCTCTGCTCCCATAGAGTTCAACAAAGTTGCGGTCATCGCAATACGGTCGCTCTCCTTAACTTTGAGTTCTTGGGCATCACGAATGATCGTTTTGCCTTGGCACTGAGTTGCAAGTAGCGCCAATACAGGAATTTCATCAACAAGCCTAGGAACCATTGCACCTTCGATGACGAAAGGGTGCCTCATCTTGGTGAACTGCACGCGAAAGTCCGCGACCTCTTCACCTAACTCCGAACGCACATTTTCAAAAAACCAATTCGCCCCAGTCGTATTCAATACGTCCAAAATCCCAGTCCGAGACGGATTGATCCCAACATTTTGGATCGTGATTTCACTTCCCGGTAGACAAACCCCAAGCACCATCAGGAACGCAGCGCTTGAAATATCACCCGGTACGCTCATTGTAAAAGCCTTCAGTTGCGATGGCTTAACCGTAACTTTGAGTCCTTCCACTTTGATCTCCGCCCCGAGAGCCTTGAGCATGATTTCGGTATGGTTCCGACTTTGGGCTGGCTCCGTGACGCTGGTTTCCCCATCTGCGCGCAAACCAGCCAAAAGCACACAACTCTTAATCTGGGCACTAGCGACAGGGCTGAAGTAGCTTATCCCGTTGAGTTGAGCTCCGGAGATTTTGAGAGGCGGACGCTCTCCTTCTATGCTAGCTCCCATTAGCTCTAGAGGAGTGGCGATACGCTTCATCGGACGACGGCTAAGGCTCGCATCACCTACGAGGGTCGCTGTAATCGGCCGAGATGCAATCAATCCGGAAAGCAATCGCATCGTGGTGCCGGAATTCCCGCACTCCAGGTCATGATCTGGTTGACGCCATTCGAGGACCGGCTTCAGCAAGTACCCATCCGGAATTTCAACCGAATGCATACCCATCGCCTCCAAGCACTGACGCGTATTTTCGCAGTCTTCGCCGCGAAGGGGATTCATGACCTGACACGGACCATTCGCAATCGCCGCAAACAAGTATGCACGGTGGGTCAAAGACTTATCCGCTGGGGCCCGAAACGAGCCGCGAGCAGATCCACCGGGAGAAATTTTAAGCGATTGCATCCAATCTCATTGTGACCGCATTAAGCTCAAGATTGGTGATCAATCAATCTTTTCAGATCCTCGGAGTTGTTTGCTGCAAGCGCACATTCGACTTCAGCCAATGACGCTCTCAGTTCTCCAACCGCGGAGAGCACCTCATCGCGATTGTGCCGTAAAATTTGCTCCCATAGAACAGGATTTGCACCCGCAACGCGTGTTAAATCCCGCCAGGAGCCACCTCCGATATGTACACTGGGAAGGTTCTGCCCCATTGCAGCCAGCAGGTTGGCCAATAAAGTTGGCAAATGGCTGAGGCGAGCGACGTGAAGATCATGATCAACGGCTGACATTCTAATTGGAATCGCATCAAGCGCATAGATCATCCGCTCGGCTCCCCGAATCGCATCGGGTTCGGCTTCTTCTGGAGTCAGGATCCAAGGATGCTCTGCGAAAAGATCGGCTTTTGATCCCTCTGGCCCAGTGGTAGTACCGCCAGCCATTGGGTGCCCACCTACAAACCTTTTTCGCATTTTGTCGCTCAAACTACCATAGAGGAATGCTTTGACGCTGGCGCAATCTGTCACTACAGATTCGTCGCCAATACGATGTTCGAGTTCACTCAACCAAGGCAGAACCCCATCCGGTGGAGTACAAATCACCCAGAGATCAATTTCCTTATCTTGAGAACCTAACTCAAGAATGCCATCAACATACTTGAATTCAAGGGCGTAAGCGGAGTTCTTTGGGTTTGTGTCCAGTCCCAAAACAGTTTCGGCGAACCCAGACTCTCTCAGCCCTTTTGAGACTGATGAACCGATCAACCCTGTTCCAATGACGGCAACTCGCATGAAAAAAAACCAATCCCTATTCGACCTTAACGAAAAGGACAAAAGAAACTAGCCACGTTGCCAGTCCTAGGTACGTTCCTATTATGACCGCGAAAAACGGACGGTTAGTTCCCCTAATTTCTGTAAGTGAGCCCCCCTTCAGAGGCCATTAAGAATCTGAACTAAGTCTCCGCAAATCCCGCTTGCCGTTTGCGAACCACCCGCACCAGGACCTGACAGCGTGATCGGCCCGCTTGCGTGACCCAAAAATTGCACCGCGTTCGTCGTGCCCATAATTCCTGCAAGAGGATTCGAAAGCGGCACTTCTTGCACCCCAACCACCGGAACTTGACCAGGAGTCCAAGACCCGATCAACTTCAATCTGAAACCCCTAGATTTCGCCTCGCGGATCGCCTCGGGGGTCATAGAGCGGATTCCTGAAACATGCAATTCACTCATCGCAGGCGCCTTGCCTGTGATCATCCCAATAAAGATCGCGAGCTTATAGGCCGCATCGAATCCGTCAACGTCGGCCGATGGATCCGCTTCAGCATAACCCAGATCCTGAGCTTCCCTTAAAATTTCCTCAAAGCCAAGCCCCCGCTCTTCCATCGCCGAAAGCATAAAGTTCGTGGTGCCATTGATGATGCCGGAAACCCCAGTGATTTCATTTGTTTTCGCTAGGGTCTCAATGGTTTGCATCACGGGAACTCCAGCCATCACGGACGCCTCAAAGCGCAGATTTGGGTGACCCGGAACCAACTCGTCCCAATGGGTTGCTATCAACTGCTTATTGGCCGTGATGACAGGCTTACCTAGCTCAAGAGCGCGTAGAATCAAGCTCTTCGCGGGTTCAATTCCACCCATCACCTCGATGACAATATCGACATCTGGATGCTCAACAACGGACTCAAGATCAGAGGTGACGTGATTAATATGGACAGATCGCTTCTTCGTAACATCCCGAACCCCAACAAGGCGAATTTCAGCTAGGTCGCCCAGCCGCTCTTGGACCAAGTTCACAACTCCGGAGCCAACGGTCCCGAGCCCAAGAAGTCCGATGCCTTTAACCGACAAGGATGAGAGGTTCTCCAACCTGAACCAGCTTGCCAGACTCAACCGCGATCTTCTTCACCGTCCCGTTGATCCCGGCTGTGACCTCGTTAAAAACTTTCATTGCTTCAATGAGGCCAATCACCTGGTTCGCCGTTACAGTATCTCCAACCTTCACAAACGGAGGAGATCCCGGGCTGGCTGAATTATAAAAGATTCCCATCATTGGGCTCGTGATTGGAGTTCCAGTGACCTTGGGTGTTTTTGGGGAGGGTGCCTTTTTAACAGGCTCATCGGAAGCCGAAATATCGGCAGAAGCAGATAACATCATCGGTGCCCCAATACTTGGCAGCGTTTTGGAGAAGGTAACCGACCAATCGTCACCACTCAGCTTTCCTTCTTTGAGGTCAAAATCCTGCATCAGAGCCGCGAGTTCGTCAATTTTCTCCTTCATTCTGCTTCCCATTATGCCCGAATTTTTCCGATTGGCACGAGATTCTGATCCTGACCCACGAAAAACAATGACTCATTGATCAATCCTAGACGCTCCTTCGAAAGGTTATTACTTGTAAATTTTCCGGACTATCAATTGAGCATCCAGAACGACCTGAAAACATGGAACAGACAAATTGGAAAGACATGATGCAGTTGTGCCTGAACTTGCTACAGGAATCAGAAACCAACGCAACATGATATTGACAAATTTTTGGAACGGGACAAAATGAGGCAACAAAAAAGATCTTCTAGAAAACTAATCGCAGGCTTGACCCTAGTCGAGTCCCTGGTTGCGCTCTTCTGTTTGGCGATCCTCTCGACGTCCGTTATCGGAGTGACAGGAATGTCTTCGAAAGTGAGTCGGCAAAACGAGGCTCGTGCGGCAGCACTTAGCATTGCGACTCGGCAACTTGAAAGCCTCGCCGTTGGATCAATCGAGAACCGGCGCCTCGTCGATAGTCAAGAGTTTACCGTTCCGGCGGCAGTGCTCAACCAATACAAGCTTGGATCAACCGAAGTGGGGCTGAGAGGAATTTACTCTGTCGAAACCGTTCCAAACTCGTCTCTGCAACGGATCACGGTTCGCGTGAGGTGGTCCAACTTCGCCAGTTCTGGAACAAGTGAGCGATCTGAGGTTGTTGTTTCCAAAATGGTGACAAGGCCGCAAGTTTCCACCGTATCAACAGGCGGAAGCAACAACGACTACTTCTACACGCCACCACCGCCAGAGCCTCCATCTCCCCCGGCAGAACCAGAACCAGAACCAGAACCAGAACCAGAACCAGAACCAGAACCTGCTCCTGAACCTGCTAATGCGCCCCAGGAGTGGTCGTTTGAATTTTACGGTAGAAAGTGGGCATTGGGAATGTTTGGAGTCGTACCATGACCTCACCGAAGCGAAATTTGCGCGCAATGACTTTAGTGGAACTCGTGGTGTCGATGGGCACCATGATGTTGTTGACTCTGTTCCTCTTTGGAATCGGGATTTATGCATCGCAGGCGATTCGCAAAACCGATGACAGTTCCTCGGTGATGGCCAAGTTACAATTAGCCTATCAACAGCTTTCGCAGCATATGAGCGAAGCAGATGCAATCTTGACGCAATATCCACCAACAGGTTCAGCGGTTTATCGGTCAGACGCGAACAGCACGATCATCCTTCGAGTTCCAGTTCCAAACAGCTCGGGAGTTGTTCTTCCAGGGCGCTACGATGTTTTCATCTACACAATCGAAGCGGCAACGGGCGATTCGGGTCCAAACATTATTAAGAGATACAAGGGAACGATAACAAACAATGTGGGCGCGGCCGCAGTTCTTGATCGGAACTTGGCCGCTAGTATCACCACTTTTGCGATTGACTACGGCACTACAGAGACATTCATGGGCGACCAATCTCGAAAGCAATTTCCGCTTTCGGCGACGCCCCTCGCAGGTTCAACCGAAATTCCAACGCTCGTGATGGTTGGCGGTACGAATCGGCTCGCTGACGGCATGGCAAGCCTGTCAGACTCAACCGTGAGCTTTGCGCTAGCTCCAAGAAGCAACACTCCGATTGACGCTCACTACAGGGTTGATCCCCAAATTCCGATGGACGCATTTGGAAAAAGTGGAGCGAGATACGCAAACGTACGCCTCATCTGCAGAACTACGGGGGAAATCAGAAATTCCACTTTCCGAAACCGAGATATTGAACTTAATTCTCGAATGTCGCTAAGAGATTAAAGAGAAAATCACATGAAAAAAAGTCACCGAATCAAAGGATCAAGTACACCAATCGTACTCATGTTCATTGGCGGATTTGCAATGATCGGCTATTCCGTGCTTGACATAAACAATGTCAATGAAAGAACCAGCCTGAAAGCGTCTCAAAAAGTCCAAGCAAACAATCTTGCCGAAAGCGGAGTGCAACAACTCTTTGATAATATTCGTCGCCAAATGCTGGCGAACAACACCTACCCAATGACAATCAGCACGACCGATTACACCGCTCCAACTTCAGCTGGGACGATTGTTTTAGGTCAGTACAGTGCTAGGTTGCTCAACGTAGATACCCAAATGAGAGACGTGAGTGGTCGCAGGCAAACGACCTATATTTATGACGTTGAGGGACTTGGTATTGTCAACGGAATCACGAGTACTATCCGCGCCCAGTTCACGGGAACCGTTGTGCACGACCTCGAAGAAATTCACCAAAACGACGGTGGAGCGCCGAATGCAGACCAAATTCACTTTCCTGCCGCGGCTATTGCGGCAGCAGAGACTCTCGATATCGAAACCGACCAAGGGCTACGGACCTTTAGCCCCGATGGAAAATCAGGGCATCTTCTCGCCAATAAAGGAATCGATTGGAAACCGAAAGGTCGTGGAAGCAAGCATGGGTTCAACGATCCAAAAGTTCTGGACGTGCAGGGAATGATTCTTGTCCATCGAGATCATAAAGCCCGAACCGAAGGTCCAAACGGTATTGGCAACAGTAACGGAAAAAAGAACTATCGCACCCCAGTGATTTTCGCAGTTGGTGGATTACCTGCAACCGACGCTGACTCGGTTTACGGCATGGATGCTGAGGTTGGGTTCGCCAGCGAAGCCGTCGTCAATAACTGGAAAAACAACTGGATCAGCACGACGGCTAAGACTGGCGCGACGCGTTATAGCACCAGTATCACGAGCAACGACGTCGCAGAAAGACCCGGGGATCAATGGCGAGTCATCCCAACGCCTGCCTACATCAGCGGGGACTTGGAGGTTCTTCCAGGTCAACAATTGCGACTCATGCCATCTAGTACCAACACTGTCGAGAACATTGTTTACGTGAAAGGCAAAGTCAAGAATATGGGCGCACTAATGAACCTCGGGGTCACCCTAGTGATTGAAAATGGATATGAGGATGGACCGACCTCCGAGTACAAGCTGGACACTCAGGGGACGCCGTACAACACAAGAAAAAAAGTTCTCCAAGCCAGTTCCCTTGTCTGCCTCAAGAAGAGCCCGGAGGCAATCAAAATTAAGTCCAATAGCTCAACCCTAACCGGCGTGATTTACGCGGCAAATGGAGGCATCATGGTCGAAAGCTCAGGTGCTGAGATCTCTGGGATCCTAGTCGCTGGCGGGCGAGGGAAAAATGGCGGAGTAACAATCAAGCCGGGCGGAGGTTCTTCCTTTGTCGTTCGCTACGAACCAGATGCTGTCGGAGGAGGAGACTTTGATTCACAACTTTATCAGGACACCAATCACTCCTACCGAACAACGACCGTTGCGGAAGGATTCCAGCCTACAAACATCACGAAGTGGGTTCAAGTCAAGTAAACATATCAAGAGCCCAGACCGTGGCATACTCTTGTAAGTCATGCTCTGGGCTGAACAGTTAGGGAAGAAATTCGACTCCCGATGGATATTCCGAGGGATTGACCTTCGGGTTGAGAAGGGGCAAATTTTAGCCTTGCTTGGTCCAAATGGGTCCGGGAAAACGACTCTAATGCGATGCCTTGCGGGGTTAGAAACTCCCACGCAAGGAAGCGTTTTTATCTCTACCGGTCGAGATATCCGGCTCTCAATAGGCTACGCCGCCCTTGACCTCGCACTTTACCCCCATCTTTCCGCAGAAGAACATCTCATCTTGGCTGGCGAGTTACGTGGGATTCCCTTCAAGGCCAAAGATCTCGTTGAGCAAGTTGGGCTTGACCTCATCGACTCCAGTCAGGTGGTTTCCACGTTCTCCAGCGGGATGAGAGCCCGGTTACGGGTCGCGCTTGCCATTCAGTCGGACCCAGATATCCTCTTCCTAGATGAACCTGGCGCAAGCCTCGATGAGTCCGGGCATGGGCTGATCCACGAGATCATTCATGCTCAAATTCAGCGCGGAGCGGTCGTTCTCGCAACAAATGACTCGAACGAGAGGAGGCTGGCGACCCATGAACTCGTCCTTAGTTAAGGAAGTTTTGGCGATCCTACGCAAAGAATGGCTCGCTGAGATGCGTACCAAAAACAACCTTCTCGGCGCATCGCTTTTCAGCTTGATTTCGGTGATTGCGATGGCATTCGCTTCAGTGGGTCAAATACCTACCGCGACTCTCTCTGCTGGGATGTTTAGCATCGTGATGCTATTTTCGGCTTCACTTTCATTGCCAAGGGTATTTCTATTGGAAGACGAACAGAGAACGACCGATCTGCTCAAGCTCTGGGCACGACCGGTTCCAGTTTTCCTTGGGAAATTGCTCTATGCTTCGCTACTCATGCTGTTCACAAGCTTTGCGCTGATATGTTTATTTTCAATTTTTGTACAAGTTAATATAATAAATCCTTTACTTATCATCCTAGCATTAGTATTCGAGAGCTTCACACTTGCAGGCGCGATGAGCATCTGCGGGATGCTGGTCTCGGGTGCAAGCAACCGGTGGATCACGGTTGTTGTTGTCGCACTACCCCTGCTGTTGCCCCAGATTGCGATGTGCATCGGGGCCTTAAAGGTCGGCTTTGGGGAAGGCACCTTCGCAGGAGGATGGCAAAATCTTACTGGACTTCTGTTCTTTGCGGTAGCGATCCTCGCAATTGGGCCAATTCTCGCGGAATTCATGAACCAAAGAGCGGTATCCGTGCAACGAAACGACTGAATCGGGTTTAGTATTGGGTAGTGGGTCTCGGACGATTTTTTCAATCCCGCCAGGCAGCTCCTGTGATCTGCGGTTGGCTTATCCTCGGAACAATCTCCGCTTTTTGGGTCCCATCTGCGAAAGGATTTGAAGTTCCTGACCTCGCGCGAATCCTATTTTTTCATCTTCCCTGCGCCTTACTCGCACCCATCGCATTACTTTGGGCGGCATTTTTGGGCGGCAGGTTTTTAAGCAAACGTGAACCTCTAGATGGAATCCGACTAAGCGTCACTTGGGAGATTTGCGCCCTCTTTGCGATCCTTGCTCTAACAACTGGGATGGTTTTCAGCGAAGTGCAGTGGAGATCGTGGTGGAGTTGGGACCCACGGCAAACGTCGTTCTTGCTCGTAAATCTAATTCTGTTCGCCGGATTAGTGCTCAAGGGTAGCATCGCGGACCGCGAAAAGAGTTCAACCAGCTTGGCGGGATATGCCCTGGTGACCATGCTGCCGTCAATATTTCTGACGTTCGTTTACCCCCGCCTACCCAACGTGATCAGCCTTCATCCGAGCAACACGATTGCTCAAGGTGGGCTCGACGGCTCCTACAAGAGCGTCCTTTATCTTTGCTTTTTTGGCTTCGCCGCACTTGGTTATCATCTCTATTCCTTGCGAATCCGCACCGAACTTCTCCGACTCTCAATAGAAAACTATGGAAACATGGAAACTCATCGCAATCGCTCCACCGGTGATGGTCCTACTGGGCCTGTGGTGGTACCTAAGGGGCGTTCATAAAACTCTCGCAGAGCTTGAGGCGAAGGTGAAAGCAATTGAGGAGAAGCCTTAATTGCCTCACTTGATCGTCGAGTCTGCCCCCGGGTTGATTGAGAACAAAGCCGTCTTGCTAGGCTTATTAGTTGCTCGATTTTCTGAATTCGACACCATTACGGCATCGGATGTGAAGGCCAGGTTTTACGAAGTACAAGATTTTGTGATCGGAGCTGGCGGCAAAGCCAGCTTTCTTCACTTGAGTTTGCATCTCATGGAAGGTCGCGACCTTGATCTCAAGAAGAGCATGTCAGATGCCCTATTCGCAATTTTGAAATCCTATGTAGGCGATCAAGATGTCAATGTCACTCTGGAGCTCCGGGAAATGGATTGGGCGACGTATAGAAAATGATGGCAATGCGGCAATCCTGGCAGTCTTTCCGCATCTTTATGGAGATGATCAAGATTGAGCATTCGATCTTTGCGCTTCCATACGCGATGCTCGGAATGATGTGGGGATCCTTTGCAAAATCCGGAGTGCCGTGGCCAGGATTCGAGATTTTTGGATGGATCGTCGTCGCAATGGTTTCCTGCCGGAGCGCAGCGATGGCGTTCAACCGCATCGCGGACCGCGACATTGATGCAGAAAATCCCCGAACTGTAATGCGAGCATTACCAGCCGGACTCCTACAGCTCAAGCAGGCGCAACTTTTTCTGTACGGATCGATCGGAATTTTCTTGCTCGCAGCATTTATGCTGAATCCGCTTACTCTCGCGCTCAGTCCAATCGCGTTGCTTTTCACGCTCGGATATAGCTTGACAAAGAGATTCACCTGGCTTTGCCACTTTGTTTTGGGCTTGAGTTTGGGCATCGCGCCGGCAGCGGCTTGGATCGGGGTCACGGGATCTCTCTCGCTTTCGATCGTGGCAATCACCCTTGCGGTCACCTTTTGGACCGCTGGATTTGATATCCTTTACGCCCTTGCCGACGATGAATTCGATCGTTCGAAAAACCTTCATTCCGTACCGGCTAAGTTCGGAAGGCAACGCGCGATGCTGATCAGCCGGGTGTCGCACGCGGTTGCAGTTGGATGCCTTCTTGCCGGGGGATTGCTACTTCAAGCTGGGTGGATTTACTTCCTTGGAGTGGCCGTGGCGGCTGGAATGCTGATTTACGAACAATCGCTGGTTAAGCCGAATGATCTGAGCAAACTGAACATGGCGTTTTTCACACTCAATGGCTACATCAGCATGGGCGTCTTTCTTTTCGCGCTCGTCGATATATTGGTCGTGCGTCAATGAGTCGTGCCGCCCCTCAAGCCGTGGTTATCGCTGGTCCAAATGGAAGCGGAAAAAGCACTGCGGCGGAGCTTCTGCTGCCCCCTGGAATGACCTTCATCAACGCCGATATGATCGCTCAGGAAATTAGTGGTCAACGGAGCACAACAGCTGATCTTCAGGCCGGTAGGATTCTTGTCGGACGGTTAGAAGACCTCCAGCGAAACCGAAAGGACTTTGCCGTTGAGACGACGCTGGCAACGAAGAAGCTGGAACCTCGCTTGAAGCACCTCTCGGAGAGTGGTTACGACACCCACCTCATTTTCCTCTGGATGCCAAGCGATGACCTCTCCGTTGAACGTGTCAAAGCACGAGTTCGCGCTGGAGGGCATGATATTCCCGAGGAAACCATTCGGCGTAGATTTAAATCAGGTCTTGAGCTATTCTTTACTTTGTATAAAGATATCGTAGATTCTTGGAGATTGTATGACAACTCAAGGATCGCTGACCCAAGGCTCATCGCGACGGGAAAGCGAGGCACAGCGCCCGAAGTGAAACAGCCTGACCTATTTGATCAGATTTGCAAGAAGTGGATGCCATGAACGAACAAGACCACGAATCAAAAGTAGATTTTGAAGACGAGCAGGAGCTCGACAAAACCATGCGTGAAGCGATGAAAAATGCGCTCAATAAGCACCGCGCTCTAGGGAACCCTCTCCCCGATTGGGATGGGAAACAGGTAAAAATCATCGCCCCTGAAGACCTGCCGGACACCCAGCGAGAATAGAAAAATTGGAAAAATGCGAGGGGGCTGAAAGGAGAGCAAAGCACCCCCTCGCTAGACTTTATCCAGATTAGCTCGCCTATCGCTGCCCCCCCTCGAAGGTGGAGATATTGGTGAGATTAACACTGGTTACATTCTTATCATACACGTAGTTTTCTCAGGCATGGAGGTTTTTTTGTTAAATTTTCAAAAAAAGTTTTAGAAGCGACCTGCCCGGACGTAGAATGCTCAAGCGATGCCGCACCCGGGAACCTAGGGTTGGTATAATTCGTCTGCCATAGTCCGCTTGCCACGATTTTTTTTCGGCGAGCATATAAAAGCAAAAGCATAGGAGGCCTCCAACTACAGTGGGCGCAGCGATTGAAACTAGGAATTTAACAAAGACATACAAACCACGCACCGGGAAACCAGTCAACGTCGTCAACGGCATTGACCTACACGTGGAAGAAGGGGAAATCTTCGGATTTTTGGGACCAAACGGTGCCGGAAAGACGACGACCATCAAGATTCTTTTGGGGATCATTTATCAAACCGCCGGCGAAGCATTCGTGCTTGATAAAGCCGTCGGTGACACCGCGATTCACCACCTCATCAGCTACCTTCCGGAAAAGCCGTACTACTACGAGCACATGACCGGGATGGAGATCCTCAAGTTTTACGGATCGCTTTTCGGCATCAACGACGAGGCGAAGTGCCAACGATTGCTTGAGAAAGTCAACCTCGCTAATGACGCAAGCAAAACGATTTCCCAGTATTCCAAAGGGATGCAACAACGGATCGGCTTGGCCCAAAGCCTGCTAAACGACCCTAAGTTGCTCTTCCTTGACGAACCAACCGCTGGTCTCGACCCCATCGCACACATCGAAATTCGTGACCTAATCATGAATTTCCGCGAGGAGGGCAAAACCGTTTTCATTTCGAGCCACGAGCTCAGCGATGTCGAACGGATTTGCGACCGTGTAGCCATTATCAACAAGGGCAATATCGAGCGACAAGGTCGCCTCGAGGACCTTCTTGCTGGTGGTCGTTATGAGATCACCGCGAAAGATGTCAAGCAAGAATTTGTGGACAAGCTCAAGTTTGCCGATGGTAAGGTCAGCCTTGCCCAAGGACGCTTGATCGTTGATATTCCTGATACGATCTCTCCAAATGACATCCTTACCGGAATCGTCAGTTCCGGAGGTTCGGTCCTCAGCGTGATTCCACGACGAAAGCGACTTGAAGACTTGTTTGTTGAAACCGTGACCAAAAAGCCACTCGCTACTGAGGAGACTCAATAACCCCATGAGAGCTATTTTATCGATCGCAAAAACCACCGTTGGCGAAGCCGTTCGGCGACGCGTCTTACTTGTCATCCTCCTCGTCGGCTTGATGTTCGTTTTGGTCGCGCCAGGACTGTCCATCCTTACTGCACGTCAGAGCACAGTGGTTCTTAAGAGCCTTACGCTCGCGGTGATTCAGCTCACTGCTGCCGTCATCGCGGTTGTTTTGACTGTTTACATGATCCCGAACGAGATTGACCGAAGAACGATTTACACGATTCTCTGCAAGCCAGTGCAGCGATGGCAATTCCTGATCGGCAAGTACCTTGGCGCAGTTGCCGCCCTCGCGATGATGATCGGATTTATGTCGATCGTCCTGATTCTCACTTTCGTGTTGAGCCAAGGGGAAAAGAATCCTCAGGCATTGGCAGAGCTCCTGGTTCCGCCGATCATGAACTTCTTCCAGATGAGCTTGCTGGCCGCGCTAGCAATGTTCTTTAGCACGTTCGTGACGCCATTGGTGAACATCTTCCTGAGCTCTGGCATCTACGTTGTCGGGACGATCTTCAGCCCGTTCTTCCAGTCGCTGCGTGACTCCAGTGCATCGCCCGCGATTAAAACGATGGCTTCGATGATCCAATCGATCTTGCCTAACTTCTCGCTCTTCAACGTTCAGAATGCAGTGATCAATCCTGGTCAAAATTTGACTTCAGCCGGCGTATTGAATTTTGGGAACATTTTGTACGGATTGATGTATATCGGTGGTCTCCTGATCGCGGCGATCATGGTTTTTGACCGCCGGGAGATGTAAGGAATCTCGCAAATGCGTAACAACAAAAAATTGCTGTTGGGGGCTTTAGGAGCACTTTTCGTCGGGCAAGGTGCCCTGATGACGAGCTACCTTTCGCCTCTCTACGTGAAAAACTACGCGCAAAAGGATCAAAGCCAGATTGCTCAGAGCGGTCTATCTCCAGACCAACTCCTGTTCGTTCTTGGTGGATTCCGGGAACTCATTGCAGGGATTCTGTGGGTTCGAGCCGACTCGTTCTTCGACACCGGGAACTATGACGCGATCCTTCCGATCATTCGATTGGTCACCCTGCTTGACCCAAAGCAGGTTGATGTCTACGCCACCGGGATGTGGCACATTGGCTACAACTTCACCGACGAGGAATCGCGCAGCGACCGCCGTTACTTGCCAAGCGCGCTTGCACTGGGGGCCGAAGGTGCAAAGCAAAACCCAACCACTTACGAGCTCTTTTTTGAAACCGGGTGGATTTGGTATCACAAGATTGACGACAACTACGATAAAGCCGTCAGGTGGATGAATGACGCCCAGCAACGAGAAGATATGCTTCCCGCGCGCCGCAACATCCTCGCTATGGCGTACCAGCGCAATGGCGAAATTGACAAGGCTTTAGACCACTACTTTGGGCAATATGACCGCGCGATAGAAGCAATTAAGAAGTCCTCTGACGGGAAGAATATTGACTTCTCGTACCGCCAACAACGCGATACGGTTGAAAATAACATCGACACCACAATCGTACGAATGGCCCAACGCGGACATTTCGGTCGAACGACAGGAAATACTATTATTCCTTGGGATACCGAGCCCCCATTCGATGTAGGCTTTAGTGCTCAGGTCACGGTGGTTCGTCCGAAGGTGATCCGCGTGCGGACCACTTGGAATGTCCGGCCCCTGGGAACCCGAATTCGGTTCATCTTGCGGGATGAAAACTTCCCCGATGCCATCCCGGGCGGCGCAAACTGGGACAATCGAGAGGGCGTAAACCTTGATCCACCCAAGGATCAAACGTACCTGCAAGAGCAACTCTTCGTCCGGAATCGCCGCACGGATAGAACCCTCGACATGAGCCGTGACCCGACCATGTATCCGTTTGCTCAAGATAACTTCCTAATGGAGTTCTACTACAATCCGCGTAGCGCCCCACCACACATCCAAGACAAGTTCAGTTGGAATGGTGAGGGAATGACAGATAAGAACTTCTTGCGAACCGATGTTCGTCCTGGCAGCCGAGCGATGTACACCAACCTCAAACTCAGCAAGGATCAAATCTTGCGACGTGGAGAATGGCGCGACAAGGTTCCAGTGATCCAAACTTCAAATTGGAAGGAAGTTGGTAGGCTCAAGGGCGCAGATGACGTCATCGCCGTCCCGAATCTCCTTTCGACTCCAGAAAACTCAGCACCAAAATAACGAAAACAAGGCGCAAAACCCGGCAGGGTGCTAAACTAAAAGTAGCTTGCCGGGAACTGTGCGGCAGCAGGCCGATCGAATCCTCCAGGACAGGAATGTAGCAAAGGTAGATTGAACCTCTGAGCGACGCAGACCTCCCGGCGCCTTGTTTTCGTTTTTCTTTTCCTATGTCACACGTGGCCCTCTATCGAAAATATCGGTCGCAAACGTTCGGTGATCTCATCGGACAGGATCACGTGATTCGGACTCTGCAGAACGCGATCAAGGGTGGAAATATCCACCACGCGTATCTTTTCACCGGTCCTCGGGGGACAGGAAAAACCTCCACAGCGAGATTGCTCGCGAAGGCACTCAATTGCGAAGCTGGACTCACCGGAGAACCGTGCAATGTTTGCTCAATGTGCGTCTCGATCACTGAAGGGTCCGCAATGGACGTAGTCGAACTTGACGCCGCGAGCGAAGCGGGGGTAGATGACGTTCGCGAACGCATCGTGGATGTGGTGCAATACAAACCCGTCATTGGACGCTACAAAGTTTTTATTATCGACGAGGTTCATGACTTAAGTAGTAAGGCCTTCGATGCGTTGCTCAAAACGATCGAAGAACCACCAGCCCACATCATTTTCATTCTCGCGACCACGGAGCTTCACAAAGTCCCAGCTACGATCCAATCTCGGTGCCAAAAGTTTCAGTTCAACCGAGGGGGAATTCTCGACCTCATTCAACGGCTTGAGCACGTCCTCGGCCAAGAAGGATACGAATTTGAACCTGCTGCGGTTCAGACTCTTGCCCGAATGGCTGATGGCGGATTCCGCGATGCGCTTTCACTCTTGGAACAAGCCCTTCTCACTAGCAACGGCAAGCTCACACTTCAGCATGTCTTGGATCAGCTTGGCTTGATCCGCGATGAAGTCGTTGACGACGTGCTCATCGCGATTGCCGAGCAAGACGCACCAGGCATTCTGAGCCGGGTAGATGGAATTTACCGGTCCGGACGCGATGCGAAATCCATCCTTGAGGCAATGCTCACACGTTTGGCCGAACTCACCCGTGCAGGCTACGGTGTTGAAATCGGTAGCGCAACCGATGCTCCTCAAGAAGCCGGAATGAAGGCAACCGCCGCAAAACTCGGCAACGCCAAAATTCTGAGCTTACGCACCATGATCGCCTCTAGCCTTACAGAAGTCCGTGATGTGAGCTTGCCAAAGCTATGGCTAGAATCCGTACTATTGGAAGCCGCGATGGGCACGCAACAACCCGCCCCCGCTCCTCAACCTCAGGTCGCCTACGACGCGCCAAGACCACAAGCAGTTCAGCCTAGCCCAGATCGTGCTGCTGTCGTTGCTGAACGTCGTGCCGCAGAACCCGGTCCAAAGCCCCCAACCGCGACCCCGATCAAAGCCGTTCCACCCAGTTCCGATCCGGATACCACTGCCGCAAGCGAGATTTGGCAAAAGGTACTGGATGCAATCACCACGATGTCCCGAGCCGCGAGTGCAAAACTCGCCAAAACCAGGATCAAAGAGTGTAAGAACAAAACGCTGTTCGTTGCATTCCAAAGAGTCACCGATCTTGAGACCTTCCAGAACAGTCCAAAACTCATGGCAGCGGTTCAAACAGAATGGACAAAAGCGCAATCTGGAACCGATTTCAAGTTGGAATTCGTCCAAGACGATGACCAACCACAATTTATCTCTCCAATGGACGAAGCCGTTGACCTCCCCGCTGGAGGCGCGAAACTCGCGGAAATCGCGAAAGAAGTCTTTGAGGGATTCTAAGCAAAAGGAAAAACCAAAATGAAACTACCTAAAGGATTTGGAGCAAACAACATGATGGCGCAAGCCAGCCAAGCGATCAGCCGGATGCAAAACCTGGAAGAAGAGCTCAAGAACGAGCATGTGACCAGCGAGCAAAATGGGGTCAAGGTTGTCTTTGATGGCTCTGGCGAACTCGTTACTTTGTCTATCGATAAATCGCTTGTCGATCCAGAAGATGTCGAAGGCCTCGAATCCGTTGTCGCTGCCGTTTTTCGACAAGGATATGCAAAGTCTGTCGAACTCCGCGCAAACAAAACCAAGGACATCATGGGCGGATTGCCCGACATTCCGGGGCTTCCTAAGTTCTAAGTGCTCTTTGCAAAGCCTCTCGGAGAGCTGATCGCTCAGCTCGAAAAACTGCCAGGAATTGGACCAAAATCGGCCCAACGCCTTGCATTTCATCTTATCCGACGGCCCGACGAAGAAGTCAGACTCCTCGCCGAAGCTCTGATCCGCGCCAAAGAACGTCTGAGACTTTGCGAAATATGTCAGGACGTGAGTGAGATGGAAGTATGTTCGATTTGCAACAATCCCGGTCGCGATCCCAACCAAATCTGCGTCGTAGCAGAGCCAAGAGATGTCGCTGCTGTGGAAAGAATCAACGAATACAAAGGCCGCTATCACGTTCTTCACGGCTTGCTTTCCCCAATGGACGGCGTCGGACCTGAGCAACTCAAGGTTAAAGAGCTTGTCAATCGTTGCGGGACCGAAGTTACCGAAGTCATTGTCGCGACCAATCCCACGATCGAGGGCGATGCCACCGCTCTGTATCTTGCTCGCCTGCTCAAACCCATTGGACTGAGAGTGACTCGCTTGGCTTACGGAATGCCAGTCGGTGGTGAACTAGATTATGCTGATTCCGCTACCCTCCACTCAGCTTTAGAGTTTCGCCGAGAGTTGTGATCCGCCATGGCCCGCGTCACCGTTCTCCTAACTTGTTACAATCACCTGGCGTACCTTCCGGCTTGTATCGAAGGGATCGCGAATCAGACGTTCAAGGACTTCGAAGTCATCGCGCTGGATGATGGTTCAAAGGACGGCACCAGAGAGTATCTCTCACAACTGCAAGTTTCTTTTCCGTTGAAGGTGGTTTTCAACGAGCAAAATGTGGGGACCTACGAAACCCTCAATGTTGGGCTCAGATTAGCCACATCTGAATTCATCGCCGTGCTGAATGACGACGATCTTTGGGCTCCAGAAAAGCTTGCCAAGCAAGTCGCCCTCATGGACAGTCACTCCGAAGTCGGCGTGGTGCA
The DNA here is from genome assembly GCA_040383535.1 of Chthonomonas sp. Classification (GTDB taxonomy): domain Bacteria; phylum Armatimonadota; class Fimbriimonadia; order Fimbriimonadales; family Fimbriimonadaceae; genus JAFLBD01. Next base: position 27,410 of record JBEIDH010000002.1, read on the forward strand.
CACCGACGGCTACTTTATCGATGCCGAAGGGATTGAGAGAAAAGATTCCCCGCTTGGGTTCTCCTGGCCCAGATTTACGACTGGAGATACTCTTCCCGCCCTCATCTACGAGAACAAAATCATCGCATCTGCAGCCCTGATTCGCAAAAGTTGCTTCGATCAAGTGGGAGAGTTTAACCCAAAATACTTCGGAAGCGGAGACTGGGAAATGTGGTTTCGTATCGCGGAGCATCATCAATTCGGGTTTGTCGCGGAGCCGCTCACCATGTACAGAGTGCACGGAGAAAACGCAAGCCACAAACTTGAGAGAATCTGGCGCGACGACGCAATGCTCAGGACCTGGATCGCAATGCGACTACCAATCCACAAAAACAGATTCAAATCTCCGAGCCACAATCAGGCCAGATCACATAACTTCGCCTGTCTCGGCACAGTCCTCACTCTCATCGGCGAAGCCACCCTAGGTCGGAAAGCATATGCTCAGAGCCTTAGAATCAATCCATTCAGGTTCAAATCCTGGCTTAGACTCTTCGCCACATTTCTTCCCAATCGCTTCTTTCGAAAGCTCCTATGATCTCCGTCATCATCCCAGCCTACAATCCGGGCGAATATCTTCAGCCCTGTCTCGACTCGATCCTCGCTCAAAACGGCGTGGAGTTCGAGATCATTCTCGTTGATGACGGCTCAAATCCAGCGATCCCAGACCCAAACCACGAAAAAATCACTCTCATCCGTCAACCTAACTCTGGAGTGAGTGCAGCGCGGAACCTTGGGCTCAGTCGGGCGAGCGGAGAATACTGCCTCTTCTTCGACGCCGATGATTTGATGGAGCCAAATGCCCTAAAATCTCTCCACGATCTCGCCAAAAGCGACCCAAATTTGGATGGGGTACACGGAAACGGCAGAATTCTCTGGATGTTTGATACCCCCGAGCGCAACAACACCGAGATGATCTTTGGCGAAGAAAAATCCCTTTTCGAACTTCTCACCTACCGACCCATCGCCGTATGTTCAGCCCTCATCAAGACCGAACACGCCAAAAAAATCCACGGTTTTCGCAATCACCTGAGCGGGACAAGCGAGGATTGGGACTTCTATCTCCGCCTCACTAAAGGCAAGAAATTCGCGTATCTCAACCAACCCATTTTCACCTACCGTCAGCACGAGTCATCCCAAAGCCGGGACTACGCAAAGCTCCACAAAAACACCCAAACCATGCTCCGCGAGCACAAAAAGTCCGGGCTGATCTCGCCAGAGCAATACAAACGCGCCATGCATCACCAGTACAACTGGACCGCCCGAGAAATGCGCAACCAATTCCGTAGAGCCGATAACAAAATTCCAGAACTCCACCGAATTCTGTCTCTTTGCTGGGGCAGACCTATCCTGGAATTCTGGTTTTGGGTGAGGTTGCTCCGACCATAAGCTCCACAGAATGACTACAATATCAGCCGCAACCCGTGACTTTAATCCTTACCAAACCGTATACTAAACCAGCGGTCGCGATGCTGGTGCTGCCAGGTGGGCGATTTCGCACAGAGCTCCTATGATTGAAGAAAATAACGTCGCCGTCGAAGAAAGATCCGAACATGATATCCTTTTAGAATCCTGGGCGGAGCGCGAATACAAAGAAGGTTTCGTCACAGAAATCGAATCTGACCAGTTCGAACCAGGACTGAGTGAAGATGTCGTCATTGCCTTAAGCCGCAAGAAAAATGAGCCGCAATGGATGACAGATTGGAGGCTTAAAGCTTATCGGCATTTGCAAACCATGACCGAACCGCAGTGGCCAAACGTGAAATATCCACCGGTTGATCTGCAAGATATCATCTATTACTCAGCACCTAAGAAAATGCCGAGATTAGATAGCCTCGAAGACGCAGATCCTGAACTTCTTAGAACTTTTCAAAAGCTTGGTATCCCAATTACCGAACAAGAGATCTTGCTAAACGTGCAAGGGAAAGCAGAACTCCATGCTGGGGAACTAGAAGCTCCAGCTCCGAAGAACCGAGTTGCCGTTGATGCGGTATTTGATAGCGTTAGCGTCGCGACAACCTTTAAGGAAGAACTCAAAAAGGCAGGAATTATCTTCTGCCCAATCAGCGAAGCGATCCAAGAACATCCTGAACTGATCAAAGAATATCTTGGTTCGGTAATTCCTTATAGCGATAACTACTATGCTACGCTCAATAGCGCAGTATTCACAGATGGTTCCTTCGTTTATATTCCAAAAGGCGTTCGATGCCCGATGGAACTGAGTACATACTTTAGAATTAACGCCAGCAAGACAGGTCAGTTCGAAAGAACTTTGATCATTGCCGATGAAGGTGCATATGTGAGCTATTTGGAAGGATGTACAGCTCCAATGCGCGATGAAAATCAACTTCACGCTGCAGTTGTCGAACTTGTAGCAATGAAAGATTCCACAATTAAGTACAGCACTGTGCAAAATTGGTACCCTGGCGACAAGGAAGGCAAGGGTGGGATTTATAACTTTGTGACAAAGCGAGCAATTTGCCGAGGCGAGCGCGCTAAAGTTACCTGGACCCAAGTCGAAACTGGTAGTGCAATCACCTGGAAGTACCCTAGCGTCATTCTAAAGGGTGATGATTCGATCGGAGAATTCTATAGCGTCGCATTGACCGCGAATAAGCAACAAGCCGATACAGGTACCAAGATGATTCACATCGGTAAGCGCACAAAATCCACGATTGTTTCGAAGGGAATTAGTGCTGGTAACGGACAAAACACGTATCGAGGACTCGTGAAGATCAACGCCGGCGCCGAAGGTGCGCGAAACCACAGTCAGTGCGATTCTATGCTGATGGGAGATCAATGCGGAGCGCATACGTTCCCATACATCGAAGTCAAAAATCCAACTGCAACAGTTGAGCATGAAGCCAGTACAAGCAAAATTGGAGAAGATCAGATTTTCTATTGCAACCAAAGAGGTATTCCTACTGAAGAAGCAATGAACATGATCGTCAGCGGATTCTGTAAGGATGTCTTCCGAGAATTACCAATGGAATTCGCGGTAGAAGCCCAAAAATTACTCGGTGTAAGCCTAGAAAGCTCGGTCGGCTAATAACCTTCTAACAAAAATTCCCCCTGAGCAATTAGTCAGGGGGATTTACTGTTCTTATCGCAAAGAATTAAGAACCAAAGTTCTCGACAACAATCTCAAAGTCACCAGGGCCGACTTCTCCGTCGAAATCTAGATCTGCCCAGGCGTCCCAGTTGACGTCAGCCGGTGTGGCTCCGAAAGCAGCAACTACGCGCTCAAAGTCGCTTGGTCCAACTTCCCCGTCGCGATCCACTTCGCCGGGCTTTGGATAAGGAATCGTCACGATGGATTGTGTAGGTGTGCCTCCACCACCGATTGCTGTATATTCAATCTTTAGAGCAATTGTGTTCTGGTTATTGAGTACGATTGGTCGGAATCCAGTGGTAAAGATTTTAGAAACTTCTGCATCAGCAGCAAAGTCCCCATCTAGATCAATTTGATCACCTATCCCAACAACGCGCTTACCGGCAAGAGGTAAATCTGCATCTGAGATAAAGAGAGTGTGGTTTGTATCGGAAGTACCCCAAGACATGACCATCTTGTTCTGAGCGTTCAAAACAAATTGCGTAAGCGAGAGTCCGCTCAGCGAGATTTGGTCTACCTTATCCAATTCTGTGAGGATCGGATCGGAGTTCTTCGCGAGGAAGGCGTTCTCTAATGTTGGTGCAAACGTAGTTCCGGAATAATAAACATCGCCTGCATTGGTGATTTCACATTTTCCGAGGTTTTCAATTGCAGCTGCACCAGTCCAAGGCACGGCTTCTTGCGCCACGACTGTCGTAAAATTCTTCACGAGCGCAGTATCATCAACATCGGATCCAGTATCAAAGTTTACAACTAAAGCTGTTTGCGTTCCATCTGGAGAAATAGAATATGCACCTGGCATTCCACTATTCCAGGTTGAGATCACAGCTTGTCCAGCAATTGTTGAACCCGAGGTTGTTGCGAATACTTTCGTAATTACTCCGCCTGGTGATCTTTTGTACAAAGCTCGAGGAGGAAATGGTGAAGAAATTCCACTGGGATTAAGAGATAGTGTGCCAATAAAATACGCTGTTCCATCTGCAATCATCTGCGGACCGACCACAGTTCTCACGTAATAGGGAGGAGATCCTGGTGCTAGATCGTAAGGAGTTAAGAACGTGGTACTGGCTCCAGTTTTGATGTACACACCACCAGTTTGCGGCGCGATTCTTGGGTGATAGATGAACCCATTTGTGGAAACTGCAAATGCAACACTTGTTCCACTAAGAACTGGCGAAGTGGAGAAGGAACTTTTCCAAGGTACTGCGTTTCCTTGTGCGATAAATTGATCCGTGCCATTCACACCCATGAACCAAAGCGTGCCGCTTGAGTCATAAGCTGGAACTTGGAGGCTGGTGATGGTGTTTCCAGCGAACGTACCACCAACCGAAGCGACCGCAACAACCTGCGGGGCGGCTTGGGCTATGGTGACGGTTGCGGCGGTGCCAACGGCAAGAAGGGAACGCAATAAAGAAGTGTTAAGGGTTTGCATACTCACCCTTATCTTACTGAAATTTGCGCCGATTTGAACCAAAAACGGATACCAGATATTGACTTTTTTCCCTTGCAGGAGTCAACACCTGGCATTTTTCTTCCGGATTTTGGCTTCGATTTAGGAGCCGAAGTTATCTACAACGATTTCGAAGTCGCTAGGACCGACTTCGCCATCGAAATCTACGTCTGCCCAAGCGTCCCATGTAGCATCTGCCGGTCCTGATCCAAATGCAGCGACAACTCGCTCAAAATCCCCAGGTCCGACTTCGCCATCTCTGTCGATATCACCGAGTTTTGGATACGGAATTTTGACCAGTGCTTCGATTTCTGTGCCTCCGCCGATCGGGGTGTAGGCAATTCGGGCGCAAATCTCAAGATTTTCGTTGATATTGATATATCGTACAGTTCCGGTTTTGACTTTTGTCAGTACAGAATCAGCTACCCAGTCTCCATCTAAATCAAATTCGTCGCCCTTTCCGAGTACATGTTTGGCGGCTTCGGGTACATCTGGGGAAGCGATGAAGATATCTCGGTCGTCGGTCGTCGTTGTTGACCAAACCATGACGACTCGGTTAGATTCATTGATATCGAACTCAGAAAGGGTTCTTGTTGTGAGTGGAAATCCATCTAATTTCGAACTTTCGGTGAGGATTGGGACTCCGTTCTTGGCTAGGAATTGGTCTTCTGCAACTGGTAGATTCATTGCTCCAGAAAAATAAGTGTTGCCTGCATTGTCCATGGCAACATTGTTGAGTGTTTTGATCGTTGCTGCGCCTGGCCAGGTTGTGCCTTCTTGGGCGACGATGGAGTTCAGACCTGTTGCGACGTCGTGCTTGACGATGGCGGCGTCGTTGGTGGTTGAACCTGTACCGAGGATTGCTGAGGCAATGATTGCTGATCCATTTGGTGCGATTTCATTGGTAAAACTGATCCCACTGCTGCTTGTCATGGTGAAACCACTGAAAGCGGTTCCGATTCCTACGGTTCCTGTTTTCCAGACGACTTCGGGGCTTCCGGAGAGTGTCTTTTTGTAGAGAACCCGTGCAGTTGTTGAACCGGTGTTGGTGGTCGAAGTTCCGCTGACCCAGATTGCGGTGCCATTTTCGGACATTTTTGGACCGCTGCAGAAGACAATAAAGAGCGGATCTTGAGCTGGAGCGGGATCGGAGTCCTTTAGATTGAAAACGGTTGTTGGTCCGGACTGAATGATGAGACCATCAAAGGTATCGATGGAGGGCGAATACACGAGGGTGTTCAGCGCGACGCCGAAAGACGCCTCTGCCCCGCCTAAAACGCCGACGGTTGACAGAGAATTTCTCCAAAATACGCTACTAGCTTGACCAAAGAAATTGTCGCTGGTGCCAAATCTGCCGGAAATCCACAGTTGACCGGTTCCGTCGTAGTTTGTTCCTCCGATTTGGGTGACCGTTTCTCCGGCAAATGTGGATCCGACCCATGCAACTGGAGTCACGCTTTGCGCAGCATTGGCAAAAGTTGTCGCCAGCATTGACGCAAGAACGAGTGATGACTTTATTTCAAAGTTTTTCATATGCTTCCCTTTCTCTCTCATCATATCAGCGATTTGGTGTTTTTGGACTGCTGGGTGGGGTTTCATTTTCGTAGTTTTGCCTTGGTTTGCGATTCTGGGGGTTTTAGGGTCGTAATTTGGGGGCTTGAACTGCCATACTGTGCCTGTATTTCCGATTCTTCAAGGCAGACTCTTCATCCGCAGAGCAGTTCGTGAGTGTTGGAACTTGAGTATCACTCCAACCGCGGACAAAAGAATCGCCGATTTTCGGCACCATTTATACATGAATAAGAAACGAATCACTTCAGCATTCGGCAAGCCTGCGGGCTTTAGTAAGCCGAAAGCAAAATCCTTTACGTCTAGCAAAGACACATCCTCCAAGCCTGTTCCAAAAAAGAAATTTGATAAGCCTGCCGGGACAGGTTTTTCTAAGGACGCCTACAACGAGCCGTTCAGAAAGCCATCCTCTGCCCCACCAAGTGCGCCAAAACCTTACGCGAAGAAGAAGTCTTTTGAGCACTTTGAACCTGGTCAAAACATTTATGACGACGCTCCTGCAAAGCCCGCGAAGAAGAAAGTTGAGCTAGTAGAAGTCGCTCCGCTGGATTCGGAAGCACCGAAGTCTGTACGAAGTAAGAAGGCAAAAGCCGAAGACATCGCCATCGAAGCTCCAGAACCGGAGTTTTATGATGGCCCTACATTCGCTGATTTGGGACTTCCTGACGATATTCTTCAAGCTGTAACTGGTATGGGTTATGAACGACCTACTCCAATTCAAGCTAAGGCAATTCCGGTCATGATGACGGGCTGTGACTTCATTGGACAAGCTCAAACAGGTACGGGAAAGACAGCCGCATTTGGTCTTCCTCTGATCGCTCGATGTAGTTCGGAAACCGAAGCAACACAGGCGTTGGTCCTCGCTCCAACCCGTGAACTTGCTGTTCAGGTTGCGACGGCATTGCATGACTTTGCCAAGCACAATAACCTCCGCGTAGTTCCGGTTTACGGGGGTCAGCCAATTGATCGTCAGTTCCGTGCTCTTCGTGGTGGTGCTCATATCGTGGTGGGGACTCCTGGGCGGGTTCTTGACCACTTAAGAAGGGGTTCTTTGAACCTCAGTGAAGTCAAATTCTGTACTTTGGACGAAGCTGATGAAATGCTCGCCCTCGGATTTGCAGAGGATATGGACTCGATTTTGAGCCAGCTTCCGGAGACTCGACAGCTTGCTTTCTTCTCCGCGACGATGCCAGCGAAGATTCTTGCCCTAACCAAGAAATTCCTAAAAAATCCTGAGCACGTCAAAATCGAATCAAAGAAGCGCACGCTCGAAACCACGAATCAGGTCTATTACGAAGTCCCTCCGGGAAAGAAGAAAGACGTACTCATTAAGGTGTTGGATATGGAGACACCTGGACCGACGATCGTCTTCTGTCGCACTCGGGCGGAAACCCAAGATCTGAGCGATGCTCTGCACTTGCAGGGTTATTCCGCAGAAGCTCTTCACGGAGATATGAGTCAGGCTGAGCGAGATCGAGTTTTGCGACGATTTAAGGATGGTTTGTCTGACCTGCTGGTTGCAACCGACGTTGCAGCACGTGGTCTGGACATTGACACCGTAACTCACGTCATTAACTACGATATTCCTTGGGATGTCGAACAATATATTCACCGAATTGGTCGGACCGGCCGAGCTGGACGTTCAGGCGATGCGATCACTCTCGTCAGCGGACGAGAGCGCAATATGCTTCGGAATATTGAACGTATGATTGGCGCAACAATCCAGGCTGCTAGAATCCCGACTGCAGCTGATATTGCAGCGAGAAGGCGAGACAATTTCCGCGAATCGATTCTTGAAGCTCTAGAGGCCCAAGACTTCGAGTCGCAGTTGCCAGCGGTCGAATCGCTCCTCAACGATTACGACCCAACAGAAATCGCGGCAGCGGCATTACAAATGCTTTGGAAGAGCCGACACGTAGATCAAAAGGTTGCCGCCGACGAGGTGATGATTGATAGCACCCAACCTGAGCAAGGAATGGCGAGACTCTTCATTGACATCGGTCGTAGGGACAACCTGCGCCCAGGTGATCTTGTTGGAGCGATTGCAAATGAAGCCGGCGTTGATGCTAAAACCATCGGCGTGATTGACATTCTTGAAGATAATTCCTTCGTCGAGGTTCCCGTCAACGAAGCGCAGACGGTTTTGGATGCCTTGATGGGAACAAAGATTCGCGGACGGAGACCAAAGGTCATGATCGCTCGACAACCCAAACCAGGCGAATCTGGTTCCACGTTCGAACCTCGACGAGGTGGTGGAGACCGAGATCAACGCGGTGGCGGAGGCGGTTTTGATCGAGATAATCGCGGTGGAGGCGGTGGCGGTGGCTATCGCGGCGGAGGTGGAGGCTACGGCGGTGATCGTGGCGGAGACCGAGGCGGCAATCGCGGTGGCGGCGGGTACGGTGGAGATCGAGGCCGACGTAAGTTCTAAGGTAATCCCATCTTACTAGAATAGAAGCTGGAGCGATTTGCTCCAGCTTTTTTTACAATGACTCAAGCACTCGGGACTGGAGCGTTTCGGAGGTGATGTTCCATACTAAAAATCTCATCAATCTCTTCCTTACTTAGCCTTAAGACTACATCCGGATCATTACTTACACTCGTTCTGAAGTCTTCACCTTCCCAAGTTTTAGCGGCATTCCGCTGAGCACATTTGTATGCAAGCTCACGGGACATTCCAGACCTAATCAAGGCAACCATCACGTGTTCGCTAAAGACTAAATCTCCCATGAGTCGAAGATTTCGCAGCATATTATCGGGCATGACAACGAGGCCCTTAAGAACTCTTGTCACGCGATGAACCATAAAATCTACAAGCAGGAATGTATCCGGTAAAACGATCCGCTCTAAGCTCGAGTTCGCAAGATCTCGCTCGTGCCAAGTCATGATACTTTCATTCATTGCGTGGGCATTTCCGCGGACAACTCTTGCCAGCCCGCATACGGTCTCACTGTTCCAAGGATTGCGCTTGTGCGGCATCGCACTAGAGCCAGTCTGTCCCTTTGCGAATTCCTCTTGAACTTCTAGAATTTCAGTACGTTGCAGATTCCTTAGCTCCGTAGCAATCCGCTCCAATGATCCGGCCAAAACCGCCAAGGTATTCATCACATGTGCGTGCCGATCTCGGGAGATGATCTGGGTGGAGCTCGGATCTGCTCGAAGTCCTAAGTCTTCACAAATTGAAGCTTCCAAATCTCGATCCACATGAGCATGAATTCCAACCGCGCCAGATATTTTCCCAACGGCAATCTCTTCTCTCGCGTAGTCCAAACGAGCCAGTGATCGATCAATTTCTTCGAACCAACCCTCACACTTATGCCCAAAGGTGATCACTTCAGCATGAATACCGTGCGTCCTACCAATACAAGGATGAAGTCCTTCTTCCTTCCAAAGTCGCAAAATTTCGGCTTGCAATGCCATTAAGGACTCTTCAAGAATTGCAACCGAATCGCGCATCATGATCCCAAGCGCTGTATCAATGACATCGTAACTCGTCACGCCAAAATGCACCCATCGCGAAGGACTTGTCTCAGCATTAAACCCACCCTTCATGGTGATGTTTTCGCTGACGCACCGAACAAAAGCCATCAAATCATGGCGGGTTTCGAGTTCAAGCTCATCGCATCGGTCAATCGTAAAGCTCGAATGCGCCAAGATCGCTTCCATATCCGCCGCTGGAATCACACCTTCGCGAGCGTATCCTTTACAAATTGCGAGTTCAACATCAAGCCAAGTCTGAGTCTTAGCTTCTCGGCTCCAAATCGCAAGCATCGCAGGGGTGGTGTAGCGTTCAATCATGACGCAGAAGAGGGTACCCCGGCGACTTAAAGGCGGGTATCCATACGACTCGTCTTAACCCGAAATCTTGGAACCAGAAGTGTCCCCGGGGTATTATAGGACTTGGCAATTGCCGTTGCAGAGTGTTAAAGCATGACTTCCGACGGATTCCCTGAACCAATTGAAATAGCTGGTGCGGGGGCTCCGGTGAAGATACCGACAAACATTCCTGCAAGCCTGACCGCGCTGATCCGCGAGATTGAGGCACTTGCCATTCCGAAGGAAGAACCTTATCCCATGGCACAAGAAAATTTTGATGCAGATGTAGTCGTGATCGGCGCTGGCCCTGGTGGCTACGTTAGCGCAATTCGAGCCGCTCAGTACGGCGCAAAGGTAATTTGCGTTGAAAAGGAATATCTTGGAGGCACCTGTTTAAACTGGGGTTGTATTCCGAGCAAAGCGATGATCGCCAGTGTCGAAACTTTGAACCACTTCAAGCACGCCGATGCCTTTGGAATTAAGCACGAAGGCGCCGTTGAAATGGATCTTGCTAAGTTCACTGCCCGTCGAGACAAGATTGTTCAAACCTTGCGCGGCGGAGTTGGGATGTTGTTTAAAAAGAAGGGTGTTGAGCACGCCGAAGGAACAGCAAAGTTCCTCGATGCCCACACGATTGAAGTCGACAACAAAGGAACAAAGCGTACAATTCGCGCCAAAAACTTTATTCTTGCCACTGGATCGACCGTGATTGTTCCCCCCATTCCCGGAATGGAAGGCGGAGCCGAAGCTGGAATCTGGACCAGCGACGACGTTACTGCAATGCCGATCACTGAAGTGCCGAAGCGTGTGCTGATCATCGGCGGCGGCGTCATCGGGGTTGAGTTTGGATATGTTTTCAATGGCTTGGGCAGCCAAGTCACCATTGTCGAGATGATGCCGAACCTCATCTCCATGATGGATGAGGAACTTGGAACCGAGCTTTCCAAGCTCATGAAGAAGTCCGGAATCGCCATCAACACCGGTACAGCCGTAGAGAAAATGACGAAAACTGCGACCGGATGGAAAGTTCAGGTCAATGCAGCCGGAAAGGTTAGCGAAATCGAAACGGATAAAGTGATCGTCGCCGTCGGTCGAAAAGCCTTCACAGATAATCTCGGTCTGGAGGCCCTAGGTGTCAAGATGCACCGGCGCGGAGTCGAAACCGATGAGCATATGCAAACCAGCGTTTCAAACATCTATGCAATCGGTGACGTCACTGGACGCGTTCAACTGGCACACACTTCGTCCTACGAAGGAACCGTTGCCGTGGACAACATCCTCAAGGGCCCACGCAAGGTGGACTACCGAGCGATCCCGAACTGCATCTACACAGTTCCAGAAGTTGCTAGCGTTGGCATGACTGAAGGCGAGGCGCGTGAGAAGGGCTACGATGTAGAAATTGGTAAGTATGCCTTCCGAGGTCTTGGCCGAGCGATGGCGATCAACTCAACCGATGGCTTTGTCAAGGTCGTTGCGGATAAGAAGTACGGCGAAATCCTTGGCGTACATATGATCGGTCACGCCGTGACGGACCTCATTGCCCAAGCGGTTGTTGCGATCAAGTTAGAAGCAACGGTGGATGTGATGATTGACACGATTCACGCTCACCCAACGATGAGCGAGGCTCTCTTGGACGCTTACGAAGACGTCCACGGAATGTCCATTCACAAGATGTGAGCTAAGGTCATAATCGCAGGTCCCCCTGAACAGGATTTTCAGGGGGACTTTTTTTAGAACTCAAAACCGGAGCGTAGGACGTTCACCCGGCTCATCAGGTGAGCAAATTGTGTTGGACCCAGAGCCTGGCTACCATCACTAAGAGCGACCTTTGGATTCGGGTGCATTTCGATCATAAGGCCATTCGCCCCCGCCGCAACGGCAGCAAGCGCCATGGGTTCAACGTAACGAGCGACGCCGATGCCATGACTTGGATCCGCAATAACCGGAAGGTGAGTGTGTTCCAGCAATACCGGGATTGCCCCAATGTCAAACGTATTCCGGACATAGGCCCGATCCAGGGGAATAACGCCACGTTCACATAGCACGACATTTGGATTTCCCTGGTTCAAAACGTATTCGGCGGCAAGCAAGAATTCATCAATCGTCGCTGCGGGGCCACGCTTCAGCAAGACGGGTTTGCCTGACCTGCCCGCCTCGACCAGCAGCGGAAAATTCTGCATGGAGCGTGCCCCTATTTGGAGCATATCCACATATCCCGCGACAAGCCCGACCATGTCCGCACTCATGACCTCTGTGATGGTAGCGATCCCATTTTCGCGTCCAACGGTCTGCATGATCTTCAAACCTTCTTCGGCCAATCCTTGGAACGAGTAGGGCGAAGTCCTCGGCTTAAAGGCACCACCTCGAAGCATCGTGCAACCAGCAGCTTTGACCAGACTTGCACACTCCGAAAGTTGCTCATAGCTCTCGATGCTACAAGGACCACCCATCACAGAAAATGATCCGGGGCCAAACGATGCTTCTCCGACTGTGACCGTTGTTTTTTGCCGCTGGAACTCAAGCGAAGCGAGTTTATACGGTCGGCTGACTTGAGTGACTTTGCTTACGCCATCAAGGCTGGAAAAGAGGGCCTCAAGCCGGGGGCGATCATCTTGCCCAACAACCGCTGGAATTCCAATTGCAACCCGATCTTCGCCCGGAAGAACCAAAGGATCAAGACCCTGTTCGCGAACTGCTATACAAACAGCTTCAATTTGCGACGCGCTTGCGTCGAGTTGCATTAAGATGATCATGGCCCTTAGTCGCTAAAGTCGCTAAAACTCCGTTGTTCTAGGCTCAATTTCGACTATTATGACGCATCGTCAAAAAAGTCCATCGCCATGCCCGAGTCCACCGCGTAAAGGACGATCTCAGTCCCCATACTCGGATCCCGATGCACGACATTCTCGACTCGAAGCCAGTTCTGATCCGATGCCAAGTGCAAGAACTCCCCAGTTCTTGGCAAGACCGCGAACTCTCGAATCCGCTTTTTCCAATCCCAGACCTCGCTACTACGCGAGTTGATCTCTACCTTCAATAACGAACTACGTTGATCTGCTACCATTACTCATCCCCGTTCCCATCAAAAAGGGACCGCGTAATATTGCATGCGCTCACCTTTGTCACCAAAGTCTTTCCACAAGTCACATCAAAATTAACATGCTCAAAAAGTTTTTTTTGTGAAATAATCGCAAGAAAGCGCAACAATCGTTCTCGCTTCCAGCCTAACCGCCACATGATACTCGTTATAGACAACTTCGACAGCTTTACTTACAATTTGGTGCAGTACCTCGGAATCTGCGGTGCGGAGGTCAAGGTTCACCGCAACAATGAACTCTCTGTTGACGAAATCGCAGCAATGGATCTCAGCGGGATCTTAATGTCTCCAGGTCCCTGCACTCCTGTCCAAGCCGGTGTTTGTCTTCCAGTCACCCAGTTTGCGCTTGAGGGAAAAATATCTGTACCTCTGTTCGGAGTTTGTCTTGGGCACCAGGTTCTAGGGCATCAATCGAAGAGCATCGTTAGTCGAGCCGAAAAGGTGCGCCACGGCAAGGCAAGTCCAGTGCGGCACGATGGAACGGGGATTTTTACGGACGTACCAAGTCCATTCTCGGCGATCCGCTATCACTCCTTAGTGATCGAACATGATTCTTTGCACCCTGATTTTAAAATTTCTGCATGGAGTAACGACGATAACGAAATTATGGGTATTCGTCACCGCGAACTTCCAATCGAAGGAGTGCAGTTTCACCCAGAATCAATCCTGACAGAGCACGGACTAAAACTCATTCAAAACTTCGTGGACCAGACTCGCAAACCTCACTGAATTGCATGCGAAATCGAGATTTTGAACCTAGAATTCAGCCATAATTGAAGAATGAGCGAAATCAATACTCGTGGGTACAGAAATCCAGATCGTTTGGTTAGCACCCAATGGGTAGCCGATCATTTGGAAGATTCAAATGTCTTGATCATCGAGTCAAACGAAGACCCATTGCTCTACTCTGCCGGACATATTCCAGGTGCGGCAGAAGTTGACTGGACACGTGATTTAAATCATCCTATTCGCAGAGACTACCTAGAGCAACCCGAGTTCGAGGCATTAATTCAGCGCCTCGGAATCACACCAGAAACCACAATCATTTTTTATGGCGACAGGAACAACTGGTGGGCAACCTACTCGCTCTGGGTCTTTGGACTTTTTGGGTTCCACAACACCAAGATCATGGACGGTGGTCGGATCAAGTGGGAAAAGGAAGGACGCCCACTCACTCGCGAAAAGACCATTCTCACACCATCAACCACCACCGTTGGTCCGAGAAATGACGCCGAAGAAAGGATCTTCCGTGATGCGGTTCTAGCGCATGTTCAAGAAAACGGGAAGCTTATCGATGTCCGATCTCCTCAAGAATTTTCGGGAGAGCGAACCCATATGCCCGACTATCCCAACGAAGGTGCACTCCGAGGCGGCCACATCCCAGGGGCAGCAAGCGTGCCTTGGGCAAAGGCTGTCAATTCCGAAGACGGCACGTTCCTACCCCTGGGGCAGCTTCAGGAGCTGTACAACACTGGTGCCAAGATCGAAGAGTCCGATGACGTCGTCGTTTACTGCCGAATCGGGGAGCGATCAAGCCACACGTGGTTTGTCTTGAAATACCTTCTTGGATATGAGAAGGTGCGCAATTACGATGGTAGCTGGACCGAGTGGGGCAACCTTGTCGGAGTACCGATCGAAAAGTGATCCCAGCGAACCTTCAAGAACAGCTTGAGATGCTCGACATGTTTCCGGACCGAGCGGATCGAATTCAGACCTTGATCGCCATTTCTGACCAGTATCGCCCGATTCCAGAGTCAGAAATCTCGAAACCCTATCCGGAGGACCGGAGGGTACCTGGTTGCGAAACAGAGGTCTTCATCTTTGACGCACCAGCAGAGCATCCTTGGCCGTGCTTGGTAGCCGTCCAAAACCCGCAGGGTATCTCGGCTATGGCCCTTGCGGTAATGCTTTCAAAAGGGATGAAAGGGGCTTCCGTCTCCGAGTTACAAGCAATGAACGGCGAACTCGTTTACCAGATATTTGGAAAAGAACTGTCCATGGGGAAGAGCATGGGGCTAACTAATACCCTGGAAATGATGAAACGGGCCGCTATCAAGAAGATTTCTGGCTGAGCGTCAACGCATCCAAGCCTTCGGTGCACCGCGACTAAACTGCTCCTCGCTCTGAATGGAGTTGAGATTCAAGATTAAGCCAACCATCATCAGACACACCCAAAGGGCGGTCCCGCCATAGCTTATAAATGGAAGCCAGAGCCCAATAACCGGACCAATACCGAGATTCATTGCCATGTTGACCGTCCAGTGAAAAGCCATTACCGCGAGCAAGGCTAGGCATACGGACCTAGACCAAAGGTCTTCCATTTTGAGGCACAGCTGCCAGCCGCGTAAGAAAAAAACAAGATAGAGCGTGAGTAGAAAGATGCTCCCAGCAAATCCCCATTCCTGCCCTATCACGCTGAAGATAAGATCATTCTCCTGCTCAGGAACAAAGGCCGCACCCTTGAATTCGCCCTGCAGGTATCCCTGTCCGGAGGTGCCACCGATTCCAATGGAGATCAGGCCACGATTGACCTGAAAGTCCTGCCCTTGGGTGTCTTTCTTCCCGGTCTTGATCCCTGTAAACAGAGCGCCGATCCGATCCATGTGATAACCGCGCAACAGGGATTTTCCGGAGACCGCCGAGTAACCACCCAAGAGCACTGACATTGCGACAAACAGAATTGCCATGTGTTTCCAGTTCACTCTAACCACAACCGCAACCGCAATCCAACCCACAAGGACCGAAGCCGCAGCAGCATAGTGAGGCTGAATCGCGATCAGTAACACAACCGGAATCACATGCAAGAGCGAAAGCAACAACGTACTGAAGCTACGCAAATCATCTCCACGATGCACAAAAAAAGTTGTTACCGTAAGCACCGTAAGAAACTTGCTCATCTCACTCGGCTGGAATCCAATTGGGCCAATATCAATCCACCGCTGAGCACCGCCCTTGGAGTTCCCCATGAACATCACCAAGAGCAACATACCGACGTTGATCATATAAAGGAGCCATGAGAGACGTTGCCAAATCGCAGGTGGGATCGTAAATGCGATCATGAACGGTACAAAACCAATCCCCAAAAGGAGCGCCTGCTTGGTAAAGAGCGACTTTTCAACGCTTAACACCGACATCAGACCAAACACAATTAAGATCAAGGTCGTAATCGCAAGAACGGGATCAAAGGAAAGCCATCGGCGGGTCGCTTTACTACCTACGTCAGAGATAGAATCGGCGAGACTCATCGGGAGCCTCCGTCCTCAGATCGCGTGGAGGAGGACGCAAAGTCCCGCTTGACCAGACCACCGCCTTCTTTAAACCAGAAGGTCAATTTTCGCTCAGCGGCTTTTTCGCCCCCACCATCCATGCTAAGTGTAACGTCCACCCGCAGGACATCAGAAGTTGATCCCTTCATGTTCAACTTATCCTCAGAGGTCTTGATCATCGCCGTCGCAGGGCGCGATGCCGTTGGGAGATTCGAAGGTACGCCATCAATTGCAGAAACCATCCGCCCTTCCCAAACTGCACTATCATTCGGGCGGATCGGAGCTTGGAGCAGTGGGATCACGGGATCATAAAGCTCGCCTCCGGCCCTCCACAGACTAAAGGATCCAGGATCAAATTTGTACGCCTCATGTTCCAGGACTTCACCATGCTCGGCTCGGAGAAACACGACCATTGAAGTCGTTTCCTTTCGGACATCCACTTTTACAGGAATATCGGTCCCCATGATGGTCAAGGTTGCCTTTTCGTAGAGGACCTTTGTCGGAGCGTAGAATTCAAGGGATTGACCGGGCTTGTGATCATTGCACCCGGTCGCAAGGATCGATAGCACAGCGATGCAAGCAAGTCCCGCGTTTCGCCATTCTGGTAATGCCCGTGCCATCAAATTTCTTAACCATGCACCTGTACGACCCCATGAAGGCCGAAAGTGCCTACTTTTTAAGTTCTATCGTTAAGCTAACCGGGGACGAGGCACCTTTAGCCTGTTGAGTGATCGTCGTCTTCACAGTTCCAACATTTTTTGCGTACCAGTAGGTCGCGTTGATTTTTCCTTCCAGTGTGCTGGACTTCAGATTTCCAGTCATCGTGATTTTGAGAGCGTCGAACTTCCCGGCTGGCACCATGACGTATTCGGTGCCAACAACCTTGTAGGTAGATGATTGGTCAATCTTGTCTGACTCCGTCGTGACCACGTTCTTCGAAGTCCACGACTTTCCAATTTCAAGAGACGCCGGTAACTCCAAGGTATCGCCAGAAATTTTTCCTAACGACATGCTGACGATATCAACGCCTTTCTCTGTGAGACGGACGGTATCAGTGCCCATTGCTGACATCGCCCCGGATCGAACGCGCTCGAACTGCGGAAATCCGTCCTTTATGCCTAGATAAGTGGTTGTTACAACAGCCTCTGAAGGCTCTTGCCCGGTGATCGTCTGACTAAATGTTTGCTGACCTAGTTTTTCGAGCCCACCATAAACGTAAGCATCGGTTTTGAACTTCTCAGGAATTTCAGCAATATTCGCGGCTGGCGCAGGTTCCGGTTCTGACGCAGTAGTCGGAGCCTCAGGCTCTTTCGGTTTTTCAGCGGTTGCCGAATCGGGAGTTTTGCCGACCTCAACAGGAGCAGTTGAGGAAGATTGACAGCCCGAAAGCAGAATTCCTCCGCATAAAACCAAAAGAGCCCATTTTTGCATTACTTTGCGTTCCTAAACGATTTCGACTTCAAGCGCATCACCTGGACGGCTTGGATTCGAACGAACTTACCATCTGGAGTCTTACCAACCATATCAGCTTCTTGACGGTATCGCACGATACCGTAATCTGGCGCCCACCAGGTAGTACTACGTGCACCGCCTGTCGCCCATGTCATTGTCGTCTCGATAGCAAGCGCACGGAACCGACCAATTCCTGTATCCGCGCTCTCCACCCCGAGAACAATAGATTTGGATTCGCTCTTTTCAACTCGCCCTTGAGGAACGAATCCTGTTCCTTTCCACACGAATTCATTTTTCGGTTCCACGGGGAATCGAATCGCGGGCTGAGGAGGATCAAATGGCTTTGGTGGAGCACCAACTGAAAGCTGATAAAGCCCCTTGTCATCTAGCGACCACTGTTGTTGTTCGTTGACCTTTCCGTCAATGATTGCCTCAAGGGTCGCAAAGGTCTTTGCGCCAACCTTGTTCACGTTTGTGCATCGGAACGTAAGTTCCTGAGAAGTCTTTGACTCTTTCCCATCTCGGCGCACCGTAATGTCCACATCGTAAACCCACTGATTTCCGATTGCAAGCGGGAGGTATCTTCCCTCCTCTCCCTTCGGAACAGTACCGGTACCGATTTCCTCTATGACTTCAGGCTTGTACCCAGCCGGTTTCCCGGAGTTACATCCGGCGGTAAAAACGGCCATCGCGACGGCCCCAACGATACACTTTGATAACTTCACTGTGATTTTCTAGCTCCTTGTGCGCTGGATATTGCATCCACCGCTTCTTTCACCAAGCCTTCGTCCGGCATTTGGCTCATTTTGACACTCTTTGACATGAGTTCACCCGAGATGATCGGTGCCCCAATTGCAACCCCATCGGTTGTGAACAGGAGTTGGAACCCGGGATTCTCGCGGCTGTAGCGCCAGAGTCTCTTGCGTCCAACTTCATTGACCTCCAAGGTCACGTCATAAAACGTGCCCCGATTGTTACTGACGGGCTCATAACTCGCCGACGAAATCATTTCAGTATTCAAAATGACTTTCATCGATTTCATGATCTTGTTTGGGGTTTCTGCCAATTGCTTCACCCGACTAGGCGAAAACCGACTAAGCAGATTTTTCGCCACGTCTTCTTTCTGAACTTCGCCAGAAAGAACTTTTCGAGATTCATCAATGTAAAAGCCCCGGATTGAATTGTCGGTAATCTCAGACTTTTCTTCCAGCTGCTTCATCACAGAAAAAGCAAGTTTTGGCCTAAACCACTCTCGAACGCGTGCAACCATCGGCTTACCACCCGATGAAACAGGAGTTTCAATCGGAACAGGCACCTCAAGAACAATGCCGGATTCCAAGGCCGAGATGCGTAGGTTCTTTAGCGGAGTGCCGTCCAAGTTAACATTGAGATCTGAGATGAGTTTCTTCTTCAGTGCCGTATCCCCATCAAGCGCACTTTGGATGTCTTCAGCACGCCATATAACGGGTTCTGGCGGTAGCTCACGCTCATCCAGCTTGTTCAATACGGTCACGAGGCGATTCAAAGCTTCTTGATCGCCGTTGAGTGAATTCAGCCAGTCTCCGATTGGGAGTCGTTTTTTTGAGGATCCGTCAGAGGAATCCGATCTATCTTCAGGTGCCCCAAACTCTGCGCTTCCTTTCTCCATTAAGGTCGCGATCTGGTTCGCAACCACGATTCGGTAGCCAGAATCAGGACTCACTGCAATAAGGTTCACTTGGCCAGGAACTAGATCGCCAAGATCAACGCTTGAGACCTGAGCATTTGCATAAGCATTCCAACCAAGAAAACCAGCTCCGGACACCGCCAAAAAGCCGATTAAAATTTTAGTGGAAGGCAGCATCTTCATCAAAAATCCTCTTGCTTCGGTTTAGAACAAGTCTCAGCGAAACAAAGTTCCGCCTGTAGATAGTACCAGGGAGAGAATCTCACTCTCGCCGGGCAGCCATTGAGTGAGATCAATGTGTAAGCGGAAGAACCATCAAAAAAGCCCGAAACTCCATACGAATTTCGGGCTTAACCTCTCTCAGCAGAATCCTGCTGAGAGACTAGGGGTCTTAGTGGCCGCCTTCGGTCTTTGGCTCTTCTGTCTTTGGAGCTTCTGTAGTTGCAGCAGCATCTTCAGTCTTTGGAGCTTCAGTTGTAGCAGCAGCATCTTCAGTCTTTGGAGCTTCTGTTGCTGCAGCATCGGTTGCTGGAGCAGCGGCATCAGTTGCTGGAGCAGCTTCTTCTGTCTTAGCGGCTTCTTCTGTCTTTGGAGCGTCAGTTGTAGCTGCGCCTTCAGTGCCTGTAGCTGTGGAATCAGCTGGTTGGCTGCAACCGGCTGCAAAAACGCCAACGATTGCGGCGAGGATGAATAGAGAAATGTACTTTTTCATTTGTGTAGTTACCTTTTGTCGAAATACGAGTGATTACGCTTCACCCGGTATCTTTGCAGATACACCCGACATAGTACCAGAACGAATTATCGGCCTAAAAGATTCCCAGTTCCATCATCAGAGGAAAAAATCTTCACAATTTTCCACTTTTTCGTTGGGAAAATGAAGTATTTGAACCCAGTTTCCTTTTGAAGTTCGATCTGAACACCGGTAATCGGAGCGGGAACCCGCATGCCCGCTAGTCCAAAAGTCACAATTACGTCCGTTGTCACCACAGCCAAATCGCCCCGCATCACGGGTTTTTTGTTGGTTAACTCGATATCTGGCTTCTGATTCTCGATGAAATTTTTCACCGCCGGATTGTCAATATCCTCATCTTGGACCTTCAAATCGCGACTCAGATTATCCAAAACTCCGCCTGGCCTTCCCTCGCGTGAGGCCCTTATTGACTCGTCTATGGCCTGCGCAATCAGCACATCATCGGAGGGTCCAGTGGACATGGACCACAAAAAGACTCCCGCGAGCAAAAGCAAGACGGAGCTGGCGATCAAGATTGTTTTGGAGCGCATTTATTCAGAGGTAACTGGATCTGGATCTTCCGCTGGATCCTCAGAGGCAGACTCGGGCATTTCGTCCTGATCTGGAGTCTCATCCACCGAAAGATTGAAAACGAACCGGGCATTGCCGAGAGCAAATTCGTCGCCATCGGAAAGCGCGGCAGAATCCACTTTCTCAAAGTCGCTTCGCAAGATGTACGTGCCGTTCGAAGATCCAAGGTCCGTGACTGTCCAAACGCCGTCCTCTTCGGTGAGCTTCGCGTGCTTTCGGCTCACGTATGCACCTTCGGGAAGTCCACCCAAATCAACGTCAATGGGACCAACGCTCGGATCAAACCGACCAATGATGGCGGGTGACGTGATGACAAACGTGTCTTCGGTAAGGGCTCCTGATCGCTTAACGGTTAATTTTGCGGTGGTACTCATGGCGTTCATCTTACACCCTGGCGCGATTGAATTTTTGAACCAATCGCGAGGATTATTCCAGAGACGAGTAAACCGGGCAAAATCGTTCCCACCGGGACAGATCCGAAACCGGTTTCTATACTCAAGAATGGATTCCCATGGGTTGCCCCATAAATCCACCAACTTGTCGTTGCCACCGAACTCGCGAGGATTGATGCGAGCACGAGCGGATTGGGCCCTGTCTTCTCTGGAATAAGATAGCTCCAAATGATTGGAACCAAAAGCGCACCTGTAACTACTCCGCCCCAGTTGTACCAAATGCTCACAACACTCCGGATGCTCAGCGCAAGGCCGATCGCAACCAAGAGGCTCACAAAAATTCCAACTCGCGTCAAAACCTTTACTTTATGGTCATCGGTGACCTTTGCCAAGCCCGCCACGATTTCACGCCCAAACGTCGCCCCGCTCACCAGGGCGTATCCAACCATCGCGCAGAGGATCGTGCCAAGCATTCCGCAGAAGAACACCGCTTTTAACCCCGACGGCAAAATCTGATTCCCGAAGAGCGGGAAGATGAGCAATGGATTCGCCGGAACTTCTTTCATCAATGAAAGCGCGAATAGACCTGTTGTGATCGTCATGAGGTCAAAAACCGCCCAGCACGCAACCGCCCATTTCAGACCTTT
Organism: Chthonomonas sp.; assembly: GCA_040383535.1. Taxonomy (GTDB): domain Bacteria; phylum Armatimonadota; class Fimbriimonadia; order Fimbriimonadales; family Fimbriimonadaceae; genus JAFLBD01. The sequence goes on from JBEIDH010000002.1 coordinate 49,234, forward strand.
TAGGCTTACTTCGGGGGAGGCAGTGCTCGCAACACGCTGGTGGAATCCAGGATCAACCAGAGTCCATGCACCCAAAATAAAGAAGCCGACGATCACCGTCCAGGCCTGACCACCATTCCAGCTCACCATCGCGGGGGTCGCCTTTGCATAGGCCATAAGCGAACCCGAGTGATTCGCGACGCAAAAGATCACCATCATCGCGAAGCCAAAGTACATCATCGCAAACGCCAAAACACTCACACGAACATCAGCAAGCAAACCGCCCTTATACAAAAAAAGTGACCCAACCAGTGTTGCCGCGACCACCGTGATTTCTAGCGAGTACCCCGTAAACGATTGCACCAGAGTCCCAAGCATCAAGACATGTGCACTTGGAACTCCTAGGAAGAAGATCAAACCAGAGGCCGCCAATCCAACTCGCGATCCAAAAACGTGGGTCAACCTCTCTGGCAGGCTCACATGCTCCGAATCTCGGACCTTATCGGCTAGTCGGAAAGCATAAAACAAGGCGAAAACGTAATAGGGCACGCCTAGCAACAACACCGTGCCCGCGCCGTAGTACGAGACCGACTCTCCAATCCCCAAGATCCCGCCGTACCAGGTGCAAACGATGCTGGTGACAAAAACCGGCAGACTGAGATTACGACCAGCTACCAAGTATTGGAGCATCGAGGCATCACGCAACTTTGCACTAAAACCGAGTGCGAAGATTGCCGCCAAAAACAATCCTACAATGCCGTAGTCGAGTGCCGCGAACGAAACCATTCAGGAACCTCCATTTCATCATATCCGCCAAAGACCCAACCTTGACCAGCGAAAACTTCTACTCTGACCGAAGTCGAAATCGCGACATTACTGATGCTCGTTTGCCCCGGGGCATGTAGAACCGCGTGATCAAGCGGCCACTTCACCCCCGATAGCGATAATCGCAAAGGACCGCAAGGCATCACCGAAATGCGTTGTCCTTCGCGAAAACCAAAAACCCAGTTTCCGGCTCCGGGAACGCAGAAGCACCACTCTTGTGGATACAAGATGATTACCTCTACTTGAGTCGTGAGGGCAGCCATCATCGAGTTGAGGACATGATCGACCCGCCCACCGTGAGCGCAGGTCAAAACAACCCCCGTTGCGCCTTCCTCAACGACTTGGGCTAGTAACTTTTCCACATCGGAGGAGTTCTGGTCGGGATTGTTCACCACTTTTCCACCAAAGCTATCTAGTGATCCAGGTATAGAATCGAGATCACCCACAATCCCATCCGCTGAGATTTTTTCCTCAATGAGCCATTTGAGCCCACCATCAGCAGCCCAAACCCTGTCGCATCGATGCGATATCGTTCGCATTGCCCCCGGCTTTAATGACTCTCCATTGAGAACACCAAGAATAATCAAAGCGAAATTTCCTCCAGCACCGGGGGAATTCTGGTGGAAAACTCTGAAAAATTGCGAAAATCGGTGATTTGTACCGTCATTGATAGACCTCTACGGGAGTAAATCTGCTGTAATCAGACTTTCCTTGTAGGAATTCCCCTTCACAAGGAAGAAAACCCTGGTTATAATTCTAGTCCCGGATCACTCCGGGTATGTTATATTTTTGTGGTGAGATGTTGGGGCAGTTAAGTTTTGAAGACCGAGAAGACGACCTGAGGTTGCGCGAGTGTTGGCAGTCTGTCCTTGACCAAGTGGCATCCTACGTTCCGGCGAAGATGGCGGAGCGATTTATATACTCGCTCCAAGCGGGTGAACTTAAAGACGGTCTTGCGACGATCGAAGCACCAAGCGCTTTTAACTCCGAATGGGTTCGCAGCCGCTTTGCAAACCAATTTGCCGAGAGCTTGGGTGAAGCTCTTGGGGAGCAAATCCGAGTCGAATTCCGAGTCTGCCCAACAGAACGGAAACCGTCCTTGACAACCGAAATCTCCACCCGGATTCAGCCCGCTGTTTTCGATGGTGCTGGGAGCGTTTTCACACCGATGGAAAATTATCGGTTTGACACCTTTGTCGAAGGACCCTCGAACCGCCTCGCCCTCGCTGGTGCCCGGGCCGTCGCCGCCGAGCCAGGCAAGAAATTTAATCCTCTGTTCATTTATGGGCCCTCGGGATTAGGGAAAACTCACCTTTTGCACGCAATTGCAAAGGAAATGCAGGAAAACAACCCCCGATATCCGGTGGTCTACGTTTCAGCTCAGCAATTCACGGAAGACTTGATCCGCGCATTACAAGATAAGAAGGTCGACCAGTTTCGAAAATCCCAGCGCAACGTCGGGCTTTGGCTTGTGGACGATATTCAGTTTGTAGCTGGAAAGGACCGCACTCAGGAAGAAATTTTCCATATCTTTAACTCTCTCCAGCAATCTGGACGAGCGATCGTCCTTTGCTCTGACCGACCTCCGAGGGATCTTCGTCTTTTCGATGAAAGATTGCGTTCCAGGTTTGAAAGTGGACTCGTTGCCGATATTCAGTTACCAGATCTGGAAACCCGTTGCGCTATCCTGCTGAGTAAAGCCAAGATCCAGGGTGTTCCATTTGATGCCGAAATCGCCCTTTTCTTGGCGACGCACATCCCAGGAACTATTCGCGAACTCGAAGGCGCAATGATTAGGATCGCGGCCCAGGCAAGTCTCTACAACCAGGACATCACGATGGAATTCGTTCAAAAGGTTGTTGACGAGTCCTATGAATCTGCGGTCAGCGCAAAGCCAACATTTAACCAAATTCTGCACCTCGTGAGCAAGCACTACCGGATCCCGGTGGAAGACATCAAAGGGACTTCCAGAAAAGCTCCTGTGGCCCTTGCAAGGCACCTTGCGGTTTATCTCACCCGAGAGGTGAATGGAGACTCGTACCATTTCATCAGCGAGCAATTTGGCGGACGTGACCACACCTCAATGATGCACGCTCACAAAAAGATCACCCATTTGGCAAGCGAAGATCGTGACTTCGGAAATGTAGTGCGAAGCTTGATGCGAAACTTGAATGGCGGCGGCTAAACCCGCGACACAATTTCGGTGTCGGCTAGGACTTCGTCCACAAAGGCCTCTAAGTGGCGATCATATTTTTCGGTTTGAATCCATCTTGGCTGACTATGCTGGCAACCCTCGAACCAGACTAACTGTGCATCAGGCCTTGCGGAATGGTTCCGCTGAGCTTCTTCCACGGGGGCGATCATGTCCAAATCTCCGTACATCATCAGGATAGGAATCTTCTCGGTCTTTGCGAGGGCAACCCCGACATCCACAAGATGAGGATGCATCCCGCTAATGAGCCAGCAGAAAAGCCACGACGGCCTGAGCCATCGATAGTGATGACCAGCAAATGTCTTCCACCAACCCAAGTTCGCTTCCAGGAGCCGAGAATACACGCTGTCCATGATCAACCCATCGGGACGAATTCCTTCTTCCGAGATCGCAAAAACGCTTGCCGCCCCTCCCATGCTTGATCCCCAAAGGATGATCTTCGAATGCGGATATTTTCGCCTCGCTTCCTCAAAAGCGGCTGCGACGTCATATCGCTCCACGTATCCGATGCTTGACTTTTTTCCGTCACTAAATCCATGAGCGCGGAAATCGAACAGCAGGCACGAGAACCCGAGTTCATACAGCCTCCTCGCCAACGGAACAGGCTCAGCCCGGTTCATGAGATACCCATGCGCCATTACGAAAACGGCTTTTGGATCGTCATGGTGTAACCACCAACCCCTCAACTCGAGGTTGTCCGTACTCTCAATCACAACAGATTCTTGGGGTAACCCTAGCGCACTCAAACTCATAAAGAGGGGAATACGAGGCGGGTGGAGGCAAAAGTACGCGACGCCATAGAGTCCAAACGCGTAAAGCGCAAAGAGGACCACAGGTGCAACGAGTGCCCAAATCACCGAGATGCCTCCAGAAAAAAGGCAGAAAGGGATACAATAGGAAAAAGAATCGTCATGTTTGCGCTCAATTTTTATTCTGATCTTTACGAGGAAGCCTTGCGAAATGGTCGTAAGTCCGCTACCATCCGCCTCGGCGACAAGAGCGATAAATACCAAACCGGCCAAATCGTTTGGGTAACCATGGGAGCTCGTTTCGGTCGTCGACAGAAGTTATACTCCGCATTGCTTGACCGGGTTGAGGTGAAGAAGATTTCGGAACTATCTCCTCGTGATATCGAACGAGAGAATCCGGAGTTGCGCACAGAGGATGAAGTCATCGGAGTCTTAAGCCGTATTTACGGTGAGTTCGTTACTCCTGCGCATTTGGTCACGGTTATCTATTTTAGCCGGATTGACGAATAGATCCCTCAACTTGTTCGAGGCGTCAAAACGCACAGACTCGTCGGTAGGCACCTGACGGTGAAGGAGCGAAGTAAGAGCTTCTCGCCATCAATGATCACCCTCGTTCGGTCATGGCTTTCAAACCGAATCTCTTTCACTGCGAAAGGTTCAACGTAGGGCAACGCCGTCTGGATACCCGCACCAAGTGCCATTGCATAAGCGATGACTTCTTGCCGGGTACTTCCACGCACGACGTAACCGTTGATAAACCCGTCATCAAGCAAGGCATCGGGTGTAACGGAAAAGGGTCCCGCATGGAATTGGCCAGCCGCGAAGACAATTTGGATCGCCGCTCCAGCGGAATTAAACTCTGAACCAATGAGTTCAAAATCGATCGGTTTGAAGTTGAGGTAAGCCTGCAGAGCGGAGGGTAGGTAAGCAACGACACCGAGCTTTTCCCTGCTCTTGCGCGTGAGTGCATCCACTATTCCACCCGTAAGGCCGATCGTCACCAGCGTTACAAAAATCTTTCGCTCTTTCCCAAACTCCAGTTCGCCAAGATCTATAAACTTTCGATCTGCGTCTTTAAGCGCCTGTACAGCCGCGACCGGATCAAACGGTATTTCAAGTTCGCGTGCCAAAGAATTGCCAGTACCTGTCGGGATCACTCCGAGGGCAACGTTTGTGCCATGCAAGACTTGTGCTCCGGTTTGCTGAGTCCCGTCACCACCGGCCAAATAGATCGCCTCCGGAGATTGCCCCACCAGTTTCTCAAGGGTAGCTTGCAATTGAGCCGGATGCTTAATAAGATGGACTTCTTCAACCTCAATCCCGGCAAGAACGAATGCCTCCTTCCAAATATGGGAAAACTCCCGTCCCCTGCGCGAGGCGGTATTTAAGACGAATGCGTTTTTCACTGGATGACCTCGGGAGGATAGTGCATGACTCGACGTAGACCTTTAGGCATGAGTTTGAAAGTTTTTCGGACGTTCCTTCCCGGCGTTTCTGCGCAAATGCTCTGGGAGTTCCACTCCAACGTAAATGCTCTCGTGCTGTTGACCCCACCCGGAGCCGAGGTTGAAGTCATCGGTGAGACGACAGACGTTTTTGAGGGAGCTTTACACAAAATAAGAGTGAAGAAGTTCGGTTCCCGACTCAACTGGATTGCCCGAATCCACCAAGTGAACGAACCTAAGTCATTTCGAGACACGGCTGAGAAGTCTCCGTTCAAAACTTGGACCCACGAGCATAAATTTGAAGAGGAAAATGGAGGATGCTGGTTAATTGATACGGTTGAATACTCTCTTCCATTCGGAATCCTAGGCTGGATTGCTGGTGCTTTGCTTGTAAACCGAGATATCGACAACATGTTTGCCCACCGCCACAAGGTTACAAGAAAGCACTTTGGGCTGGAGTAATTAATACTCCAGCCGAATATATTCACTTTTCCTGCATGAATGGGTAGCGATAATCAACCGGTGAGACGAAGGTTTCCTTGATCGTCCTTGCGCTTAACCATCGATACAGGTTGATCTTCGATCCTGCTTTGTCATTCGTTCCTGATCCTCTAGCGCCGCCAAATGGTTGCTGCCCAACGACCGCACCGGTCGGCTTGTCGTTGATATAGAAGTTACCGGCGGTATTTCTGAGCCCGTTAACAGCGTGCTCAACGGCATAGCGGTCCTGCGAGAAGATCGCACCTGTCAAAGCATACGGTGATGTTTCATCAACGAGCTTTATTGCCCCATCAAAATCATTCTCATCATAAGTGTAAATCGTGAGAACAGGCCCAAAAATTTCCTCAACCATCGACTCATAAACCGGAACCTTCGCTTCGATAACCGTCGGTTGAATGAAGAAGCCTTCCGTCTTATCATAAGTGCCGCCAACCAGGATCTCCGCATCGGCACTTGCCTTTGCTCGGGCAATGTACCCGGCAATATTGTCAAAGCTCTTTTCGTCAATCACGGCATTAACGAAGTTGGTGAAATCTTCAACCGTCCCAACTTTGAAGGACTGTATTCCTGCGACCAATTTTTCTTTGATCTCGTTTGCAAGATTCGAAGGTAAGTAGGCACGAGAAGCCGCCGAGCACTTTTGCCCCTGAAACTCAAAGGCACCTCGAAGCAAACCAGTCACGACCGCGTCTGGGTCAGCTGATGGGTGAGCAAGGACGAAGTCTTTGCCTCCTGTTTCGCCCACGATTCTTGGGTAGGTTCGGTACTTGCCCATGTTCCCGCCGATGGTTTTCCACATCAAGTTAAACGTTCCCGTGGATCCGGTGAAGTGAACTCCGGCGAAGTCTCTATGGTTGAAGCAAACCTCGCCGACGTCTGGTCCCTTTGCAAAAACCAAGTTGATTACCCCGTCCGGAAGCCCTGCCTCCTTAAGGATGTTCATGAACATATGCGCACTATAGACTTGGGTGTTTGCTGGCTTCCAAACCACAACATTGCCGCACATCGCAGCCGAAGTCGGAAGGTTTCCGCCAATGGCCGTGAAGTTAAATGGAGTGATCGCAAGCACGAATCCTTCCAGTGGCCGCCACTCCAATCGGTTGTGCATTCCAGGCCCACTGATCGGTTGCTCACGATAAATCTCGTCTAAAAAGTGAACGTTGAACCGGAGAAAGTCAATAATCTCGCAGGCTGCGTCAATCTCAGCTTGAAAAGCATTCTTGCTTTGTCCGAGCATCGTCGTGCCATTCATATACGGTCGGTATTTTGTTGCAATGAGGTCGGCTGCTTTAAGAAAAATCCCAGCCCGATTCTCCCAACTCATCGCCGCCCATGCCGGAGCGGCCTTCAGTGCAGCATCAATCGCGTCCTGCACGTGCTCCTTATCCCCTGTGTGGAAGGAGCCGAGAGTGTGCTTTAGCTCGTGAGGCGGATTGATCTCCACTAATTTTCCGGTTCTTACATCTTTCCCATCAATGACCATAGGGATGTCCATGACGCTAGACTTTAGTTCCGCGATGACTTCCTTCAGTCGCAACTTCTCGGCAGATCCAGGAGCGTAGTTGAGGATCGGCTCGTTGACTGGCATGGGATAGGAAAAGTGACCAAACTTCATGATTCACCTAGTTTACCGGGCAACAGGATGTCCCCTGATTGCAGTTGATTGTTAAGACAGGTTCTAGCCAAAAGTCACAAATGTAGACTTGTCGAGTTAGCATCTGGTATCTTTCCAGTTCTGAAGTTAACTTCAGAATAGATTTTGCCTTAGCACGCAAAACTAAAGCACTTATGTGGTCGGTGCCGAGGGAAATTTTTCCCCCATTGTTTGTCGAATCAGGATCACACCCAATCTTCATCGCCGCGACAACTCGCGCCGTTTTGGGCTGAAAAAGTGATCCGTACATATGCAAACTCTAGAAAACGCACCCACATTTAACCAACTTAACCTTCCGATTCGACTTCTCAAGATGCTTCAGCGTCTTGAGTTCACGACGCCAACTCCTATCCAAATTGCTGCCATCCCGGTTGCATTAAAGGGTGGCGACATGATTGGAATTGCTCAAACGGGTACCGGAAAAACATTGGCCTTCGCGCTTCCGATGATGGCTCGGCTTGGACCTGGAAAGATTGGCCTCATCATGGCCCCAACCCGTGAACTCGCCATCCAAATTCAGGACACCTACCGAAAGCTGGAAGTTAAAACCGCTCTTCTTATCGGCGGAGCGCCAGTCGGCGCCCAAATTCGAGAACTCCGCGCAAATCCGAGCGTGATTGTCGCCACTCCTGGACGCATTCTGGACATCCTGGCTCAGCGACACTTGAGTCTGAAAAACGTGCAGATCGTCGTTCTAGACGAAGCAGACATGATGCTGGATATGGGATTTGCACCTGCAATCCGCCGAGTCCTGGAACAAACTCCCCGGGATAAGCAAACCTTGCTCTTCTCCGCGACACTTCCAAAGGAAATCGAAGAGATTGCATCTAACTACCTGCTGATGCCAGAGAAAGTGGAAGTTGACCGAGCCGGCAATGCAGCAGAAACGGTTTCGCAAGAACTGGTCTGGCTCGCGAAAGAGAACAAGAACAATTTCTTGGAAGACCTTTTAATCGAGAACAAGGGTTCGATCCTCGTCTTTGCCAGAACAAGGCACGGTGCGAGAAAACTCGCCAAGACAGTTTCCCAAATGGGGCACACCGTCGCGGAAATCCACTCTGATCGCAGTCTTGCCCAACGTCGAGAAGCTCTCAACGGATTCAAGGGTAACAAGTATCGCATTCTTGTTGCAACCGACATCGCCGCCCGCGGGATTGACGTCAAGGGAATTGAGTTAGTTATCAATTATGATGTGCCTGATCAGGCTGAAGACTACGTTCACCGCATCGGTCGCACCGGTCGTGCTGGGCTTTCTGGTCATGCAATTACCCTCGCTACTCCCGAACAGGTCAAGTTGGTCGTGGCAGTTGAAAAGGTTATTTCGGCACAACTCCCAATCTCTGAGCGCTCTCAAATGAAGGTTTCCATGCCAGAACTGCGTGGAGTCCGTAAACCAGTTCCGGGAGCAAGTGGTCATAAGCCCGTCCATACCCCGCGAGTCCACGCACCTGCACCGAAGCCCAAGCCACCCACAAAGCCGAACAAACCATATCAAGGGGACCGATCTGCTCCAGCCGGTCAGAGACCAGCGAGCGGTAAGCCTGCGTTTGGCAAACCTGCGTTCGGAAAGCCAGGTTCTCCCAAGCCAGCGAACGGGAAACCGAACTACGGTGGTAACAATCGAATGCCAAAGCGTCGAGATCCATAAATTCCGGTGAGATAAAAACAAACGTGCTCCAAGGAATTCTTGGAGCACGTTTTTACTTTGAATCCGCGTTCTTGGTCTGGGGGATTATTTCCATTCGACTCCCAGGAATTTGTACAGCGGGATGAAATCCATGTGCCCAAACCCAGAACGGTCGCAGGTCAATCATTTCATTTTTTGCCGACGACGTCTGTACGCGATCTAAGATCTCAAACTCGGATCGAAACGACCGCGCACTGGGATTTGTTGAAAATACACCGAAGTACTCGGGCAGCATGGATAAGCCTTATCTGTCGATTTCGCCGAGCACGATGTCGATGGAACCAATGATCGCAATAACGTCTGCCAGAAGCCTTCCAACCGCGAGCACCTCGAGGGACTTAAGGTTCATGAAACTGGACGGACGCTCGTGCCAGCGATAAGGACGATTAGAGCCGTCGCTGACCATGTAGAACCCAAGCTCTCCCTTAGAGCCTTCAATACCAGCGTATGCCTCTCCAACGGGGACGTGGAAGCCCTCGGTCCATAGCTTGAAGTGGTGGATCAGAGACTCCATTGAATTGTCTAGCTCTTCACGTGGTGGAGGAACGATCTTTCGGTCGCTGGTATTCCAAGGCCCTTCCGGTAATCCATCAATGGCTTGCTGGAGGATCTTGCACGATTCCTTCATCTCGGCAATGCGAACCAAGAACCGATCATAGCTGTCGCCATGCTTACCAACCGGGATTGAAAAATCAAACTCATCGTAGCAGCAGTAAGGATTTGTCTTTCGCAAATCCCACGCGACCCCAGATGCCCGCGCGATGGGGCCAGAGCAACCAAGTTCGAGGGCTTGCTGCCCTGTAAGAATTCCAACGTTTTGAGTTCGCTCCATCCAGATCGGATTCTCTACGAGCATGTTCTCAAGATTCTGAAGCTCCTTCGGAAACTCATGGAGGAAGGTCCGGAGCTTTGCTTCAAAACCTTCTGGCATGTCTCCTCGAAGTCCACCAGGGACAATCCAAGACGGCATCATGCGTACGCCGCTGAACATCTCGAACATATCAAGAATGTACTCGCGTTGCTGCATGACATAGAAAAATGGCGTCATTGCACCAAGGTCTAGCCCGTGGGTCCCTAACCAAACGCAGTGACTTGCCAAGCGGCTAAGTTCGGCGAGGATGACACGCAAGTAAGAACCTCGGCGAGGAATTTCGCAGCCAAGAAGCTTTTCAACCGCCAAGGCATGGGCAAGATTGTTGCCATTAGCGTTGAGGTAGTCCATGCGGTCGGTCATCACGACGCATTTCATGTACTGTTGGTACTCGGCTTCTTTTTCCATCCCAGTGTGCAGGTAGCCGATAACAGACTTGCACTTGACAATGGTTTCGCCTTCGAGCTCGCAAATCACTCGGAGTACACCGTGGGTCGAAGGGTGCTGGGGCCCCATATTGACGACCATAGTGTTTTCGCCGGTTCGTTCAAACACGGCTTCGGTGGATGGCATGAATGACTGCGTGGACATAATTAACTCTACGAATGTTACCCGGCGAGGGTTATAAAAGAAGTCGGATCAAGCAATCTGCTTGACCCGACTTCAACTTTACCGAAAAACCTTACTTGAGGTCGTCGGCATTCCGAGTTTCCTTCTGAACGCCACCTTCGGTGTCCATTGGGTTCGCGGACGCTCCACCAGTTGTTGCAGGAGCTTCCGGTTCTGCTGCAGGTTCCGAGCTACCGCATCCTGAAAGGATGGACATAGCTGTAGCAACGATTAAGATCAATGTGAACTTTTTCATGCTGGTAAGATTACCTTACTCTTCAAATGTCGCGTCTGGTCGGAACATGCACCAGTAGGAAGGCGTAGTTGTGGTTTCTCGGCAACCAAGAACTGTCTGCGCCGCACCGTTAGCCGCATAGAGAGCGAATGGATCCTTGAAGTATCCAGTCATTCTGACAGCGGCTGTAGCGTTGTTAAGCTTGATGAGCTTAGCACTTGTATCCGTTGAGACGGAGATTAAACCTTTGCCCCAAATCCAGTTCGTGTCGTTGAGCGTTTGCGTGTAACCGAACCAAGCAAAACCAGCTGTCGCACCTGCCATTGGCACGGCTCCAGGAGTGAAGATACATGGACCACCAACGGTGCCATCGCATCGCAGGGTCGGCATTCCATCAATTCCACCGATCAAGTTCCACTTTCCTTGTCCTTCCCAGAACAAAGGAAGCTTAGAAGGTTGCGCAACGGATGACATTGGGTAGTTGTGCAAGAAGCCATTGTAGTTCAAGTGGCTTGAGTACACCTGCTTTCCTGGGACTCGGGAGAGTGTTGGGAAGGCAGTAAGCAAGTCAAAGTTTCGCATTCCTGGACCAGTGAGGATGTCGGCATTCTTGGAGTAAGGCAGAATTGACATTCCCCAAGTCATATCGTAGTCCGCACTAACAGTTCCGGCAGTGTACGCAGCGGTTGGAACTGGGTTAATGGAGTTCCATCGCCATGTCCCGTTGGAGGAGCGTGGTGCGATAGCGAATGGACCAAGATCATCGTTGTCTCCAGTGTAAAGCATCGCAGCGGTTCCTTGTTGCTTAGTATTGGAGATAACCTGGGTCTTCTTGGCAGCTTCTCGAGCTTGCGCGAAGACAGGGAAGAGAATCGCTGCGAGAATCGCGATAATCGCGATCACAACGAGCAGTTCGATAAGTGTAAATGCTTTTCGCATGTGAGTATTCCTTTTCCCGAGATTGCTCTCGCCGCCTTCGATACGCTAGCTCAAGATCGAACCGTTTTCCGATCCACCCGCGCGCGTACGAACGGTTATTATTAGGACTTGGAAAAAACGGCGAATGTTCGGGAACTTTTCGATTTTGCGCGTACGTTTTCGTAGGTTAGGCTATAGAGTCCAACTTCGAGTAATGAATAATACGTTAAAAAGCCCACATTTGCAAGGGCAAATGTGGACTTTTTTGTGTTTTTTTTTTGATCAGAGTCCGGTAACGTTCTCGCTACCTGTTTTTCCCTCGAAAGACTCGCCGGCATGAGGGAAAGAAATGTCCTCAACGGCCGGACCTTTGGTGTTCTGGTCAAACACGACATCCTCTCCACCGAGCGGGTATTCCTTTCTCAGCGGGAAACCAACCCAGTCGTCCGGGAGCAAGAATCTCTCGCCACCCTCAGGTTCATTGCCCTCAAAGAAAACGCCGTAAAGATCCTGAATTTCTCGCTCCGGATACTCAGCCCCAGCAAAAATGTCCTTTAGAGTCGGAATCTTCTCTCCGTCGTTCACGGAAACCTTCACAAAAATCCTGGAAGCGTGCTTCAACGACATCAGATTGTAAACAACCTCAAATCGTCCTTCAAGGTCACGCTCGTGCTGCCAGGTCGAGTAGTCCACTCCGAGGCACTCACTGAAATAACAATAATCCAGCTCAGGATTACCCTTCAATTCAGCAATTACCTGTCGAAGATGACCGGGGGTGGTGCAAATGAAAGTATCACCACGGTACTCCTTTACCTTCAAAATTGCATCAGGCAAAACGCGGCGAATGACGGAAACCTCAAGCCGCTCGGTGCCAGACATCGGTGCGCCCATTAGTTCGGAACTCCTGCGGGATTGAGCGCGCCAGTAAGAACTTCAAACTCTTCGTCATCCTCATCTCCAGCTAGGCCCATCTTGGCCGGCGCAAGGGATTCGGCTTCGTCCCAATTGATCGCATTGAGCTTGAGAACATATGCATCGCCGATGATCCAAAGCACCATGTAAACCAAAACGGCCCAGAAACTGAAGGTCTGAAACGCCAGATTTGCTTCTGGAGATCCAAGTCCAGGGTTTGCGTATACGGTGAGCCAGCTCCAAAGGAAGACCACCTCGATATCAAAGAGGATAAAGAGCATTGCGACTAAGTAGAACTTCACTGGGAATCTTTCCCGTGCAGTTCCAGTCGGAGCAACTCCGCACTCGTAGGGAGACGACTTATATGGGGTGACCTTCTTGGGACCCAAAAGCCAACTTCCAATCACCATCACCGAGCAAATTAGCGCGGAAAAGGCGACGAGGATCAAAACAGGAATGAAATCGGTGCTCATGCTTTCTTTTTTATACTACTCAACACAAAGAAACGATTGCGCTGGGTTCAATAGAGTAGTGCGAGAGATTCTTCAAAAATTGGTGTCAGGACAAGGATTATCGGTAGATGAGGCACGCGTCCTCGGGGAATACTTTGTCAATCCCGAACTCGATGCCGTGGTTGCCTCGGGGCTTCTCATCGCGTTAGCGACGAAGGGCGCAACATCGAACGAATTGCAAGGTCTAGTTGGGGCGATGCGAGCGACTTCAAACCCAATTCAAAATGTTCCGCCAGGGGTTGTTGATACGTGCGGAACTGGTGGCGGACGACCATCTTGGAATCTCAGTACAGCGGCAGCAATCATCTCGGCGGCATGCGGTGCCAAAGTCGCCAAGCATGGCAATCGAGCCGTAACATCTGCCTGTGGAAGCGCTGATGTCCTCGAATTTCTTGGCGTGAAACTTGAAGCAGAGCCCGGTCCAGTTTGGAACGAGACAGGATTTGCCTTTCTATTTGCCCCAAAATACTATTCAGCCCTACGGCATATCGGACCCATCCGAAAGAATCTTGGTGTCCGCACCGTTTTCAACCAGCTCGGTCCAATGCTAAACCCAGCCGGAGCACAAAAACAGATGATCGGTGTTTGGGACGCCAATCTAGCCGAGCCAATGGCTGAAGCTCTCGCACAGTTAGGTTCGACGAGAGCCGTGGTCGTCCATGGCGAAGACGAGTTTGATGAAGTTTCACCGATCGCACCAACCCAACTTTGGATCGTAGAGGAAGGTAGAGTCCGAAAAGATCGCTTCATCCCTTCTAACCCCGTCAATGCATCATCGCTGATTCATGGGTCAAGTGTGCAAGAAAACGCAAAAATCTTAATCGAATCTTTAAGCGGAGAAAAGGATGAACTCACCGCCTGCGCATTGCCAAACGTCGGAATGACACTCTGGGTCGCCGGGCTTGCCCCTACCGTCGAAGAAGGAATGGAAATGGGTCGCGAAGCTGTAAAGTCTGGCAGAGCCGCTAAAACCCTCAAGCGGATCATTGAGGTGACCAACCGGTATGAATAAGCTCCAAGAAATATGCGCAAAGCGCTTGCAAGACGTTGAAATCCTGAAATCTCAGGCAAAGCCATTTAACTTTTCGCTTGCGCCAGATGTGGCCGGATTCCGAAATGCTCTCCACGAAAGCACTAACAAACCAGCTCTTATCGCAGAAGTGAAGCGTGCCTCGCCGTCCCAAGGCGGAATCCGGCCAAACTTGGACCCTATCCAACTTGCCCAAACCTACGAGGCTGGAGGAGCATCATGCCTAAGCGTCCTAACGGAACCCCACTACTTCCAGGGGTCGGACGAGGACTTCAAGCAGGTGCATCAGAGCGTCAAGCTACCTTTGATCCGAAAAGACTTCGTAGTTGACCAATTCCAGGTGGACGAAGCGCGGATGCTTGGGGCAAGTGCCATCCTCCTCATTGTCGCTGCCCTGTCTGACCATCAAATCACCCAGCTCCAATCCCGAGCTTGGGAGCTCGGAATGGATGTTTTGGTCGAAGTCCACGACACCGAAGAAGCCAAGCGCGCCGTCCAATCTGGCGCAACCATCATCGGAGTCAATAACCGCAACCTCAAAGACCTCACCATCGACCTCAGCACAACGGAACTGGTCTTCCCTCTCCTTCCAAAGCAAGTCATAAAGGTCAGCGAGAGCGGAATCGAATCACACGAGGACATTCAAAGAGTAGTGCAAGCAGGCGCAGATGCTGTCCTCATCGGCACGGCGTTCAGCCGAGAGCCAGAACCCCAAAACAAGATCAAGAGCGTGATGGGCTGGTGATCTGGGTCAAAATTTGCGGACTCACTCAGGAAGAGGATATTCTTCTTGCCGATGAACTTGGAGCCGACGCTCTCGGATTCGTCATTGAACCCACAAGCCCCAGATATCTCGACCCAAAAGCTCAAACCCATCTCACGAGTCTCAAAACTCTTGCCCCAAAAATCGCCGTGATGGGTCCATTTCAGGACAATTGGAACCCTGGTAATTTTAATGGAGTCCAAGCCATTGGACTTTGGGAACGGGCGATCCCAGCGGAGCTACTCTCCATTGGGGCTTATCGCCCGGACTCAATTAACTTCCCAGAATTCCCTTTCCCTCCTCAATTTTTAGTCATTGATCCGTTCGATGCAACTCAATTTGGTGGAACCGGAAAGACATTTGACTCCACCTTTGCTGCGGAGTTGGTCGCAAAATCCCCAATTCCCGTGATCCTTGCTGGCGGCCTGAACCCCGAAAATGTGCAAGATATGATCCAAAAGGTCAAACCCTTTGGCGTAGACGTCTCCAGCGGAATCGAATCAAGCCCCGGAATCAAAGACCCCCAGAAGTTGAGGGCATTCATACAAGCCGCGCGAACTTGCTAAAATAGAATCCCATGTCCGTTTCCGCAGGCCAAACACTGACCTTTCCAATCCGTAGCGACAAGTTCACCATGAGTGTTCAAGTCTCCGAGGTTCTCCATCGGCAGCAATCCGAATTCCAGCTCATTGAGATCTTCGACACTCCAGCCTTCGGACGGATGCTCTTTCTGGACGGGCACGTTCAGCTAGCTGAACTTGACGAGCAGGCATATCACGAATCCCTTGTTCATATTCCCCTACTCAATGTCGCAAGACCAAAGAGAGCTCTTGTTGTCGGTGGTGGCGATGGTGGAGTCCTTAGAGAGCTACTTAAATATCCTGATCTTGAGATCGATATGGTCGAGATTGATATGGCCGTCATCGAAGCCAGTCGCGCTCACTTAGAATTTCTGAATCAAGGTGTCTTTGAACATCCGCGAGTCAATCTTTTTGTCCAAGATGCCTTCCCATTTGTCAAGCAAAGTGGAATTGGACCCTATGATCTCATCGTTATGGATTCCACCGATACCTATGAGGAAGAGGATGGTGAAATTAGCGCAATGCTCTTTACTCAAGAATTCTTTAACGACTGCAAAAATCTCCTCTCCGAACAGGGTTTTGTCGTTACCCAGGCAGATAATCTTGTCTTCTGTCCTTATTCCCTCGTTTCTATTCGACAAGAATACAGCAAAGTCTTTCCTCACGTCGAAAGCTATTCCACGTTAGTCCCTAGCTTTGGTGGATTTTCTGGCTATTGCTATGCCAGCAAAGGAGCGACCCTTTCACCAGAATCTCCACGCGAAAGAGCAGAGATCTTAAAGCTCCATTATCTCAACAAATTGACGTACCAGCTCGCCTTCGCTCCCATCCCTTTCAGGAATATCTATGCCACTGATTGATCTACCCATAGAGAAACTCCAGGAATATCAAGGCCGGAATCCAAAGCCTGCGGATTTTGATACTTTTTGGGATACTGCTCTCGCCGAAGTTATCGGGGTCGCCCCGCAACTCCACCTCGAATTGGCAGATTTTCAGCTTAAGGCCGCATCGTGCCACCATGCTTGGTTCGATAGTGTAGGTGGAGCAAGATTACACGCGAAAGTACTGCTTCCTCGCAATCCTTTTATCAAATTACCTTGCGCTGTACTTTTCCATGGCTATAGTGGAAGATCCGGAGATTGGATGAGCCTCGCAAGCTGGGTAAGTGCTGGTTATGCTGTGATTGCTCTAGACGTTAGAGGTCAAGCTGGGCTTTCACAAGATCCCGGTTCTGTTCCAGGAAACACGTTAAAAGGACATATTATCCGAGGCGTCAATGGTACACCCGAACAGTTATTCTATCGAGGTGTGTTTTTAGACACAGTCCAGACGGTCAATGTTGCTGCTAATTTACCTGGAGTTGATCCAACCCAGATTGTAACCTTCGGAGCAAGTCAAGGCGGCGGGTTATCTTTAGCCTGCGCGGCATTAAGCGATAAAGTTACCAAGTGCGGCACGATTTATCCTTTCCTAAGCGACTATCAGAGAGTCTGGGAGATGGATCAAGCGAAGGATGCCTATGATGAGATCAAAGCTTACCTAAAAATGTTCGATCCGACTCATCAGCATGTCGGGGAATTCTTTGAAAGACTCGGCTATATTGATATTCAGCATCTTGCACCTAGAGTCAAAGCCGATACGATCATGATCACAGGTTTAATGGACACAATTACTCCTCCTAGTACCCAATTTGCCGCTTATAACAAGCTCACTTGCGCGAAGGATATGGTGATTTATCCTGATTTTGGTCATGAAGGGTTGCCAGAATCCTTAGAAAGAGTTGTACAATACTTCCAGGCGAATCCGTAAGGGATTATTTTTCGTCTTTTTCCTTGAATCGATACGAGCTGTGCTATGGAACAAAAACCTTTTGAGTCAAATTATCCCCGCGACTTTTCGCCATCTGGGAAGGGGACCAACCGTTTCAGAGGGATGCCTCCAGGGATTTACATTGACTGGATCGGCACGGCTTGGGAATACATCAAGTCGAACATGGGAATGTATGCCGTCGCAACTCTGGTGTTCTTCGCGGTCACAAGTATTGGGCAGATTCCATATCAGATTGTCAGCTTTGGAATGAACTTGGGACCTGATAACAAAGGAATTTCTTTCTACGCACTCTTCGTGCCGCTCATGTTTATAACTTACGTGATTTCTTTCGCGGTGCAAACCTTGATGACGGCGGGATATGTGCTATTTGCCTTAGACCATGTGGACGGTAAAGAACTCAATATAGGTCGCATGTTTGATCCATTCAAGCGCATCGGTCATACCTTAATGGCTGCAATCATTTCTTCCCTAGGAATGCTTGTAGGATTCATATTTTGTATTGTCCCAGGTTTTTACGTCTACGGACGATGGTTCTTTGCGACAATCCTTGCTGCTGACCAGGGCTTAACTTGGAAGGAAAGTATGAACATGAGTTGGGAGCGTACACAGCCTTTTGCTTGGATGATGCTGGTGCTTATCTTGGTCTCGGGTTTAGTTTCCCTGCTCGGTTTTCTCGCGTGCTGTATTGGAATTCTGGTGACTTATCCGATCATGATGGTGATGTATGCGATGCACTACCGTGTGATTTTCCAAGAATTCGGTGATGGCGATCAAGTAAATCCAATGCCGATGAGTTAGTTTTCAAACCCTAAGCCCGAAGTTGCTTTTGACTCAATAAGCACTTCGGGCTTTTTTGTGCATTTGATAATGAAGAGTGCGGGACTTTGAGTTAATCATCCACAGGGAGAGCCTTAGGCTCCCTGGATCGTCGATTAATGAACGCATTGACCCAGTTTGCGCTCCAGATAGTCCCATTCGCCGGCGGGCATTCACAGCGAGATCGCGCAGATTCGGTACGGGGCGTCCAGGTGCTGAAAGTCGGGCCTACCGACTTGGATTGCGGGGACCGAGAGCTTGTTTTGGCTTAAAGCAGCCCCAAGTTTAGAAGAGAAACCCGTAATTTCAGGAGCAAAACTCGTAGGTTTTAGAGCTAAATGTGTATTATTTAGAGCTAAACTCGTAGGTTTTAGAGCAAAACTCTTAGGTTTAGGAGCAAAACTCGTAGGTTTCAGAGCAAAACTCTTAGGTTTAGGAGCAAAACTCGTAGGTTTCAGAGCTAAATGTACACATTTTAGAGCTAAAATTGTGGTCCCAGCGACGTCAATTTTGGCTGCCAAAGCCCAGTTTTGAACTTACGGACGGGTCGTTCTGCCCACAACGAGCCCGGTGCAGTTAATCGTAATCGTGGGTCGGAGCGGATCGTTGGTGGTGATCGTCACGGTGCCAGTCTTTCGACCAGGGGTCGTCGTGTTGATGGAAATTTGGTGTGTCTTCGCGCCGTCGAGTTGTGAATCGGAGAAGAATCCGCTCGGGCCAAAGAAGTTCCCGGTGGTACTGAAGGAGTAATCAAGATCATTGATTCCATTCGCCGTCCACTTGGCAATATCGCCATTATTTTGCACAGTAATCGGGAGCGAGAATGGTACATTTTGATCCACCCATCCGAAGTCTAGAGTTGCAGTTTGGCTCACAGAAGCAACAGGCGGGACTTTCATGTCCAGGAACACAGGAAGATGCCCTATCTGATATCCAGCAGTTGAACCATTCTTGAGCGTATTCATTAACTGCTGAGCGAGCGAGGTTCCAAGCTGAGCATTACCCGTGATCTTCATTGGCGCATTGAACGTGGTTCCATCATTCCCAAATACACGATAGCTGTGATTCGGATCATTCCAAGTGCTGAGATTAAACGGAATGTTTGGCTGACCAATATAGTCCAGTCCATCGCCATCGAGCAGACCTGCCGAAAGTAAAAGGAAATCTAAACGATCATCCATTCCAGCTGAACCTATCGCGGGGTCCTGCGTGTGGATAAAACGGTAGTTGTTATTGTTATTCCAATTACCAGTTAGGTTAGAACCTTGATTAGAGTCTCGATTGATTGGGTCAAAAACTCTCCCGCTGTTATCCAGTTCTGAACCTACAAAGCGCTGATACGCGGCTTGGGTAGAAGTTTGGATATTAAAGTCCCCACACACGATAAAGTGCCTACCATCGGCAAAAGCATTTGCATCATCTCGAATGATATTTGCCTCTACAAGTCTGCGGCTTTGATCTGTGCTCGTATCACCTGACTTCATGTGAAGATTGTAACAAGAAATTACGTTTCCAGGAGTGTTGTAACCCACTAGGTAAAAGTCATATCTGTAGGTATTTCGGGGTCCAACCGTAGTACCCCCGAGGGCAACGGTATCCGGATTGGGGTTACTGACCGTTGACGGAACCAGAGCGATTTTGCTCGACCGGTAGAACATCACGCTTTCGGTATCTGGACCATTGATAAATGGCGCCGCGACAAAGTCGCCAGGTGAACCGGGAGCAGTATTTAAAATATCTCGAAAGATATTCGTTGCGGTTTGGCTTGTGACCTCTTGAGCGAACAGAATATCAGGCGCGAATCTCATCCCATTCGCTGGATTCGCCGTGAACATCATGTTCTTAAATCCGTTCACGCGGATAAGGTCATTTGGATCGCTTGGAGGCAGGCTGGTGACAGACCAATTCGTGATATTCCAAGATGCGACCCTCAACTGGGCGAAGGATGCCGCCGAACAAGCGATAAATGAGGCTACAACAAAGAAACGAACGCGCATGAGCTGATGTATTGTGGCACTTGATCCTGGATTTTCGATCTTTTTTTTGCCTAATCTAGTAACGATAGATGTCAAATCTGGTGAATTTGTTCGGAAATGTTAACGAGGCCTCACAGTGCGACCAACAACTGTGGCGACGCATGGAAAAGTGAGGGTTGGACGAATTGTGTCGTTGGTTTGGATGGTGATGACGCCAGTTTTTCGACCTGGGGTTGAGGTGTCCACGGTGATTTGGTGGATATTTGCGGGAGAACCTGCGCGATGAGTTTGGATTCCGGTTGGTCCTTTGAACGCGCCTGTCTGGTCGAAAGTGTAGGTCAATGGTGCAACACCGTTTGTGGTCCAAAGCGCAGTGTTGCCGTCATTCCTGAATTCGAATGGCAAGGAAATTGTCGCCCCTTGATCCACTAGACCGAAGTCAAGCACGCCCGTACTGACGATTTTTGCGATCGGCGGAACGGTCATATCCACATAGATCGGAATATGCCCAGGTTGATAGGCGGTTCCCTCGTCTTTCATCGTGTCAATCAGGGCCTGGGCGATCACGGGGCCAACTTGCGCATTGCCAACGATCCTCAGACTCGTATTGTACGAATCTCCACCATTACCAAAGGCTCGGTAGCTGTGATTTGGATCATTCCAGGTCGTCGCGCTGAAAGGAATGTTTGGGTTGCCGATGTATCCCATCCCGTCGCCATCCAGAAGGTTGGCATCCATCAAGATAAAATCGAGGCGATCATCCATTCCAGCGGCTCCGGGTGCGGGGTCTTGGGTGTGGATGTAACGATAGGCTGAGTTGTTGTTCCAGTTTCCAGTGAAATTGCCGCCCTGATTCGAATCCCTGTTGATCGGGTCGATCATGCGTCCGGAGTTATCTAGCTGACTCGCAGTCAGCTCAACATAAGCGGCTTGTTGTGCATTCTGAACATTGAAGTCACCGACCACCATGATCCCCCCTCGAGGGGAAAGCTCATTTGCACGTTGGCGGATCTGGATTGCGGCATTGTAACGGCGATTTTGCTCTTCAATGGTGCTGCCTGCTTGAAGATGGCAATTGAAAACCGAAATGTAACACGTTGGATGGTTGTATCCGACGGGATAAAAATCGTATCGGAGAATGTTCCTGGGGCTCAAAGGAGCATTTCCACCAGCATAGGCAATCACTGGCGTCGCGGAGACTAAACGCACCTTACTATTGCGATAGAACATCACGCTTTCCATGCTTGGCCCGTCGACGTAGGTCGCTGCAACATAGTCTCCTGGCGATCCTGGTGCGGTGTTGAGACAAGTCAGGAATGTGTTTTGCCCCGCAGAGGAAAGAAATTCTTGTCCAAAAATGATGTCAGGCGCATATTGCATTCCATTGGCTGGATTCACCGTGTAGAGGCAAGTTTTAACCCCGTTAATCCGCGTGGCGTCCTTGACCGAGGGATTGATCACGCTCGGCACTCCCCAGAACGTGACGTTCCAAGAGGAGACTCTTAGCTGGGCATTCGCGTTTACAGCTAAAAGTCCTATACAAATCGAAATTGCCATTGCGCGCAACATGACCTCCATTGTGACCTGCGTTAGGTTCAAATTCAAACTAATTCTGCCCTGAAGAGCATCCGTTAACAAAACCTTTACATTCAAAACCCTCGTGAAAGCACTTGCATCCAAAGCAAAGCTCGGGTATCGTCGCATTTATGAGCGAACAAGAAATCCTCACGAAGGTAACCAAGGTTACAGTCGAAGAACTCGGCGTTAAAGAAGAAGAAGTAAAGGCTGAATCCAGCTTCCAGGAAGACCTGGGCGCTGATTCGCTAGATGTTGTGGAATTGGTCATGGCATTCGAAGAAGAATTCTCCATTGAGATTCCAGACGAAGACGTGACGAACCTCAAGTCGGTCGGCGACGCAGTCACATACATCAGCTCGAAGCTAAGCGCATGAGTTTAGACTTCCGACCTTCGGGTCGGGTGGTGGTCACTGGACAAGGTCTAGTGACCGCCCTTGGGACCGGAGTCGAAAAAACGTGGGCCGAACTCCTTAAGGGTACAAACCCAGTCGGGCCCATTGAGGCGTTTGACGTCTCCGAATTTGCGACTCGCTTCGCCGCCGAGATTCGGGATTTTAATCCCGAAGATTGGATGGAGCGAAAAGAAGCGCGTCGAATTGACCGCTTTATTCCTTACGCAGTCTCTGCTGCCACCCAAGCCCTTGAGCAATCTGGGCTCAAAATTACGCCAGAGAACAGCGAATGGGTTGGATCTCTGATAGGAGCGGGCATTGGTGGCCTTACTTTTCTTGGCGATCAACACCGCGTTCTGATTGATCGTGGTCCAGCCAAAGTTTCACCGTTTTTAGTTCCTTACATGATCCCGGACATGGCGAGTGGCTACGTCTCAATCATCCACGGTTTACGCGGACCGATCAATTGCTCTGTCACCGCTTGCGCGACGGGGGCGAATGCTCTCGGCGACGCATACGAAATCATCAAACGCGGAGACGCGATTGCAATGGTTGCTGGCGGATCTGAAGCACCGATCAACGAGATTGGCGTTGGAGGCTTCTGCTCAATCAAGGCCATGTCTACCCGAAACGATGATCCGAAGCGCGCATCAAGACCATTTGACAAGGGTCGCGATGGATTTGTGTTAGGCGAAGGTTCTGGAGTGATGGTCCTGGAAGATATGGATCACGCCCTCGCACGAGGAGCGAAGATCATTGCGGAGCTAGTTGGATATGGAATGAGCGCAGATGCTTATCATATCACTCAGCCCGATCCAGAAGGAGATGGAGCTCGGAGGTCCATGCAGATGGCTTTACGAAAAGCTGGCTTGAAGCCAGAAGACGTGGATTACATCAACGCTCACGGAACCAGCACTTTCTACAACGACCGCCAAGAAACTATGGCCATCAAAACCGTTTTTGGTGATCACGCCTATAAACTCGCGGTTAGTTCGACAAAATCAATGCTCGGACACTCGCTCGGCGCAACTGGAGCGGTTGAAGCGATCTTCTGCGCTTTGGCGATTCGGGATGGAAAGATTCCGCCAACCATCAACTACGAAGAGCCGGATCCAGAATGCGATCTTGACTACACGCCGAACGTGCACGGGACAAGACCGGTCACGGTCGCAATGACGAACTCCTTTGGATTCGGTGGCAAGAATGCCACTCTCGCGTTCAAAGCGTTCGTTCAATGAATCGTGATTCCCTAGCCCAACTTGCGGCGGACTTCATTTCCTATGTGGGATCAATGAAATCCGCCGCAACTGCCCGGGCTTATGGGTCTGACCTCAATCAGTTCTTGAATTGCATGGCAGAATCCGAAACATTTTCCCCAGAACTGATTCGAACTTATCTGCGCGAGTATTCAACTACCCCCACAACAAGGGCGAGGAAGCTTTCTGCACTGCGGTCATTTTCTAAGTACTTGATGCGTCGTGGCGAAATCACTCAAGATCCAACTCTGGTGATAGATTCTCCCATCAAAAAAAAGCCGCTACCCAAAGTCCTGAACAACACGCAGATTGTTTCGATGCTGGACCGACCGCATCCTTCGAAAAGTCCAGAACGGGATAACGCCGTTCTCGAACTTCTCTACTCAGGCGGTCTGCGGGCGAGTGAGCTTGCGACCTTGAAACTTCATCAACTAGATCTGACCAACCTCTTGGTCCATGTCCGTGGAAAAGGGAGTAAGGATCGTGTTTGCGTTATTGGGCCGACCTGTGCCGACGTCATTCGAACCTACCTCAAGACGAGAACCCAAGAAACTCTTGGACCAAAATCTCCTGTGTTTCTTGGTACCAAGAATTCCGCGATCACCACCCGAACGGTGCAGAACATCGTAAAGCGCAGAGCGATTGCTAATGGAGTAACGAGTGAAACATCACCCCACACCTTGCGCCACTCATTCGCGACCCATCTCCTTGACGGCGGCGCTGATCTGAAAGCTGTTCAACAACTTCTCGGTCACGAGAGCCTCACGACAACCCAGGTTTACACCCACATCAGCGTTGAAAGGCTCCAAGAGACCGTGAAGAAGGCCCACCCAAAAAGCCGTAAAGTTTAGAAGTTACTTCGGCGCACTTTCAGCAGGAACTCCGCGGAGAACTTCCAAAGCCTTGTCTACGACCGGATCAACCGTCCCTTGCCTTCGCGCGTTAATCACGACATCTGGCTTAACCGGATTGCCCTCAAGCCTAACGCCTTTCGCAGTAACATAGTCGCTGATCGGGAATTGGAGCTGGAATCCGTTATTGACAGGCATGAAGATCGAAGCCAAAACCGCTCCCGCGCTGGGAGTACCGATGACCTTGCTGCCCATGGTTTCCTGCAACGATGCTGCCGTAATTTCAGCTGCAGATCCAGTGCCTCGGTTTATAAGCACAGCAATTTTCCCCTTGTAGTATGGCAAATCTCTTTTACGGGTTCGGAGGTGATTTGTTGTCCACTTCGCGATAGCTTCCGCTGTTACTGGCCCTTCCGGGTTTGCCTCTTTGTACCTATTTGCCATCGTCTTGTTGACGAAGGTGCCATAGATCGTATTTTCGGGCATGAGGTGACTTAACAAGTGAGCAAGGTTCGAAGCGTCGCCGCCACCATTGGATCTTAAGTCCAAAATCATAAACTTCTTATCTTTTGCCTCTGTGAGTAACTTGACTACATTTGTTCGGCTGTAACCATCGCTGAAGGTCATGACTCGGAACAAAGCTGTATCATCACCCACCATCGTCAAGGTTTCTGAAGTCGCGACAGTCGGGGTCATCATCTTTGCGGTCAGCTTGACTTCTCTCACTTTGCCATCGGTTCCTTTCACCGATAGGGTTCGTTCTGCCGGCATCTTTGCAAGCGCTTCGGAACTCGTGGGTTTTTCTCCGTTGATCGTGAGGATCAGTTCACCTGGTTTGAGACCAGCTTCCGCGGCAGCACTTCCAGGCATCACGGTTTCAATCAACATTCCCTCGGGCAAGAATGACCCGGTGACCCCCATGAGTAAGCGTTGTCCTGTTGGCGGTGCGGTCTGAAGGAATGTGGGCAACTGAAGCTTCGGAGCTTCGGTTGGTTTCTCTTCCGTTGGCGGTGTTGCTCGCGGATTCAGCCTCGGTCGACGGGAATCAAAACTTAGGCGAATGTGACTAAATCCAAATTCACGAAAAGCGCGATTGACTTGCCCCATGAAGGCGACGGGAGTAGTGGCAGCATCTATATCCGCTTTCCGGGCTTCCACATACTTGGGCCACTGACCAAAGTCCACTCCTGGGACAAAAGCGCGTTGATCAATCGTGCGCTGAATCGCCTTAAGAACATCCTCTTTTTCTTCTGCCGTAATACTGGGTGCAGGTGAGGCTGATTGGGCAAAGACGAGTGATTGCCCGACGACAATCATTGCAAGTACACCAAAGAATCTTTTCATAATGTGTTTATACGATATTTTCGGGTGCAAAGATCACCCAAATTTGACGTAGTATAGGAAATTCATGAAAATCGGCGACTCCCTCGAATCCGCTTTCTCCGCGCTGACCTCAAATAAGCTAAGGACTGCACTCACAATGCTGGGCGTCATCATTGGTGTCGGGTCGGTCATAGCCATGATCGCGATCGGTGAAGGCACTAAGCGGAAGTCCCTCGAAAACATCGAAGTCATGGGCGCAAATATGATCACCGTCATGCCCGACTGGCGCCGGGGCGGAAACAGTCAAGGGTCCGGTACCGGGACTCTCAAGTTCGAAGATATTGATCGCATCCGCGCGGAGGTTCCTGCAGTCACGTTAATGAGCGGGGCTGTCCGATCCAGCGAAACGATCAAGTTTGGTTCAAATTCTACCAGGGGACAAATCCTTGGGTGTGAGCCCCAGATGGCTCTCATTCGTAACGCGACCAAAATGCACAGCGGAGGTTGGTTCACGGGCGAAGATAATGCGCTCCTTGAGCGCAAAGCCGTCCTCGGTTATCAAATCTATGACCAACTCTTTGCTGGAGCTAACGCGATTGGGGCCACCATCAAAGTCAAGGGGCAGAATTACGAAGTCGTTGGTGTTGTGACATACAAGGGCGGATCTGGCTTCCAAAATCCAGATGAAAACGTCTATGTCCCGCTCAAAACCGCCCAAGAACGGTTGATGGGAAAGACCACCATAGACATGATCAGCATGCAAGTGATCAGCACCGATGTGATGACCATCACCCAGACAATGGTTGAAGACACGTTGATGAAGACTCGCAAATCCGCCGCCGGTGACGCCCTTTTCCGAGTGTTTAACCAAGGCGAACAGATCGAGGCGTTGCAAAAGCAAAACGACCTCCTAGGATATTTGCTTGCGGGAATCGCATCCGTTTCGCTGCTCGTTGGTGGCATCGGAATCATGAACATCATGCTCGTGAGCGTCACTGAAAGGACTCGTGAGATTGGGCTACGAAAAGCTCTCGGTGCTACAAAGCCGATGATCATGACTCAGTTCCTTTTTGAAAGCATCATGATGTGCGTGATCGGAGGTGCGATTGGGATTTTCCTTGGCTGGGCAGCAACGCACCTGGTCTCGAAGCAACTCCAAGTTCCACCTGCCGTTTCGATCCCAAGCGTGATCCTGGCGTTCGGCTTCTCCGCGTTCATTGGACTATTCTTTGGAATCTTCCCAGCGATGCGAGCAAGTAGCCTGCAACCCATCGAGGCACTGCGATCCGACTAAAACCTTTAACCGGATTTGATCGTATCATGGAAGAGGATTTTGAAGTAAATGAGTGAACCAGTTATTCGCGTTGAAAACTTAGGCAAGGATTACGGTCGTGGAGACACAATCGTCCACGCCTTGCGAGATGTGAACCTTACAATTGATAAGGGGGAATTCGTCGCGATTATGGGCCCGTCAGGTTCAGGTAAGACCACATTCATGAACCTGATCGGGTGTTTGGACTCACCATCAACGGGGAGATATTTGCTGAACGGCGAAGATGTCAGCGGTCTGGATGACAATGCTCTAGCCGGGATCCGAAACAAGTACCTCGGCTTTGTCTTTCAGAGCTTTAATCTTCTTCCTCGTCAGACCGCGCTACGGAACGTAGAACTTCCGCTCCAGTATGCAGGCGTAAAAAATCGAAAGCACGCGGCAGAAGATGCCCTTACCCGAGTTGGACTTGGTCAGCGTATGGATCACCGACCCAATGAGCTTTCTGGGGGTCAACAACAACGGGTCGCGATCGCTAGGGCGTTTGTAAATCAGCCAGTCTTGATGCTGGGAGACGAGCCGACTGGGGCTCTAGATACTCGTACGAGCGAAGAAATCATGTCGCTTTTCCAAGCTCTAAACCGCGAGGGCAAAACAATCGTTCTCGTCACCCACGAAGAAGACGTCGCTCGCCACTGCAAGCGCATAATTCGGTTCCGCGACGGTCGCCTCATCGCCGATGAGAAGGTCGAAAACCCGTTCGATGCTGAAGAGATATTGAAATCTCTTCCCGACCCGGACGCCGCCCCAGTTTAATCCGGCGTTGACCACTCTAAGTCTTTTGCGGTGTAGTCAGGATAGTCGAGGGTTTGATAAAGTTCAGCCCGCGTAACCATCCGATCCATCCACTCGGCTTGCGTTCCCTCGCGCAAGAGGTCAGCATAGAAGCTCTCAATCGCCTTCAGGGCGACCCTCAACGCTGTCACCGGGAATATCACGATCTGATAACCAAGATCCTCAAATTCACTCGCGGTGATCAACGGGGTTTTTCCGAACTCTGTCATGTTTGCGAGCAAAGGTACGCCGGGTAACCCAGCTCGGAAGGTTGCAAACTCTTCTTTCGAGAGCAACCCCTCGGGAAAAATCCCATCCGCACCGGCCTGAACATATGCCTTTGCTCGATCAATCGCGGCATCAATTCCTTCAACGCCTCTTGCATCGGTCCGGGCGAAGATCATGAATTCGGAATCGCGCTTCGCCGAGATCGCCGCACGAATCTTGCCTTCCATCTGGGCGACCGAAATGACGTCTTTCCCATCAAGATGACCACACCGCTTTGGACTGACCTGATCTTCCAAGTGAATGCCCGCAATTCCCGCCCTTTCCATCTCCATCACGGTCCGAGCAACGTTCCAACCGTCTCCAAATCCCGTGTCAGCATCGCAGATGATCGGAACCGGAGCCACCAAAGCCGCCTGAGCAGCAACGCTGGACATCTCGTTCAAAGTCACTAGCGCGATGTCTGGCATTCCGAGCAGATTATTTGTGATCGCACCTCCGCTCAGGTACACGGCCTTTGCACCCTGCTTGTGTGCAGCAAGCGCGGAGAGTGCAGAAAATGCTCCCGGCATTACCACGATTCCAGAGGCAAATTGCTGACGAAGGGCAGCGCCAGGCGAACGAAGCGGAGGCTGAATCATGTCCAGTAGCGTACCAGGAACATAACTCTTTCCTTAGGTTAAAATGAGGATCGTGTACCAACTTTCGATGCTGCTTGCCGGATTAGGCCCAGAGATCGCAAGGAATCCAAACGCATTTTTCTTTGGATGCCTGATCTTGTTGCCGGCCGCACTCTGGTGCATCGCGATCGTGGGTTGGCTGGTGATGGGCGACATCGAATTCCCAACCGGACTCGGGCTCATTTTTGTTCTTGGTCTGATGGTCGCGATCGCAATGCGTCCGCCGGCGGGAGCATCTTGGTTAAGCCCGGTCATCTACTTTGGGATGATCCTTCTCGGAATCATGCTCCCGATTTTCCGAAAGGCAATCACCAGTCGCCAAAATCACCTGATTGAATGCGACAGAGTGGACAAAAAAATGCTCGCCTTCCGCAATCATCCAGACTCGCTTTTGGCACGGTTTGAACTTGGCAAGGAGCTCTATGAGCGGGGATACGTCGGATACGCCGAGATGCTGGTACAGCCGATCCTAGCCGACCAAAAGCGGGGATTTATGGAAGATGAGAAACGAAAAGTCCGCATGTGGGCAGGATATCCGGACCAGAAAAAACCAGTCCCGTGCCTCAAGTGCGACTACCGGGGCGATTTACAAAACATGATTTGCCCTCGATGTCAGGCGAACTATGTGACTGACCATGTTCGGGGCTCATTCACTTCGTTACAAACGGTCCAAAAAGTTCTAGTCGCATGGATGATCGGGGGAATTCTTTTGGGAGTTATTCCGGCGTTAGTCAACATTTCACCGATTGCGGGAATCGTCGGCATCCCCATCTTGTTGGTTCTGGCGGGATACACTGGATATCGCACTTACATTGTGCCGAAATCCGCGTGAAAAAACTCGACCGATACATCTACAGCGAGCTCATTAGTCCGATTTTGATCGGAACGCTATTCGTCGTATTGATGTTCCAAGCCAACGAGATGATCGCCTTGTTCAAAAATCTGAACATGTCTGCGATTCCTCCAAAGGCGATTGCGCAATACATCCTTTTCAAAACCCCAGAATTCTTGATCCTCACCCTTCCAATGGGTACGGCCGTGGGTGCTTCGTTAGCGATCAGCAGACTCGTCAGAGAATCCGAACTCACGGCGATGCGAGCATCTGGGGCATCAATTTTGCGGGTGTTGCGTCCTGTCTTTTTCATGGGTATTCTGGTTGGACTGATTAATTGGTCAGTGAGTGAGTACCTTGTTCCAAAGTCAAGTCAAGATGCGCGTCGGCTCCAGAACGAATACGGAATGCTGGGGGTTTCGCCCACATTCAAGTCCGACGTGATGATCAAGATTCAGCGTTATCAGGCGTTCTTAGGAGCAGTTCAGCGGGTTGGACAAAACCAAATTCAAATCAACGATATTCTCCTCGTTGAGAGGCGTCCAAATAGTGAGGTTCTTCTGATTGTTTCGCCTTCTGGGCGCTATGCGGCCGGAGTTTGGAAAATCGAAAATCCAAAAACATTCAGAATCCAAAAAGACAGCTTGACTGCCCTTTCTTCCGAGACCACAATGACCATTAATGAGAAAATCCAGATCCCGGAATTTTTCTTTTCTGCCCAAGCATCGGAAAAAACTGCAGCAGAATTACGGGAGGCAATCACCCAAGGTCGCAAGCTCAAGACAGACGTGACTGCTTTGGAGGTTGCCTACAACACCAAGTTTGCGGTTCCGGTTTCTTGTTTTATTTTCGCAATGGCTGGTGGGGCGATGTCGCTCATTTTCAGCCGAAGAGGTCCGTTTGTGGGGACTTTGATGAGTCTAATCTGCTGCTGGTTGTATTTCAATCTCCATATCATTAGTACCGAGATTATTGGCAAAAATTCCTGGGCAAGTCCCGCCGCCGCCGCTTGGATCCCGAATGGACTCTTCTTCCTACTTAGCATCATTCTCATCCGGAGAAGCGAATGAGAAGGCTGTTTATCCTAGCTGTACTGATCCCTGGACTCGCTTTCGGGTTCCAGAGCTCAGAAGATCCTTCCGTTCAAGATCCTGAGCCTCCAGTCGAAACGCCCGAAGACCCCGATCCAGAACCCCTCCCCACGATCACTATTGACCCAGCCAAGAAGCTGTTCTTCTTGGACAAAGCAGCATTCGTGGACCGTGACGGTCAGAACGTCAAAATGGCCGGTGGGGTCAAGTTTCGATACGGCGACTACATAGGCTCCGCTGAAGAAGTTGAAGGCAATCTGGACACCGAAATTTTTGTTCTGAAGGGAGATGTCAAGCTCACAGGAAAAGACCTGAATTACGAAGGCGAGGAAATCGAAGCAAACTTCAAAACCGAAGTCTTCGGGTTTAAAAGAGCGAGTTCTACAATAAAGCCAGAGCTGATAAAAGGGCAAATTACTGAGAATCTTTACATCAGAGGTGAGTCTGGTAC
This sequence comes from Chthonomonas sp., assembly GCA_040383535.1. Lineage (GTDB taxonomy): Bacteria > Armatimonadota > Fimbriimonadia > Fimbriimonadales > Fimbriimonadaceae > JAFLBD01. Next base: position 80,122 of record JBEIDH010000002.1, read on the forward strand.
CGGCAGTGAAAAGTACTACGAGCTGGTGAACGGGGAATGCACAACATGTGGACTTCCCCATGCACACTATCATATTAAGGCTCGTAAAATGAGTGTGTATCCACAGGATCGCCTCGTCATGCGAGATGCAGAGATCAACATTTTGGGCAAGACAATAATTCGGCTTCCCTACTTCAGTATTCCGCTTAAAGATTACGCCCCTCGTTACATTCCAGAGACGGGTCAATCACCGGACGAAGGTTACTTCATCAAGTCCCGTTTCGGCGTCGGTATCCCGGGTGATGATCTTCTCGATACAAGGTTCGACTACATGACCAAGCTAGGCTTTGGCCTGGGTGCAGATCTAGATTACCGAGACGTCAATATGAAAGGTGCGCTCAAGGTTTATGGACTGATCGGACAGGACAAGACCTTCACATCGTATGTCAATCACACACAAAAGTGGGGCAGAAGTACGATCACGAGTACGTTAGATCTCTCGCAACGAAACTACTTATCTGCGCCAGGAAATACAACGCTCAACACGCGAAACTCGATAGCGATTCCAAACGGTGGAGGCAACACTCGCCTTGGTTTCACGTATTCATCAAACAAAGCAAACAACTTCTCGACTGAAAGTCAGAATCTCACGCTTAGTGATCAACGAAGAGTTGGGAAAATTAATATTTCCAATGACTTCAACTTATCAACTTACATCTCGGGCGGAAGCTCTTTCTCTAGTAGCAGAAGAGTGCTGGATGTTCGAAGTCGAGCCCAACAAAGCCTGGATCGCATTGACATCGAGATGCAATATCAAAGAGCGATTCCCATTGGGACGATTGCCAATTTCTTCTCGGGGACAGAGATCACTCCCATGCTCACTTTCAAAACCGACACGGCACGGATCTCTGGGGACAAGAACTCGCGTACCAAGCTGAACATGGAGATGAGCGTTGGAGAACTCTTTGATTCGATCCGAAAGAAACCCATTTCCCGCACATATTTTGATCTGGGGTTACCCACTCAAACGATCAAGTCAGGCTCATTCAGCATCAACGGAAGCGGGCGATTTCGGCAGGGGTTATATAGCGACGATACCGCTCAGTTTGTGTTTAACTCGGATATGGGATTGAGCTATCAGTTCGACACGGCTGGCTCGGCAAATATTCGATATAACTACCTTCGCGCTCAGGGCTACACACCCCTAAATATTGACCGGGCAGGCAGAAATGACTTCTTTGGGGCGGATCTTAACTGGAAATTGAAGCAACTCAATCTTGCCGCTACGACTGGTTATGACTTGTTACAAAGCGAGCGCGAAGGATTGAACCGCACACCTTGGCAGACGGTAGGGATTCGAGCGGAATACTCGCCAACTTCAGGATTCGACATCCGGACATCCACGTCTTACGACACCTTTAACAAAGTTTGGAGTAACGTTCGCGCTGACATCCGCTACGAGAAAGGTAAGAGCAAGTACCTGTTAGGACTGCGGTACGATGGGCAACGCCATACCTGGGGCGCGGCAAACTTCTTTGCAGAAGGGCTCCGGTGGGGCAGACTCCAAACCGCATTTTTGCTGAGTTACAACGGCTACACCAAAGAATTCGAATCTCGTCAATTCAACTTCATCTACGATATGCACTGCTCAGAGGCCGTTCTCACAATCATCGAAAATAATGTTGGGTTCCGAACTGGAAGGCAAGTCGGTTTTTACATCCGCCTCAAAGCATTCCCGTTCAACACGGGTTTTGGTACTGGCACCAGAGGACAAGGCTTCGGCGTGGGATCTGGAAATTTCTGACACAAAAGATCAGGTCTTGGAAAATTAATCCAAGACCTGCTGAAGACACTGAACTTAATCTCGCTCGATTGGCAGAACTCGCGCATCAAAGACGTTCGGTTGCGTCCGAATATTGTGAAGCGCGCTTGGAGATGGTTCCTTCGCAACCGCAATTTGGGCGATCGCCGCATGACTTGGCCCAAGGATGATGTTTTCCATTTCCTGAACGTTTACTCCCTCGTCCTTCAGAACGTTGAGTAGCGATGCCAAAACTCCAACTCGGTCCGCATGGCGAACAATTAACAGGTGCGTACTCCGATCTCCCGATGGCACGTTTACAACGTTCGGAGCATGTCCAGTGCTTCGGTATTCCTTAACGATGCGAACAACCTCATGCGCGACCGCATTTTGAGCTTCCTCGGTACTCGCTCCGATGTGATGCGTTGCAACGATTCCACTCACGTTGCAAATGTCTCCCTCGTAAGCCCCTTCGGCGAAACTCGGTTCGCCCTCGAAAACGTCAAGACCGGCTCGAACTCTACCACTTGCCGCGGCCGATCTCAAGGCAGGTTCATCAACCACTTCAGCCCGGCTTGTATTAATGAAAATCGCCCCTGGAGTGAGCTTTTTGAAGAACGATTCGTTCAGCATTCCGCGTGTCTCTGGGGTCAGGGCAACGTGGACAGAGATCACATCGCATTGCGAAGCTAATTCTTCGAGAGACTCCGCGCGACCAATCCCAAGCGCGGCAGCAACATCCGCCGTCATCCAGCGACTGAACGCAATCACGCGCATTCCAAAAGCCTTGGCGATGGGGACCATGCATTGACCGATCTGCCCCATTCCAACAAGTCCAAGGGTGCGTCCATAGAGACCCCTTGCTTTACTGAATTCTTTTTTGTTCCAATGGCCCTCTCGAAGCTCCTTTACGTTATCTGGGATTCGCCGGTCGCTCGCCAAAATAAGCCCAAATGCAAGCTCAGCGACGGCATGGCTGTTTTTACCGGGGCAATTGCTGACGTAAATTCCTAAATTGCTCGCTTCGGCGACATCAATCGTGTTGTATCCAGCCCCAGCTCGAATGATCAGCCCTAGCTTAGAGTCCTTCATCATCGGAGCCGTTACTTTCGTTGATCGAACGACCAAGATGTTCGCCTCAATTTCATTAATACGTGTCTGTAGAGCCTCGTCCTTCAGGTCCGGCTCGTAAAAAATCTCAAGCCCGAGGCGCTTAAGACCGTCAATTCCGACATCTTCAAACTTGTCTGCGATCAATACGTTCATGGTAATCCATATTTTACTCGGGTTCAGCGCGAACTAACCCAGCAAAAAGAGCGTCAATTTGTATAGGGAAATTACATTTTCGTGTGTAATTTGGCGCGTTTTCGCCGTACAATGGGGGAAATGGGTCGTACCCCAGTTTTTTGAGCAATCATATCCGTACTCACAGAGGCATCAATGAAGTTAAATTCACTCTTTACAAAGGGGGCGTCCCGAATTTTGCCATTAGCGGCACTTGCGGCGTTTTCCTCCCTCGCAGGCGCGCAGAGCAATCCGACCCTTACCCGAATGGCTTGGGAAGCAAACGCCCGATTCCAATCTGAGCGAAACCAGGCTCTAGGCTGGGCCGCTATTCACGGCTGGCCTGCAGAAATCTACCAAGATGGAGAAGTTGCAGCACGGCTTGTAAAGGTTGTTGATAACCTCCCGATGTACCATTGGAAGAAGCTTCTCGTATCCGCTAGATCAATCTCCGCGGACAAGCTCTGGCCCGGTGGTAGCTCCGGGTTCAACGTAACCGGAGCCGGATTCACCGTTGGAATTTGGGATGCTGGCAATGTCTCCCAGCACGTCGAATTTGGTAACCGATTGACACTGGCTGAGAACTCGGGTGCAGACTCCCACGCAACTTCCGTTGCAGGCTGTGTCGCTGCCGCAGGTGTTGATCCAACCGTTAAGGGAATGGCTTACCAAGCGTTGATTCGTAGCTGGGACGCTGGAAACAATATCTCGGAAATCACCACCGCTGCAAACCAAGGACTTCGACTCTCCAACCACTCCTATGGGTTCCAAGAAAGCTGGGTACCGAATGGACGTGGTGACGGAAAGTGGGCATGGTATGGTACCGCCTCGGTCAGTGAGAAAGAAGACTGGCAACTCGGTTCGTACGGAGATGTAGCTCGCCAGTACGATAACCTCATGTTCAATGCTCCTGGACACCTCCTCGTGATGGCGGCCGGCAATGATCGAGGTATGGGACCCGCAACTCAACCAGTTGACCACTGGGTACGAGACGCAAGCGGTGCTTGGGTTTCAAACACGACCACGGTTCGCGACCTAGAGGGAGGCACCCTTGGCTACGATTGTATTCCTTCCGACACGACGATGAAGAACGCGTTAGTTGTCGGTGCAGTCCGGAAACAACCAAACGGATACACCGGACCGAACAGCGTAATCATGTCAGACTTCAGCGTCTTTGGTCCTACGGATGACGGTCGAATAAAGCCGGATTTGGTTGCACCGGGAGTCAATATCAAGATGCCTGAGCCGGGTAACCGCTACGGTTTCGCAGACGGAACCTCCTTTGCATCTCCAATTGTCACTGGCGCCGTCGCTTTGATTGGAGCTCACTTTCAAAACGCTCTTGGAAAAACTGCTCGGGCGGCTACTCTAAAGGCCCTGGCAATTCACGGTGCCGACGAGTGCGGATCAAACCCAGGTCCAGACTATGCGTTTGGATTTGGACAAATTAACCCAAACAAGTCTGCCCAGGTCATCTCAAAGGCGAAGTTTAATCCGAACCTGATCACTGAGTTCCGACTCAGCGCTGGTCAAACCAAGACGATTCCGCTAAACGTTGGTGGCGGCGGTGAAGTACGCGCAACTTTGGTTTGGAATGATCCGGCTGGGACAGTAAGTACTGCCTCGCTGAATAATCGAGCCAAAAAGCTGATCAACGACCTTGACATGCGACTGGTACACGTTCCGACCGGAACGGTCTTCACTCCTTGGAAACTGGATGTAGCTAATCCGTCCAACGCAGCGACCAATGGAGACAACAGCACGGATAACGTTGAACAAATTGTAATTCCAACACCGCTCTCAGGTGAGTATCAAATTCGAATCAACGCCAAAGGCGCGAGCTTGAGGCCGAGCGGATTCCAAGATGCGACAGTCGTAATCACTGCTCCTGCATCTGGTGGATTTAGCAACATGTTTATTGATCCAGGCACCGTCCTCGGTGGCTTGGTGAATTCGACAGGAACAGTGGTTCTTCTCGCTCCCAAGACAACCGACACAGTCGTAGAACTGATCTCTTCGAATCCAAGTGCAGCGTCGGTTCCAGCGACTGTCACGGTTCCAGCTAACCAAACAACAGCCTCGTTCTTGATCACGAGCCGACCAGTACAAACAACTCAGCTCGTAACGATCTTGGCTGGTAACTCGGGTGCTACCATCAGCGGTCAGCTCACCGTGAACCCAGTCTCCCTGGAGAATAGCCTGTTCCTTACACCTGCTGAGATCGTAGGCGGACAGTTCTCACGTGGAACGATCACTCTGCAGAACCCAGCACCAGCGGGAGGTTCTTCAGTCAACCTTTCGACAAGCAATGCGTTCGTCGCAAAGCCGACTCGAAACGTGGTAGTCGTCCCTGCTGGTCAGACTTCGGTTTCGTTTGACATCCAAACCTACCCGGTGGCAGAACCGAAGAACGTGACAATTACAGCCCGAAGAGGAGCAGTAACGACAACGGCGGTACTTCGAGTCGTCCGAGCCGGTCTAGAGAGCTTCACGACAAGTGCCTCTTCGGTTGGAAACAACGGAACGATCACGGGAAGAGTACTTCTAAGTGGTCCTGCACCAACTGGAGGTGCATCTGTCCAAATCGTTTCGGGCAACACGAATGCCGCAACAGTCCCAACATCTGTCCTTGTTCCGCAAGGTCAGCGTGAGACGACCTTTACGATCCGAGGTCGAGGCGTCAGCTCAAGCACGCAGGTCACCATCACTGCATCACGACTCGGAATCAGCATCCCTGTCATGATTACTGTCACGCCATAAGGTAAGGCATGTAGCAAAAAAGCCCCCACTCAATCGAGTGGGGGCTTTTTTGTATCTTAAGAATCTACTGGATTCTTAGCAGCAATCGCAGTTAGGGCAATTTTCCGGGCATGGGCAGTTGCCGTTTGCACAGCACGGGCATTTGCAAACGCCATCTTGACACGGTGGGCAGGCACACTTTGTGCCTGAGGTACAGCAAGGACAGGTTGTTTCTTCCATTTTTCTAATCACTCTTTTGGTCCAACTGCCCGGGACCCAGGCAGCATTGGCCAGAATCTCGGAGGTCGAGCCTCATGCGGATGCGCTCCGCGTCGCGTTGGAGCCGCTGATCGTGGTCCAAAGCCGATGAATGGTGGGCAAAAATTTCTAATAGCACCGGTCGGGCGTTCTCATTGAGGGCATACGCAACCATTTTGTGCCGTCGGGATGTCTCTACAAGCCCAGATTGCCGAATCGTCTGAAGGTGTGAGGAAAGCGTGCTCTGTCCCATCTCAAAGGCGTCCACCATCTCACACACACAAAGATCGGTCTCCAGCAAACCCTTCAATATCCGCACCCGAGTCGGGTCGGCGATTGCTTTTGCAAAGAGAACAAGGTCATTCATGAGAGATCTATACTCTCTTTATACCATCAAATCGGCAAATCGCGATATGATGATACGAAAATTTTGTTTTTTTTATTTTGCCGCTGCTCTCGTGAAGTTGAACACTTCCCGACCAGGTTTGTCGCCCATTTTGCCCTCGATCACGCACTCCATAGCGCTTTTCGACTTGCTTGAGTAAGTGATCTTCGATGGGAAGTCGTTACTCGCGTTCTCCCAGACTGCAACCGAAACCGAACCCTTTGACAGAGTGAACGGCGTGGAGCACAGGTCCGGCTTCGAGATCTTGCTCGGAATGATCCACATCACCAATCGCCCATCTTTATCTGGCTCAATTGCCATGAACTCCATCATCGTGGTGTTGCCGTCTTTAATCAGTCGCCCAGTACCTTGCATCGTCCCGCCATTTGCGAGGGACCAACTCTCCTCGAACGTACCACCCCAGATTGGGCAACTCCAGTCACCACTCATCCAGGAGAGAGTCTCAATTGAGACTGGATCGACAAGTTGCGCAGAAAGAAGGGAGAGCAAGAACATACTTCCATTATATAGAAATCTGAAATTTTTGATGAGAAGACCTAAGTCTGGAAAAACGACGACTGTAATCGAAGCTAATCTAGAATATCCAGGTATCTTATCCGAACCTAGGATGAACAGCTTGAATGGCAATACCTAGCTAATTGTTCCATAGAAAAGAAGAAAGGTTTGCAAAAAACTACCATATCGCGTTGTGAATACTTTGATAGCTTTTGCATCAGACTATGGTAGTATCAGCGCGGATGGAAGATATTGGAAACTCTCGCCGGCGATCGGATAACCAAAACCTGAGAACGTGCGCCGTTGCGATTCTGGTTCACAAACTCTCTGGACGGTGGGTATTACCGACTCTTTTTCTGTTCCATCATGCTGACGCACCCGTCCGTTTCTCAGTAATCTTGAGCCAGCTCGGCGAGATCGCAAAATCTGAGCTGTCGAAGACTCTCAAGTTACTTGAATCTCTGAATATCGTTCATCGAAATGCATTCAGCGAAATCCCCCCGCGGGTGGAATACTCATGTACCGATCTGGGCAAATCCTTGATCCCTGTTCTCAATACGCTAGGGGATTGGGTCGAAAAAAATCAAGACAAACTAGGACCGAAAAATTGAAGTTATTGCGAGCCATATTAGCTTGCAATAATGATACTGTGAGAAGTACCACCCTTCTTTCGATAACAAGGACGCCCTAGATTATGGGGCGTCCTTGTTTTATATCATCCTCAAATAATACGGTCAGAATCCGCAACCGGAAACCGTACCTTTTGGATACTTGGAGGCAGCGATCTTCGGCTTTACTCCGCCAACTTTCGGAAGCCATTCATAGAGTTCAGCTATCGACTGATTATTGTAACCCGTCCAAAACTTTGCAACTTTTTTTGTCTTTGGGCTAATCAATGCGAAATCGAGGCTAAATTCGGCCCCGGCACCGGAGATCAACTTTTGATCCTTGTCGGCAAGGATCACAAATTTTGCCCTGAGTTCCTTCGCATAGCCCTTGGCTTCTGCATCATTGACGTTACAAACTGCGATAAAGTTGACTTTTGATCCCATTTCTGACTTCAGGCGATTCATATCAGTCATTGCTTTAGGATTGTGCGGGCACCCTTTCTTCAGGAACAAAAGCACGGTTGGCTTATTGAAAAGATTGGAGTTGGAATAGACTTTTCCGTCCGTCCCTTTCAAGGAAAATGCTGGCAGAGCTGGAGATTGTGCCACTGCGGCGAGAGATGTGAGCGCTAAAAGAGAAATGGTGAATTTTTTCATGGTGTTGTTGATTCATTCGGATCAGGGAAGATGCAGCCAGATGTCATCGTATCCGGCGCAGCTGAGTGGGTGAATCTCTTTTCCGGGAGCTTTGCGAGTCGAGCGATTCGCTTTCCTAGATCCTGGAGCATTTCCTTGCCGTAACCAGGGTAAGCCTTGTCGATCGTTCCCCCGGGTGCGATAAGGGTCGTGTAAACCCCACGCTCGGCCTTATACTTTCTGATGACGATCTGCTTTGGATCCTGCAAGACAAGGAACTTTGGCTTAGTCGCCCTTACCCAAGTTTGTGCCGTCTCGCCATCGGCATTGATGATTCCAATCGTATTGAGCCCCTCCCCATAGGCGTCGGCCATCTTGTCAACGAAGTACTTTGCACCAAGACAGCAAGGGCATTCCTTCTCGACAAAGAAGATCAATAGGGGCTTCTCCCGATTAAGCTCGGCAAGAGTATGAGTGCGTCCATCGGTTCCCTTCAATGAAAAGAAGGGGGCCTTTTCGGAATCCAAACTATTCGCCGCCTTCTGCTGACTTTCATTGACCGGATGATCAACCTGTTGCAGTAACCCAAGCTGGCGGGTAGCCGCAGAGTCCGCAATTCCGAGTCTGGGGTCAAGGGGTCCTGGATTTTCTTTCTTAGATAAGGCTATCCCTGCAACGATGACTGCAAGTCCCAAAACTAAGCCTCCAACCATCCACTTCGGTGCGCCTCGTCCTGGTGGACGCGACATATCCGCCTTCCACCTAGGGTGATTAAAATTTTTCATTATAATTTTTTGTTTAAAACTCAATCCGTCGGGAGCCTACGTCTATTTCTACGTTTGGCTAGGCTCGGGAGTGCAGAAAAACCCATCGTTCGGCGGAGGTACTCGCGGAGCTCGAGAGTCGGAAGAGAGATACGATACCTTGAGTCGAGAAAAGTCTGAACCATTTTCAACCGGAAGATCTAGTTTCACGAGCAACTCGTCGGGAGCAACGAACTGAGACTGTGCTGAGATTTCGGCTTGCACCTGACTCACCGCTTTCTCTTTACAAGCACACTGGACAGGTTCGCCGCTAGTAGCCTTAGAGATCAAAAGTGCCGCCTGAACCGGGCAATTTATACCGCGTGCCGTCATCGGATTCTTGGCGATCAATGCGATCAACAAAAAGGCAAATGCGAAGATTGGCGCAAAACTGCGCACCGTCCGGCGAAACTTTCCCACCAATTTTGAGTTTACCACCCAACCATTTGAACCGAGAAAATTCTTTGCTTATGAAAATGATCACAACTCATGAATCTGATTAACTCCGGCTAGGCGTATGTTCATATAGGATTCAAAAAAATGTTCAGCCAAAATTTCAGACTCGCGATGCTCGCGACCGGAACCGTGATCACATCATTCAGCCAAGCCGCTCTCGTCACCAAAGACGTAGACTATCAGCTTGGTGACAAGACTTTCCGCGGCTACATTGCATACGAAAGCGAGGGACCTGAGCGAAAGGGCGGAGTCCTCGTCATCCACCAGTGGGGAGGCCTTGGCGAGTATGAAAAAATGCGAGCCCGTCAACTTGCGGAACTGGGTTATGTCGCATTCTGCGCCGATGTTTATGGCAAAGGCATCCGCCCGACTGCCCCACAGGAAAAAGGAAAACTCGCGGGAGAATTCAAGGGCGATCGCGTCAAGTTTCGAATGCACCTGGCTGCGGCGCTATCACAGCTTGCGACCCACGAACGAGTTGACCGAAATCGTCTTGCCGCAATCGGCTACTGCTTCGGTGGAACCGGTGCGCTTGAGCTTGCGCGATCTGGAGCGAATGTCAAAGGAATCGTGAGTTTCCACGGCGGTTTGGATAACCCGGATCCAGCAAGTGCCAAAAATATCAGGGGAAAAGTCCTCGTCCTGCACGGCGCAGATGATCCATTTGTCCCAACTGCCCAGGTTGATGCGTTCAAAAAGGAAATGAACGATGCCAAGAAGCCTTTTGACTTCGTTGCTTACGTCGGCGCAGTACATGCTTTTTCGCAATCCGATGCCGGCAACGATCCCAAATCAGGTGCAGCTTACAACGAAGAAGCCGATAAGCAATCCTTTGATGCAATGAAGAAGTTTCTTAGCAAGCTGATCGGATAGACTCGCGCAATGCAGGATTCTGAATCACAGGAATTCGCCGTACGGGGCGACTATATCACGCTGAGCCAACTTCTGAAGGCAACGGGCATCGTGAGTATCGGATCCGAGGTCAAAGACTTTCTGGCAGAAGAGGAAATCTGGGTCAACGGTGAACCAGAGATGCGCCGGGGCAAAAAACTCAGACCCGGAGATGTCGTGACATTCTCGGACGGGTCAAAGTTCCTCATGACCTCCGAAGCCGGTTAGCACAAATTCGGTATGATTCCCTGCTAGGAACATCCATGCCCGAAGAAACTCCCGCCAAAACCCCACGCGTCTTTACCGAAGAGGAACCAACGATCACTGATCATCTGACCAGAATATCTGGTCAGGATGTTGCTTACCAGGTGACCGCAGGGCGATTGCCAATCAAAGACGACGAGGGTGTAATCAAGGCCCAGATTTTCTATATGGCGTACAAAGCCAAAGACGCCAAGGGTCCGCGACCTCTGATTTTTTGCTTCAACGGTGGACCAGGATCACCTTCCCTTTGGCTTCACATGGGGGTTGTCGGGCCGCTGAGGATCCCGATGTTCAATGATGGTGATATGCCCGCGCCCCCTTACTCGCTCGTACCAAATGACCATTCGTGGCTGCCCTTCGCCGATCTCGTGTTCGTTGATCCGGTGGGGACTGGCTACAGCGAGGCCATCGACTCTGAAACGGCGGAAAAGTATTGGAGCGTCAAAGGCGACATCGAGTCCCTTGCCGAGTTCATCCGCCTCTTCATGGTGCGCAATCAGCGATTCGGCTCACCGGTTTACATGCTCGGCGAAAGCTACGGGACCACTCGCGTTGCTGGCCTAAGCAAAGAGTTAGCGACCAAGGGTATCGCGTTTAACGGGCTCATTTTGGTCAGCTCTATCCTCAATTTCCAGACAGCTGACTTTAGCATCGGCAATGACCTTCCCCCGATGCTGTACATTCCAACCTATGCCGCTACCGCTTGGTACCATAACGCAGTCGATCGTAGCGGAAAAGAACTTGCTGGGTTTCTTAATGAGGCGAGAGTTTTCGCCGAAGGCGAATATGCGACTGCCTTAACACGAGGAAACCGACTCACCGAAGAAGAATCGGCCAGCTTGGCGACAAAGTTGACTTCCTTCACCGGTCTTAGCGTGGACTACCTCAAGAAATCGAATCTCCGGATCGAAATCATGGGATTCTGCAAGGAACTCCTTCGGGAACGCGGACAAACCGTCGGGCGGCTTGATAGCCGTATCATCGGCGCAGATGCTGACCAAACCGGCCAAAAGATTGAGCATGACCCAAGCATGAGCGCCTTAATGGCACCCTACTCCATGGCATTTCAGCAGTACGTTGGCGAAAAGCTGAACTACAAGACAGACCTTCCCTATCACATTTTTTATGGAATCAAAAAGCCCTGGAAATGGGATACACCGGAAGTTGGATTCCCGGACACCAGCGAAGCGCTTCGCGACGCTATGCTCCTCAATCCGCACATGAAGGTCTTCGTCGCAAGTGGTCTCTACGATCTGGCAACTCCGTTCTTTGCAACTGAGTACACCGTCAGCCACCTTGGATTACCGAAATCGGTCACCGATGCTCGAATCGCCATCAAGGAGTACCCGGCTGGGCACATGATGTATACCCATGAAGGTTGTCTGGCGGACTTAACGCGTGATGTTAAGGATGCTTTCTTTAGTCACTCAAAATCGTAACATTTCGGGGTAGAAAATTCCACCGCGATCCCGATAATCTCAACATGGGATCACTTTTAGAGGGCGCTTACTCGGAGATCAGCGGTCATGACATTCGCCTTGGGCGTCCGAGCGAGTCGGGCATTATTGAGGCAAAGATTCTTGGTTTCACGGGAAACATCGCTACCGTCGCGGTTCCAACCGGCTACATTTACAACGTAGGTGATATTGTTACGATCATCAGGAACTTCGCGGGTCAGCCTCACCTTTTTGAAGGCCGGATTGCAAGCGCCTCACGATATATGGTCAAAATCCAAGGACTCGAAGGAGATACCCTAGATCCGCGCTTGAATGACGCTCGGCAGCCGGCAAGCGCCTGGGGCATTCTCAAAATGGACGGGAAGCACGAATCCATCGTAAAGATCGTTGATACGGCAGAGGACGGCGCCGGGTTTGAGTCCTATATCCATATCGAACCTGGGGCATTGCACCAACTGAGTGTTCGCTCGAATGGGAAAGAGTTTAATGCCGCAATCGAAATTGTCCGATTAGTTAAGGGTGAAAACGAAACTGGAATGTACCGAGCCGGCGCAAAGTTTGTTCATCTTACGGCCGAGCAACGCGCATTCTGGACGCACTTCCGAAACTTACCCGAGCATCGTCTGGCGTCTTGACCTGGTTTTCGCAAAACCTGGCTATGGTGAATCAGCGTATATTCCAGTGAGATGAGTGAATTCGGGAAATCTAAACGCTACTGGTTCCCTGCAAAAAAATATGGCTGGGGCTGGGGTTGGCCTTCAACCTGGGAAGGGCATGTCGTCATGGTTGCATTCTTTGCACTCTTGATCGCTGGAGTTTTGCTCTTCAATCCGGAATCAAACACGATTGGGTTCGCAATCTACGTATTTTCGCTAACAGCCATCCTCATCTTCGTTTGCTATCGGAAGGGCGAACCACCTCGCTGGCGCTGGGGAAAGTAAGGAATTGGCGGACAGAGAGGGATTCGAACCCCCGGACCTTGCAGTCAACGGTTTTCAAGACCGCCGCATTAAACCGCTCTGCCATCTGTCCGCGTGATGCCTAATGATACCGGGTTTGAGCAGTTAAGCTCAAACCCGGTTCAAAGTTAGCGTAGAATGAAACTACTTAAGTTTCGCAAGACGCGCATTGACGGCTTCCCAGTCAATCACTTGCATGTAGGCATCGATGTACTTTGCCCTAGCTGTGGAGAAGTCGAGGAAGTAGGCGTGCTCATAGACGTCCATCGCCAAGAGCAATGTGTGATTCCAGATCGGGAATGTGTTCTGAGCGTCGCCGATGTAATTGAAAACAGTACCTTCCTCGTGATCGTAGGCTAGATAAACCCATCCGCGACCCGCAATCCCGGTTGCCTTAAAATCAGCTGCCCACTTCTCGAAGCTGCCGTATGCGACATTAATCAGCTCAGCGATCGCTCCGGAAGCCGCACCACCGGCTCCACCAATGGTCTCAAAGTACACGTTGTGATTGATATAGCCTTCGTAGGCGAAGGTGTAGTCGACCTTTAAAGCCCGCATCTGGCTGTAAATCTGGTTTGCCTTTGCCGGGTCTGTGTCCAACTCAGAGATAGCCTTTCGGAGGTTGTTGGTTTGATTTGCGTACCCTTGCCAGAGCTTAAGGTGCTCGTCGTGAGTTTTTCGGCTGATCCCTACACGCTCGGTGGTGTAGACCTTTTCTGGAATTGCCTGAGGAACGGCAACGAGTTTAACTTGAGACAACGTATTTTCCATTTGATTTTCCTTTTGAGTCGCAAAGAACCTATAACCGGAGGCAGTGACACTCCCCGCCGTTAAAGCAGCACCACCGGCTGCAGCGGCGCGGAGGACTGACCTTCGACTGATCTGATTTTCCTGCTTCACACTATCTGGATTCTACGCCCAAATCGCATTGACTTGCCGCGAATCTCTAAGAATTATCGTGATCCACCGCCGCCAGAGCGAGCTCCGCCGCCCGAACCTCCTCCACTCGGACGCGCGCCGCCACCTTGTGGGCGACCACCAGCAAGACCTCCGCCCTGCTGAGCCTCTTGCATCCGCTTTTGAATGTCACGCATCTCCGCGAGATTAATCTCGGCGACTACAACTTCATCCCCCGCTTTCAGACCAGAAAGGATTTCAAATCCTTCATTCCCTTCCTCTCCAACGGTCACTTCCACTTTTTGTGGTTTTCCAGTTGCAGTCTTAATTTGGACGAAGGTCTTTCCATCTTCGGTTTTAACGGCCTGCTGAGGAGCGATGAGTACATTAGGCTTATTCAAAGTTAAGAATTCACAGGTCGCATTCATCCCTGGTTTCAGAGGAACCTTAGGATCCTTTGTGACTTGGACCCTCACCCGAATCGCGGTGATATTTTGGTTTGTTTCTGCCGCTGGATTGATCCGAGTGACAACGCCCTTTAATCTTTTGCCAGGATACGCCTCCACGATGATCCTAACCTCTTGGTTCACCTTGACATCTTGAATATCGGCTTCATCTACCGCGCATTCGACGTACATGATCGTCGTATCGCTGATTTGCACAATTGCTGTACCTTGGCTAAATGCGTTTGCCCCAGGGGGAATGATTGTGCCAGCCTCCAGGTACTTCTTGGTGACAACGCCATCCCGTGGTGAGGTCACTGTCGTACTGTCAAGCTGAACCTGAGCATTCTCCAATGCGACACGACTGCGGACTGTGCTCGCTGTGGCGGAACGTTGTTCAGCTTCCCTTGCTTCAATGGATTGGAGTTCGTTGCGAGCCTGCTCCACATTAAGTTGGGCGACTTGCACCTGTGTTTTTGCCTCGGATAGCTCGGAAACCACGACTTGATCCCTAGATTGATTCGTGAGCGCCGAACGAAGTGACGCCTCGGCCTGAGAGACTCTCGATTTTTGTTGTTTAAGCAATACATCGAGCTCTTTCTCAAGAGTTCGCACGCGTTCCTGAGCATTCTCATAGTCGGCTTTAGCCGAGGCCTCTGCAGAAACCGCTCGATCTAACTGTGCTTTGCTAATGTAATCATTCTTGAAGAGATCCTCTTGGCGCTTGAGATCGTTAACCGCGGAGTCTAGGCTAGACTTGGCTCGCTCTAATCCATTTCGCGTTTCGGTCCGACGGCGCGGGAAATCTACATTCTGAAGCTGGACCAGTGCTTGCTCCTGGCTGGCAAGTGCCGATCTCGCCTGGGAAAGTTCGGACTGAGTGAGTTCCGGCTGAGACTTCGCACCGATTTGTGCTCGCTCTAACCTCATCCGCGCGATTTCAAGTGCATTCTCGGCTTCTCGGACGGCATTTCGACGGTTTTTAACTTCAAGTGAAAGGTTGACTGTGGCGAGCTCAGCCCGCGCTTGGCTGGCTTCAACATCTGCCTGGGCTTGTTCCACCGTTGAACGGGTGTCGCTTGGGTCAATCATCGCAAGTAACTGCCCCATCTTAACTTCGGTACCCTCTTCGACCAAAATCTTGTCAACTCGCCCTCCAGCCTTGCTTCGGATATCAACACTGGTTAATGGAATCAACTGACCAGTGGCCTGAATGGAGCGCACAAGTTCTCCGGTCTCAAGCTTCTCATACCGATACTCGACATCAGTAGACCCGCCTCCTCGATTCATGAATGCATAGCCGCCCCCAGCTACGACAAGGATGCCCGCGATGATTCCAAGATTTTTTCCTTTCATGATTTTCTGTTATTACGCAGATTTATTGCGAAACTTCTCCTCGAAGTGCTTGCCCAGTGGCAAGCCTCAACCTAGATTCAGCGATCAACGCATCAAACACCGCTTCAACCGCATTGACTTCTGCAGTGACCAAGCTCGTTTGAGCCTGTACCACTTCAACCAAGGAGGATGCTCCAAGAGCTTGGGCCTTGCTGGCGGCGTCGTAATTCTTTTGAGCCGCTACGAGCGCAGCCGAAGCCGCCCTCACTCTCAGAGTGCTTTGGCGGACGTCTTCATAAGCAGATTCGATTTCAGCCGTCGCCGTGCGCTCAGCCTGGGACAGGGACTCCTCAGCGGACAAAACTTGCAGCCGACGGGAGAGAACTTCTTCGCGGGAGCGACCGCCGTTGAACAATGGAAAACTCGCAACGAGGGCAAGCGAACTCCGGTCGGAGACATCCCGTGCAAGAGACCGAGAGTATCCAGCATCCAATCGGATCGTAAGACCGTTATCAATCTGCGATAATCGCACCGCAAGCCGCTGGCTATCCAGTTGGCTCCTGCGAGACTTGAGATCAGTCCGGCTTGCCAGACCTTCTTGAACAACTTCAAAGAGAGGCCGCAAGGTCTGCGGTTCAAAGCTGGGAATCCCGGTGTCAATCGTGAGGGGTGCGTCGGCATCACTATAGCCAATCGTTGCCTTTAGCTCTGCCAGTGAGGTCTTCACCCTAGACTCCGCGGACAACACGCCGACTTGTGCATTAAGAAAATCAGCTTCCGCTTGGAATGTGTCTTTGCGAGGGATGTCGCCAACCTCTGCTCGAGCATTGGTTTGCTTCAGAATCGTCTCGGACCGGGCGAGTTGCGATGTTTGCACCTTGAGCAATTCCACCGTTCTTTGGGCATTGTAGTACTGAGAAAGTGTGTTAAAGAGAGTTTGCCGAAGAGTCTGTGTGCTTGAGAATTCTTCTGCAGTTAGCTCAGCCCGCTTCGCGCGAAGATCCACCAATCGCGCTCCACTATCCCAGAGATTCCAAGATGCGGTGATGTCAAAGGAGTTTCCAGCATCATTGCCCGAAAATGATGTCCCTGTAAACTGCCTCCTCCGGATCGTGTCGTATCGGTATGTCGGAGTCAATGTCGGCAAGAACGATGATTTTGAAAGCCGAATGTTTGACTCAGCCGAACGCACTCCGATTTCTGCGGCACGAACAGCACCATTGCGCTCTTTCGCCATCCGAAGAGCTTCGTCAAGGGTCAATGCCTGCGCACCCACCGAAATCGAAATGAGGCTCGAAAGAATGAGACTACGCTGCAAGCAAGAAGAAAAAGGGTTCATTCGATTCACTTTAGTTTTACGTTCCATAGAGAGAGATGGTTAGGACTTTCGGCAAAATTATTTGCATTTTCAACAAAAAACCTCTCCGATTTCAGTGTTCGGAAAGGTTTTTCAGTTGTCCTTAAGCTTTCGCGTTAGTGCGTTCCTTCCTTGTGTTCCCCTTCTTTCTTGTGTTCAGGGATCACAATTTTCGATCTCTCTGGCATCCCGAGCTCGTAAGGCTCATTTGCCCGTGGCATCGCTTGCGGAGCATCAGCCGTCCAACCGCGAACAGGTTCCCATCTTCGGGTTCCGTAGTCAGCGAAAACAGTGAGCATCAGCGTGAACCAAACGAATCCGAGGATCGCGTAGGTTTTGACCAAATTCGAAGCGAACTTGATACCCATGAAAATGTTGATCACAAAGATTGCCTTGATGATCGCAATTCCCATCGCGATGAAATTGTTCAGCATCGAAAACTGAGCCGAGTTAAACGGCCCCCACCCTTTCGGATACTGAAGAGCGAAGATCGCCCAGGCAATTGTGAGGACCATAAAGATCAACAAGATACCAAAGACCTTCACGTACTCAATGATAGGAGTGATGTGGTGTCCGTGGGTACCGTGATCGTGTGCGTCGTGAGTGTGTGCAGACATATTTCTTACCTAGGCATCAAATAGAAGAGTGGATACAAGAAGATCCAGACGAGGTCAACGAAGTGCCAATACAGGCCAACCATTTCCGTGGGGACGTAGTCGGTGATCGCCGGGTGATCCGTGGCAACCATAAAGGCTAGACCACCGATAACGAACAAACCAATCACAACGTGAATCCCGTGCAAGCCTGTCATACAAAAGTAGAGGCTAAAGAAGAGCTGGGCAATATTCGCTGGAACACCTTCGCCAGTCCAGACAAAGTTTGGTCCAGGGAGCAGGCCGTGTTCAATCTTCTTTGAATACTCGAAGTACTTGATAATCATGAAGACAGCCGCACAGCCCATGGTGATCGCAAGGCATAAGAGTTGTTGCTTCTTTTTCCGCAGTTGCGCAAAGTGCACGGCGAGCGCCATGGTGAAGGAGCTAAACAGCAGGTTAACGGTGTTTAGCGCACCCATCTTGTAGTCTAGTTCCTCATGAACCGCGAAGAAATAGGGTTGGTATTGCCATCGGTAGAGAATGTACGCCACAAACAACACCCCGAAGAACATAATCTCCGTCACGAGGAATGTCCACATCCCGAGCACGTAAGTTTCTTGCTGTTGACCTAGCTCCTCGTACTGCTCGTAGACAGCATCAACTTCCTGCTTTCTCTTATAACGAATCAAGTTTCCCAGGGCCATTACTTCACCACTCCTTCTTTCGGTGTTGGAGTTTGATCTGCACCACCGTGTGGATATCCGTCAAATCGTTCGCCTCGAAGCCGTCGTTCTTCTTCCTCGGCATTGTAATCATAAACATCGCCCTCTACGACTGGGATTCCGGCGAAGTTGTGCTTGTCGGGTGGACTGGTTGTAGCTTCCCATTCGAGTCCCTTCGCGCCCCATGGATTGGCTGGGGCAATCGGACCGCTCTTCAGCGATTTGATCAAGTAGAACGCCGGGAGAATCAGTGAGATCGCGAGGACTGAACTTCCAGCCGTACTCATGATATGGTAGATCTGGAACTCCGGAGCGAAATAATAATAGTGATAGCGTCGCGGCATTCCAAGGTACCCAACCACGAACTGTGGAAGGAACGTTAGGTTGAAGCCAGCGAAGACAAGGAGAGCATTGTACTTTGCAACGTTCTCTGGATACATACGGCCAAACATCTTTGGCCACCAGAAGTGCAATGCCCCCAGATAAGCCATCAGCGTTCCGCCAACCATCACGTAGTGGAAGTGCGCAACCACAAAGTAAGTCGCCGTAAGGTGAACGTCGGTCCCGATTGAAGCAAGGTATAGACCGGTCAAACCACCAAGGGTGAAGAGTCCGATAAAGCCAAGTGCATAAATCATCGGCGAAGCCAACCAAACCGAACCCTTGTACATGGTCAAAGCCCAGTTGAATATCTTAATCGCGGAAGGAATTGCGACAAGGTAGCTCAGTAAGGAGAAAACGATGCCTTGGTACATGCTCTGGGATGATACATACATGTGGTGACCCCATACAACGAATCCGAGAGCAGCGATCCCCATTGAGGACATCGCGACAAACTTGTAACCAAAGACTTTGTTTCGACTGAAGCAACCCATGATTTCGGAGATGACTCCCATCGCTGGCAAAACCATGATGTACACCGCCGGGTGGCTGTAGAACCAGAACATATGCTGGAAGAGAACTGGGTCTCCACCAAGTTCGGGCGAGAAGATTC
Source organism: Chthonomonas sp. (assembly GCA_040383535.1). GTDB lineage: Bacteria > Armatimonadota > Fimbriimonadia > Fimbriimonadales > Fimbriimonadaceae > JAFLBD01. Next base: position 99,502 of record JBEIDH010000002.1, read on the forward strand.
CAATCTTGCCAACACGCTCAACGATGACAAGAACCAAAGTAATTGCAACGACTGGGGTACCCAGAATGATAATCACGGAAGTAGCATAGTGTGACCATACGTAAAGTGGAAGTCTCCACCAAGTCATTCCGGGAGCTCGCATCTTGTGGATCGTCGCAATGAAATTGACCCCAGTAAAGATCGAACTGAAACCAGCGATGAAGGCTGCAAGGAGAGTTAGCGTGACTTCGCCGTTTGAATAGATTGAGGAGTAAGGAGTGTAGAAGGTCCAACCTGTGTCTACCCCGCCTCGAAGCATCGCAACGATGAACATCGTCCCGGCAACCATGTACATGTACCAAGACGCGAGGTTCAAACGAGGAAAGGCAAGGTCCCTTGCCCCAATCATCAGCGGAATGAGGAAGTTACCGAAGACCGCAGGGATGGCGGGAATCAAGAAGAAGAAAATCATCACAACGCCGTGCGCAGTGAAAGCCTTGTTGTAGGTTTCTGACGTCATCAAGGTTCCCCTCGGTGAAGTCAACTCCAGGCGGATCATCATCGCCGCAATTGAGCCGATCGCAAAAAAGATAGATACCGAGATAAGATACAGAACGGCAATGCGCTTGTGATCTTTGGTCAATAACCAGGACGCGAGCGTATGACCTGCGTTCAGATAGTTTGACCCCTGAGCCTTTGCCTGGGCTTCCTCGGTAACCGGACTCTTAGATTGCAGAGGTACTGCGCTCATCGTGTTGGTGCTCCAGTGATTGGTGTTGCATTCATAGCGGTTGGATTTGCAGGTGCCGTCGCTGAAGTTCCTGCGGGCATCGGTGAGCCAAGAGTATTGATGTACTCAGCAAGGCTCAAAATTTGCTCTTCCGAGAAGTTGTAAGGTTGCATGAGGTTCCGGTAACCCTTGACAATGCGTCCCTCGGGCTTGAGGATGGACTGGCGAATATAGTCGGTATCCGCGACAACCGAACTTCCATCGGTGAATTCTCGCTTACGTCCCATCAGACCGTATAGACTTGGCGCGCGGTTGCCATCCCGTTCTCCGTGGCAAGATGCACAATTAAACTCTTCGTAAAGGTTCTTACCGGCTTCAGCAAGACTCTTTGGCGCGGCCTTAAATCGATTGCCTCCATTCTTCATCCACTCCGCCCATTCATTCTGAGGCAAAACGTACACATATCCGCCCATCTCTGAGTGTTGCGTTCCGCAGTGCATGTTGCAGAAGAGATTGAATCGTCCAGTCTTAGTCGCCTTAAACCACATTGTGGTGTAGCGTCCTGGAACGACATGAAATTGTGTTCGGAATTGTGGCACGTAAAAAGCATGCGTCACGTCCTGGCTGATCATCGTCAACTTCACCGGAACGCCGATTGGAATATGGAGCTCATTGTTCTCCCGGACTCCGTTTGAATGCTGCATATGCCACATCCATCGCTTCCCGATGACGAAGATTTCCATCGCGTCATCTGGGGCCTCGCGCATTTCCATGTAGATCTTTGCGCCCCAAGTAAAAATGCCCAGTCCAAGCACGAGCGAGATGAAGGACCAAGTGACCTCAATCAGGGTGTTGTGGTGCATCGGATTGCTGCGATCAGCATTGGATCCTCGGCGATACTTGATGATCAGCGCCATACACATCACAAACACGAACAGCGTGAAGAACACGGTGAGCCCTGTGATCACATAGAAAAGCGCATCGTATTCGAGAGCGAAGCTCGATGCTTGTTCGGGAACAATTGGGAAGTTCATAGAATTGCTGGAAGAACGATCCTTAAACGGGATCGCTAGGGCCCTCCTTACCCAGTCGAGGTTGCGAAGCGGATCTTCGCGACATAAGATAGATCGAAAGTGCAAGGATGATCACTGTGCTTGTGCCCAAAACGATCATCAAATTGTGAACGACGGGCCGCCACTTCCCCGTCATCGGGTCATACATAAAGCAACCGAGTAGAATTGGAGTTGCTGCCATGGCAACTTCATTCTTGAGGGCTCGGTCAATGGCCTTCTTCATCATCGTTCCGGCGAATTCTTGGCCGTAAAAGTACTCATTCAAGTTCCCCGTCGGAGTTGCGATCATGATTCCGGCGGCGTGGTTGATACGCACGAGGTCACGTTCGTCCTGCTTTTCGGCCTTGAAGACCTCATAGCTAAACTTGAATCCGATCGAGGTAGTCAGTGTCGTGATGTTCTTCATGTCACCGCGCAAGAAGTGCCAATTCTTTTCGCCGACACCCTTGAAGCGATACTTATCAAGCACCTGGTCTCTGCGAATCTTTGTATTGACATCACTCTCATTAGGATCGATGGAGAAAGTCACCACTTTGAATCCATCTCCAAGCGGCCGGTTCTTTAGCGCATTCAGAGATCCAAGCACACCCTCTAAAACGAGCACACAGGTACCGTTGCAGGTGTAAAACACCGGAACCAGAATCACTGCCTTGCCATCATTGAAGTAATCGCCGAGCTTAACTCTCTTACTGTTCTCGTCAATCCACTCAGTCTCAAGTGGAAGCCGTTGGCCCAGATTCTGGGTGATTCCGATTGAAGAAGTATCAAATCCACGAGCCTTTGGCACGACGGGTTGAGCCGTGCTAAGCACTGCTAACATCATCACACCAAGGGCTAACGCGAACTTTTTCATTTCTTTACTTGGCAGTTTCTACCGATATTGCTTTGGATCCCTTCTCGGCGACCATTTCCATGGCGCGCTCAACAGGGATCTGCATCATGCCCGGCTGGTCCTTCTTTGGGGCGTAATCCTTTGTCTTCTTTGCCTCTGCTTCTCGAAGATCCTGCATATCTTTCCACGTGGTTACGTTCGTTTGTAGCGGCATGATGCGCGGAGGATTTTTTGGAGCGGTCATCGCGGACTCCATCATCGGCTTTTCAGTCGCCGCAAGGAACTTGTGGATCGTGAACATGAGCGCAAAAGCTCCTCCAAATCCTACAACCGCGGTGAACAGGAAGAAGCCGTTGATCCCGATCATTCCGAGCTTCCAGAAGTCCATATCGCGAAGTTCGTAACCAGCCTTTAGGGCCGCCGCGTGAGCAACCGGATCAAAAGGTTCCTCATCGTGATCGTCATGATTTTCAGTGTGCGTGGACATGTGATAGTGCCTCCTCTAGTCGAGTGTCGTGAGCTGGAATCAGCTTTGCCTTTGCAGATGCGAGCCCAAAGGCACCCAACCAAAGCCCACCAATCGCTACGAGAGCGACAAGGTCGGTGTAGGTCGGCAGCACTTCGCCACCCCGCATAAACGGCATGATGTTCCAGTAGATATCAATGAAGCGAAGGAAGAAGATCGAGATCGCGACGGTTCCAAGCAATCTAAAATTCGCCTTCGTTCGTGGTGCCAAGAGCGTCATCCAAGGAATAAACCATCCAAGAATCACGTTTGCAGAACCGAGATACAGCAAGAAAGCCGAGCTGTGCTGTCGTTTGTCATAGAACGAGATGAATTCAGGAAGGTTTCCAGACCAAATAATGATGAATTGGCTGAGAGTGAAGTAGATCCAAAGCATCGTAAAAGCAAAGGTGAGGTTGCCCAAATCTCTGGAAACATCTTTGCTCATGATGCTGTTATACGGAGCTTTCGCCGCATTAAAGCAGACTACCGCCGTCATCAACGCAATGGCCATGTTCGCCCCAACAATCATGTAAAGCGGACCAAACATGGTGCTAAACCAGTGTGGATCAAGCGACATGAAGAAGTCGGTGGAAGCTAGCGTGATCGAAACCACATAGAGAACCAATCCAGGCGCCCCCCAGTTAGTTCGGCGATGTTGCTCGCTAATGTCTTGGTTCTCGTCTTGACGAAGCGAGCTACGTCGCATGAAGTAGGCGATCCCGATCCAGAACAAGAAGTACAGGGCAAATCTGAGGATGAACGCATTCTGGTTCAGCCATGCTTCTTTGTTCGCGATGATCGTATCGGCCGGATCGAACTTCATCCACTTTTTGTAGACGACATCCATTTTCGCGAGGATCGGCAAGAAGGCAATCGCAAGTAGCGTAAAAGCTCCAGCCCCGCCGCCAGCCTCACAAAGTCGCAAGATCGAAAGCGACCAAGAACCACGAGTCACGTGGTGTAGCAAAGTCACCCCAAGGCATCCGAGCGCGAGCGCGAGGAAAAGCGACCATCCAAAGAGGTAGCTGTGAAGCATCGTTTTTGCATCAGCTCCACCACCGAAGATGAGGGCACAAGCTCCGATCATCCCCAGAATCCCGAGCATTAAGCCCGCATTCCCAGTTGGTCGGAAGTTCACTGACTTATCCGTTTCTGTTGCACTCATTATTAGTGTCCACCTCCGTGTGCTGGATCTTTCTTTTCAGCTGGAGCCGCCATCGCCTTCTTGTCTGCCTCGTTCAAGGCAGATTCTGGAGCGTTTTGGCTGAGTTGCAGTGCCCGAATATAGGCCACAATCGCCCAACGATCGTCTGGAGCAACGCGGGATGCTTGGCTATACATCACGCCGTAGCCGTTTGAAATCACATCATAGAAATAACCAGCTGGCATTTCTCGAAGTCGCTTGGTGTGGTAGTTGCCAGGAACGCGCTTTTGAACCCAACCACGTTGGGTGATCATGCCATTCCCGTCTCCTGCCGCACCGTGACAATGAGCGCAGGCAATACCGTATCGCTCTTTTCCGCGCTTCAAAACCTTCTTCATCTGGGTCGCGGAATCAATATTTTCGCCATCCAGATTCAGCGACTTTGGAATCGCATCCACGTAGTCCTTGCCGAGGAATCCTGTGTACTTCGCCTCGTCAGTCTTGGACCAACCTTGCGCAACGGCTCCCTTGACAATTGGTCGGTTCGCAGCACCGTCTTGGAAGATCCCGGAATCATCCTTATCGTACGCAGTGACCTTCGCCTGGTACCACATGTCGGTGTGGCAACCCGTCGCAAAGATTGCGAGACATGATCCAAATAGTAGAGTTTTGAATTTCATATTGCCCACTCCCCGGCTTCGTCGGCCATAACGACCGTTACATTTTTTGCGGACTGCGCATTCAAAAATGCTTCAGCCTTCGCCGTATCAAAATCATGATCGTCCCGAGCTTCCAACGACAAGAAGAACTTATCTTGGCTTGCGCGATCAAAGTTTGGCGCATTAAAGACCGGGTGATAGGGCTTTGGCAATCCGTTGAACAGGATCACGCTCAATACCGCAGTCAAACCAGCGAACAGAATCGTACACTCATAAGCCACCGGAATGAACGAAGGCCAAGAAATCTTAGGACGTCCACCAACGTTCATCGGATAGGCAACCGTTGAAGTCCAAACCTGCAACACGATCCCAGTGATCAATCCAGCGGCACCTGCACCAAAGATCGCCCAAGGCACTTTCACGTCATGGAAACCGATGGCTTCGGACATCCCGTGGATCGGGAACGGAGAAAAGGCGTCCATGTGCACATATCCAGCTTCTCGAGCCGCATTTGCCGCTGCCATTAGGTCATCAGGATCATCAAACTCTGCGACCACCCCGAAAAGAACGGATTCATCTTCGTGATGAGCGTGGTCTTGACCATGAGCGGACGGATGCTCTTTTTTCAGGAAAGTTATGTTCGCCATTATTCTTCACCACCCTTGCCTTCAAAGGCTGGAGTCGCTTCTGCGTGACCATGAGTTCCATGATCGTCATGCTTGTTTGCATGATTTTTCTTGTAAAGCAGGTCTTTCATTTCAAAGATGTTGATCACCGGCATGAACCGCATGAAGAGGAACATGAGTAGGATGAAGAACCCAATCGTGCCGCCAAAGAACGCGAAGTCCCAAACCGTTGGGTTATAGCTACCCCAACTCGATGGTAGGTAATCGCGGTGGAGCGACATTGGAATAATCACGAATCGCTCGAGCCACATTCCAATACTCACGAATTGGCACACGATCCAAACCAAATTCAGGTTCATCCGAGCCTTTTGCGACCAGAGAACCTGCGGAATGATTCCGTTGAACAACCAGAGGCACCAGAATGCAAACGCGTAAGGCCCGAACATCCGGTTGTCCTTAAGGAAGATTTCCCAGTTCACGCCGCTGTACCAGGCGTAGAACATCTCAACCAGGTAGCCATAGAACACGATCATTCCAGTGGTAAGCATGATCTTGCACATCCAGTCGATGTGCTTCAGCGTGATCATGTCCTCTAGGCCGTACCACTTCCGCATCGGAATCGCGAAAGTAAGCACCATCGCAAATCCAGCAAAGACCGCACCAGCCACGAAGTATGGCGGGAAGACGGTGACGTTCCAGCCAGGAACAATCGAGACCGCAAAGTCAAGGCTTACGATCGAGTGAACCGAAAGAACCAGCGGAGTGCTTAATCCGGCGAGGATCAAGTAAGCCTGTTCGTAGCGGTGCCAATGCTTGGCGGAACCTCTCCAGCCCATTGCAAGGGCCGCAAAGATTGGCTTCCCGATCTTACTCATTGACTTATCGCGCATGGTCGCGAAGTCAGGAATGAGTCCGAGGAACCAGAAGAGGATCGAAATTGTGGCGTAAGTCGTAACCGCAAAAACGTCCCAGATCAGCGGAGAGCGGAACTGTGGCCACATCGCCAAAACGTTGGGATAAGGGAACAACCAGTACGCAACCCAAGGTCGCCCGGTGTGCAGGAGCGGGTACATCCCCGCGCACATCACCGCAAAAATGGTCATCGCCTCCGCAAAGCGGTTAATCGAGTTTCGCCATTGCTGACGCACAAGTAGAAGTACCGCAGAAATCAGGGTTCCAGCGTGGCCAATACCGATCCACCACACGAAGTTGATAATGTCAAATCCCCAACCGACTGGCTGGTTATTTCCCCAAACTCCGATCCCCTGATAAACTAACCAGGCAATGGAAACCAGAAGCAAGTTTGCTCCAAGGAATCCAATCCCGATCATGGCGTACCAGATCTTTGGATGGCGCTTTTGATCCAGGATTAGACTACCGATCTGATCGTCTATCGTCGCATAGTTCTGCTGCCCGGTCAGAAGCTCTTTCACTTCTTGCTGTTTCTCTTTAACGAGGTGTGCCATTAAGCGTTCTTCATCTCCTTGTTCGGGTTGCTGACCTTGTGGAGGTAAGTCGTCCGGTTGCGAGTATTCAATTCGGCGAGCAATGTGTAATTGCGCTTGTTTTCCTTGAGCTTGCTGACTTGGCTATTAGGATCGGCGATGTTACCGAACATAATTGCCCCGGTCGGACAAGCGGCTTGGCAGGCGGTGATAATTTCGCCGTCCTTTGGATCCGGTTGTTCGCGTCGGCCTTTGCTGTGCTCGAGCTTTGCATGGATACGCGCTTCGTTAATACGCTGAACGCAGTACGTACACTTCTCCATCACACCTCGACCTCGAACGGTGACATTTGGATTGTTCACCATCAGCTTCACGCGCAGATCGCGAGTATTTCGCGCTCCGTCCAGCGGATTGAAGTCGCTGAACTTCCGGTCATTGTAGTTGAGGAAGTTAAATCGTCGCACTTTGTAGGGGCAGTTGTTCGAGCAATATCGGGTTCCGACGCAGCGGTTGTAAACCATCTGGTTGAGTCCTTCATGGCTGTGAACAGTTGCGGCAACTGGGCAAACCGGCTCGCATGGAGCGATTTCGCAGTGGAAGCAAGCGAGAGGCATAAAGTGTGTGCTCGGATTATCCAAGTCCTGCGCCTTTTCCTTGCCTGGGATGGCGTAGCTGGCTTCTCGAGGACCGTAGTAGCGGTCAATCCGAATCCAGTGCATCTCCCGACCCTTGATGACTTGGTCTTTCCCGACGACAGCGATGTTATTCTCAGACTGGCAAGCGGTCACACAAGCATGGCACCCTGTGCAAGTGTTGAGGTCAATCGTCATTCCCCACTGCGGACCGTCGTACGGGAATTCTGTTTTGTAGCTCGGATACATGGACATTTCCTTGTGTCCATGAGCCTCTGCTTCCTCGCTGCCATACTTGGCTTCGCCGCCGTGCTTTTCTTCCCCGTTGTGATCTGAGCCGTGAGCACCATGATCGTCCTTCATCGCGATGAAGTCAGCCAGAGTTTGCTCGCGAATGATGTCGCGACCTTCCATGGCGTGGTGCTCTTGAGTGCTCGCTAGAGCAACCCGACCCCCAGTCTTTGTGAGCGATCCGGGAACCACGTAACCAGAGGTTGTCAATAAAGAATATGCGCTAAACCCAGCTCCAACGCTAATCAAGGCGTCCTTGATTTCGCGACCGTAGCCGAGGTGGATCGTTACCGTCTTGGCAGGCTGACCAGGAAGAATCCAAGCCCCACCCTTGACCATCTTCTCGCCGACCTTGACTTCGATCTCATCACCGCTCGCGATCTTCAGTTCCGAAGCAAGCGCCGGACTGATCTGAATCGTATTGTCCCAGGTCAGCGTAGTGAGAGGCTTTGGTAACTCTTGGAGCCAACCGTTGTTCGCAAATCGTCCGTCGTAAATGGTCGGGTCTGGCCGGAGGATAATCTCGATGCCGCCCTTCTTTACAACGGGTTGGATTCCACTGACGGCAGCGGTGTTCACCGCTACCACGGCGGAAGAACTCGGAGCTTCCTTAAGAATTCCGTTATTAAGCGAAGTTCGCCATGCCGCGTTCTCGGCACCACCAGCGTAAGTTTGAAGCAAAACGTCGTACGGATCGACCATGTCGTTCATGATCGCACGGAGGGTTGCCCAAGCAGACTTGGTATCGAATAAAGGATCAATCAGCGGTTGCTGGATGGAGATCGTGCCCTCTGCAGTAATTCCATCGCCCCATGATTCTAGGGAATGCGATTCTGGAAGATGCCAGGTCGAGATCTTGCTGGTTTCATCCCAGTGGGTGCCGAGACGGACCACAAGTTTGCTGTCCACCGCGCCAGGAGCTGGCTTCATCTTGGCAATCAGTTCGCCAAGCTTCAAGTCCGCAGGAGCATCGTAAGCCGGATTTCCCCCGAGAATGAACAGGCTGTCTACCCTGCCAGCGGAAAGTGCTGCACTTAGCTTTTGAAGAGACTCCAGTTGCTGACCAGCCTTGAATATCACCGCAGACCCGTACTTGACGAGAGTCCCAACTCCACCAAGCTTCGCGTTGATTGCGTGGCAAAGCGCGTGACCTTCAGCAGAGACAAAATCGCCAGGGATCACAACCCCGCGACCAGCTTTGCTCATCAGGTCCTTCGCAACTACCGCAACCCACTGGTTGAGTTCAGGAGTCGCACCGCTTGCATCCGCACTGATTCCAGCTTCAACCGCAAGCAATCGAATCGCAATTTCAAGCTCACTCGTACTGACTGGTTCCTTGTGGTCGGCAATCGCACCGGATCCGCTTGGGGCGCATTCGAGCGCATACAAGCGATTCATTCCGGCAGCATTTTCAGGATCGCGCCGAGCGGCAAACTCCTTCGCCATCCGCACCGAACCAACCATAGAACCGAACGCATCCGCATCCAAAAGCAGGATTCGGTCGGCGTCGCTGAGGTGGTAAGTCGTTTCGACCGCCTTACCAAAGGCCATCATTGCGCCTTGATAGACGTGATCTCTATTGACAGGCTCCCAAGACGCGACAATCGCGTTTGGCATTTTCTTTTGGAAGTCTTCGAGGGTCTTTCGATAGCTCGGGGAACCGACGGAAGGAACCAAAAGGGCAACTCCAGCACCGCCATTTGCTTGCGCCTTCGTCATTTTCGCCCGTGCGACGCTCAGGAATTCAGACCAAGTGGTAACAATTCCGTCCTGCATCACGTTACGGGAACGGTCTGGATCGTAAAGATTCAGGATCGAAGCTTGGGTGATCGCAGTCGTAGCGCCAAGGCTGGATGGGTGAAGAGGATTCCCTTCGATCTTGGTTGGGCGGCCATAGTGGCTCGTAACAACAATCCCGTCAGCGTAACCGCTGAGCTCAGAAATCGAAGCAAACTTAAGAGTATCGCCATTGACCAATTCTTCTGGCCGAGTAACGTAAGGCACCAACCGAGCGTTGGGCAAGAATGCAGATCGACAACCTGAGAGCCCCGCCAGCATCATCGAAGCCCCCATAAATTTGAGCAAGGAACGGCGGTCGATCTGGTTCAGCGAAGAACGGTTGGGGAATTCGTCATCCATCCATGCCTGAAACTCTTCGGTTTCGGCAACCTGTTCTAGGCTTCTCCAGTATTCCGGTCCCTGCTTTGTCGCAAGCTTCTCTCTAACCTGATCGATATCTAAACGATTTTTCAATTGATCCATGAAATTGTTTTCCTTCTCCCCTCTCGCTTAGTGGTGGCAAACCGAGCAGTCCATCAGCTGCGCCTTTTTGATTCCTCGCTCCTTCAAGAGCTTGACTCCCTCTTCGTGGCTGTAAGCATGTTGCTCCTTCCCGCTAAGAAGCCCCTTTTCCATTGCCGTCATGTTGTGCATGTGTGGGTCAGCTTGGTATTTTGCGTAGAGATTAAACACTTGTTCCTTCGGGGTCAGCGTCGGATTCTTTGGGTCGGTGTTCAAGTACTTTTCTGGAGCGCTGTGGCATTCCAAACACCAAGCCATAAAGAGCGTTCTGCCCTTGTAGGCCATTTGCATATCCTGAATCTTGCCGTGACATTGGTTACAAGAGATTCCCTTGTTCACGTGCAAGGCATGGTTGAAGTACACAAATTCGGGAACCTTGTTCAACTGAACCCATTCGATTGGCTTGCCTTCGGCGTAGCTCTTTCGGACTGGCTCAAGCAATGGGCTGTTGGTCCAAATATGCGCGTGGCAGCTCATGCAGGTTTCTGTTGAAGGCAATCCAGCCTGAGGGGCATTTTCAACGCTCGTATGGCAATAACGGCAGTCAATCCCGAGCTCAATCGCATGGTGACGATGGCTAAACGGAATCGGTTGCTCCAGAGGAAGATTCACCCGCGTGTTCGCAGAAGAACGGCTTAGCGTACTTCCGGCGAGAATCGCGATCACTGGCAATCCAGCAAACCCGATCAAACTGATTCGGGCGATTGAATTTGCGCTTGGTTTAAAAAGTTGACCCATCTTTTTCTCTTGTTGATCCTACTTAAAAGTTTCTTCCCCTGGCAGGATTGCCAGGCATTTCCCCTAAAAATTCTAAAACTGGAGCCACTATAGGCTCGTCATCCCCCAGCGGTCCACTGCCATCGCGACAAAAATCAGCGCGAGATACACCATGGAGTATTTGAAAAGCCCGACGGCGTGAGGCCGATCGGTTTGTTGCATCAATTGCCAAGACCTAAGGACGAGCAAGCCGTTCAAAAGGACGGCGGAGATCGCATAGGTCATCCCAAGTTGCCCGAGGTAAACCGGAAGCACGCAGAGGATGGCAGTCAGCACGGCGTAAGCCGTAATTTGAATCACGGTGGCACGATCTCCGTGAACGACGGGAAGCATAGGGATTCCGGCTTCCTTATAGTCGTCTTTAATGAACAAAGCCAGCGCCCAGAAGTGAACCGGAGTCCACAAGAAGATCAAAGCAAACAAGAACCAGGCAAGCGGGCTTAGGTTGTTGGTCACCGCCGCATATCCAACCAGCGGAGGGAAAGAACCGGCGGCACCACCGATCACGATATTTTGCCAAGTTCTGCGCTTGAGCAGTAGCGTGTAGATGAAAACGTAGAACAGCAACCCAGCGAAGGCAAGAGTTGCCGTCAGAACGTTTGCCGCGAGGCTAAGCATGACAAACGCCGAACCGGCAAGGCTCAGCGCAAAAAGTAAAGCGTGAGAGGCAGGAATCACACCGCTCACCGTAGGCCGGGTAGCGGTGCGAACCATCCGAATATCAATGTCGCGATCAATCACCATGTTGATCGCGTTCGCCGCACCAGCCATCATGTAGCCGCCGAGGAATACCCAGATCAAAAGTGCGGTGCCAGGATATCCACCCTTAGCAATGAACATCGCGATGATGGTGGTGAAGAGCAGCAGGCTAATCACGCGGGGCTTAGTAAGCGCAACAAAAGCCTTTACGCGACCCCGAGCGTCGAGCCCTTCGTATGGCTTCATTGTTGGCTCTGGCAATTCCTGACCGACGGGGGCAAATTTCTCACTCAAAAGCGTAGCGCAGAGCCCGACCATGACGATCAGAGCCGCATTCGCGAGGGCGAGGTGAAGAACCTGCATCCAAAGCGGAGCCTTGAGGACAATATTCATCGCGCCGCAAACAATCTGCACGACCAAAATGTTCACAAAGAGCTTTGTCCACTTTTCGATGCGAGGAGTTTTGCGAAGTCGGCTGAGATTCGTCATTGTGACGACCAAAAAAAGGGTCGAAGCCACGCTGACGCCAGGGTGATAAATCCGAAGGTGCTCCAAGAAGTGAGCGGCAGGGTTCACCGATTGCGCAAGAGCAGCTTGGTGATTCAGCGCGGGGAAAAGAGTATTACCCAGGGCACTGATCGCGCCGGAGACAATCGTGAAGACCATCCCGATAGCGCCAACAACAATGCCACCAAAGACAGCACCCTGATTGCGGATGCGAATCCGATCTCCGCCGAGCGCCCAGTAAAGCGTAAGAGTAATCGCGCAGAGGAGAAGAGTGGTGTTGAGGTGGTGAGCGGAGAGAGCAAAGGCGCGTTCGGGAGTTGAATTCCCCTCAACAAGCTTGAATCGAACCAGCAATGCGCCGATTCCGCACTCAATCAGCCCCAAAATCCCTGACACAACAGCAGAGATCCGCGCCGGATGCCCTTTGGAAAAATTCTTGAAAACCGCCATCGCCATCAAAGCGATGCCAACCATTGCGAGCCCACTCAGCACCCGGTGAGAAAACTCAATTGCCTTGCCCAAAGTAAAACTGAGCGGGATAATTTCGCCATCGCACTTCGGCCAGTGGTCACTACAACCCGCTCCGGAGCCTGTCGCGCGGACGATAGCTCCAGAAAAAATTGCAAGAAGATTGAGAATCAGTGCACTAAATAGCCCAGCTTTGGCGAATTTCGTGAGGGAAATGGGATTCTCTACAGAAAAGTAGGTTTTGGAATCTAAGTGATGCGAATCAACGACCGCACTGGTCGGTATTTTTTCTGTGCGCTCCATGACGGGGGCGCTCGGAGGTTGATCGCTGATGCTCATTGACCCTGACTCTGGTGAGTGTAGTTCATTTCCCAACATATTTCAACGGGAGAGGCAAAGATTCCTTGGTTTTGGCAACAAAATCAAGGACGTTTTAACGGGCGGTAAAATGACCGCGTTTTGTCCCGTTTCCTTCTGAGCGTCATTGTTCCCGCCTACAACGAAGAGGCTCGTCTTGCGCGCACCCTCAGCCGCTTGGCAGAATATTATGGGGCTCAGGATTATTCCTACGAGGTCATTATTGTGTCTGACGGCAGTTCAGACGGCACTATTTCCATTTCTGAAGCATTTTGCGCGGAGCATGCTGAGTTCCGCGTGGTGGATTCCCAGCCGAACCGTGGCAAGGGCTTTGTCGTCCGAAAAGGCATGCTGATGGCCGCCGGCGATTACGTTCTGTTTTGCGACGCCGATTTGGCAACCCCGCAGGAAGAAACTGCAAAATTGCTTCCCTTCGCGCTCGATGGCGTGCCGGTTGTGATCGGATCTCGACCCCTAAAAGAGTCTTCTTTAGAAATTCGCCAGCCTTGGTACCGCGAAATGTTAGGGCGCACCTTTAATGGTGTCGTCCAGCTCCTAGCGATTAAGGGAATTGCCGATACGCAGTGCGGATTTAAGCTTTTCTCTCGTGATGCCTCTAAAGAAATCTTCACCCGTTGCGATGTGGACGGGTTCGGATTTGATCTTGAGTGCCTTTTGATCGCTCGCGATTTAGGTTATGAAATCAAAGAGGTTCCCATTCGCTGGATGCATCAAGACGGGAGCAAAGTCAACCTGGTTCGCGACGGATTAAAGATGCTCCGAGATCTGGTGCAGCTAAGGCTTAAAGGAAAATCTGGCCGCACTCGGGTGAAAGTCGAGTGAACAGCGAAGAGTATGACCGAATGTATTCTTTAGAGGATACATATTGGTGGTATGTTGCTCGCCGTGAGCTTGCGCTAAAGCTGATTGATCTCCATCATGTTCACGGACGCCGCGCGGTAGATGTAGGTTGCGGAACAGGGGCTCTCCTTGCCGAACTGTGTAAGAATTTTGACGCAGATGGTTTTGATTTAAGCACGAAGGCAATTGACTTTTGTCACGAACGCGGGCTTTCTTCGGCTTCGGTTGGAAATGCCGAACAACTTCCGGCTCAATCTTCAGCTTATGATCTTGCCGTGACGCTGGATTTACTTGAACATGTTGATGATGATGTTGCCGCGATTGGGGAACTTCACCGGATTCTAGCTCCTGGTGGGCTGCTAGTGATTAATGTTCCAGCTTTTCGCTGGCTATGGGGGCCGCATGATGTGGCTTTACATCATCATCGCCGGTATACAGCTCGGGAATTACGTCGCAAACTTCTCGCCGCAGGTTTTACAGTTGAGCGAATGAGTTATTCGGTATTTTTACTCTTTGGAGTCGTGGTATTTCGCCGACTTCTGGACAAATTCTCCCGCGGGCCAGCCACCGTCAAACTCCCTAGAGTCTCGCCGGGGATGAATGCTTTTCTCTTAAAGCTCATGCGCTTTGAATCGCGGCTATTGCAGTCCATTCCGCTACCTTTCGGATCAAGCGTCGTCGCGGTGGCACGAAAGAAATAGCAGACCACCTATTCGACTGACTTACTCGTGATCCCCCGAACACCCGAACGTCCGCGCCATCTGGCAACCTTCCAGGTATTCTCACAGGTACAAATGAGCTACCGATTGGGCTGCGTTCCTTATGTTAATGCGATTCCGCTCGTCCGCGCCTTCGAAGCATGGGATCATGCCAAGGCTAGGGCGGAGGTTGTTTATGCCGTGCCAAGCGAATTGCCCAAATTGCTGGAATCCGGCGAAGTTGATGCGATTTTAGTGAGCACTTTTTACGCCCTCACCAACCCCGGACTGCGGATGGCGGACGGAATTGGGATCGCCAGCGACGGATTGGTGAAGAGCGTTCGGTTTTTCAGTAAAGTTGCGCCCCACGAAATTAAATCTTTATGCCTCGACCAGTCGAGCATGACGAGTAACGCATTAGCGCAGATCATTTTAAACGAAAGATATGGCGTAAAGCCGACTTTACTCAAGGCTTTGCCAAGCCTTGACCAAATGCTGGAGATCGCCGACGCTTGCGTGATCATCGGTGATGAAGGAATGGCGGTCGATGCAGGCGATTTATTTGTTTTGGACCTTGGCGATGAATGGAAGCACCACACCGGAAAGCCTTTTGTGTGGGCGACTTGGGTGGGGCGCGAAGGTTTAACTCCGGCTTTGGCAATGCTTCTGCAAACTGCGGCACACTGGTCGCTTCTTGGACAAGGAAATCATCCGCATTTGCTTGAATCTATCTTGCGAAAGATTCTCCACATGGAAGAACCCACCCTCGACGCACCTTTCTTAGCGCTTAAGGAAGAAAGATTGCACGAATGTATCGTGACCGCAAAGCACCAAGTCGCCTGGCCCGATGAAGCCATCCGCGATTATTTAGAAAATGTCATGATCTACAATCTTGACGCGCTGGTGATGGACGGATTGCGGATGTATCAAGAGAAGTTATTGGCTAACGGATTCGAAAATGCGATCCACTTCCCTGCTTTAATTGGTGGAAGCGTCGGAGAGCTTTCGAGCTTCCTTGAACGTGCGTGACATTTCTCAATCATGTCTCAAACCAAGATCGGCCCCATAGGATTTTCTTATCCGCAGTGGAACGGAATATTTTTCCCTCCCGGATTGCCGATGCATGCGCGATTAAATTATGTGAGTACGCAGTTTACGGCGATAGAACTCGATACAACTTTCTACGGCATGCCACGGCAGGGTCAAGCGGCAAAATGGGCGAAAGAAGTTCCTGATGATTTCACGATTTCTTTTAAAGCTCCTCGAGATTTAACCCACCGAGATACACCACTTTTCCTCTCAAGTCCAGAAGCAGGCATGCTTTGGGATGAGTTTTGTGCATTTTTGAAAGAGATGGGAAAAGAAAGATCAGTAGCCTTGCTCCAATTTCCCCATACATTCTCGGCCAGGTCCAGAGATGCCCTTTTAAACTTAATAGAAAGACAACCAGAGATCAAAGTCGCGGTGGAATTACGCCACGAATCTTGGTATGTGACAGGCGCGGCGCAAAGTTTGGGAGTTTTAGGAGCGTGCGTGGTCTCCGCCGACCGCGCACCTTTAGGAGAATGCGCCCGGATTCCAACAGATCAATGCACATATGAACCATTCCCAATCTTGCGGACAACGGATTGGATGTATTTGAGACTGTGCGGGCGGCATGATCAATATGAGCGCGATGATTTGGAGATTTTTGATCCGACGCCGAGATTGCAATGGTGGACAGAGAGCCTAGCGGCAAGCGAAAATAACCCGGAGAATCTTGTAATGAGCTCGAATTCGATCTTTGAGCCACAGGAAATCTCCAGCAAGGAACTCATCATCACCTGCGGGAACAGCTATGCCGGCCACTCCCCCGCAACCCTAACCCGGATGATGGAGGTCATGGGGATCCAAAAACCAACCCCGTTGCAGCCGGGACTTTTTGACTGAACTCCGACTAATCCGATTTCAATTTAGAGCTACACATTAACTGGAGGAACAACGGGTGGGCTTCCGTTGGCTTGTAACCAGCTCAGCATTTGCTTGATCGAACCGGTGGCTAAGCAGATACTGGTATCAGAAGCTCCGTAATAGAGGTGCAAGGTATCTCCGTCCTCGGCGATTGTGTGACCGCAAGGGAAAACAACATAGGCGACATCGCCGCAAACTTCGTAATGCTCTTCGGGCCCAAAAATCCAGGAATCACCTCGCATAAGGCAAATCTCGGGATGCTCAAGATCAAAAAGCGCCAAACCTAACCGGTAAAGAGAGCCTGCCGCGTGATGCCGGACGCCGTGGTAAATCACCAGCCAGCCTTGGGGCGTTTCGATCGGGGGGTTGTTCAGGCCAATTTTGTTGGCATCCCACCACGCGCCTCTGCGAGCGGTCAGGATTTGGCTGTGACTTCCCCAGTTGTGGAGATCGGGGGAGAAGGAAATCCACATGTGCCCACCTTGGTCATTGGCGGGGCGGTGGATGAGGGCAAATTCTCCGTTGAATTTTCTAGGGTAGAGCGCGGCATCTTTGTCGTCGGCTTGCATGACTAACCCAAGGCGATGGAAAGATTTGAAATCTGTCGTCGAAGCTAACGCAACGCCAGGACCGGCTTTGCCGAAAGCGGTGTAGGAGATGAAATACTTGTCTTCGCCTTCGAGATATGTGATGCGGGGGTCTTCGATTCCCCAAAGTTCTTCGGGGTGATTTTCGGGATCGTGGCAAAAAGTCGGACGCGGGTCTATTTCCCAATTGTCAATGCCGTTTTTTGAACGAGCGGCGCAAAAGTGCGAGATTCCGCGACGGTCTTCGACCCGGCAGAGCAACAAAGTCGTACCATCTTCCAACAAAATCGCTCCTGGATTGAATACGGTATGTGCGGGATAGGGCCAAACTTCTGCGATGAGGATTGGATTATTGGGGTGCCGCGTGAGCAGCACTTCGTATTCATTTGATTTCATGGAGTTGATTGGTCGAGATCACGGCAGATTGAAGAAGCTTTGCGGAGCGAAGCTCGACAAGAGCACAGAGAAAGGACAGAGTAGACTCGGCACCTTGATTTCGATTCACGCGCTTGGGATGCAATCCGTCGTAACACCCTCCCGTGGATCGGTCATAAACAGATTTTCCCAGCATGTTTTCACCAAGAAACCACCGGAATGCCCGGTTTGCTTCCGTAATCCAATGCGGATTTTGGGTGGCTTTATACGCGCTCAAACATGCTGAAACTGCCCCGGCGGTTTCTACGGGTTGTTGGTCATATAGGCTCTTTTCCTGCCCTCGGTGAAAGCAACAATCCGAGCCAATCGGAGCAAAAACTCCTTGGAGTCCTGTCTGATGGCTCATCAGCCATTGGAGCGAATCTAATCCAACCTTCAGGAAGTGTTGTTTTCCTAACGCATCGCCGGCGAGAATCAGAGACTGGCACAATCGAGCATTGGCGTAACTCAAACTTTGTTCAAACCATGGCCAGTCGGCGGATTGATTGATTTCGTACTGTCGCCAAAGCCGACAGGCAAGACTTTGCTTGAGTTGTTGAATGGAATATTCGTGGGGAAACCCAGACAAATACTCCTCGCAAGCAATTATTCCGTATGCCCATGTTCGCGGGCTCGTCGTTTCCAAAAGAGTCGGAGCGGCGCGCTCAAACAATTGTTTCGAAACTTCTCTTCTTCCCTTGTCGCGACAACGATTTGCCATCGCCCCTAAAGCCCACAAAGACCGGCCATGGGAATCCTCCGATCCGGCTTCTTCCAGCCACTCTCGTGCGTAAGTCAAAAAGTTTTTAAATCGTGCTTTTTCCGGATTATAGGCATCCATCACAAAGCTGAGATATCGACTTTGAAGGAGCTTGATCCCGGGATCGAGGGGACTTTCACTTTCCAGAAAAGCGGTGAGGAGTAAGGCACGGGCGTTATCGTCAACGCAGTACCCTTCGGCTCGATTCGGAACGGTGAAGGTCGCGTGTTGCAAAATTCCAGTGTCATCGCTAAGGTCGTAAAGGTGATCGAGCTTCAGATCGGGCATTGCCCGGGGGGAAAGATTCAAACTCGCTGGCTTTTGAAGAATCTGACGCATCTGGTTGGTGCTATCGTCCCTTGCGCGTTGGAATGACTCTAGATAACTTTGAGCGACCGCTGGCCAGAGCATTTTTTCGCCGAAACGAGCGGCTCTTCGCCCCATTTCAGCGGCTCCAGCCGGGTCTGATTGAATATTGATGACTGCTTCGGCGATGGCGTCCGCACTTCGGAATGGCACCAACACTCCTCGCCCCTCGGAAAGGATTTCTTCCGCGTAGGCATATGGAGTCGAGATGACTGCCTTGCCCGCCCCTACCGAATACGCTAACGTTCCGGAAGTAATTTGCTGTGCGTTGAGGTACGGCGTGATGTATATATCCATCGCTCCGAGGTACTCAACGAGTTCCTCCGTCGCCACAAAGCGGTTCACGAACCGAACATGTTGATCGACTCCCAAACTTTTTGCGAGAGCCTGAAGAGATTCGCGATATGCCTCTCCTTCCCTGGCTCGGAGATGGGGATGTGTTGCACCAACGATCACGTACACCGCTCCAGGGTATCGATCAATAATTTTTGGCATTGCCTCAATCACGTATTGAACGCCCTTATCTGGGGAGAGTAAACCAAAGGTGAGGATCATCGGCCCTGATATTCCCAGCCGATGCCTAAACGAAGCCCCCGCCTTTTCGGAAATGAGCGGAATTCCGTGGGGGATCATGTCAATCTTGTCTGGATGCACTTGATGCACCCCTTCTAGAAACTCAATCGCCTTTTCGCTCATCACGACGACGCGCTGAGACAGTTGAAGGACCTCATCCATAACCTGTTTTTGTTCTGGATTTGGTTCACGGAGGACGGTGTGGAGTGTCGTGACGACGGGCATTTTTGCCTCTCGGATAAGGTTCAAGAGGTAGGAGCCTGCCGATCCGCCAAAGATTCCGTATTCGTGCTGGACGGAAAGAATGTCGTATCCATACCGGTTGATGTAATCTGCGGCCTCTTGGTATCCCGAGATTTCATGATCAGCAATTTCAAGGCAAACCCGATCGGGATAGATGTAATCTGGCTTATCGCTCATTGCGAAAAAGTCTAAGGTGAGTGAAGAATCTAGTCCGCCGATGGACCTTGCTAAGTCATCTGTATAGGTGGCAATTCCACACTGCCGGGGGAGGCTACTTCCGAGAAAAGCGATCTCCTTGATCGGCGTTGTTGCGCCATTGTGTTGAGAAGTCTCCATATCTTAAGATACTCCGATGGGCATGCGAGAGAGCCGTTTTGAACCTAGAGTCTTCACCGTCAGTAATTTCACTGACATAAAATAAGAGACAAAACAAAGTGCTATTTCTGTCAAAAGTTGCCCCACATGCAGAGAATCAAGTACCATGTGATCCATGGGAGATCCAATTAAGAATAAAATCAAAGCAAAGATTGAGGCTTTGAAGGAGACAAACAAGGAAAGCTTAAAGCCAACAACAATCCCTGTGAAAAAATTAGACCCCAAGAAAAAAGATATGACTTGGGTCAAAAAAGATCAATAAGATCTTTTTGTTACAACTAATACCTTTGAATGTGGAGTAGGCTAAGGCATGGATAAGCCAAGCAAGAAAGACATCCGAGCAGCAATCGAGAAACTCAAAGCCAAGCCGGAAGGCCACAGTAAGCCAAATGAGGTCAGCATCGCGGCGAAGCTGGAACCTCAAAAGAATAGCAAACGCATCCGCAAGCAGGGCGTTTGATTCTGATGGGAGACAAGAAGCCAAAAAAGAATTCGTCCGGTAACAGTGATGCCCACAAGGCAAAAGTCGCCAAGGACATTGCCAACAAGCCAATCATCCCCCCACCCGGCGGCGCGAAGCCTAAAAAGTAAATGCCCGCAACTTAACCCTATGGGTTGTTGCAAGAACGCGGAAGGTCAGTAGTAATGAATACTGCTGACCTTCTTTTTCAGACCTTCCTTTCGGTGGGGATCTTCGCGCTCTTCCGCTGGGCAAAGAGACTAAGGGACTAGTCGCCACAAGATTTTAGTTACAATACGGGCATGAGAAAATTCTCTATGCTATTCGCCCTATCCGCACTGAACCTAGGGATCGGGCTTACACAGATAGGTTGCGGCGGTGCAGATGCACTGAACAATGAGCGGATGTTCATTCTTCGCACGACCGGGACTGACTTCCGAGTGATTTCTACAGTCTCATTCTCGGACTTTGGAGGCGACACCGCGATTACTGGGCTCAATGCCGGAGATCAAATTGTGAGCGTTGACGTTCGCCCGCTCACCGGGGTGCTGTATGGGATATCGGTCCAGAAGAGACTCTACACAATCAACACCACGACGGGAGTCGCGACTCAGGTGGGAGCCGTGATCTCAGCCATTAATTCTCCCGTTGAATTGGAATTCAACCCTGCCGTTGACCGCATCCGAGTCATTTCAAATTCGCAAGACAATTACCGGATCAATCCAGATACCGCGGCCCTAGTCGCCACGGATACGAGTTTGGCATACGCCACCGGCGACGTCAATTTTGGTAGCGCCGTGAGTATGGTTGGTCTTGCCTACACAAACAGCGTCAATCCTGCGCCAGCAACCACGACCGTTTACGGTTTGGAGGACACCGCAAATACGCTCGTGCTCCTAGGTGGTCAGAACGGGACTCCTTCACCAAACACCGGTAACCTCTCCACCCAGGTCGGAACGGTTCCGACAATAAATGGCTCGAGCGGGTTCGACATTTCGGGAGAAACGGGCATCGGCTACGTCCTTTCAAATGGCAACCGGCTCTATACGATTAGCGTTAGCACCGGGCTCATGACCCTTCGAAACGGCGCCCTAAGTTCTGGTGCATCCGACATTGCGATCTTGCCCTGAACAAACCCACATCCTAGGACACGTTCCTCCGGTTTAATGCTTAAATCGGAGGAAGTCTGCCAGACTCTATTCCTTAAGATTGGTTCGAGCCTTCGTTCGGGTACCGTTTAGCCTGTGAGGATAAGTCTGCGCGAGCGAAGGTTGGGAGCGGCATTCTACCTGTTCACTGCGATCTCAACCTTGCTTTGGATTGCCCTGCTCGTTTGGGTGCCAAGCTCTCGGGAACTAACCCTAGGAAGTGGAGTTCGCGATAATCTCGTATGGATCTTCATCCTCCCAGACCTGATCTCCGCGCTCGTCCTCGCAGCATGGCTCGCTCCTGCGGTATTCAAGTCTTCTGTTGCCGCCTCTGCGATTGCTTGGATGCACGCTGGAGCACAAGGATACGGCTGGGCAATCAGTATTGGCCTAACGGTGCTGGATCCTACCGCATATTGGGGGCTTGTACTCATGACGTTTTCTGTCGGGAGTGCCCTTGCATTTGCGCTTCGATTTCAAGAAATCGATATGCTTTGGGGTTACTTTAGGTTCACTCCTGCTCCAGATCGGGATTCGAAGGCAAACTGGCACCGTGCTCTTTTGCAAACTATTCTGATGTGGATCATCTTTTTGGGAATCCTGCCCGGTGCAATTGCGTTCGGCGAATACCTCTTAGGGTTGAGTCGGAACTGGATAAATGGAGACTGGAAAATCGGCGTTGGGTTCTTATTGTTTACGGTCGGAACTGTGATCGGGCTGTGTTCAGGATATGCCATGACCCGTGAAGGAAACGGAACGCCTCTGCCCTCTGAGTGCACCAGGAATCTTGTCATATCAGGTCCATATCGTTTCATTCGAAACCCAATGGCATTTAGCGGCATTCTGCAGGGCGTCGCCGTGGGACTGATGATCGGGTCAAGCTTGGTTATGGTCTACAGCATTCTCGGGGGAATTTGGTGGGAAGTCCTCGTCCGCTGGCGCGAGGAACAACACTTAGAAGAATCCTTTGGCGAGGACTATGTCGCCTATAGAGGCCATGTGCCTTGTTGGTGGTTTCGATTTTAATGTGCCTTTCTGGTCATCGGACAGGAAGAACTCGGGCGCATCGGCTACTGTAATGTGGCGCTAAGCCCGCGATTATTCTAAGTACAGTCCTCCAGTTCTTGTCATCCACTCTGAGATATTGTTTGCAGCTTCGGCGATGGATGATTCCGAAACATCCACCGACAAGCTTTTCAATTTTGATTTTTGGACTAATTTCGCTAAGACTTCCTGCTCGCGGATAAATACATCAAGATCGTCATACTGCGAAGGGTTTCCGCTCACTTTTAGCCGCTCGAGCCTTGCTTCCTGAAACGATTCCGGGCTCCGGTGCAGGAAGATTAATCGGAAGTTGAGATCATAGAGCCGATCCTCCAGATCATCAAAGTCGAGACAAGTCCCGTATTGCGCGAGCTGGTACGCCTGGCTCGAGAGATGAAATCGATCAACGATCCAAGAGTAGTACTTCTGGAGTTCAAATAGCCGCACCCAAGTGGCAAAGGTTTCCTTAGCAAGAGCTTCTTCCTCGGGAAGATAGTTGATGATTCCCCGACCCCAGGGCTCGTTCGTGAATCCGCACCATTCACCAGAAATGATCGGCGAGTGATACCGGTACTTCCGTTCTCCTACGAAATCAGGGTGCTCGTTTAAAGCAAAAGCAGTTTCGGTTTTGTTCGTCAACCGAGTGCCTTCAAGGATAATCTTTGGGACGAGCTTTGGCATATCCTATCTTGGCATCCAGACTGGCAAGCTCTTCACGTGCTCCACTGCTTCAGCCGAAACTGGCATTCCCCACTTTTTGGCGTAACCAGAGATATCGCGTCCGATCACTTGCGACATGTTAACGACGAAAGCGTCCATCCGAGCTTGATCTCCTCTGGGGCGCTCGCTGGGCTTCATCGTTCGGTACTTGGCGAAGAACTTTGTGACCGCTGGGAAGCCGAATTCGCGCTGAATCTGAATCCAGAAAGTGAGGCCAAACCAAGGATCCTTTTGGAAAAAGTCCTCAGAACCAGGGCTCGCCGCAACTTGGCTCAGTCTTTTAGCGACTTCACTGGGCGACATTGCTCCGTGCCCACCAGCATCCTTATTAAACTTCTCGCATGCATAGAGGGAGAAAAGATTATTTGTGGTTTCAACCCAACCATTCCATGTCCACTCGGGCTCCTGATAATTATGTCCAAGCTCGTGATAAAAGCCCCAATTCGTTCCTCCATCTGGACCACGGAGAATCTTGATGTCTACAAACTTCTCCTGAACGTCGAGCCAAGTCATGATTGGATACCCGGAGTGCATATAGCCCGCCGAAATCTGCCGGTCCGCTTGGTACCGATGCTCGGTCGAGCCCGGCGTTACGGCGAAGAATCCCTCGGCGGAACGGAGAACTTCATCCCAGTATTCGGCGACTTCTTTCGGATTCTTGAGTTTTTTCAGCACCGAGGAAGGCACGCTGATTGCGCATTGCGATCCAACAATCTCACCCCAAGGGACATCGGCTTTCTGGAGCTTTGCCCATTCTGCATCGGTCGTCTTGCCAAGGAAATAGGTCGGTGCGGCGACAGTTCCTTCGAGCTCGACCGTTCCAGATGGGAGCGCCTGGTTGCACTCAAGATAGACCAGCCCACCGAATGGATTGACGATTTCGGCATAGCTATTTTTGACTGGCACCACGGCAGAAATCGAGGGGAATCGTTGCCAGCTGTCGAGATGCCAAAGGCTGTCTGTATGTCCGCCGATCCGAATCCGCAGATCTTTGCCTCCCATGCCCACACCCAGTCGAACCGCAACCCGCTCACCCGGGGCTGCATACCGCCCCGTAGACCACCAGTTCTTTTTGCCTCCGCCGAGCGAAATCGTGACCGTCTCGCGCTTTTCCGAAGCCCCGACCGCTCCCGGAAAATCAACCGCAGCGGGGTGGGCTACAACCTGAGAAACTGGAAGATCGCGCCAAGACTGATCAAATGCTGCCATCGCCAGCCGAGTCCGGAAGTCGGTCGCCTTGATCGGCTTTTTCTCAGTTGGAATCACCAAATTCCCCTGCTTACCGATCATGGATTGTAATTCGGTACGAAGAGGTTGCGTTTCTTGGAGATCCCCGATGGCTGACATCAAGGTATCCGAGACTACTCTCGCATCCTTTGCGTTCAGGGTCTCGGTCCCTTCAAATGCCTTCTTTGCGTCCTGGACATGATGGAACTTGCTAGGTGTGACCAGCAGGATGTTATCCCCGCTTTTGTCCAGGTACCCGTCGGCAAATCCAATTCCCATCGGAGCAAGAAGCTTTTGCAACGGATGGTCGCGACGGATGGACTTAGTTGGGTTCAGTTGCTTCCAGCCCCAAGGCGTGTCAAGGGCAAGCAGACCGCCGCCGTTGCGAACATAAGTGCGTAGAGCTTCAAACGTCGCTGGGTCGGACTCCAAAAGGTTGTTCCCGATCACCACGGAGCTTGATTCAGCAAGTGCCTTGCGCCAATCCGCGAGGGCATAAGGCGCCATTTTGGAAACGAACTCAGAATCACCGGCTGGGATTCCCCTTCCGATCAACCCAATTTTGCCGTTCCCCTTCGACCAAAGCCCCCAGAAAAAGATTGCGTTTTCTTTCGACGCGACCAAGCCATCCAGCATCGCCCCGTGCCCCATTGCGACGGCTTTACCCTTTCCAAAAGTCGCGCCGACAACCGATGGCCGGGTCGTACTGCCGTCCTTTGACACCGCCAGCACCGTCGCTTGCGGTCCGAATGCCATTACGACTCCAGGAATAGCTCCTCCGACCTTGATAGAAGGCAATTCCTGCTGCGGGGCCAGCAGGAGCGAAAATGCGAGACAAGAAACCAGAACAGGCATTTCCGCATTTTACGCGAGATATGCCCAGTTTTTGGTTAACCAATATGATCGTGGTTTACTTTTTCAGACCGTGTCCAAGGGTCTTGGTTCGTTCATCGCGCACGGGGTCATAAAGAGTTTCGTTGTCCTCATAAATCCAAGGCGTCTGCCAAAGCAGCTGCAACGCTCTGAAGATAGACATCGAATGGTACCGATCCGGAAACAGCTCTTCCGCCTTTGCCTCAATCAATCGAATGTTGTTCGCACTCGCACCAGGGAACAAGTGGTGAGCAACATGCGCCCCAAAGTACTGGTGCCAGGAATCGAGCCACTTTAGTCTCTTTGGTAGAGTCACCGTAAGCGAGGTCGCAAGAACATCGCGTTCATCTGCGAGCGGATTCAAAAAGTGGTTTGTGGCGATGTAAGAAATCACCAGGGCATTTGCGACCATCAGCGCAACCACATATCCCCAAACAAAAACCTGAGGGCCCAAAGACCAGGTCAAAGCAATCCAAGCCGTTGCCGCAACGAGCATCTGCGCAAACATGCCAAATTTCTCGGCGACAGGCGTATCCCTGTCACGCAAGTAGATCACGAGCATTCGGAGTTGTTGCTGAGTCATGCGAAAAGTGAAGCTTCCGAAGATCACGATGTTTCGCAGAAGAGGGTGCAACAGGTACAGCGCCTTCAGAACTGGATTGTCCTTAAACTCTTCGATCGTGAAAAGATGGTCTGGATCCACTCCCTTGATCTGGGTGTTATTGTGGTGATCGGCATTGTGCCACTTGCGCCATAAAAGGGGACTAATTGCAAATGGACTAAACCCAATCCCACCCAAAAAATCTCTGACGAAAAGATTTTTGATCGAGCCACCGTGCATGATATCGTGGGCAAGGAATCCCATACATCCCATGGAATGCCCCATGACCAATGCGATCAGAGGTGCCGTCCAGTAGCTAAAGTGGTTGGTCAACGCCCAGAAACCGAAGCCCAGAATCGAGAAGTGAACCGGAAACCAGATCAGGTTCTTGTAGTCAGGTTTAAAGACCTGATCCGGTAGAGCCTTCCGAATTTGCTGACGGTAATTGGGAATCGTACGCTCTGCAACAACCGCCTTATCACTTAAAATGGTTGTATCCACATTCTTATTATGACGCCGGGATGTGCGCAAATCGCGAAACTATTCCAAGATTTGAACGAAAAACCCAGCCGTTTGGAATGGCTGTTTCGTCGGTACTGACAGATGTCACGGATGACAACTCTCACACTTACACCTGGAATCGCCGGCGTGGATGAAGCTGGTCGAGGTCCACTCGCCGGGCCGGTCGTTGTTGCGGCCGTACTTATTCCCGAAGGATTTGATGCTACCGGCATTCACGATTCGAAGAAGCTCACGCGCCAACAGCGCGAGGCCCTTGCCGATCGCATCCGCGCTGGGACAATTTGGAGCCTCGTCAGTTCTAGCCCTGACGAGATTGAGGAACACAACATCCTCCAGGCAACGCTTCGCGCGATGGAACAGGCAATCGAGCGCTTATCAGAAAGGCCCAAATCAGCGATCATTGACGGTAACAAAATTCCTCTTTACGCCACGGTTCCCTGCAATGCCATCGTGAAAGCTGACGGAGAATTCGCCGCCGTCGCAGCCGCCAGCATCCTTGCAAAAACAGAACGTGACCGTCTTATGTACGCCTCCGCAATTGAATTCCCAGGTTACGGCTTTGAGCGAAATGTCGGATATGGCACCCCTGAGCACCTTGAGGCAATTCGCCACCTCGGGCCATGCCCAATCCATCGTCGTTCATTCGAACCAATCCGAAGCCTCCTCCAGCAACCATGTCTGATGCTCGGCGAATAGGATCAGATGCCGAAGATCGAGCGGCGGAATACCTCTTGGCTAAAGGCTGGACATTGGTCGGAAGAAGGATCAAACTCTCTCAGGGAGAAATTGACTTAATATGCCTAGACGGAGAGACCGTCGTGTTCGTGGAGGTCCGGTCCAGAACCAGGGGCGGGGCGGAGGAAAGCATCACTCCTCAGAAAATGAAGCGAATACGATTATCAGTAGAGGAGTTTATCGCGAAGTCGGGCTATGAAGAAACTCCGCCTATGCGTATTGATGTTCTAGCCGAGAATAGTGGAGTTTGGACGCTAATAAGTAGTGCGATTGAATCAACTGAATAGTGCTATGCGGCTTTTCTTTCTTGCTGCTCCATTGGATCATCACAAATTCCGCGCCGCACAAGCGCACTAATCATCGCGTCTAAAAACTCAGGATCAAACTGCTTTCCTCGGCCTTCGAGAATTCTGCCAACCGCGACATTTGGGTCCAACCCACGACGGTACGGACGGTCGGTAGTCATGGCACTGTAGGCATCAGCAACGGCGAGCAATCGACCCAAGAATGGGATTTCTTTACCGGCAAGCCCAAATGGGTATCCGGTGCCGTCAAAGTGTTCGTGGTGATGCAATACGCCATCAACCGTTGCTGCCATACCAGGCAATGCCTGAACAATTAAACTGCCGATGTACGGATGTTGTCGGGCAACCTCTTGCTCCTTATCGTTGAGTGCCGCAGGTTTCTGCAAAATTGAGCTTGGCACGGCAATCTTGCCAATATCATGGAGGAGAGCCGAGGTTGCAATGATCCGCAGGACATCTGGGGAGGCCTCTAACTCTTCACCAATCCACACCGCGTACTTCATGACATCTTCGCTATGCCTTCGGGTGTACGAGTCCATGTTATCAATCGCCGTTACAAACATTTCGATGATTTCTACGGTGTCATCGGCAAGGTACTTCTTACTTTCTTTTGTTTCAACTTGCTCTTCTGAGATCGCAAAGTTCGCCCTTTTCGCATCAGCAAGGTTTCCATCGGCCTTTGTGAGAACGACATAAGGATTTGAGCCAGATTCTGGGTAACTTGCAAGACCGATGTGAACTGCAATCGGGATGTTCTCTGCGTGGTCATCCGGAATAACGCTACTGTTGACAATTGTGTCGTTCACCAATCTTGCAATCTTGTAAGTCTGACTCAAGTTCGCATTCGGTACCAAGATCATGAACTCGTCGCCCCCGGTGCGCCCAATAGAAACCGCTGGTCCTAGTGCATACCTGAGTTCACGGCCCACGCGACGGAGTAACTCGTCCCCCACGATGTGCCCGTAAGTCTCATTGAAGGTCTTGAAATTCGCGATGTCAATGCTTAAGATGCCAAACTTGGTTTGGGAATCTCTTGAGTTTTCGCAAATCTTATGGAAACGTCGAGAAATAGCCCGGTGGTTCAATAAGCCCGTCAAGTAGTCAAGCTCGGAAGAAGCGATTGCTTGCAAGGACAAAACGAGTTGTCCAAGGGCGCTACTGAGATCCGTGGAAAATGCCTGGATGCGCGCAATGTCCTCTTTAGATCCCGGATTCTCTCCGAAAGCAATGATAACGGAACCAAAACATTCTGCTGACCCCTGCAAAGGGAACGACGCGAAGTGGATCTCCTTCCTATCAATCACTTCGGAGTACAAGTAAACTGGGTCCAGAGAATCTTGCACTGGCTCTACTTCTATCAACGCGTACGTCTTGAAGCCACTTTTGTACTCACCAAACCAATGAAGACGTCCGAACGGGCGGTCTTCACCAGGACCAGCCTGAACGTGCACACCACAACCCGGCGCACTTGTAAAGTGCCGAACGGCTTCTGTAGCCAGTTCACAGGCCGCATCCAGGTCACTAGCATGGGTGATAGCAACGACCATCTTCACCCGGTCCTCTAGTTCAAGCGTCCTAGTCTGTATTCGTTGCTCCAGATCCTCATTGATCTCTCGAATGGTGTCCTGACTTTCGAGGAGCGAGACGATTTGGCGCGCGGAAATGAGCACCGACATTCCCAATAGAGCGGTGAGGCTGAGGACACTAACGGCCCCATGCGCCTCGAAATCTCCCCAGGCAACAATGATCGTGGTACTGAAAGCAACCACCGGAATGAGATATGAAACAGCCTTTGTTAAGTTCTGACCTCCTGCGGCATGATCACCGGAGAGGGACCTTGGCTTCATGCTGAATGCAATCATCGCCGCAAAGGCAACTAATCCGTAACCAATCGGCCAGCCAATATCGCCAAATTTTCCGGTCGCATAGTTTGCGTTTGCTTCTAGGAAAGACCAATAAATATCCGATCCAACATATGTGGTGATGCCTAGAAGTGCTAATCCCGACGTCTTTACAGAATGCCCTTGCAAGGTCTTTTCGGTAAACAGCTTCAAAGCGGCCCACACGACGATAAGTCCGAACACGGGATAGAGCACCGCAGAAACTCGATCCGCTTGGCTAATTGTTGGATCAAGAGCCGTCTTTTTAATCAAAAACGTCCAAAGGAAAAATGCACTCGCAACTGCTATCGTGCCTGAATCAATCGCGATTCGCGCCCTAGCTCTAACGCTTTGCGGCGGGCTGAGAAGCAAAAGTCCGGCAGCCTGAAACAGATAGCTTGAGAGGAAGAGAACGTCAATCCACTTTGCACTATTTGGCTCCTTAGCCCCTATCATCTCCGGGAAATTGTAGAAAAATTCCCCGAATCCGCATAACCCAGTCCCGACTCCAATGAGAATCCACGCTGTCGCGACCTTTTTATGCTCACTGGACATCAATCTCCCCGTCGCAATGCCCCAGTAAAGAGCCAAAAAGCACGGACCGACTAGGCTTAGAAAGTAGAGAACCCGTCCGGCTTGATTGCTCGAAGGCAGGAGTGCCTGCACAACGAAGCCCCCAATAAAGAGCAATAGCATGACCGAGGAGAAGCGGAATCCGCCTCCTTTAGCCTGACTATTGTAATGAATTGGGTTCACCACGAAGAATAACCGTAAGATCGCTGAATCTCTGAGAGAAGTATCGGTCGATTCCGGTAAAAATCTTATGCGCTTTAGTGAACGCTTGTACCTTCTGGAGCCTCAGCTTCCGGGGTCAGCAGAATTGCCTTTCCATCTGGACCATCGGCGGCGAGAATCATTCCTTGACTTTCGAGTCCAGCCATCTTTCTTGGTTTTAGATTGCAGACCACGATGACTTGGCGGCCAACGAGATCGGCTGGCTCATAACTCTTCCGGATTCCCGCCAAGATCTGGCGCTTTTCATCACCTACTAAAACCTGAAGTTTGACTAGCTTATCGCTGTTTTCAACTTCCTCGGCTTCCAGAATCCTGGCGACGCGTAGTTGGACCTTCGTAAAGTCGGCGAACTCAATTTCAGACGGGTATTCAATTTCCACGGATTTTTTCTCTTTCTTTGGAGCTGGCGCATCCTTGACGGGCGCTGGCTCGGGTTTCTTCTCTAATCTTGGGAACATCGGAAGCGGATCGTTCACCGATTTTCCATAGTTCAAGCTCAGCGGATCTCCAACCTTGCTCCAATCAGTGGTTGCCTCATTGGGTTCGTATCCTAGCTGGGCAAGGATTCGGTCGCATGTCGCGGGCATAAATGGCCGCAAAAGACCTTCAGTTGCACGGAGCATGTAGAGCAAAGAGATTAGGACCTCTGGAAGATCAGCGGACTCCTCTTTTGCCATCGCCCAAGGCTTTGTGTCCGCGATGAACTTATTCTGCTGACGCACAACCTCAAGAGCTTGATTAAGAGCCTCACCCAAATTGTGAATCCTCATCGCTTCTTCAAACTTGGACTTGGCTTCCTGAATCGCTGCAATGACATCCGATCTTGGCTGAACGCCCTTGACGACCTTGCCATCAAGGAACTTCTGCACCATCGTAATTGAACGGTTTAATGAGTTGCCGAGGTCATTGGCGAGATCTGCATTGTAATTCCGCTCCAATTCCGTTCGATTGAAGTTGGAGTCGTTTGCGTACGGCATGACGCGAATGAGCGCAAACCGAACAACATCGACGGCCAATTCTCTGTCGACTCCTGCGTCGACGAAGTCATTGATGAGCTCGTCTGGGGCGAGAACGTTACCCTTTGATTTACTCATCTTCGCGTCATTGAAGGTAAACCAACCGTGCGCGATGGCCGTCTTTGGCAGAGGCAAATCTGCGCCCATCAGCATAGCCGGCCAGAGGGTGCAATGGAAACGAACAAAAATCTCCTTCGCCATCCAATGGACATCAGCGGGCCAAAGCTCTTCCCAACCCGCATCGGGCCAGCCGGATGCCGCAAGGTAGTTGATGAGCGCATCGAACCAAACGTAGACAACTTTGTGCTCCTCGCCCGGAACTGGGATCCCCCATCCAGGATTGTTTCGTGTGACACATACGTCCCGGAGTCCTTGGTGAATGAAACTCACAACCTCTGCTTTCCGGCCCTCTGGCATCCAAAATTCCGGGTTTGCTTCTGCATGCGCAAGTAATCTGTCCCCGAAAGCACTCAGCTTAAAGAAATAGTTCTCTTCCTCCACCCATCGCACTTCGTTGCCATCCGGAGATTTCCCATCGACGAGCTCGGCTTCTTTGACAAAGGTTTCCGCCGAGACGTCGTACCATCCTTCGTACTTGTCCA
The DNA here is from genome assembly GCA_040383535.1 of Chthonomonas sp. GTDB lineage: Bacteria > Armatimonadota > Fimbriimonadia > Fimbriimonadales > Fimbriimonadaceae > JAFLBD01. The sequence continues at coordinate 131,285 of JBEIDH010000002.1, forward strand.
GATAGATATATCCATTCTCCTTGAGCTTCAAAAAGAGAGCCTGAACCGCCTTCTTATGCTGCTCACTCGTTGTGCGCATGAAGATGTCGTAGTCAATATTCAGGATGTCGGCCGCATCACGGAATGTCTGGCTAATTCGGTCAACGAACGCCTGTGTATCCTCTCCCGCCTCTTGGGCAGCTTCCATCACCTTGAGGCCATTTTCGTCGGTTCCGGTAAGGAACTTTACGGTCTCACCATGCATCTGCCGGTAGCGCTTTTCAACATCGCATACAAGCATTGTAAGGGCATGACCCACGTGGGGGATACTATTCACATAGTAAATCGGGGTGGTGAGATACGAAATCTTTGCCATGGAAGCCCCTATTGTGTCAGGTTTTAAGTTCGACGGTCTATACCGGGTAGGCCATTCTCAGCTTGGATACATGACGGAGTCGGCTGCAAACCAGCCGATCATCGCCGCAATAAACATCAGGTTCCCGCTCCATAGCAACACCTGACTGAAATCATAAATTGGATTTACAAGGGAGGCCCCTGCAAGGCAGATTGATCCAAGTCCGATTCCTAGCACTAACCGGGCGGTGGTGACATGCAGGATTCTTCGGAATCCACTCATGATCAAGAAGGCAAACGCCGCAATCCAAAAATTAAAGACCGCCAGCATGGAAACTGAGATCGCAATCTGACTTGCCGCTTGAGGTCGGTCAATCATCTTGCTCGAGGCCAAACCTGCGCCTATGCCCAAACCGCTAATCGCCTGCATCGAGATGAGTCCGATCGTATATGTGCTGATGATCGGGTATTCCGAAAAGATCGCACGTTCTCGTGCGCTGGCGATGAAAACCATCGCCATCAGGACAGTAAAGATCATCAAGAAGGTTGCCAAGCTGGATTCGTCTTCTTCGACTCCACGGAAGATCTTCCCATTTGCGCCTTTCGACGAACGCAACATATTCACTTCCTCATACTTACGAATGTAAACAATGTTTTTTGGGTCTATTTGTAACGCCAGGGCATAGAGCCTTGAGCACTCGTCCAGATCTCCTTTTTTACGGCAAATGTCGCCCAAAACCGCAAACGGGATAGGGCTGTTGACATTGGAAATCACCAAACGCCGCGCTAATCGTTCTGCCTCCCTATCCCGCCCTCGTGAAGACAGGCTTGTTAACTTTAGAATATCCTCAACGTTTGCCTTGGTGGGTGGACCTTTTGGAGCCGGGCCAGGAGAGGGCTGGGGGATACCATCTTCCTCAATCTTTGGCGGTGCAGGCTTCGCCGCCCTGGGATTATTCGGTGAGCTAGGCTGGGCTTTTCGCCTTCGTCGCTCTTCTTGCAACTTTTTATTGAGCTCCAGAATCCGGTCGTAACTCTCCCGACGCGGAGCATCAATCAGGGCTTCGTAAGCTTCAGAAATCCGAATGAACTTATCCGTATCCTCAGGGGTTCCGGCCTGATCGGGGTGATATCGCATCGCCAATTGCCGATACGCCCTTTTGATTTCATCCTCGGTCGCAGTTTTAGAAACTTCGAGGACCTCGTAGTGGGTCTTCTCCGCCATTAATTTCCTGTTGCCCGCATGATGCCATTCACATATCCGGTGAAGAAGTTAACAACAACGATGACGACATAGATTGCGACCATGATGAGCACCACGATTCCAAGAACCCGCCCCATGATCAATGCCCGATGCTTTGCAGTTTCCTGGTAGTAGTCCGAAAGCCGCATAAGCATCTGATCCATCTGCCCCGACATCTCTCCTGTCCCGACCATGTCAATCACGACCTGATTAAAGACTCCCGTGGACTGCAAAGCTTCCGTGATCCCGGCCCCTTTCTCCATCATTTCTGCGGCTGGCAAAATGCGCGCCTCCATTGCGGAATTTCCGCAGGCTCCAGCCGCAAGGCGAATCCCATCTGGAACCTGCACCCCGCCACGGTAAAGCGCGCCGAAAGCTCGCCCGAATTTTGCGGTTGCAAACTCCCGCACGGTCGGACCGATCGCCGGCAATGTCACCACGATAGAATGCATCGCTTGTTTAACCGAGGGAATAGGCAGGACCAACCTGACAAAAACGAAAAGAGCGATGAGCGCAGGTCCTAAAACAATCCAGGTACTCAGCTCTGTCAATGGCGATGAAATCTGGACGGGAGAGTTTGGAGCAATCAGGCGAATAATGAGAGATGCCCCGCCGATGATAATCATGGAGAAGATTAGGGTCAGCTTCGGCATCAATGTGGATCGATTGATGAGACTCTTGATTTCTTGTTCCTCATCGCAATATTTCGCGCAATCTCTGAGCGCGCTCTCGAGAAACCCACCTTGCTCCCCGGCATAAATGAGGTTCGTATAGATCGGATTGAAAACTTCTGGATGCCGCCGCATGGCGTCCGACATCGGTCGACCTTTTTCGGCGTCATCGGCAATCTCGTTAATCACAGATTTAAGGATTAGGTTCGTCGTTTGCCCAGCAAGCGTTCGGTAAGACTGAGCGGGATTAACCCCAGCTCCAAGCATAGACGCTGCCTGGCTGAAGAAGAACCCGAGCATTGGAAGCGGGACCTTACCAAAGAGGCGGACCCCGATCTGCTGAGCATATGGGATGGCATCTGGCCTGGAATCAGCTGGTTTTAGCTGGTCCTGATTTAAGGCGGCATCAACCCCTCCCGGGGCAGAAACCTGTTGAACTGGTTGACCAAGATTGACAGAAACTGGCTGGACCGACTGCACTTGAAGGCCCCGCTTTAACAAAGTTTGTTGCGCAAGGTCCAACGAAGCTCCGCTCACGGTACCTTTCACCGTTTTTCCTGTTGCGTCTAACCCCTGATATTCAAAAATCGGCATAATCTTCGCTCCTGGTTCCTTCCTAGAGACGTAATGAACTGCGCATTACTCTTAAATTCTAAGCGATTCGACCAAAAATCTCACAGTCTTCAGGATTCCAATCGCCATTTTCGGCGAAATAGTGAGCGGTACCCTTCCCAATAATCGGCCAGTTTGGATCAATTTCTGCAAGTGGAATCATCACAAATCCTCGTTCCGTAAGTCTCGGATGGGGGATTTGAAGAGTTTTTCCGTCTTGAAATTGGAAAAAGTAGTCAAGGTGTCCATAGGTCAGGATGTCAAGATCAAGCTCCCTCGGCCCATTACGTATTCGATCTACCCGGCCAAGAGAAACCTCTAAACCCTTCAACAGCAAAAGAAAATCGCGAGGAGATAGCGTTGTCTCACCGACCGCTGCCATGTTGAGAAACATCCCTTGATCAGACACATACATCGGCTTCGTCTGATAGACGTTTGAGACGCGTAGATTCATGATCTGGTCCTTGAGCGCATTGACGGCGCGCTGCAACACGTCCAACCGATCTCCCACATTTGAACCCAATCCTATCGCAACCGGAACCGCCATGTACGAATTGTTGTACCATCTTGAGTTTGACAGTGTTGCAATTTCTGGGATATACTAAATATTCACTTGGCGAGTGTAGTTCAGTGGTAGAGCGCCTCTCTGTGGCAGAGGAAGTCGCGGGTTCGAGCCCCGTCATTCGCCCCATTCATTCCAATCTATTCTTGTTGGAATCCAAAAGTAAAAAGCCTCGTCATCCCATTTAGGTGACGAGGCTTTTAGCGTTAGCTTTCTACCTCAATCCAATTGATTCAGAATTCGTCCAAGCTCCTTATGAGCCTTGCCAAGTTCTGCCTTGATTGACGCGGTGTCGGAGATTTCAAGAGAGACTGCACCAGACAATCGAACTCTAAGGTTGGAGGTGCCGAGCTTAGTAATGGTCTTAATCGCATCCATCTCAGTGTCACCCGCATAGTCTGCAGTTCCTTCCTTAATCTGGGCGAATCGACCTGAAACCGAAACTCCATTGTCCATCCACTTGTCGACCAACGACTCAAGTCTGTCGAGTCGTCCACGTGCGACCTCGGAGACTTCCTGCTTGATTTGCTGGAGCTTTTGTCCTTGGTCCTGCAAAGCCCGCGCAGCGACGAGGCTCAAAAGATGCTCATAAGCGTATCGAGCGAACTTCGGAGATCCGAGTGGCTTCGGCACCACATCCTGTCCTGTATAAAACCGTAGCGTCCTTTTGCTGATGATCTGCGCCCCACGCGCAGCCAATAGCTCATTTGCTCTTAAGATCAAAACATCGGCCGTAAAGGGCGGATGAGATCTAAATTCCTTTATTGATTGTTTAGCCATTTTTCCCCTATCCCTACTGTCTGTCACCCCTCAGGGATTACTACAGTCAAGAGCCAGTATCACATTCATCCGTTGCGAACCCAACAAAAGTAAACGGTACGTGCAACACCAGTTAATTGCATTTTGAACTAATTTTTTTCGCCAACGCAAGGTAGGCATGTCAAGACTGTTCCCTCCTAATGACCTCCCTCTGAAAACTTAAGGCTGAATAAGTTCAAAGAATGAACTAGCGGAAACCATGGACGAAACGATCAAAACAAAATGGCAACTTTTCTGAATGATCTTTCATCAAAAAAATCAAGTTGCCATTATAAAAGTCATGCCTCAGACTAGGCGTCTATGATGACAGTCGCTGAGGCAGAACTCGCACTCTTCTGTGTGGATCTTCACCCACGCACTCAACCGCGAATTTCTTACTGTTAGCAAGCCTCATTTGTTCGCGTCGAACCCGAGCAGTTTGAGGTTCGAGTTCTACCGATTTTCCAGATTGGGAAACCAAATCAATCGCCCTTACCACCTCATCAATAGCAAGTTGATCCGTCTCTCCTTCCTGCTTCGCGCCACTGAATAACTCATCCAAGGCAACAGAAATTGCTGAGAATGTGTTTGATTTCACGATTGCTGTAGGTAGGTTTCTGCCAAGATCGCGAATCCGCCCTTGCTTGTTCTGCATCGAGGTCCGAATCGCAATAATTGCGTCCGCTTGGTGCAAATCACTGGTGATGTAGGCTTGGGCTTTCTTTTCACGGATCGCTCGTTCCAGCCTCGTCCGGGCAATACCGTACGCAAAAATGCGCATCATTCGTGGAGACTTTTGCTCTCCAGGTGCAACTGCTAAAGTTGGTTCCTTCTTCTTTGGTCGTTGATCGCCAGCTTTGATTTTTGACTCTGGCCGTCGAACTAGACTTGGGAATTCTTCACCGAAAGTTGGATCGTTCACCTCAGGGAGGCTTTCTTCCTGAACAACCTCAATTTTCCCACCTCCGAGCCGGACGCGAATCTCTGGGCGAGGCGGAACCCCTCTTAAAATCAGGTCGACCGTCTTCATCACATCGCTGTGAACCGCGAGGCGATCGTAATCCAGCAGCTCAATTACAACATCAAATGTCGGAGGTGCCTTTCGTTCCAAGACCGTCTTCTGAGTGCCTCGACGACGGGCTTCGTCATCGGAAAGCGTCACTGGCTGGATTCCACCGATGAGGTCCGCCAAGGTTGGGTTCAGCATCAGGTTCTCAAGAGTCTGACCATGAGCTGTACCCACAAGCTGAACACCACGCTCGGCAATCGTTCGCGCAGCAGTGGCTTCCATCTCGGTTCCGATTTCATCAATCACGATGACTTCCGGCATGTGATTTTCAACCGCCTCGATCATTACCTGGTGCTGATGCGCCGGATTTGCCACTTGCATCCTGCGAGCACTTCCAATTGCTGGGTGCGGAACGTCTCCATCACCTGCAATTTCATTTGATGTGTCCACGATCACGACGCGCTTTTCGACCTCGTCGGCCAATACGCGAGCGACTTCACGAAGTTTAGTGGTTTTCCCTACACCCGGTTTACCCAGAAGCAAAATAGACTTACCGGATCGCACGATGTCGTCAATCATGTCAATCGTGCCCTCAAGAGCTCGACCAACACGGCAAGTCAGACCGATCACCTTACCTGTACGATTTCGGATACAGCTGATTCGGTGGAGCGTGCGCTCAATTCCCGCGCGATTGTCCATTCCAAATTCGCCAATAGACTTCACGACGAACTCAATATCGTGTTCAGTGATGGTCGCGCTATCGTATCGCTCAATACGATCTCGATAGCGAACTTCCGCCGGACGGCCGTAATCGAGCACTACTTCAATAAGTGAATCGAGGTCGCCTGAGGCAGAGAGTTTTTCCCGAATCACTGGGGGCAGGATGTCAAGGAACTGAGGAAGGCCGTCGGTGAAGATGGACATAAAATCTAGGGGTTCAAAAGCCGCCATGATAATAATCGGGACGACCCATTTTTGTATAATTTGTCGCGAGAAAAGATTAAATTTCTTCCGCTTCTGTTAACAATACCTCTCGGTCATAGGTCTGACCCTGGGACCAGTAGGTCATCTTCAGCTTGGTGCCGGGCTTAGCCTGCGCCATGACGGTAAGGAAGTCGAGTCGTTCGTTCAATTTTTTCCCGTTCAACTCCAGTAATACGTCAAATCCTTTGATTCCGGCTCGGGCTGCGGGAGATCCTGACTCAACTTTGTAGATCAACACGCCGGATTCAGGTGGCTTGATCCCAAACTGTCGTTCGTACTGGAATCGAAATCGCTCGTTCTGCATCACCCCTGGGTACTGGTACAGGTCAATGCCCAAATATCCATACCGAGCGCGACCGTACTTGATCAAATCATCAATGATTGGCAAGGCGCGATCAACGGGGATGGCAAAGCCAATCCCAATGCTGCCCGTATCTCTGGTGCTTAAGATCGCGCTATTGATGCCAACAACCTCGCCTTGAGAATTGGTGAGCGCACCTCCGGAGTTTCCAGGGTTAATTGCCGCGTCGGTCTGGATGGCGTTGATCAAAATTCCATCCTTGTTGGTGGGAAGGTCGCGACCAAGATTGCTGACAACCCCGACGCTCAGGGTGTGATCCTGCCCAAGTGGATTCCCTACCGCGATGACCCACTCACCGACCTCAAGTGCCGAGCTCTTTCCAAACAAAGCCGGTTGCAGGTTCGGAGCATCAATTTTGAGCACGGCGAGATCCGATCTCTGATCGACGCCTTGAATTTTTGCTTCAAAGCTGCGCCCGTCTTCGAGGTGGACCATGACTTGTTGGGTTTCGTCCCCCGCCGTTACCACGTGGGCATTGGTGATGATTAGTCCATCGTTACTAAAAACAATTCCGGAACCCGATCCTGAAACTTGCTGCATTCCCCAAAAACCATTTTGCGCTCCAACAGCATCGATGCTCACCACACTCGGCAAGATTCTTTTTGCGGCCTCCCGAAAGTCGGAAGGACCGGAAATCTTTGTCCCAGCGGAGGAAACCACAGAACCGCCGCGCATTAAGGTGATCGAAGGCTTCTCAGGACTCGCGAGTCGGTTGATTCCGAGAGCGAGTATCCCGCCCACTACTCCGGCGGCGATGATCGCGATCGTGGTTTTCGTGCTCATTCTGGTCATAACGCTACAGGGCTTGAGATACGTTCCCGGCGGGCCCAGATCCTGCGCAACCTGGGTCAAAAACCGGCAGATTCGAGGGCTTCGCTGATTTCTGTCCGGGTAGGCACTTGGAAGAAAATCTTCGTCACAACGCCCTTTCGGTCAATCACAAACAAGGCTGGTAGCGAATCCACTTGGTCATCTGGCTTTCTGAGTCCGAACGCCTTAATTACGGTGCCCTTTTTGTCGTACATTACCGGGAACAACCCCTTGGTTCTGGTTTCTTCCAATGTAAGATCAGAAAGCGCACCTTCGACATTGGTCACCGAAAGAACCCTGAGACCCTTTGGCTCAAAGTCGGTGACGGCTTTCCCAACGACGTTCAGCATCTGCTTCGACCCGATCCCTTGGTTCGGACTCCAAAAACAGATCAACACTACATCTCCACGCAAATCAGAAAGCTTGAAGGACTGATCACTACCGCCAAGCGTAAAGTCTGGGGCGAGACTTCCCTCTTCCGCTACTGCAGACTTTGAAATCCTGCTGTCTTTCACTTTGACACCCGGGGGCGCAGTTGCAACGAAGGCTTCAGATTTGAGCGGGGTGTCCATCATAATCCCAGAAAACTTTTCTGTGATGAGAAGCGATGTGAGCTTGGAATCTTCGGGAAGCTCAGAGGTCTGCTTGACCAAAGGCTCAAACTTGGACCGGATTTCTGTGATCAAGTTATTCTCGCCAATGGTGACTTCGGTGGTACCAAAATCGCCGGTCGCAAAAAATCGAACAACCGTGGTTCCGGGCACCTGACCCTGCAGAATTTCAACTTCGGTTTTCGGATCAACAAGTTCTTCCAACGCCGTTTCACCCTCAAAAAATTTATACAGGATTGATCCTGCAAGCTGGGGATCGGACACGATTGGAGCGGTTGCCTTGGCGAAGGATTCAGTCGCCCAAGTTTGCTCATAACTCGCACCCGAATTTTCCAGCACCGTCCGCCCGTCCGAAACGCTAGTGAAGCTCATGCTTCCGGTCTTGGCTTCGATGCGGTGCTTGTTCGGCGCTAGAAAGAAGATGGCCCTGTCGCTTGTGGCCTTATCATTCTTTTTGCCATTCGCCTCAAAAGTCCATGCGCTCTTCGCGGTGAAAGACTTGGCCTTTCCGTAAACAGCCAGAACTTCCTTCAACTTTTTCAGGCCAGGTCCTTGAATTTCAGACTTCTTACCAGGCTCCGCTGCGTATCCAGCAGAGCTCGAAAAGTCGGGAGTCTTTTTGGCACTTGGTCCGCCTTGACACCCAATGATTCCGAGTACGGCGAGGGTAGAAATGAGTAAGTTCGAAGATCGCATAACCTTGATTGAGGATACCAAATCAGTCAAACATCCCTTCGGCAAATGACTTCGGATCAAAGTCTTTGAGATCTCCCGCCTTCTCGCCAAGACCGATGAGTTTGATTGGAATTTGAAGCCTCTCTTGGACTCCCAACAATGCTCCGCCTCTTGAGGTTCCATCAAGCTTTGTAAGCGCAATCGCGGTCACCCCGGAGCTCGCCGAGAATTCTTCGGCCTGACGAATTGCATTCTGACCGGTGTTTGCGTCTAGCACCAAAATCACCTCATCGGCTGGACGACCAAGACCCTTCTCCAGAACCTTCGTGACCTTGCTCAATTCAGCCATCAGGTTGGCTTTACTGTGCTGGCGCCCAGCCGTATCGGCGAGAACGTAGGTCGCGCCCCTGGCTTTTGCCGCCTGAATTGCGTCGAAGATCACTGCCGCCGCATCCGATCCCGGTTGTGCCTTCACGATATCAGCCCCAACCCTTGTCGCCCAAGTCTGGAGTTGTTCAATGGCAGCGGCTCTAAACGTATCCCCAGCCGCGAGCACGACTTTCTCTCCCTGCTTGGTCAACCGTTGGGCTAGCTTCGCGATGGTCGTGGTCTTTCCAGCTCCATTGACGCCAACAAAAAGATAAACGGTTGGGTTCGAGGAGCTGACCTTGAGTGCAACCGATTCTCCAGACGTAAGCCGACCCGCGATGCACTTGCGCAAGCGTTCCCTCATGTCTTCTGGGGCAGTAATTTTCTCCACCCGCACGGCTTGGCGAAGCTCCTCTAAGATTTGCTCAACGGTTTCAACATGCGTGTCAGCGGCGAGCAATGCTTCTTCCAGCTCCTCGTAAAGCTGATCGTCAATGACGCCCCTTCCGAGCATGCGATCAAAGGACTGAATCAACTTCTTGAACATCTAGGTTCGATTATGGCAGAAACCCTTCGGACATCCCGATCAACTTTTTAGAAAATACCGGGTCAATCTTTACCAAACCTAGGTTACAATGCTGTCTAGTGAAAAGGTTTGCAGTCCTCACCACATTAGCTTTGGCAACATTCTCCAACGCTCAGTACCGCGATTCTCGTCCGATTCGAGGAGCTTGGTTGCGACCACCTTCCACAATCGCGCTTCTTGAGGTCGAGCTTCAAAACCTCTCCGCCGCTGGAATCTCCGATCTCTATCTAGAGACTTTTTACTGGGGACTTTCGACCGGAAAGCAAGGTGTTTTCAACCGAAGATTCACGTTTGACTACCTTGATCAAGCGACGGTCCTTGCTGCTCGGTACGGAATTCGGATGCACGCTTGGATCGAAAGTGCATATTGGCAGTATCAATCTACCGGAGCTTACAACTTCACCTCGAACCCTGAATGGCGGGCGATCAACACTTCAACCGGGCTCCCTGGAGGAGACATCGCCGACCAAGTCTTCGCAAACCTTTGTCATCCTGGAGTGCAAGCTAAGCTCAAAAGCTATTGCACCGAGCTTGCCCAATACCCAGGACTCTGGTCCGTCCAAACGGATTATCATCGCTTCCCGCTTGACAATGACGCTGCGGATAATTACCCCGCACCATGGAGCTACGATACGTACTCTAATTCTGCATTTCAGGCAATCTATGGCGCTGGAGCTGACATCAACACCACGGCCCGAAGGACGAATCAATCGAACTGGAGTCGTTTTTTGACATGGCGTAGGAACGGCATTACAGAAGCCGCCAACCAGATGCGGCAAGGAGTTGTTGCTGGTTCAAACGACGTTCACTTCTCGAGCGCGATTTTTGCTAAGGCGATGATCGTCTCAGACCAATTGACCAAATGCCAGAACTGGCCTGCTTGGGCAGCGGCAGGTTACGTTGATCAGGTTGTACCGATGGCTTACTATTCCACAACCGCCTCGATCACTTCAGATATCAGCTATGCCCTGGCGAATGCTTCTGGTAAACCTGTGATCCCTGGACTGGCACTCACGGGCAGCACACCAAAGCCTCCACTCGCGGACCAACTAAATGCAATCAAAGCCCTCGGGGTTGAGGAGTACATCATTTGGGAAGCGAACGCATTCGACACAACTTCAAATCAGACCGCTAATTCGTCTTGGATTTCCAGCAACGGGACTCCGTTACGTGCAGACTTTGATTCAAACGGGACGATTGATGCTCGTGATTGGAATCTCTTCGCATCAGTGTATGATGGGGTTGCTGAGCCCGGATCTGGACGGATGGACTGGGATGGCAATGGTGTGATCAACCAAACTGATAGCCAACGGACCCGCGAAGCAATCCGCAAATTCCGATTCGGTCCGAATGGAATCGTAGATAGCAAGGATCAAACCGCCTTTAACTCTGCCCTCGCTGGGTCAACCTCCACGAATTCTGGAAAAAGTCTTTATAACCTCGATGGCGACCTTGATGTGGACAATGCGGATCGGGATTTGATGAACTTCTTTGGTTCGACACTTCCGCAGATTTTTGTTGATGTTCAGCTCCAAAATTCAGGTCTATCTGAGGATCAAACCTACACGATTCAACTGAGGAATTCCTCCGATGTCGTCCTCTCGACGGTCACCGAAAAGGCAAAAACTAACGGTCAAGTCATCCTTGCGGCTTCTTCAACCGGGAATTTCCGAGTTTCGGTCAAGTTTGGCACTTGGCTGCGAAAGACCATTGGATTCACCGTAGCCGGGAATGATGTTGTTGCAAACCTCTCCTTAATCAATGGGGATGTTGATCAGGATGGCGAGATCGGGCCAGGTGACTTTGAGGCTGTCGTCAATGCTTTTGGAACCTCAGGTCCAAGTCCCGCCGACCTAGACGGGGACGGCGAAGTCGGACCAGGTGATTTCGAAGTTATCATCAGTGGCTTTGGTCAATCGGGAGATAACTAGTCTGAATTCGTTCCACGGCGATCGTTTAGGTTGAGGGCTTTGCTCTTCTCGGCGGTGTTGATGAACGTGTCCTGATCGCGGATAATCGCTTGCGGAGGAAGCTGATCGCTGATCGTTTTTGCGCC
>JBEIDH010000003.1:0-108479 GCA_040383535.1 Chthonomonas sp.
GCCGATAAAGCCAGCGACATCCACATGGAGCCGCGAAAGGATGGCATGGTCGTCCGCTACCGGACCGACGGCGTGATGCTGGAGATCATGCGGCTTCCAAAGAAAGTTGTGCCTGCTCTCACAAGCCGGATGAAGATTATGTCCAACATGGACATCGCCGAAAAGCGCGCGCCGCAGGACAACCGCATTAGTTCCATCGTCAACGGCAAGCCCTACGACTTCCGTGTGAGCACCCTACCGACCGTATACGGCGAAAAGATCGTGATGCGGATTTTGGATAAGGGCGGAATCAATGTCGGTCTGGAAAAGCTCGGATTCTTGCCCGAAAACCTCAACCGGATTACCGACATGGCGAGCCGGTCGTACGGGATTATCCTTGTCACGGGTCCAACCGGTTCGGGTAAGTCCACCACTCTTTATTCGATTTTGAACAAGGTCAGCGACGGTGCCAACAACATCATCACCATCGAAGATCCAGTCGAGTACGAACTCGACGGGATCAATCAGTGCGGTGTCAATGTCCGAGCTGGGATGACCTTCGCGGCTGGTCTACGCGCGATGCTCCGTCAAGACCCCGACATCATCATGGTCGGTGAAATGCGGGATAACGAAACCGCGACCATCGCGATGGAAGCCGCGCTTACGGGTCACCTTGTTCTCTCAACTTTGCACACCAATGACGCTCCATCCGCGATCAGCCGACTTGTGGACATGGAAGTCGAGCCGTTCTTGATTTCTTCCTCGATTGTGGGTGTTATGGCGCAGCGACTTGTACGAACGATCTGCCCATTCTGCAAAGAACCAGCCCCGATTCACCGCGACGAACTTATTCGATATGGGTTCCCAATCCCGCCTAACTTCGCCGAAGAAAGCGATGGAAATGTGACCGTTTTTAAGGGAGCTGGTTGCGAGCGCTGCAAGAATACAGGATTCAAAGGTCGAACCGGGATCCATGAAGTCATGGCGATCAACGACCCGATCCGAGACGAGATTTTACGACGATCTCCTGCCCACATGGTGCGGAAACTCGCCGTCGAAAATGGAATGAAGACACTGCAAGTAGACGCGATCATGAAGGTTCTGATGGGAATCACTTCAGTTGATGAGGTCTTAAGAGTTATCTATTCCTAACCGATAAGAATTAGCAGGGAAACCAAATGACCCAGAAGTTAGAGACAGATCAGTTAAAGAGTCTAGATGAAATTTTGTCTCGCGTTCATGAGATCGCGGTGCTTCCTCAGGTTGCGCACCGGTTGATCGAGGTCACGAACGCGGACGATTCTTCACCGGAAGACGTGGAACGAGCGGTAGAAACCGACCCTGGTTTTAGTGCGAAACTCATCGCCGCGGCGACTAGCTCGCAGTGGAGTTTGTTGCAAAAAACAGCAACGATCCGAGACGCATGTCTCTTGCTTGGTTTTCGCCAGGTGCGAACACTCGCGGAACAAGCTGGAGTTTTTGACCTCTTTGTGGGGAAGAACGATAAGGAATCCCTCCGTCGCCGCGATTGGTGGCGCATTTCCGTGGAGACTGCAAAGGTCGCCAAATGGATCGCCCAGCAAAAAGGTGGATATCCGGATCTTGCTTACACCGCTGGTCTTTTCCACTTGCTTGGAAAAACCATGATTGACCAGTCAGACCCGGACAATTACAACAAGGTCATGTATGTCGTGGATCGCGGAGCTCCGGAGCGATTGGCCGAGAAAACAGTTTTCGCAGTTGACCACATCGAAGCTGGTCAGGAAATGGCCCGCCGGTGGAACTTCCCTGAACTCCTGATCGATTCGATGGATTATCTGGATACCCCTCAGATCGAAGGTCAGGCCGTTCAGGCCGCCGCTTCTGTCCACTTGGCCCACGCGATCGTGAAGGCATCCCGCCACGAATATACGCTTGAAGAAGCCTTGAAATTTGCAAAACCATGGGCTTTCGAAGCTCTGCAGGTCGACCCGCTCACCTTTGAGAACTGGGTCATTCAGTCCATCCCGGCGCAAGCCCATGCCGCTTAATGCAACCCAAAATTTGAACAAAATAACGAGGAACCAAACACATGTCATTTGATTGGAACAAGGTCACTGGAGCTGAAGAAAATCAGCCGTCAAAGCCAACCGAGACTCCGCAAGCTCCGCCTGTAAATCAGGAGCTAAACGACCTTCTCGCACAAATTGGAGGTCATGTGCCAGGCGCAGGGAATCCAGCTCCACCGGTTCAAGCGACTCCGGTACCTGAGGCAGAGTTTCCATTCGCGTCTAATGAAAAGTTTTTGGAAGAAGCCGCGCAAAATGGCATCGCGCCAAAGCTGAATCCGTTTGCTCTGGAAGACTTTGGTCAGGTTCAGCAACCACCTTCGATCCAAACAGGTCCTCCTGCGGTGACACCCCCGCCGATCAATGTGAGCGACTTGCCACCAATTGCAAGCTTTGCACCTCCGGTCCAAAGCGAAGTAAACACCAACGATTTTCCTCCCGCCACTAGTTTTGCTACTCCTCCAGTGCAAGCAGGCTCGAATGAGTTGCCTCCAGTTGCAAGCTTCACCGCACCACCAGTACAGGTAAATTCTGAGATGCCGCCCGTACTTCCGGTTACTGAAGCAACACCAGAAGCATCCCAACCAGCACCACCACCGATCAAATTTGACGATCTCCCACCCGTGGGTAATAGCGAGCCGATTTCAAATTCAGTAATCGTTCCGCCTGTCAACGGAGCCTCTTCCGTTCCTAAGCCGGATGATTCGTTACCATTTGGTGGAGACTATAGTGAAGCACCTCCGGTGAATACCTCCTATGAGGACGATGCCCCGGCAACAACAGAAGCCCCACCTGTTTTCGGAGCTCCAACTTTGGCTTCATTCGGTGTGCCACCAGTCGTTATCCCGACGGCAGCGACACCGCCAGCGGTCAATGAGCTTGAAGGCGAAAAGGCACGTATTCTGGGAATCTTCAGCAAAGCCAAGAAGACAGAACCAAAGGTTGTAGAAATCAGCGACCACGCGATGCTCAATTCGCCAGATGTGAATACAACTACCTTCGACGCGCACAACCTCGATGCCCATGGCGTTAGCAAATTCGATGGCGGTCGCGATTATAACGATATCCACCTTGACGATATTTTGGCGATGGCGGTTGAGCAAAAATGTTCTGACATTCACTTCACCATCGGCGTTCCGCCGATGATCCGGTTGGATGGCGAAATGCAACCGATGCCATTTGCTCCATTGCGACCTGCCGATCTTCGACGGTTGCTCTACGATGCCTTGGACGATGACAAACTGCAAAAATTTGAACAGACTCACGAGCTGGACTTTAGCTATCCAGTGAAGGGCCTAGGACGATTCCGTGTGAACATGTTTGTTCAGCGCGGATCGGTCGGCGGCGTTATGCGTGTGATTCCACAGCGAATTCCGGCTTTCGAGGATCTCGGATTACCTCCGATCATTCGGGAGATGTGTAAGCGCACAAGTGGTTTGATCTTGGTCACAGGACCAACCGGTTCTGGTAAGTCCACCACGATTGCTTCGATGATTGACGATATCAATAGCGTCCTGAAGGGTCACATCATGACCATCGAAGACCCCATTGAATATCTTCACAAACACAAGAAGTGCATTGTCAACCAACGCGAAATGCACAGCGATACTTACAGTTTCCATAATGCGCTTCGAGCTGTTCTTCGTGAAGACCCAGATATCATTCTGGTTGGTGAATTACGTGACATCGAAACGATTGAAGCAGCCTTAACGCTTGCGGAAACCGGACACTTAGTCTTCGGAACGCTCCACACCCGGAATGCTCCTGCCACAATTGACCGGGTCATTGACGTTTTCCCTCCAGGGTCTCAATCTCAGATTCGAGTATTGCTTGGTAACACCCTTGAAGGGGTCGTATCGCAACAACTTCTGCCTAAGCGTGGCGGAGGTCGTGTGGCGAGCATTGAAATCATGTTAGGAACTCCAGCAATTCGGAACTTGATCCGGGAAGGGAAGACGCACCAAATGCAATCCGTTATCGAAACCGGCGGTAATATCGGCATGCAGACTATGGACGCCGCCCTTGCAGATCTTTACCGTTCAGGGAAGTGCGAGTACGACGAATGCTTGCTGCGCGCGATTGACAAGGACAGCTTCGGTCGCCATGCTCGAGCAGCGTAATCGTTAGCAGATAACTTGGAAAAGCCTTGGGGAACCCCCAGGGCTTTTACTATTTGGAATAGGAGTACGCTAACAGGTCGTCTTTGGAAAGAAACTCCAAGGTGAGTTCATGGGTCGCATCCGTAATGACTAGCGGAGCGAATCCGGCTTCCATTGCCTCGAGCCATCGTAAGGCGCACAGGCACCAGCGATCTCCGGGACGCAATCCTGGGAAGTTCCATTCCGGCCTCGGGGTAGATAGGTCGTTTCCGGCTTCCTTACTAAAGGCGAGAAAATCCGATGTCATGATGCAGCAAACAGTGTGCAATCCGGCATCCTCGGGTCCGGTGTTGCAGCATCCATCTCGGTAGTAGCCCGTCATTGGCGCCGTCGAGCAGGGAGCCAGCGGTTCGCCAAAGATGTTTCGACCGTCTCTCACCTCCGCATTTTACTTCGGAAAAGCGCACCCTGAATAACTGCACGTTTACCTTCTTAAAGTTCCAGAAAAATGAGAGTTTTTGGCAGATGTCACAGCAATAAGCACAATTTTTTTGTCTCTAGGTGACATTTGCCAAAAGTTGTTGTAATATAAGTTGAAATGAGCTGGAGAAACGTTTCGCAAACTCAAATACGACGGATTATCGTCATGATCGGTCTTAACTTCATGGCAGCAATGTCGTTTGGATTGGTTCAAAACGGTAGCTTTGAGGTTGCAAATGGCAGCCTTCCTGCAAATTGGGCTATTTCAGGAAATGTGTTCCGCGATCAATCGGTACCTAGGTCTGGTGCTAACGTTCTGAAGCTATTCGGTAACTTTAACGGCGGCGCGAATACTTCCTCCGCATACCAAAATGTGCCGATGAAACCTGGTCAGAGACTTTCGGCGGTGACTTATGCCTATAACAAGTCAACCGACGCGATGTCTGGCAACAACTTTGCCGTCCTGAAGGTGATTTACCGCAATGCTAGCAACGTGGATTTGATGTCGAGCGAATCTCGTCAGATCAATGCTGGTACGTTGAGGAATCAGTGGCAAAAGATCTCCGCGAGTCTTGGAGATGCTCCAGCTGGAACAACCCATTGCGCAATTTTCTTCCTTTTCATCCAGCCTTCTTCCACGCCGTTCGCATCTGGCGCGGCATTTTTTGATGACGTGACGGTCGAGATTAGAAACCCTCAGCGTTACACCCAGATATGGGTTGATGACTTCAAAGGGACTTCGCTGAATAAGAAGGACTGGGAACCGATGATCGGCGACGGAAGTGCTTACGGGATTCCAGGCTGGGGAAACAACGAGCTTCAGTACTACTCCAGCCGGTCCCAAAATTTGGTCGTCTCTGGTGGATTGCTCCGGATAATCGCCAGAAAAGAGTCCTTCGGCGGGCGCAACTACACCTCCGCGAGAATCCGAACGCTAAACAAACCTAAAGGCGACTTCCGATACGGCCGAGTTGAAGCGCGGATGAAAGTGCCGATCGGGCAAGGCCTATGGTCGGCCTTTTGGATGCTGTCGTCAAGTTCCGCCTATGGTGGCTGGGCGAGTAGCGGTGAGATTGACATCATGGAGATTGTCAATTCAACTCAACAGTGTCTGTTTACGATCCATCATGGTGGAGCTTGGCCGAACAATGTTTATACCGGTGGAAATATCACGCGTCCCTCCGGCTTTGGCGATGGATTTCACGTCTATGCCGTCGAATGGGAGCCGGATTCAATCAAGTGGTTCGTCGACGGGGTGCAGACTTATTCGCTCAACAGCACCCAGTGGTACAGCTCAGCCGCAACTTGGAATCAACGCGCGCCGTTTGATGTGGCATTTCACATGCTGATCAATCTCGCGGTGGGCGGGAATCTTCCCGGCGACCCAAATCTGAGTACGGTGTTCCCAGCCGAGTTGCAGGTGGATTGGGTGCGCTATTCCCAGCTTGACCAGATCAGCTATGCTACTCCCACACCGTTAGAAAAGTTGTAAGGTCGGGTGATTCCGCGTGGGTATGCTCACCGAATGCTTCCCGCAATTTTGATCTCGCAAAATCTCCTTACCGCTCCGCCGACGTCTCCGATTTCGGTGGTGTACGAAGCGAATCTACGGGCAATGAGTCCGGGCGGCGGATTTGCCGGAGTGCGTGCCAGGCTCCCCGAGATTGCTAAGCTAAAAGTCAACACACTTTGGTTGATGCCGATCCATCCGGTCGGAAAAGCAAGATCAGCCGGCGGGCTTGGGTCGCCTTATGCAGTCCAAAACTTTGACGCTGTCAACCCAGAATTTGGCACCCGCCAAGATTTTCGAAATCTGGTCAAGGATGCGAAGAAGCTGAAAATTCGAGTCATCTTGGATTGGGTTGGGAATCACACTGCCTGGGACAATCCATGGATTCAAAACAAGGATTGGTACACGCAGAACGAAAACGGTGAAATCACTATCCCTGCAGGGACAAATTGGAACGACGTCGCCGATCTGAATTTTGGTAATAAAACGATGCGAGCCGCGATGATCAAGTCCATGGAAAATTGGGTGATCAAGGAAGGCGTTGATGGATTTAGATGCGATTACGCTGATGGCATTCCTGTGGACTTTTGGCAGGAAGCAATCTCCACGCTTCGCTCAAAAGCAGGGAAAACGCTGTTCTTCCTCGCCGAAGGAAGCCGACCTGCAAACATCTCTGCCGGCTTTGACATGGATTACGGCTGGCCTGTCTATGGGTTTACTAAGGATCTCTACCAAGGCAAGATGACCCCAACCGATTGGGTCACAAAGACTTTGGCTTCCTCCCGGAATGGATTGCGGTTCATTACCAACCACGACGAATCCGCTTGGGACGACTCTGCGCCGAATATCTTTGGTGGGAGGGAAGCCGCACTTGGTGCGTACGTCATAACGGCGTTCTCCGGAGGGTCGCCCCTGATCTATTCTGGTCAAGAAATCGGTTGGGAAGCCAAGATTCCGTTCTTCGAAAGATCGAATCTAGATTGGAATTCTGGAAAAGATATTCAGACCAGATACCGCGAAGTCATGGGCACGTTTGACAGCGCCCAGTTCGCCACGACCGATGTCGTCGAGCACTTTAGTACCGACAAGGTCGTCGCATTTATACGAACCGGTAAGAAGAAGGTCGTCATCGTGCTCGTGAACACAACAAAGGAGCCGACTTCAATCAAACTTGCCTACAAGTATCTCATAGGAAAATCATGGCGGATCGTTGGAAATTCCAGCACGACAGAGGTGTCTATTCCGACCATTGGTTTAAAGCCTTACGATAACGTTGTGCTGGAAAGCCCGATCGGAAAATGAAAAAGGCGAACTCTTTCGAGTTCGCCTTCACATCTCTTCAGCTGGTCTTAGGCGGTGCCTTCGTTCCAGGAGCTCAAGTACTTTGCCTGCTCTGGTGTGAGAACGTCAATTTCCACACCCATTGATTTGAGCTTGAGCGCAGCAACATTGTGGTCAATTACTTCAGGCACAGTGTAAACCTCGTTGTTGAGATTCTTGTACTCAGCGACTAGGTACTCCGCGCAGAGAGCTTGGTTAGCGAAACTCATATCCATCACGGAAGCGGGGTGGCCTTCTGCGGCAGCAAGGTTGATAAGTCGTCCTTCACCTAGAAGGAAGATTGCCTTACCGTTGATGGTGTACTCCTCAACGTAGGGCTTGACTTCGCGCTTTTTGCCATTGCTAAGCTTCTCCAGGGTTGGAATGTCGATCTCTGCGTTGAAGTGGCCAGAGTTCGCAAGGATCGCTCCGTCCTTCAGCAACGGAATGTGCCGAGCATCCACGACATTCTTGTTTCCGGTGACCGTAATGAAGACTTCACCAATCGGAGCCGCTTGTTCCATTGTCATGACTTCAAAACCGTCCATCACGGCTTCGATTGCCTTAGTTGGATTGATTTCGGTGACGATGACTCGAGCGCCCATCCCCTTTGCGCGCATTGCGACGCCGCGTCCGCACCAGCCGTAGCCAGCAACCACAACGGTTCGGCCGGCAAGGAGAATATTGGTCGCACGGAGGATTCCATCAAGAGTAGATTGCCCAGTGCCGTATCGGTTGTCAAACAGGTGCTTCGTGTCGGCGTCGTTTACGGCGATGATCGGATAGTTGAGCATCCCGTCCTTTGCCATTGCGTGGAGTCGCACAACGCCGGTTGTGGTTTCTTCTGTTCCAGCGATGATGTGATCCAGTAGATCGCGTCGCTCGTTGTGGATGAGGGAAACGGTATCGCAGCCATCGTCCATCGTCATGGTTGGCTTGCAATCCAGAGCTTGGTTGATGTGCTTGTAATACGTAGTGTTGTCTTCGCCCTTAATGCAGAACGTGGCGATGCCGTAATGCTTGACGAGTGCGGCTGCGGTGTCGTCCTGAGTGCTAAGAGGGTTCGATGCACAGGCGAAAACCTCGGCTCCGCCATCCTTCAAAGTTCGGAGAAGATTTGCGGTTTCAGTTGTGATGTGGAGGCAGGCGACGATGCGTTGACCCTTGAGCGGCTGCTCCTTTGCAAATCGCTCTCGGATTTGGCGGAGAACAGGCATTTCACGGTCGGCCCATTCAATTCGGTCTCGGCCAGCATCGGCGAGTTCAATGTTTGCAATATCGTAGTTCAAAGTCGTCATATTTCTTACCTAAGATTGTACCAGTCGTCTGGTAGTTCTACGGATTTAATTATCGGTCTGTTGTTGCCCCCGAGTTATGGGGAGGAAGAGATTATCACTATCCTGATCTTAGAAAGCGGGAAGCGCGGATGTGAAAAAAAATGTAGGAAGGACTCTCAAAAGGGAACTTTATGGACTACAATCCGTTTGAGATAATATCTCGGGGAATTCTATTATGAAAACAAAGATCGCAATCATCGTCGCAGGATTGGTCGGAGCTGGTCTCGCACTCGCCTTCGTCACTTCCCAACGCCCAGCAGCTCCAGCGGCTGCCTCAACGGTTACTCCGGTAGTCGCTACTGAAACCGCTGTCAACACAGTGCCAGTGGTTGAAGTCAAGGAAGAAAAGTCCTCCCACGACTGTGGCTCTTGCAATAAGTAAAGATCAGCTGATCATTTGAAAACGAAAGTGGGGTGCCAATGCGGCACCCCACTTTCGTTTTCAACGACCGAGCTGGCTCCGCCTGTCGGTCATTTCCAACCTTAACACCTCGTGGCTATAAGGAACACTCTGGTCTTGTATTCTAGTGTATAGAATTTCCCAGGCTCGCTTTGCAACCAATTCTAGTGGAACAGGGAGAATGACCATGTCATGGCTCGTTGGAGCATCCGGTTCGTAGCCGCCGTATGAGTAGATTTTCACCTCTTTCGATTTTGAGGCGTATAGCGGGTCCGTTAGTGCCCGCATTACTCCCCAAGCGACGGAGTCATTCCAGCAAATGTAGCCCTTTTGAACGCCGTTTTCTCGTAAATCTCTTAAAGTTGCAATCCTGGCTGCTCTGACGGATTCACCAACGCAGGCGACATATTTTGGAGCACTATCGAATTCGTTGGCGACGAAATCGTAGCCCTTCCTTCGAAGTTCCTCTCGAGCAGAGAGGCCAGATCGGATGGTGACAAATGTTGGCAGATCACCAAGTTCCGAAATCGCGGTCCGAGTAAGGGATTGGAAACCCTCGTAAATATCCCAGCTTATCCGATCAACTTCTGGAATCACGGAATTAGAAATGGAGACTACAGGAACTCGATTGAAGGGGGTTTGCTCTCGGTACTTCCTTACGGCATTAGAACAATCAAGGGCAACGATTCCGTCTGCTGGCCAGTGGGTAGGAGGAAGTCCACCATCACCATAAGCTTGCTCGCTCGTGACTGGAATCACCATCAACTCATAGCCAGCTTCGCTAGCTCGGGCCTGCAAAAACTTGATGAACTTGACATAGTAAACCATGGCGGGGCGTTGAACTGGCAACCAAAGAGCTATCGTAAACGTTTTGCCTGACTTCATTGCCCGCGCGAGACGGTTGGGCTGATACCCAACTTGAGCAACCGCTGCTAAAACCCTCTCGCGCGTCGGCTGCGAGATCGTGACTTTGGTGTTCCCAGAAACAACATAGGAAACTGTTTGCGTGGACACCCCAGCAACGGCGGCAACTTCGGCAAGAGTAGCTGGTTTACTTCTCAAAGTCTTCAGGGTGCTGTCCAAAGTCTTACTTTCTTCTGAGTTCAGAGGGTCTTGCATAATGATATTCACGCTTCTCCATAGGGAACACCAAACCATGCTCACTCAGTGGGACTAAGTACCCATCCGATCGTTACTGTTCCAATTTTACTCACAATGAGTCAGTTGATATGGGGATTCTTACTAATAAAATTAGGGCATCCAGAATTTTCTGAATGCCCTAATTTTCGCTAGTCACAAATAAATCAGTCTTCGAATTTTGCGTGGTTC
The DNA here is from genome assembly GCA_040383535.1 of Chthonomonas sp. Classification (GTDB taxonomy): domain Bacteria; phylum Armatimonadota; class Fimbriimonadia; order Fimbriimonadales; family Fimbriimonadaceae; genus JAFLBD01. The sequence goes on from JBEIDH010000003.1 coordinate 10,503, forward strand.
TGCTCAAACAGATCCTGCAAGTGCTTGGCCTTTTGGTCGTACGCGTCCTTATCAGCCCAAGTGTTTCGTGGAGCAAGAATATCTGAAGGAACCCCCTCACAACTCGTTGGTACCTCAACGCCGAAGATTGGATCGACAACGAACTCGCTCTTAGCAAGCGAGCCATTGAGTGCGGAGTGGAGAAGCGCTCTGGTGTGCTTTAGCGACATGCGCTTGCCGACCCCGTAAGCTCCACCGGACCAGCCCGTGTTAACAAGCCAAACTTTTGCCCCGTGCTTCTGCATCTTTTCCGCCAAAAGCTTGGCGTAAACCTTAGGACGCAAGGGAAGGAAAGGCGCCCCGAAGCAGGTCGAGAAAGTCAAAACCGGCTCGGTGATACCCGCTTCAGTTCCTGCGACCTTGGCCGTATAGCCGTTCAAGAAGTGGAACATCGCTTGCTCGGGTGAAAGTCTCGAAATTGGGGGCAAAACTCCGTTTGCATCGCAAGTCAAGAAAAAGATGTTCTCCGGGTGTCCGCCCACGCTCGGGATCACCGCGCCTGGGATGAAGTCCACCGGATAGGCAACGCGAGTATTTTCGGTGTACTTGGTGTCGTCATAATCAGGGACTCTGGCATCGTCCATGACGATGTTTTCCAGGATGGACCCAAATTTGATCGCTTCCCAAATTTGAGGCTCGCCTTCTTGACTGAGCTTAATGACCTTAGCATAGCAACCACCCTCGAAGTTGAAAACGCCGTTTTCGGTCCAGCCGTGTTCGTCGTCGCCAATCAGCCCGCGTTCAGGGTCAGCGGAGAGCGTCGTTTTCCCGGTCCCCGAAAGACCAAAGAACAAGGCAACATCACCATTGGGTCCGATGTTGGAAGAGCAGTGCATGCTCATGACTCCCTTGAGTGGGAGTAGGTAATTTAGGATCGTGAAGACCGATTTCTTCATTTCGCCCGAGTACTCGGTGCCCATGATGATGACTTCACGAGTCGCAAAGTTCAACGCAATGACAGCATCTCTTTCGACTCCGTCTTCGGTGCGGACGTACTTCTCGGTGCAAAGATCAATGATGGTCCAGTCAGGAGCGTAGGTCGCGAGCTCGTCTTTCGACGGTCGAATCAGAAGGGTCTTGATAAACTGTGCATGCCATGCCTTTTCAACGATGAATCTGGCTTTGATTCTGTGAGCAGGATCTGCACCACCAAAGGTGTCCACGACATACAGTCTCTCCTTGGTTTTGAGTGCGGTCTGAGCTTTTTCGCGAAGAGCGGCAAACTCCTCTTGGCTCATTTCGGCATTGTTTTCCCACCAAATGTTAGCCTCGGATCCTGGTTCGCGCACAACTCGCTTGTCCTTTGGAGTGCGTCCAGTGTACTTCCCGGTCATGCAGACGAGGGCACCATTGGCGGCGAGAACACCTTCGTTATGCTGGATCGCGTGTTCGTATAGCTCGGAGGTATTGAGGTTGGTGTAGACATTGGGGCCAAGTTCAAATGATCCATTGGCCGAGGATGAGGTAGGTGAAACTGCCATGCGTTGCATTCTCCGGTGCGCGTCGTTGCGCTGATTTTGGGTGCTCGGAGACCGTGCATCCAAAACCGTTTCCTTCTTAGTACTAGGATACCGCCTGCAAGGGGTGAATTCCTGCAGAAATACCGTGCTATCCCGTAAAAATCGGGGGACTTTTGGTGGATACTGTAGAGATATGACACCCCTTACTTACGACAAGTTATCTCTCGATTCGATTGCATCGCAGCTCGAATCCGCCCCCGGATGGACGGTTGAGGGCGGTGCGCTTACGCGCTCCTTTGAATTTAAAACCTATGCCAGTTGCCTCGTGTTTGGAGTCGCGGTTGGGCATTGTGCAGACCATCTGAACCATCATCCTGATTTGATGATCGGCTACAAGAAAGTCGTCGTCAGTATGGTGACCCACGATGCGGGTGGAGGTTTGACTGCCTACGATTTTGAGCTAGCTCGCCGGATCAACGCTCTGGTTTAGGGGCGCGTTCCTGTTCGAGGGGGTGATTTTCATAAGCTTTCCGTACCAAAATCGGTCCGAAAAGGGTACCGAGGATAAGCGAAAGAAGCCAACCTCCGATCAAAAGGATAAGCAGAAACTTTCGGTCCTCCGGGTGCATGACTGAAACAATACCGAAAAAAAAGACCCCGAATGGGGTTCTGTAAAGAAATGGTGCCGCAAGCCGGACTCGAACCGGCGACCCAAGGATCTTCAATCCTTTGCTCTACCAACTGAGCTACCGCGGCACACTATGGCGCGGATGACGGGACTTGAACCCGCGACCCCCGGCGTGACAGGCCGGTGCTCTAACCACTGAGCTACACCCGCGTTGGACTTACATTATTACACCATTAAGGACAATTTGCAACGGGGGACGGACCTTTTTAGGCACCAGCCAGAAATTCACGTACCGCTTGAGCCTGCTCTTGATCGTCGAGCAAGAAAGCGTCGTGCCCTAGAGGTGAGTCTATGTTTAACCAGCGGGATTGACAACCTGCACTGATCGCTCCTAAATGCAGCGACTCTGATTGCGAAGGTAAGTAAATCCAATCGCTAGAGAAGCTCGTAAAGAGATACTTGACCCCCGGCGAAAAAGAGTTGCAATCGAAACTGTCCAGGGCAGATGAAAGGCTTAGTAGGGAATTCGCGTCAAAGCGTTGCGTGAACTTCTGACCCTGATACCGCAAGTAGCTGGCGATTTCAAACAGGCGCTCTGGAAGGAGATTGTTATTTGGATCGGGATTGGTGCGTGACTCTCGTGAGAATTTTGCGTCAAAAGCCTCTGGACTGAGATACGTCAAGTGTCCGAGCATTCGAGCGAGGGCAAGACCTTCGATTGGTGGATCGGATGGATCGTAGTCACCGCTACACCACTTTGGATCGCGCATGATCGCTTGCCGTGCGACCTCGTTGAACCCAAGTTGCATCGCCGAGTGCTTACCCGCGCTGGCCGTAACCCAGGCGCGTTCGACCATGTCTGGAAAAAGATCCGCCCAGGCAAGGGCTTGCATCCCGCCCATACTTCCGCCGCAAACCATTTTGAGTTTCGATATTCCGAGCCCATGGATGAGCTTGGCCTGAGCATGCACGATGTCCCACATCGAGATGCGCGGGAACTTTGAGCCGAAGGATTTGCCGTCCGGAGCCATGGAACTCGGTCCAGTCGAGCCCTGGCATCCACCGAGCGCATTGCTACAGAGAACCGTGTACTTTTTCAGATCAATCGCCAGGCCCTCGCCGATCAAACGGGGCCACCAGCCAACGGCATTCGAGTCTCCACTGATCGCATGGCAGACGAGGATCACCGGAGCTGAACCAAGCGGCTGCCCGAAAATCTGGTATGCAAGCTGAACGTTGGACAGAATGGCTCCGGAGTCAAGGGTCAGGTCACCGACGTCAAAAATATGCCGATCCCCCGAAGGTCTCATCCGCTCGCCTTCCTCAAACAGTCCTGGGTCAATGGTCATTTGGGTTAGATTTATGGTACCCCGATGATAGTCCCGGTCCAAAAAACTAATAAGAAAAGCCTGCCGAACCGAAGTTCGACAGGCTTGGTTGAAATCAATCTCGCGAAGAATTATGCGATGATTTCTGTAATGGTGCCAGCACCAACAGTTCGACCACCTTCTCGGATAGCGAACTTGGAGCCTTGCTCCATAGCGATTGGCTTGTCTTCCAACAGGTGAATGGTCATTCGGACGTTGTCGCCCGGCATGCACATTTCAGCTGGATCGCCAGTCACGGAGAAGATCTCAGCGATAGAACCAGTAACGTCCGTGGTTCGGAAGTAGAACTGTGGTCGGTAGCCTGGAACGAACGGGGTGTGTCGTCCTCCCTCATCCTTCGACAGAACGTAAACTTCGCCCTTGAACTTGGTGTGCGGCTTGATGGAACCTGGCTTACAGATAACCATTCCGCGCTCGATGTCCTTTCGGTCAACGCCTCGGAGAAGCAGACCAACGTTGTCGCCAGCTTCACAGTAATCGAGAAGCTTTCGGAACATTTCAACACCTGTACAAGTTGTCTTTCGTGGAGCTTCGGAAAGTCCGACGATTTCAACTTCAGTGTTGATGTTGAGTTGTCCACGCTCGACACGGCCTGTAGCAACAGTTCCGCGACCAGTGATGGTGAAAACGTCTTCAACCGCCATCAAGAATGGCTTGTCCTTGTCTCGCTCTGGAGTTGGGATCCAAGTATCAACAGCGTCCATCAACGCAACGATTGGTGCAAATGCAGGATCGTCTTGTGGCTTACCAGCTTCGAGAGCTTCGATTGCCTTAACAGCGGAGCCCTTGATGATTGGAGTGTCGTCGCCTGGGAAGCCGTACTTGCTGAGAAGTTCTCGGATTTCCATTTCGACGAGTTCAAGCAGTTCTTCGTCATCAACAAGGTCAACCTTGTTCATGAAGACGACGATATACGGAACACCGACCTGTCGAGCAAGTAGGATGTGCTCTCGGGTTTGTGGCATTGGACCGTCTGTCGAAGCAACTACGAGGATAGCGCCGTCCATTTGGGCAGCACCGGTAATCATGTTCTTGATAAAGTCGGCGTGGCCAGGGCAGTCTACGTGTGCGTAGTGTCGCGTTTCGGTTTCGTACTCTTGGTGCGAAATGTTAATGGTGATACCGCGGGCCTTTTCTTCAGGCGCGGAGTCGATTTCGGCATAGGAGACCTTCTTGTTGGTAGCGATCTTTTGGGACATAACGCCCGTGATAGCCGCCGTCAGAGACGTCTTGCCATGGTCGACGTGTCCGATGGTTCCAACGTTCACGTGTGGTTTCTTTCGTTCGAATTTAGCTCTTGCCATTAGTTTTTTGTTTCCTCTTGTTTAAAATTAGTGATGACCCTTAGGGTTCTTTGCGATGATTTCTTCTGAGATGCTTCGTGGGACTTCTTCATAGTGCGAAGGAGTCACGTTTGGAGTGGCTCGACCTTGCGTCAAAGAGCGCAAAGTTGTAACGTATCCAAACATCTCGGAGAGTGGGACGTGGCTATTGACGACGGTTACGCCACCAAGAGCTGGTTCCATTCCTTCGATGCGTCCTCGACGACCGTTAAGGTCTCCCACGACGTCTCCCACGTTGCCATCTGGCGTCGTGACTTCGACGTGCATGATCGGTTCCTTAATGACCGGATTTGCCTTCTTCATAGCTTCGCGGAATGCGATCATTCCAGCTTGCTTGAATGCGTTTTCGTTCGAGTCAACATCGTGGTACGAACCGTCAATGACGGCGACTCGGAAGTCAACTACTGGGTACCCAGCAAGAACACCAGACTGCATGGCTTCTCGGACGCCCTTTTCGATGGCAGGGATATATTCCTTAGGAATAGATCCACCGACGGTCTTGTTTTCGAAGACGAATCCTTGACCAGCCTCGAGAGGCTCCATTTCGATCCAGCAGTGGCCGTATTGACCGGAACCACCCGTTTGACGAACGAACTTACCTTCGGCCTTTGTTTTTGCCTTGACCGTTTCACGGTAAGCAACCATCGGCTTGCCCTGGTTTGCTTGCACCCCGAATTCGCGGTTCAATCGGTCCACGATGATTTCGAGGTGAAGCTCGCCCATTCCGCTAATGATGGTTTGACCGGAGTCAATATCCGTGAACACGCGGAATGTCGGATCTTCTTCAGCCAATCGCTGCAAGCTGGTTCCAAGCTTTTCTTGGTCAGCGCGGCTCTTAGGCTCGATCGCGATCTGAATCACAGGCTCAGGGAACTTGATGGATTCTAGCGAGATCGGGTGGTCTTCGTTACAAATTGTGTATCCGGTTCGAACGTCGGAGAGACCAATCACACCGACGATGTCGCCGGCATATACTTCGTCAATATCCTTTCGCTCGTTGGCGTGCATTTCCAAGATTCGACCAATCCGCTCGGACTTCACGCGGAAGTCGTTGCTGACTGGATCACGGAAGCAAACCGAAATCGGGGTGCCCTTCTTGAGAATTCCAGAGTAAACGCGAAGGAATGTCAAGCGACCGACATACTTGTCGGACATGATCTTGAACGCCAATGCGCTAAATGGTTCCTTATCGTCGGACTTACGAACGAGTGCCTCGTCTGTTTCTGGGTCAACGCCGCTTGCTGCATCCACGTCAAGTGGGGAAGGAAGAAGGTCGACAACGCAGTCAATCATGAACTGGACACCCTTGTTCTTGAACGAGGAGCCCGAGATGCATGGGACGATCTTGTTTGCAAGAGTTCCGGTTCGGAGAGCGGCTCGGATATCAGCTTCGCTGATTTCTTCACCCGAAAGGAATCGCTCCATGATGGATTCATCATAGTCGGCGATGGACTCGATCATCTTCTCGCGCCACTCAGCGGCAACCGAAACGAGGTCGGCAGGAATGTCAATTTCCTTGTAAGTCTTTCCAGTATCGTCTTCCTTGTCGTAAACCGAAGCCTTCATCGTGATGAGGTCAACGTAGCCAAGGTAGTCGGATTCTGCCCCGATTGGGATTTGGATCGGAGCCGCATTTGCGCCGAGTCGAACCCGCATGTGGTTAACCACTGCGAAGAAGTCAGCACCAAGACGGTCCATCTTATTGACATAAGCAATTCGAGGAACCTTGTACTTGTTTGCCTGTCGCCAAACCGTTTCGGATTGTGGCTGAACCCCACCGACCGCACAGTAGACGGCGACGAGACCATCGAGAACACGCAAGGAACGCTCTACTTCAACGGTAAAGTCAACGTGTCCAGGAGTATCAATGATGTTAATCTTGTGCTCTGGCTTATCGTTGTTGCTACCTTTCCAGTATGCCGTGGTCGCAGCGGAGGTAATTGTAATTCCTCGCTCCTGTTCTTGCTCCATCCAGTCCATGGTGGCAGCGCCGTCGTGGACTTCGCCGATCTTGTGCGATCGGCCTGTGTAATACAGGATTCGTTCGGTTGTAGTAGTCTTACCCGCGTCAATGTGAGCGGCAATTCCGATGTTTCGAACTTTATCTAATGGATGGGAGCGTGGCATATAGTTATGTCTCTTTCTTTAAGTTAATTAAAATTTGTAATGGCTAAATGCCTTGTTTGCATCGGCCATTCGGTGGGTGTCATCCTTCTTCTTGACGGAAGTTCCGGAGCCCTTGTAAGCATCCAAAAATTCTGCCGCGAGCTTGTCCACCATGGATCGTTCGCCTTTCCGCTTTCGCGCATTGGTGACCATCCATCGGAGGGCTAGTGTTCGTCGTCGGGCTGGGCGAACGTCCATAGGCACTTGGTAGTTCTGTCCACCTACTCGGCGGGCTCGCACTTCCATGGTCGGCATGACGTTTGCCATTGCCTTTTCGAAGATTTCAAGTGCAGGCACTTGTGCTTCGGCTTCGGCCTTCGACATTGCGGTGTAAAAAATGCGCTCGGCAACGGTCTTCTTCCCGCCGATCATCATGCGATTGATGAAGCTTTGGGCCAGTTCGCTATTGTAAATAGGATCTGGAGTGATGACTCGCGGTGTTGGTGGTCCTTTTCGTGGCATATCTTTTCCTTAAAATTACTTCTTCGCCGCGGCTGCCTTTGGCCGCTTGGTGCCGTACTTGGATCGGCCCTGCTTTCGGTTGTTGGTACCAGCCGTTTGCTGAGTTCCTCGTACGATGTGATAGCGCACACCAGGAAGGTCCTTCACACGTCCACCACGCACCAAGACAACGCTGTGCTCTTGGAGGTTGTGGCCAACGCCCGGGATGTACGCTGTAACTTCCGTTCCATTGGTCAAACGGACACGAGCAACCTTACGAAGAGCAGAGTTTGGCTTCTTCGGGGTCTGGGTCTTAACAATGGTGCAAACACCACGTCGGAAAGGATTTCCTTTCAGAGCGGGTGATTTAGACTTCACCTTGGCCGTGTAGCGGCCCTTGCGTACAAGCTGATTTACGGTCGGCATTAATTCCTCAAATTTGTTTCCTGGCGATCGACGGGCAAACGGTTTATCAAAGAAAAACCCCGCTTCAACTCAGCCGTTGCGGGGCAATGTGGTCGGTTTTGTTTTGATTACTTATGTGAATCACCCGTCTACACGCTCCTTCGAACTGACCGAATCGCCATGCATACGCATAGCCCTTCGCCAAGGTCGAATTATGAAGCAAGCGATACCCCAATGTCAAGCGCACCACTCGACCTTTTTTTCCGTCTTCACTTTGAACTGGTAATTTCGGCTCAAATTTCCCCTTAACCCATGAAAATCCTGACGATTCCAAACTGGTCCTTTGGCCGAGACAAGGATCTCCATTTCTTGTTTGAGGATTTGCTCACGGGTTGGAATATGGATATCCATTTTTTGGAAGGGGACCTTGATCACAACCGGACGGTTTCGGCATTTAGCGGAGATCCTGAGGTCGTTTTCGAGCGTTTGGAGCGGCTTTGTGAAGCGGCTTTTGAGCGCATTGACCTGAATCGACACATGGGAGTGCATCCCCGAATCGGTGCACTAGATGTTTGTCCTTTCGTTGCCTTAGATTGCGAAGGCTATCCCTTGAAGCTGAAAGTTGAAGCATTTGGAAAACGGATCGGTGAAAGATTTGGAATCCCGATTTTTCTTTACGAACAATCTGAGCGGGGAAAACACGCATTTGAACTCCCTAAGTTGCGTAGTGGCGGCTTCGGAGGTTTGATGGGACGCGAGCTTGATCCTGATTTTGGACCTCATCTGGTTCATCCAAGGCTTGGTGCGACCGTGATGGGGGTCCGAGATTTTCTGATTGCGATGAACATCAACTTTGCTTCGTCGGACTTGGCATGGGTCAAGGGTTTAGCGACCGATCTCCGAAAAGCGCGCGCCGAAGGAGACCCGAAGTTCTTCGGAGTCCGAGCACTTGGGTTTCCTCTGGCGTCCCGAAAGATGGTGCAGCTCAGTTTGAATCTGACCCAGCCAAACCTGACTTCGCCGGATTTGGTGATCGAGTGGGCACTTGAAAGAGCTCGGCTATCGAAAGTGAGGTTTGCCGAAACCGAGTTGATTGGGGTCATTCGTGAGAAGGATCTGGAGGGCGCGAGTAGGTTGCCTGTGAAGAGGGCGCAAGTGGTTTTATAAGTTTGGATAGCTCGGTTAGTCGGGCTTGTTTGGATTGCTTGGATTTGTAAAGTCACCCTGAAAGACGAACCCGGACAAATCCGAACTCCCAAACCCCCGAAAAACCCGAACAACCCTTACAATCCGAACCCACCAATCAGCTAAACTCCCTCCCAAATGAAACGCGCAATTGTACTGGTCCTGGACGGCTGTGGAGCTGGGAAGACCCCCGACTCTCTAAAATTCGGCGATCCCGACCCAAATACGATCAAGCACGTCTGGGATCACGTCGGCGGTATTGATGCCCCAAATTTAGCATCGGTGGGATTCTGGGCCGCCTGCGGAATTGACGTTCCCGCTAAACCGCAAGTTGTTGGAAAGAATGTCTCTTACGGGCGCCTGCTCCCGCTGAGTATGGGCAAAGATTCTGTGACCGGCCACTGGGAAATGATGGGCATTGTGAGTGAAGAACCCTTCCCAACTTATCCCCAGGGATTCCCAATTTCGTTGGTTAAAGAGTTTGAAGAAGCTATCGGCGTTCAAACGATAGGCAATCGACCAGCGAGCGGAACGCAAATCCTTAAGGAACTTGGCGAACTTCATATGGATTCCGGATTTCCTATCGTCTATACGAGCGGGGATTCGGTTTTCCAGATCGCCTGTCACGAGGAGATCGTTCCAGTAGAAAAGCTCTACGAATTCTGCCGAGTTGCCCGAGAAATGTTGACTCCACCGAACCATGTCCAGCGCGTGATCGCGAGGCCATTTATTGGTAAGGATGCGGAGTCTTTCACGAGAACGGAGCGCCGAAAAGATTTTACTCTCGTCCCTAAACCGAACCTGATTGATGAGATCGGAGACGTCTTCGGGATCGGAGTCATTCCGGAACTCTTCAACGGACGAGGATTTCGCGAAGTCAAGCGAACACAGAGTAACCCCGAACATGCGGTGATGCTTCGGGAGGCGATGGCAAGCGATGCGAGATTCATCTTCTGTAATTTTGAAGACTTCGATATGCTCTACGGACATCGGAATGACCCCAAAGGTTTCGCGAACTGCCTCGTCGAATTTGATGCTATTCTTAGTGACATCCTTGGGGAACTGAAAGACGAGGACTTACTGATCATTACCGCCGATCATGGAAACGATCCAACCGATGCGAGTACTGACCACAGCCGAGAGTTTTCGCCGATTGTTATCTTAGGTTCAGGCAGACAAGGTAAGTCACCTGACGAAGTAGGATTGAACCTAGTTGGTAATGCAGTACGCAATTGGCTTGGAATTTAGTCGTCGCCCAAGTACTCAAGATCGCGCAACATGCGTGGATTCTGTCGCCAGTCTTCTCGGACTTTGACAAATAGCTGCAAGTGAACCCTGGATCCGATGATGTCTTCGATCTCAAGTCGCGCTTCGCTGCCGATCAAGTTCAGCATCGAGCCGCCCTTTCCGATCAAAATCGCCTTTTGGCCATCTTTTTCGACGACGATGCTCATGTCAATTCGGGTCAAGCGACCGTCCTCTTCCCACATATCCACAACGGTTGCGATAGCGTGGGGGATCTCTTGACGGGTGAGACGGAGGCACTTTTCGCGTACCAATTCAGCGGCAAGGCGGCGCATAGGCTGGTCGGTGACTTCGTCCTCGGGGTAGAGCATTGGCCCTTCTGGGAGGTCTTCCAGGATCATCCCAACAAGAAGATCGACGTTCTCATCCTTACTGACTGCCGTCCACATCGTGCGTTCGGTTCCGAACAACTTCGTGTATAGCCCGTAGTTATCGGCAACATCAATCGGGCGTGTGATGTCCATCTTGTTTAGACACAAGATCACATTTTTCTTCGCAACCCCTTCGGCATTGATCCATCCGCTCTGCTTTAAAATCACAGCGATGGCTTCGTCTTCCTTGTCTGGCTTCCGGTGGGCATCCACCATCACAAGCAAGCAATCCGCGCCATCAATGCTGGCTTGGGCCGTTTCATTCAGAATCCGGCCGAGCTGGGTGTGAGCCTTGTGAACTCCCGGAGTGTCAATCAGTGCGAGCTGATAGGTCTCAGTCGTCGCAATGCCGAGAACACGGTGGCGGGTCGTCTGCGGTTTGTCGCTGACGATAGAGACCTTTTGACCGACAAGAGCATTCGTAAGAGTGCTCTTGCCAGTATTAGGTTTGCCGACTAAGGCTACGATTCCAGATTTGAACATCAATCTCGTTTCCTAAACATGACGCTCATGCCGGCGACATCAAAGTCGCTCTTTTCTCCGCCATTGTTTCGGTTGTTGTTGCCTTTTCCTTGGCGTCGTCGGCCGCGTTGGCGGTTCGAGGAGGATCGCCCTCGGTCTCCGCCGTCTTCCTTCGAGTCGAACTGAGTCGCCTCAAATTCCATCATGCTCGGCTTAAAGACCAGATCGTCTGCGTGCTCATCGGACCAGGTTTCCTCAATCAAGGCGTCCAGCTTCATGATCGGTATGTCAAAGTTGACATCGTCCATATCACGGGTATTCGCCGGCCGCTCAGGAAGAACGTCCATCTTCAGCAACTGATCTTGAGGCGAGTTTAAAATTGCCTCAATTTCGCTGCGTACGCCAACCAAGAAGGTGTGCGATCCACCATCGGTGGTCGCAAATCGAAGTTGAGTCCCTTCAACCGTTGCCCACTCGTGACGCTGGATGTTGTAGGCAACATACTTATCGGGGAGCGTGATCGTGCGAGATCCTGCACCACGGCAGTGCACAGTCAGGAACGGTGCGCGGACGTGGACGAGATCTTCGAAGTAGCTCCAGACGTGCGCTCCTGCCATCGCACCCAGGGCACGGAAGAGGGCAGGGGTAACAACGGCTTCACCGAAGAAAACGCTGCGCCACCTTTGGGAAGGATTCTCACCTTCAAACTCGCGCACCATGAAGCTCGGCAATCCGGTTCCGGTGTACTCGCCAAGGACAAGCCCATCTTCCGGAATCGCAAAGTAGCTCGGCTCAAGATCATTGCCTTGGGACAGAATTTTCTCAGGAAGAGCCTCGCAAAGTGGGTGCTTTTTGTGGACGAGAGTGGTGCCGCTCTTGCTTGCAAACGGTTGTCGCTTGAGGGCGATTCCGGTCACTTCCCGTACCCGTTCGAGCGCATCTCGACCCGAGTCAAACAGGCCAGCGGCATACATCCAGAACAGAGTTTTGCCGTCGCGTTGCAGTCGGGTCTTGATCGCTGAGCGGACTTCGGGCCGAATATCCCAAGCGTTCAAGAAGACATACAGTTTCGCTTCTGGGAATGTTTCTCGGTGGGCTAAGTCACTGAGAAGATAGAAGCCAGCACTCAGTCCAGATCGCAAGATCGATTCACGTACGTTCTGAACAAGAAGTTCAAAAGCGCGTTGATCAACGAGGTAGGCCAGCGATCGCTCATCAATTAAAACCGCGACATCTGGATCAGCATTCGGGATGCTCATGCGCTGGGTCAGGATGCTCTTGACATCCTTTGCTCGGTCCCAAATTCCAGGTGACTTCAGCCAGCCGTTACCCCAAAGGTCCATCCAGCACATCCCGGCACCGTGGGAAAGCGCCGCGCCGACGCCCCGCCAGTGCGCGGACTCCAAGGCTTGCGGAGTCTTCATCACGGTGTTAAAGTCGTCAGATTCGCTCTTACCGGAGATTGGAGTTTTGAAATCTTCCTCGCTGATGTAGAGCTTGCCGTTCAGAGCAAAGCTGTCGACCGGGCCAGGGAATGGACAGGATCCACCTGGTTCTCGATTCTTGTAGCTCGGCGGGCCGGCGATGAAATCAATCTCTTGCACACGGCAGAGCTTTCCAAGGCTCAAGTGCCCCGAACCTGGGTGGCTCCACTCGAAGGTGTAGCCGTAGGAAACTCCCACCAGCATCATGCCGCCACTTGATTTCTTCACTAAGTGTGCGAGGCGAGTAATTCGGTCAACCGCTGTATCGCTCAGGAAAAGGTGATAGTCCACCCATCGGCGAGACTTACGACCGGTCTGGACAAATTCTTCTGTCCGCTTCGAATCTCCGTTCAGATATTCAGGTGTGGTCAACGTGTCGAACTGCACCGGCCCATCAAACCATGCTGCACATAGCGCAACATTGTCGTTGCGGTAACGCATGCGAATCCAATTTCGGAATTCGTCTTGCGCTGCTGGGGAAGTATCGTAACCGGAGCCGGAAGGGAAGAACCATTCTCCGCGCTCCAGGTGAACGCCCATCACTTGACCTGCATCAGGAAGAAGCATCATGCGCTCGACGAAATCTTGTAGGCAGTTTTCGGCATCGCGCCAGAACTTCTCGTCGCAGAAGCTCGGTTCACCCAAACCACCTTCTTCCGTGATGTACTTCGCCTTCGGATAATCGCGATCCCAGCCTGGCTTAGCAGCGAAGACGGTGCGAAAAATTACCTGAGCCTCTGGGTTTGTTTCCAGAGTTCGCTTAAGCAAATAGCTTGCAAATGAAACCGCATCAGTCGCGGTCCCTTGCTGATTCACCTCAAGCTCAACATAGTGCACGATGATATTAACCCCGGCTTCCTTCGCGAGCTGGAATTCTTCGAGCACTATGCTCAGACGGCCTTCATCGCTGGCATTTCCGAAGAAGAAAAGCGGTGGGTAAACCTTGTGGTTACGGACAAGAGTCGGCAACCCTCGACGCTGGACAACTTGCGGAGCCACATCTGGGATCGCAATTTGCTCTCGTGGAACAGGCTTTGGCAGGGGTGGAATACTAAACGGAACAACCGGTGCGGGTTCTGGTGCGCGTGTAGAAACTCTTGGCGCGACAATTTCTTCTTCGCGCGGTGCTCGGGCTGGTCGTTGTGCTCGTGGTTCCCGGGTAGGCTTTTCAGGCTTGAATGCGCCACCTGTTCGTGTTTGCGCGGGTTTCTTGCCCGTGCCTTTCGGTTCGCGCATGATGATCGAAACACCAAGCGCGGCGGCAGGAGCAATGATGGATTCTTCGATCGAAGGCAAATCATCGCGCTGAATCCTGGCAGGCTTTTCCGATTTCCGAGTTCGGAAAACTGGATTTGGCATTCCTTCGCCAGCGTCGAAATCTTCGAAGGTGGTTGGTTCCAGCGGGACCGGTTCCAAAGAAGGCATCAGGCTCTTGCCCTTTTTCCCGTCCCTGAGTGGGCGTTCTTCGCGTTGTGGACGAGCTGGTCGCGGCGCGCGCTCAGTTCTTGCCCGGAATGTGGGCAGAGGTAGATTATCTACACCCTCGATTGCGAAGAAGTAGGGCGCTGAGGGTTCGGGAGTTCGGGAGTCCGGGAGTTCGGATTTTTCTGGTGTTGATGCGCTCGGCTTGACGGCCTTAGGACTGCTAGACTTCGCCGACTCCGATGGCTTCGTTGCGATGGTATCAGTGATTGCCTTGACGACCTTACCGAAAAGCCCCTTCTTCTGCTTTTCTGCCGGGACTTTGGCAACCGGCGCGGGTGATGGCGAAACAGCTAATGATTCTACTGTCTCGACAACGGCATGATTCAGCCCAACTGATACGGCGTCACCTTCTTTTCGTGGGCGTCCGCGAGGACGCTTCGGAGCCGAGGCTTCGACTTCGTCAACTTCTTTTTTCGGTCTACCGCGACCGCGTTTCGGGGCATTCGAGGCGGCGGCCAGTTCCTCTGGCGTTAGTTCTTTACGAGGGCGTCCTCGACCACGTCGAGGTTCGCCGGTGGGATCTCCAGATCCAGGATTGAATTCGTTATCGTTTGGCATGATGTGCTCAGTGAGAAAGTCGCTTGAAGCCAGTCGCACACCGATTTGGGTGATGCGAGTAGCAGGTTGGGTTTGCCGCTGAGAAGTTCTTCCGTCGTTGAGGAGCCATAGCTCACCGCGACGGTTGTCACTCCAGCAGAAACCCCCGCATGGACATCGTGGACGGAATCCCCGATGAAGATCGCGTCTGATGGATCAACGCCCAGCTGGGCGCATGCCAAAAGAACTGGATCAGGATGCGGTTTTGGGTTGTAGACGTCCGATGCACTTACATGCACGGGCACGTCCCAGAGAATAGGAAACTGATTACTAATCCACTCGAGTTCTTCGGCATTGCGGCTGGTTACAAGACCAACAGGAATCCCGGCCGAGAGCAGATCCGCCACGACCGAAAGCACACCATCAAAAATCTCAATCTTGTCGGCATTCGCGATATAGCGATCCATCGCGAATCGAATGCGCTCGTCAAGAGTGGAAGGGTGGGCATCGCAACCATACAAATTCATGCAGGTTGAAAGTGGCGTCCCGATGGTCGCTTTGACTTCGTTTCTAGAAACAGGTCGGTCAGCGAGTGCTTTGTAGGACTCAGAAAGCCCGGCAACGATCATCGGAATAGTATTGACAAGAGTGCCGTCAACGTCAAAAAGAACAGCGCGAGGACGGGCATTGAAACTCATATCAAACTTACAGACGAGAGTATGACAGATTAGAAGGAATAATCACCAGAAATTCAGCGAAAATGGTTTCCACGTTGAACCCAGCCCCGAACCGATGGGTGTACTCACAAGCACCGTCGGTGAAAGGCATGGCATTCATCCCCACTCCGATCATTCATTCTGGGAGTAGAAGCGAGTTCCTGCGAGGAATGAACAATGAACGCGAAAACCCAAAAAATTTACGACGAAGTGTTTCAGCACCCAACTTCCCAACGCCTCGAATGGTGCGATGTTAGAGCCATGTTTGAGGAGATCGGTATGGTCGAGGAGCAACGCAATGGCAATATGAAGGTTACGATTCATGGCCACTCAATGGTCTTCAAGTCTCCAAGCCTTAGCGCGATTGCATCCAAAGAACAGATCACCGAAATTCAAAAGATGCTCAAAGCAAAGAATCCTCAAATGAACGATTCGACGGAAACGCAGTTTCTTGTCGTGTTAGATCACCAAGAAGCGCGGGTTTACGCAGCCGAATCGAGCGGGGCTATTGGTGTGAGATTCACTCCAGTTGATCACGAAGGTCATACTTCACACGTTCACAGTGCGCATGACTACCGGACTCACGCCGAAGAGCCAAACCATGACCACTACTATGCTGCTATTGCGAAAAGCCTTAAAGATGCCGATCAAATTTTAGTCTTTGGGTCTGGCGAAGGATCAAGTTCTGCAAAGGATAAGTTCGTGAAGTACTTGGCAGAGAAGGAGCCAAAAATTCAGGAACACATTGTCGGCATACACAAAATTGACGCAAGTCATATGTCTGAGAATGAACTTCTAGCCAAAGCCAGAGAAGTGTTCGAAGAGTAGACCTTGAGGTTTACGGCGCGCTCAGCCAGAAATCTCTTCCGCGTTCCCCGTTATAGAAGGCATAGAGGGCGAAGGAGAACTCGAAGAGAATCCAGATCCCAAGGCCAATCAGCAACCAACGGGAAATGACTTCGTCTTGCATGATCGCAGCGCGGTAAAAGAATGCGAGCGCCAGCCCCAATGCAAGGCACACCCACCTAACGAGGCGGCAAGTAAAAATAAATTCGCCTATAGAGAATAAGACGTCAAGAACGCTATCGGTCATGGCACGGGTTACGCGCCAGAGTTTGGCAGAGTTGCGATGCCGGTTCGCTATGGGTCTAAAATCCCTTGACGAAGGAAATTCTTCCGAGATTCTTGGCACAACGTACGTCCTCAACACGTACCTAGAAGGGTCCGCGGGCGATCAATTGTGCCAAACAAGCGGGGAAACAAGGAAAACAAAAATGACTAGAACAGGAAGCGCAATTTGGAAGGGTGGCATCATGGATGGCACTGGAACCGTCTCAACGGAAACAGGCACACTCGCGGGAGCACAATACTCTTTTACATCAAGATTTGAATCCGGAACGGGAACGAATCCCGAGGAACTAATCGGAGCGGCTCATGCCGGATGCTTCAGCATGGCGCTCAGCGCTGTTCTGGGGGGACACGAGCTGAAAGCTGATGAGATCAACACAACTGCTCAGGTTAGTGTGGTGAAGGAAGAAGGTGGATTCGTAATCAATAAAATCCACCTCATTTTAACCGCAAAAATCCCAGGTGCAACCGACGATCAGTTCCAGGCCGCAGCCGCCGAGGCAAAGGCAAATTGCCCAGTTTCGAAGGTACTGAACGCAGAAATCACCCTCGAAGCGACCCTGATTTCTTAATTCAACGATGAGGACCTGACCTTCTTGTGTCAGGTCTTTTCTTGCCCAATTTGCTCTTCGACCCATTTTGCTCGGCGATGTTTTTCGACGGAGAAAAGGGAGGTCGTCTCTGGTCTAGGTAGAGGCGCGGTTGGATCAATCTTTCGCAAAATGAACAGCGTCTCGTTGGGATAGTTGCTATTCACGAGGATCTCGAGCGGGAACCCGAGCTGGGTTTTACATCGCAAAATCATCTCCATTGCGGTGTGTTGTTCCCAAACATGGAAGTGTGCGTCAAGTCCATCTTCGTCAAGTTGCTCCGCAAAAGCCCGTGCCTCCGCCCCGGCAAGCCCGAACAGCTTCTCGGAGATCTCTAGGTAATGCCCAAGTCGCGAGTCGGCTGGTCCGTTTTCGTAGTCGCTTAGCAAGTGTTCAAAAGTCGTGAGGTCACGATCAAAGTCAAACGTAAACCGACGATCAGGCAAAGCCAGAAAGACGATCCCGCCAACCCGCAGAATCCGGAGCATGCTCTCGATCGCGAGAAGCGGATTTTCGAGGTGCTCAACCACATGGTTAGCAATAAGGAAGTCTTGGCTGGCATCCGGGATCCCTTCGCACGTTTCCAAGTTGGTGATATAGGTGAGCGGCTTCAGGTCTTCGGGCATCCCTTCGTGGCGAGCCTGCATGAATGCGTTGGTGTACCGATCTGCATACCGGACCACGACCCCTTTCGCAACCGGCAATGGGGAATTCAAAGCACCAAACTCAATCCCCTCACCACGGATGTAAGCGTGGGAAAACCCGCTCCTAGTGACGTGCTGGAGCCGGCGAAGATAGAAATTCGAGGCCTTTTCGAAAACCTTTCGGACTACCTCCCGGGCAGATGTTGGGAGAGCTTTTTCGATTCCAGATCGCATTTGCGTTAGGATACTGGAATCGCGTTCCCGCAAACCTAACCCGAAAAAAGGAAATTTTTTCTCTAAAGCTCCCCGGTAATTATGCCGAGCATTACAGGGAACGGAGAAAAACCTTGAAGATCGACAACACGTTGATTCCTGGGTTGGCATCCGCTCCCGCTGGGACGAGTCCTGATGCGGTTGTTGATTCCGGCGAGTTTGCGCTCGCGATGGATCAGGCAACCGTGGTAGTGCCTCCACCCGACCCGGGCGCGATCCTGCCGACCATGAACGGAGAAGAAGCGAACCCAATACAGCCGATTGCTGCGGGACAAACGCTGGACTTACTCCAAAGTCAAACCAACTTGGCATCAAGCCAAGTGGTTTCCCCAGTCGTGCCGACTGGTGAGATCATTCCTACTCAGACCGGAACACAAACTTCATTGGAAACGGAAGCAGTTCTGGCTACGACCAGCTCAGAAGTAAAGCCGTCGCCCGATGCTCCAGATTTTGAAGTGACGGGTGAAGACGAGCTTTCGGCGGAAGAAGCTGCAGCCTTGCTTGCGGTCAACCTCAACTTTGTCGCCTTGCCTGACTCCGCTCCTGGTGAGGCTCCAACTGAGTCGCTTCTGGGTGATGTCCGGGCCGGGAAGTCTGCCGATCCTACTATTGTGGTTCAAAGCCATGATAAGGCAACTCTATTGCCTACTCCACAAGAGACACCTCAAGTGGTCGCAGAGGATGAGCCTCAAGTTAAGATTTCTGGATTGGTTCGGAATGAGCCAAATGCTCCTCAGCAGGTTCTTGACCCTGAAATGCTCTCCGCAATCGGTCTCACCGAAATCTCTGCAAAGGATGACCAACCAATTTCGAGCGAACCAGAAATTGACACAGTGACGAGTGGAAAGGTCGTCATTACCTCTTCTGCCCTGACTTCTCAGCAAAGCTTTGAAGACCGGAGTGACAGTGACGAAGGTCTCTTGCAAAGTTCCGTAATCGAATCAGCACGTCCAGCAGAAGTTGGCTTCCAGGAAGTTGGCCTCGAGCTGAAGGCTGTTGATCAAACGCAAGGCACCCAGAAAGTGACCGAACTTCCGAAGGAGACTCAGCAGGAAGTCATGCAGCAGACGGTAGATCGCATCGAAAAGATGGCGATGCACCGACCGATCAGCGTGATGACCGTGCGCCTGATGCCGGAAGATCTGGGTGCCATCACCGTCCAAATCAAAACAATGGGCAATAAGAGCGAAGCTGAAATCACCGCAACGAACGAGCGAGTGGTCCAGGCACTAGAAGCAAATCGTCCCCAGCTTGTCCAGGTGATCGAAGCGAAAGGCGCTGGCCTAAGCGAAATGAGCCTGAGGCATGATGCAAGTGCCAACCAGCAAGGACAGCAAGGCACGAAGCAGGAAGCAGAGCGAAATCAGAATTTTGCGAATAATGTTCCTATGAATAACCTTCCAGGGCAAGCGGTGGTCTCCACCGATGCCAATTGGAACTCGACCGGGACAAAGTCCCTTAATATGGTGATCTAAGAAAATGAGTGGTATCGACCAAGTTAGTAAAGTATCTCCGGAGCAGTACTTCGGAACCCGACCAGCAGAGGCAAAAGGTAAGTTGGATATGAACGCATTTATGCGTTTGCTTACAGTTCAACTTGCAAATCAAAATCCTCTTGAACCAATGAA
Organism: Chthonomonas sp.; assembly: GCA_040383535.1. GTDB lineage: Bacteria > Armatimonadota > Fimbriimonadia > Fimbriimonadales > Fimbriimonadaceae > JAFLBD01. Next base: position 30,181 of record JBEIDH010000003.1, read on the forward strand.
CGACCGTGACTTCTTCGCCCAAATGGCGCAGCTTGGTCAAGTGGAAGGATCGGACAAAATGCAAAAGAGATTGGACATGATGCAAGCGACAAGCATGATGGGTAAAACTGTGGATGCGTTGCGACCAATGACCGACAAAAATTCTGGCGGAGTAAACGATATTGTTACCGGAGAAGTTGTCCGGATGACTGTAAAGAACGGTGAAAGAATGCTTGGGATCAAGGAAGCAAACGGCGGAATTGTGGAAGTTCGAATGGAGAACATTCGTGAAATTCGAAACTAAGGTAAAGTGTTTGGATCAATGAGCCAGACAGGACCACTCCAGAATAATAAAGTTGCCGAACTCTTGCAGTCGCAAGTGGCGGCTCCTATGCGAGCGAAGACGATTGATCCTGCGGATCGAGTCGCTTTTAGTGAGCTTCTGGAGAATCGTCTCAAGCTCAGCGGTCACGCTCAAACTCGGCTCCAGAGTCGCGACATTGAACTCGATGGCGCAGCATGGAAACGCGTTTTAGACGGTGTGGATAAGGCCGAAGCGAAAGGTGCAAAGGAATCTCTGGTTTTGGTAGACGATGTTGCCCTTGTTGTCAGCGTTAAGAACCGAACCGTAATCACCGCAGTGGATCGCCAACATTTGAAAGAAAACGTCTTTACAAATATTGATAGCGCTGTCGTGGTTTAATTCAATTCTGAATTTTACTAAAACCTAAAGTTAATTGTTAAGAAGTGACCCTAGGGAAAATTCTTACTACGCCAATAACTAAAGTGTATAGGTTGAGAAGATCAGCCGATTTGATGAAAACAAACTGGAGTTGGTTTTTTCTTGCGAATAGCCAACGGGTTTAGAGTCCTGGAGAATGCAGGATTCACATAATCAAATCGTACGGTTCCAAACATCCTTTACAAGAATCAATTAAGGAATCATAACGAAAATGCTACAAGCAATGCTAGCGGGAGTCGCCTCGGTTAAGGCACAACAAACCCGGATGAACGTCATCAGTAATAACCTTGCCAACGTCAATACAACAGCTTTTAAGGGAAGTCGTGTCACATTCCAAGACATGATCGCTCAGACGATCCGGGGTGCAAGCCGACCGAATGGAACAAGCGGTGGTACCAACCCGATGCAGCTCGTACTTGGTGTCATAGTCGCAGGAGCCGATGTGAACAACGAACAAGGTTCTCTTGCTGCAACAAATCGACCAAGCGACCTTGCAATTCAGGGTAATGGTTTCTTTGTTGTCTCGAACTCTTCAAGAACAGCCTACTCCCGAGACGGAGCGTTCGACCTTGATGCCAACGGAGTTTTAGTGCAACGCGGCACCGGAGAGCGACTCATTGGTTGGACGGCAGACGAACTCGGCAATATTGACGCGACCCAGCCACTCGGACCGTCCTCTTACATTTCCGTTCCGATTGGAGCTTTGGACACGGTTCAAATTTCGACCCGAGCGAGTTTCAAGGGTAATTTGAACTCGAGCCAGCCTTCTGGTGTTCCTGTTACGACTCCGACGATGCGCGTCTTTGATGGACTCGGCGGAGCCCACGATATTGATCTGGTCCTGCAAAATCCAACACCAGCCGTGGCAGGTCCAGGAGTACCTGTCGGAGCCACAACGAGTTGGGAGTGGTCCATGACCGAAGGGGCAACAACAGTTGGGTCATTCTCAAGTGGAACCAACACTCGCTTATACTTCGATGCAAACGGGAATTTGCTCAATCCGAACACTTTCGGCAACATCACGGTTCCTGCGTCCGGCGGAGCATCAGCCTTTAACGTCGAAATTGACTTTAGTAAGATTCGACAACTGGCAACAGAGTCCAACGTGACCCCGTACGACCAAAATGGATTCCCTCCAGGATCGCTGCAAGGCTATTCGATCGCTTCCGATGGAATTGTGACTGGTCTCTTTACCAATGGTCTCACTCGAGCGATGGGTCAGGTCGCAGTTGCGATTGTCTCCAACCCAGGTGGTATGGAGCGGATTGGTAATAACCTCTGGCGACAAAGCGATAACTCTGGTATTCCGGTTCTTGGAACTCCAAAGTCCGGGGGTCGCGGCGGAATAAACTCAGGATTTCTTGAGCAATCCAACGTTGACATCTCAAACGAGTTCACCGACATGATCATTACTCAGCGTGGATTCCAAGCGAATACAAAGGTGATTTCCACGGTTGACGAGATGTTACAAGAGCTTATAAACATCAAGCGTTAATTCTTCGCTTTTAGCTTGAATTGATTCAAAAACGGGAACGGGCCCTTGTGGTTCGTTCCTTTCTTCTGTGTAGGAGTTGGCAGGTTCGGATGGTTCGGATTGGTATTCGTATCCTGGTAGACCATTCCGAGCTCCCGAACTCCCGAACCACCAAAAAATCTCCAAAAAAACTCTCCAGAAATCCAACCAAGCTACCTATAACTACGATGTGCCCTAGTAGAAACACAGGCACGCTGCTCTAGGATGGAGCAGATCGAAACGGCAAGGACGCACGGCAAACAACTTTTATTGTTGAGGAAACACCGTGTCAAAACTAGACGGACTTTTTGGATCACATTTAGGAAATTTGGAACGCTCTTTGGATCGCACTACTTTGCGCCAAGGATTGATTGCCAATAACATCGCGAACGTGAACACTCCTGGCTATAAGCGCAAGGATGTTGATTTCGGAATCGAGCTCAACAAAGCAATGGGCGATTCTGGTACTCAGCTCATCGGTAATGATGCTGATATTAAAACAACTTACGGAAGTAATCGCCGCGATGGCAACAGTGTTGATTTAGAAGGCGAGGTCGTGCACATGGCGGAAACTGAAAACCGCTATCGCCTACTCTCAGAAATGACAACTCGCTACTTTAATGGATTAAAGAGTGTGATTCGGGAGGGAAGGTAATACCTAGACTATGACAATTGGCCGAGCAATGCGTTCAAGTTCCTCGGGAATGTTTGCCGAACGTTTTCGAATGGACACTATTTCTGGAAACATCGCGAACGCGAATTCTGTAAACACTCTAGGGCGACCAGAGGTCCGGCGTCAAAGCGTGATTCTGGAAGGTGGAGAAGGTGGGGTTAAGATCAGCTCGGTAAGACCGGACATGAGTCCATTGAGGACTGAATATGATCCGACTCACCCGGCAGCCGTGAACGGATTTGTCACGTACACGAACGTCAATCCTGTCTACGAAATGGTTGACATGATCGGAGCGAGTCGCTCCTACGAAGCAAACTTAGCGGCATTTAACGCCGCGAAATCCATGCTGAATGCAGCACTAACCATAGGAAGAGCCGCGTAGAGCAAACCGACGAATAACAACAGAAGGAACCCACAATGCGCATCGATAATGCGATAACCAATCCAAAGTTAACTGACCGAATCTCCATTCAAAAGAGTGAAGATGGCGGGCAGGATTTTGGAAAAACGTTGATGGACGCCATTAAGGAGGTCAATGCATCTCAAAGCGAAAGTAGAGAAATGCAGGGAGCACTAATGGCGGGTCAGCCGGTAGATGTGGACGATGTGATGATTGCAATGGAACGCGCAAGTATTTCCATGCAACTCACAATGCAAGTACGAAACAAAGTTCTGGAAGCTTATCAAGAAATCTCCAGGATGCAGGTCTAGTAAAAAGAGAACACATTCTGTCGGCGATCTGAAAAGGATAACCCTTAAGCATGTCGCCGTTACTTGAACGTTTTAAATTGTGGTGGTCATCTGTAGACCGCGGACAGCGCCCGATCTATATTGTCGGGGCGGTGTTCTTAGTCGCAATGATCTTTGGTTCGGTCATTTTTGCCGGTAAACCACAACTCAGCCTATTGTTCGCCGGATTAAGTCCAAGCGATCAGGGCATGGTTGTTGGCGAACTCAACAAGATGGGCATCAATGCCCAGTACGATGCCAACGGAAACGTTCTGGTCCCGGGCAACAAAATTAACGAAGCCCGGGCAAAGCTCGCGGTTGCCAAAAAGCTTCCGCAAACCGGAAATATGGGATACGGCCTTCTTGATGGCCTGGGCCCAATGACTTCGCCAAGCGTCGAGCGCGAAAAACTCAAGGCCGCGATGGAAGGCGAATTGTCAAACTCCGTTTCAGCGATGGAAGGCATTGCCGCCGCAAGGGTCCACTTGACTCTAGGCGATGACTCACCAATTCTCAACGATGCCAAGCAAGCCTCAGCAAGTATCTACCTCACCGAAGAAAACGGTACCCAGATCACCGAGAATCAAGCAACCGCTGTTGTACGGCTAGTCCAATTTGCGGTCCAAGGTCTACAACCCGAGCGCATTAGCGTCGTCAATAATCGTGGAGATGTTGTTTGGGATGGCTCGACGATGGGTTCCATCAACGGATCGGCAAATAGCAAGCTTAAAGCCCAAGAAGAAGAGATTACTCGAAGAGAGCGCGACCTTCAGCTCAAACTTGACACCGCCTATGGTGCTGGTAACACGACGGTTGACATTCCTCGCCTTGTTCTCAACTTTGACAAGACCAGCGAGCGCAAGATTGAACGCGGTCCAAGTAAGAAGCCGATCACTTCCGAAGAAGTCACTGAAACCCTTGCCGATGCAAATTCGAGCGCAAATCCAGGAGCGGGCACTGAAGCAAATCTTGCCGAAGGTGCTCCAGTTGAACGCCCGACGGACTCCAGCAAAAGCTATGCCGGGGTGCAAAAGAAAGATATTTACGAAGTCAACGAAACCCAGACGAGTACGGAAAAGGTTACTGGTGATCTAACGGCTATGACTGTCAACGTCATGGTAAATTCCGCAAAGATCAAGGATATCGCGAGCGTAGAGACATATGTACAAAACTACCTTGGACCGCTTGCGAATGATACCGAGAACTTTCAAGCCGCTGTTACGGCGATTGAGTTCGATACCGAGCAAAAGAAGAACGCCGAAGCCGCGCAAAAAGCTGCTTCTGGCCAGGCTATGAACCAGCAGATTATCAGCTTGCTACCCATCGCTGCGCTTATGATAATCGGTTTCATGGTGGTCAAAACTCTCAGCAAAGCCGCTAAGCAACTCGTCCCACTTTCAGAACCAAGCCCGCAAAAGGCGATGGCTAGTGCTGGTGGAATGGGATTCGAAATGCCCGCCTTACCGGGGGACCCCGGCTATCAACCTGTTGAACGAGCTCAGCTTGAGCAAATAGTTGCCCTACCGCCAAATGAATTCGCGGCTGCTTTAGGAGCACTTGCGACCAGCACTCCTCTGTGCATTGACGATATTCCAGATAAGGTGAATATCCCACTTGAACAAATTAAAAAGATGTCTATCCAAAAACCTGACGCCGTTGCCAACTTAATTAAGACCTGGATTCTGGAGGAACGAAAGTGAGAAAGGTCGCAGGTGAACTCGGGACTCGTGGCAAAGCCGCTATCATGCTAACTCTACTGGGACCAGAGGCCGCCGCTGCCGTCATCAGCCGCCTTGGGGATGAGGAGATCGAAATCCTTGCGTTAGAAATTGCGAGACTCGACAAGGTAACCGCCGAAACGCGCGAACTGATCATCAACGAATTCCACCAGATGGCGACCACTCAGGAGTACATTTCTGAAGGTGGGGTAGATCAGGCAAAGAAAATGCTCGAATCGGCTTTCGGCTCCGACAAGGCGGAAATGATGATCCGAAAGATCATGAACACGATGCAAGTCGTGCCATTTGAATTCTTGAAGCGTGCCGATCCTAGCCAAGTTCTTGGATTTATCCAAGACGAGCACCCACAAACGATCGCGATGATTCTGGCTTACATCCCGATGAATCAATCGGCAGCAATTCTCAGCAAGCTCGCTCCGGATCTCCGTGCAGAAGTTGCCGAGCGTATTGCGATGATGGAGCAAACCCCTCCCGAAGTTGTGCGAAGAGTCGAGCAGGTTCTTGAGAAGAAGGTCTCAAGCTTGATTACCAACGACATGACCAAGACCGGAGGACCCAAGATGCTGGTTGATCTCCTTAACCGAGTTGATCGATCCACCGAGCGTCTGATTCTCGATAATCTAGCAGATTCGAACCCAGAGCTCGCCGAGACGATCAAGAACATGATGTTTGTCTTCGAAGACATCGTCGGGCTAGATGACCGTGCCATCCAAGCCGTCATGAAGGACGTGGATGTGAAGGACCTTGGCACCGCACTCAAGGGAACGCCGCAAGAAGTTCAAGAGAAAATTTTCCGAAACATGTCCGAGCGTGCCGTCAATATGCTCAAGGAAGACATGGAATTCATGGGACCGGTCAAGCTCCGGGTGGTCGAAGAATCTCAGCAAAAGATCGTTGCTGTCATTCGAAGGCTCGAAGAGGCTGGCGAGATCCAAGTTGGTCGAGGCGGAGAGGAAGAAATTCTTGTCTAGTCGCATTTACCGTGCTGGCGAAGCAAAACGACCAGAGGCGAGCCTTGGCAACAGTATTTTTAAATCTGTCGCCGAGGTTCCGGTCGCACCAAAACCAAAGACTAAGCAGTCACAAGAATTGGAACGTCAAGCTGCCCTTGAGGCTGGATTTGTTGAGGGGCAATCGGCTGGGTTTACCGCAGGCTACGAAGCTGGCCGGATCGAGGGTCACGCCGAGGGATTTGTTGCTGGTGAAGCCGAAGCTCGGACAGCATTTTCGACCGCCCTAAATGAAGAACTGGCCCAAATTGTTGCCGTTCTGCAATCTGTCAGCGACCAGCTTCCTTTTGCAATTGAACGATGGTATCGCGACGCTGAGAATCAGCTCTCAGCAATAGCCACCGAAATTGTTTCTCGCGTGTTGAAAGCCGAACTTAAGTCCGAGCCCGAATCCGTTTTGGCGCTCGTTAAGACAGCTGTTGCCGAGGTCACTCCGGCTAAGTCCGTAAAGATCAGGCTCAATCCAGGCGATGCAATTTTTATCGCGCGGAATAGGGAAGCAATCGAACGCGCTTGCCAAGGCCTAAAGTCGATTGAGATCGTGGATGATCCGAGCATCTCGGGAGGTTGCATCGTTGAATCTGATCACGGGTTGGTCGACGCAACCATCGAGTCAACGATTAGCTTACTGGAGGATCACGCCGCATGATCACCATCCCGTTTGTTGAGCCAAAGTTTGAGGATGTCCGCGGCCGTTGGGAAAATGTACCGACTCTCCGCTCAGGAGGCAGAGTTGCCCAAATTGTCGGGCTGGTGATTGAGTCAGATGGCCCTGGGGCCAGGATGGGCGACCTCTGTTGGATCGACGCCGAAGGTGAATCGATCCCATGTGAAGTCGTCGGATTCCGCGACCACAGAACACTTTTGATGCCACTTGGACCGATGCGCGGAATTCGTTCGGGCTGCATTGTTCGAGCATCGGGAAAGAGTCTGAGCGTACCCGTCGGAAACGGAATGCTTGGTCGAGTCGTGAATGGGCTCGGAGAACCAATTGACGGTAAAGGTCCGCTTGAATATGCCAAGACCACCCCGATTGAAGCTGCCGCCCCAAACGCACTCGAGCGCAAAATGATTGACGCGCACTTCACCACGGGAGTGCGCGCGATTGATGGCATTCTCACCATGGGTATCGGGCAGAGGATGGGGATTTTCGCTGGATCGGGGGTAGGGAAGAGCACCTTGCTAGGAATGATCGCCCGAAATTGCTCGGCTGATGTGAACATCATTTGCCTCGTCGGTGAGCGGGGTCGTGAAGTCAAAGAATTCATGGAGCACGATCTAGGATCGGCTCTCAGTAAGTCCATCGTTGTTTGCGCGACCTCCGATGAGCCAGCCTTGGTACGTATCAAAGCGGCGATGACCGCGACTGCTCTCGCCGAACACTTCCGGGATCAAGGCTTAAATGTTCTGCTCATGATGGACTCGGTGACCCGGTTTGCCATGGCACAGCGCGAAGTTGGTCTGGCAGTTGGCGAACCACCGAGTACGAAGGGTTACACCCCAAGCGTCTTTGCGATGCTGCCGCGTTTGATGGAGCGAGCAGGTTGCGGAAAGACAGGAGCAATCACCGCGATCTACACCGTGCTCGTGGATGGCGATGATACCAATGAACCCATTGCTGACGCCACCCGGGGGATCTTGGATGGCCACATTTTGCTTAACCGAAAGCTGACTAGCCGTGGACACTATCCACCGATTGATGTTCAGCAATCCCTCAGCCGGGTAATGCCCATGATCACCTCCGAGGATCATGTTCGAACCGCTGGAAGGCTACGTGAACTGCTTGCGGCCTATGCCGACGTGGAAGACCTTGTCAGCATCGGTGCCTATAAGGAAGGAACAAAGCCACTCAGCGATGAGGCGATTCGAAAGTGGTCCCAAATCAACGGATTTTTGCGGCAAGGGAAGGACACGGGAAGCGACTATTTTGAAACCCAAACTCAACTGGAGAATTTGATCAATGCGTAAATTTGAATTTCGATTAGAGCGGGTGCTGGACTATCGGCGGACGCTCGAAGAAAATGCCAAGACCGATTTTCTTGAAGCCCAGGCTCGAAGGATTGAGCTAGATGCCCAAATTGATGAGCTTCGCCGGAGTCGGCGCGGCAAGTTGGTCGAAGCCGTTGACGGTGTCCAGGATCGTCAAGCCCTCGACCTTTGGTTGATGCGATCCGATGTTGAGGAGAGCCATCTACGCGTAGCGCAAGACATCCTGATCCAAGAGGAAGATGCCGCTAAGGAACGTTGGATTGTCTGTCGGATGGAGGCAGAGGTTCTAGCCAAGCTTCGGGAAAAGGCGCACGCGGAGTACTTACTTCAGGCGGAGCGCCATGAGCAAGCAGCCCTTGACGAATGGGCAACTATGAGGAGACCAGCATGAGTATGAGTTTAAAACCCCTTGGCCCCGAAGGTATTCGGGCACGAGTACAGCAGATCGAAGCAAAGTTTCCCCAGAAAATGGGAGCCGGTGATCAAGCGCAGGCAATTTTCAAGGGACCGGACAATCCGCTCATGGATTCGTTCCAGAAGCAATTCCAAGGTGTGATCAACGACCGAGGCGAGACCGTGGTGCCAATGCGCCCTGACCTCGGGGGAATACTTCCGAACGCCAGCGGTGGTGCTCCGGAGGATATTCGGTCCTTGATTCATGATGTCGCAGGGAAAGAGGGCGTGGATCCTCACCTTCTGGAGGCGCTGGTGAGTGTCGAAAGCAATTTCAACCCGAATGCCAGATCACCAGTCGGTGCGATGGGGCTAACCCAATTGATGCCCGGCACCGCCAAAGCGTTAGGGGTGACGAATCCGATGAACCCAGCCGAAAATCTAAAAGGTGGGGCAAAGTACTTGCGGCAAATGATCTCGCAATTTGGCGACCTGAATACCGCACTTGCTGCCTACAACGCTGGTCCTGGAAATGTGAAGAAGTATGGTGGGATTCCACCGTTTCGAGAAACTCAAAATTACGTGAAAAAGGTCACCGAACGGTATGGTCTTTTAGCAAATAGTGGGAATCTGCCTCGATAAGACTTAGTGAATAGAACATGAAGAAAGTCATCCTCATTGTCGTACCGTTACTGCTCCTGATCGGGGGTGGTGTTTTTGGTGCCGCAAAGATGGGCTTTCTGAAGATTCCTGGCATTACTCCCGTTAAAAAGAAGGGAGCAAACCTCTATGGCGCACAGAAGCTTTACGGGGAAGCCAAGGATCCAAAGGTTGCAGTGAAGACGAAGGAAGCACCTAAGCCAAAACCGAAACCAAAGTCAAAACCTAAGTCCGAGCCAAAACCCGAGTTCATCCGTGACGAAAATGTTGGGGCAGAGGCGATTGCCGAGCTATGGAACGAGATGCCTGCCGATAAGCTGGTGGCGATGGTAAAAGATTGGGAAAATGACAATCTCGCCCGAGTTTTTAGGTTTATGGATGCAGGGCAGTCAACGAAAATCCTGGCAAGCTTAGACCCAAAAAGGGCCAGCAGTATCGTTAAGATCATGCAAGCCCAGGCGTCTCAAGTTCCGAACCCGGAACTCAAAAAGTAACGAAATCTAGTTCAAATTGAACTTGGCTTTCTCAACAAAGTTGAGTTCTTTGAACTCAGTATCCTTGTTATCTTCTTCGATAAACAAAGTCTTCTTGCCGACTTTCGGAACGACGATGAACGCAAACGGCATATCCGGCTTACCAACCGCAGGTTCCCATCGGTGATTTGGGCGATAGCGAAGAATCAGATCCTTCTCTCTCGCATACAACCCGTATGGCTTGGTCGTGAAAACTAGCCCTCGGCAATTATCTTTTGGACCCAGAAAAATCGCGATCAATGCGTACTTTTTGAAATCGTATTTTGGAGCCGCCTTCGTTCCGGTCGTGTAAACCTCAGGGTAACCCTTGTGTTTGGCCCACATCTGGTTCCATTCGACTTGATCTCGTATGATGAATTGTGATGGCGAAGCGTAGGTCGTTTTGGCACCTTGAATCACCGCAAATGGGGTGATCATTTTCTCGACTGGTGCTAGAACTTGTAATACGAGCAGAGCGGACAACATGCCCCTATCATACAAGAAATCAGGTTTTCAGAAATATCCAAACCGAACGGGTTTAGCTTTTGCCCGCGAGTCCCATCCACTTCTTGAGCTTGTAAACCGTTGTGTCGCGATTCAAGTGAGCAATAGCAACCGTCAGAGGGACGCCCTTTGGACAGACCTTGACGCAGTTTTGCGCGTTACCGCACCCGGTGATACCCTCCGATGTGGTCAGAAACTCGAGACGATCCTCTTCAAGTGCCTTTCCAACCGGGTGTAGGTTAAACAGCAGAGCCTGACCGATTGCAGCGGGTCCCACAAATTCTGATTTTTCGTTAATCTGTGGACATGCTTCCATGCAGCAACCACAGGTCATACAGCGGCTAAGGGCGTATCGTAGCTGCCGAACGTGGTCATCTTGCGGTGGGGCCATTCCGAGGTCGTACGACCCATCAATAGGCACCCACGCTTTGAGCTTGACGAGATTCTCGAACATCTTTGAGCGATCAACACTGAGGTCACGCACGAGAGGGAACTTCTTCATTGGTTCCAGCGTGATTTCGACGGCATCGCCAACCTTTTGCCCAACATCATCAATGAGCGCGGAACATGCCTGACGGATTCCTCCATTGATGTTCATCGTACAGGAACCGCAAACTTCTTCCAGACATGCCGCATCCCAAACCGGAGGTGGAACTTCTTTGCCTTCCACAGTCACCGGATTTTTCCGCACTTCCATGAGCGCGGAGATGACATTCATCGTTTCCATGTACGGGATCTCAAAAACGTCGAAATGGCTAGGCGCGTCCTTGCTCTCTTGTCGGTGTACTTTCAAGCGAATTTTGGTTGGCATGTTCTTACTACTATTCTATCCATACGCGGTGAGTTTCTGCAGGGTTGGCATGGGGAGTTTGGATGGTTCGGATTGGTTCGGAGCATCCGGACAACCCGATCCACCCAAACCCCCAAACAATCCAAACGACCCGAACCCCCAACTCACCAAACAAATTTCGACGAAAAGTCCCCCCTATTGAGGATTCGCCCTCTTCCGAAGATATAATGCGGACGATGATAAAAATTCTCACATTTTTCCGAGGTGAAAACCGATAAAGCCATTCCGACGCTTTCCGCCGCGCGACGAGGGACCTCCTGTCAATGAAAAAGTGTTGCGATTCCGCGACATTCGAGTTATTGGCGCAGAGGGCGACGCCCTTGGCATCATGCAAAGCCGGCAAGCACTGACGATGGCTCGTGAGGCTGGCCTTGACCTCGTCATGGTCGCACCAAACGCGCAACCACCTGTGTGCAAAATCATCGACTACGGCAAGTATAAATACGAAACCGAGAAGCGAGATAAAGAAAATAAGAAAAAACCACAGGAAGTTAAGGGTATCATGTTACGTCCGGGAACGGGCTTGAACGATTTGAACACCCTCGTTCGACGCGCAAAAGAATTTTTGGGCGACGGAGACAAGGTTCGAGTAGTTTGCCGCTTCCGCGCCCGAGAGGTCACTCACCCAGAGATCGGTCTGAAGCAAATGCAGAAGATTGCCGAGATGCTGGCTGATATTTCGACGGTTGAAAAGGCTGCTTCCCTCGACGGAAAGCAAATGGTGATGGTGCTTCTACCGAAGCCCGGAGCCCAAGGAAAGAAGAAAAATGCCGAAGATCAGAACAAACAAGACGGCGGCGAAGAGGTTTAAGATCACTGGAACCGGGAAAATCACCCGGCGAAAGAGCGCTAACAACCACATGTTCTTCGCTAAAAGCAAGTCGCAAAAGCGACGTTTGGAAAGTGAACCAGTATTGTTTAAGGGCGAGAAACGACGCGTCCGACGCATGCTAGTGATCTAGACCATTTGTCGATAACTGAATTCAACTACGCCGATTAGAATCCAAACCTCAGACCGCCACCGTGGAGAAATCCACTGGGAACCGGTTCGGCGAACGACCCAACAACGGAGGATATAAGAAAATATGGCACGCGTAAAACGCGGACTCATGCGCCACAAGCGCCACAAGAAGATCATCAAGAAGGCTTCTGGCTATTTCGGTCGGAAGAAGAACGTGTTCAAGAGAGCACACGAACAGGTTATGAAGTCGGGGCAATATGCCTTTCGTGACCGAAGACAGAAGAAGCGAGATTTTCGCCAACTGTGGATCGTGCGGATCAGCGCGGCCTGCAGAGAATGCGGCACTAAGTATGGTGTTTTCATGGATGCACTCAATAAGAAGGGCATTCAAGTTAACCGAAAGATGCTCAGCGAACTTGCCATCGCAGATATGAAGGCATTCAAGTCGCTCGTAGACCAAGCACTCGCCTAGTCAATCTTAGCGATGTAAAGAAATAGGGCTACCCAGAACGGGCAGCCCTATTTCTATTAGTCACCTGGGATGACTTGATCCGAACTACTCCGGATCAAGCCATCAACTGACTTAGGTTAGAGAGGATCGTCGCTGAGCCCGAAGCCGGAGACAACCGTCTCGAAGTCCCCGGGACCAACTTCGCCATCTCCATCAAGGTCCGCCACATTCGGCCCGCCCAGACCAAAGTTATTCACAACAGCCTCGAAGTCTCCAGGACCGATCTCGCCATCGTTATCAATATCGCCATTAATCAACTCGAAGTTAAGACCCGAGACGTTTCCACCGACAGCACTAAATGGAAGCACTCTTCGCAAGAACGTTCCGTAGTCAATCCACGCTCGACCGGCAACGTTGGTAGTTGGAATCCGGTAGGTCTTATTTGGCTTTAGGCCAATCGGTAAGGCAAAGTCTGAAGTCCCTCCGACGCCAGTGACATCAATATTGACGGTAAGCCCCATCGGCTGTGTGGTCAGGTTATTCAGGTTGATCGTTCCGCTGAGGTTACGGGCCAAGACTCCGGAGCCAAATGTTCGCGTGATACGGGAAGCATTGCCATTGTAGTCGATCAGCCAAATCTCACCCGCATTGTCTTGTTGAATCGCGATTGGGGTGACTCCAAAGGAAAGGGAACCCGCTAGAGAGGAAAAAGGCCCTGAACCGATCACGGCGGTTGCTGCGCCGGTCGAAGGATTCTGGTTCATCGCAAAGGTGCCAAACCACCCGGTCACCGTGTCCGAAACGAAATAGTGATTCCAAAATTCAGGACCTAATTCCCATCCACGGTATATCTCTCCTCCAGCAATGGATTGCCCAAAGTTATGCGAGAAGGTCATAATCGGAGGAGTCGCTGTCGGAAGTCCGGTGTATCCACTCAAGCCCGTTGATCGAAGTCCCTCCCAAACGCGCCATCCATAATTCACGTTACTGGCCCCCTTAACGACGTGGTTTACTTCTTCCTGTTGATCTTGACCAACGTCGGCGATTGTCAGAGAGTCAAACCCATTAAACTCATTGCGGTCGAAAGCAAACTTCCAAGGATTGCGGAGACCAATCGCCCAGATTTCGTCAGCACCAGCCACGCCAACGTAGGGGTTGTCTGCTGGGATGCCATAGTTTTTGTTGGCATCTGCAGGGAAATCGTCGCGATCAACATCCAATCGGAGCATTTTGCCAAGTAAGGAATTGATATCGAGAGCACGGTTATTTGGGTCATTGCCGCTTCCGCCATCACCCATTCCGATGTAAAGGTATCCATCCGGTCCAAAGGCTAGGTGCCCACCATTGTGGTTAGAAAAGTCCTGCGAGATTCGGATGACCAGCGTTGTTCCTGCGTCAGCAACGTCCGGGTTGCCAAGGCTTGCGGTTCCTTGTCGAATTTCGGTCGCTCCGGTCGAATTTGTTTGATTGATGTAGAACTTGCGGTTTGTTGCAAAGTTTGGATGGAAGGTGAGTCCCAGGAGACCTCTCTCGCCTCCAGTTGTTTGGATTCCAGGGATCGTGGCGAAGGTTTGCCGTGCGCCCCAGGTAGATCCTGTACGCTTGCTCAAACTGATACGGCCGTTGCTCGTGCCAAATGTCCCTGCCGTTCCACGTTGCTCCACAAAGAACATCCGGTTCAGCTCGCCGCGGGGCTGCGCCATCGTGATGCTGTTTGTCATCCCGGTGACGAGAGGAGTTCTCACCAGCTGGGCTTGGGAAATGATCGGAAGGCAAAATAATGAGAGTAAAAAAGTGCCGCGAATTCGCATAGTTTATTGTCCCTCAAAAGCTTCAAATCCGTTCGATTTTTTGCTAAAACATCTTAAAACCTGGTTATTGCTCGCAGGCATGGGAATACTTCTTTGGCACGATTCCGGAGTATTCTTTCGGCAGGATGAAATCTCCCCTGGAATTTGGACCCCTTTTAGAACTGGAAAGCGTTGATTCGACGCAAAATGTGGTTGCCGAAGCTTTACGGTCAGGGCAAAGTGTTCCTGGTGCGGTTCTGGCAAAGGTTCAAACCGAAGGCAGAGGGCGTCTAGACCGCAAGTGGCTCTCGGGCGAAGGCGATTCTTTAATCCTTTCGATTCCGATGCTCGGCTATCCAAATCATCCTCAACCCTGGTTACTCGGTATGGCCGTCGCAACCTCCGTCGCCGCCGCTATCCATGCCCGAATCCAGTGGCCAAACGATGTCTCGGTGAATGGAAAAAAGGTTGCGGGCATTTTGAATGAGGTCATCACCGACGCAAATGGTGATCGCATCGCCGTTGTTGGAGTCGGCATCAACCTTAACCAAACCGAGTTTGTCCCCGAGATCGCCGATCGAGCCACATCGTTGAGCATCTTACGCAACGGCAGAACTTTTGAGTCAAAAGAGGTGTTGACGCACATTCTGGAGCGGATGGAATCGATGCCAGAGCCCACGGATTGGAATGCACTCAAGCCGGTTTGGATGCTCTTTGATGCAACGCCAGGTAAGAAGTACAAGCTTTCATCCGGAGAGGAAGCCATCGCGATTGGGATTGGCCCCGACGGGGAACTTATTTGCTCGGTGGACGGAGAAACGCAAACCGTGCTCGCGGCCGATGCGATCTTTGGCGAGTCGAAGGTCAGCTAGGGTTTCGTCGGCTTCTTCTTTTGCGCGATATCGGGAATCCGAGTGATTCCTTCAGCTTGCAGTTTTCCATCTTTTGTTGTAATTTTGGTTACGGCAAATGTATCGAACAGCCCAAGATTCTTTTGGAGATCCACTACTGGATTGAGGGCGTCCAAAAGAGTTTTAGCGGCAATGCCGTCTACCCGCTTCCATCCAAAGTTCACCCGAGCATTGCGCAATTCCAGCTTGTAAAGGTCAACTGGAACCAAATCGGCGACCAACCAGAACTCAGTCTTTGCAATCAGGAACTCTCCAAATCCTTCCACCCAAACTTTGTTCTTTTCTAACCTCACCGTGCATCGCTTAATCTCAGGAACCGTGAGCGGAATGTACTCCTGCAATGCCTCTTGAGTGATTACAACGGCCCCAGTTCCCACCCCGCTTTTGCTCAAGCGAATTTGCTTTTTCTTGATCGCCAAATCCCGGTCAAACCAGCAGTTTGGGATGCTTGAGCTTAGAGATTCAATGTGTAAGCCATTCATCGAAAAGTTAGATAATTCAATTTCCAAAAATCGGATAAACCCGGTCCGCTGATACGTGGCATCTGCAAAGAGGGGTAAGCCTTTTGTGGTGAAGTTCTTTGCAATGATCCTCCCCTCATAGAGGTCCGCGAAAACTCCACCGAAGGGACCATTGAGCTTGGTTTTGACGACGACGGATTTGTCGTCTCCCTCCAATAGCTGAGCGATATCTGCGGCGGCAATGCGCTCAAATGAACCGATTTCTCGATTGATTCCGCCCCAACCTAGGGCAAAAAGTGCGGCTCCGAGGATTGCGCTCAAGTGTTTTCACCAGCATGGGGTGGGCAGGAAGTCGTAAACTCTCGCATGACGTAGAGTTAGGATAGACGGATTTTGAACGCAATGGAGAAGATGCCCCCGAATATTTTGCGAAAACCCTGGAATAGTGGTCACGCGTGCGTTAAGCTTCGCGGTGCGGATGTTTTGGATTGGCTTCAGGGGCAAATCACCAACGACGTTCGCCTATTGAATGAGAGCACGGAGCTCTCCTTTTGCATCTGCAGCCCGAACGGCATGATTCAGGGTCTTGGCACTCTGATCGAGGTTGATGGGGAAATTTTTTCCGTCATGGATCCTGCCTCGGCTGAAGTCCTAGTGGAGCGAGTGCGCGATTTTGTGATCTTGGAGGAGGTTTCTGCCGAAGTCGTTGACCCCGGTGATTCTCAGTTTTCGCCTTCTCCCGTTCATGAGGAAGCTCGGTTACGTGCATTTGAGCCACGATTTAGTGTGGACATTCTTCCCAAAACGATCCCAAATGACTTAGGAGAACCCTTCTTTTCGCGGCATGTCAGCGTGACCAAAGGATGTTACACCGGTCAAGAAATCGTTCATCGGGTTCATAGCTTGGGCAAGCCAAAGCGTGGTTGGTTTGTTCTGGAAGGGAACTCCTTTGAACGTGGGGCGGACATCACGGACGCTGATGGATTGAGTGTCGGTTCAATCACCTCGGTTGGGGGCGAACATGGAAACATGGTCGCCGGAGGTTGGATTGCTATAAGCGCAATAGAGTCCGGCTTGCCGCTTTTGGTCACCGGCGAACCCGTGAAACTCTTGACTGGAAGCGGGTTGAACGCTTGAACCGCTGGCAACTTTTCTTCATTCTTGCTGGCGTGAACCTGCTGTGGGCTCCCGTCAACTTGGCAGTCAAGAACTTGAACAGTGTGATGAGTCCGGCCACCATGTCGTCCATCCGTTGGGTTTGCTTCACAGGAGTTTTCTGGGCAGTGATCTCGATCCCGGCGGTTCGGAATTACTTCAAGATCGTAATGCCCAAAGGATGGGATATCTTGCGAGCGATCTTGCTTGGGATGCTGTTGGTCGGACCAAGCCACGTGATCTACTATTCCGCGCTCAAAATGACGACATCAAGCCAGGGCGCGGTCTTGAATACGACTGGTCCGATCTGGACGGCACTTCTTGCCGTTTTTATCTTGCACGAGAAGATCACTCCACGAAGGTGGCTGGCGATCCTTACCGGCTTCCTGGGAACTTACGCGATCATCTTCGGCAGGAATCTACCGAGCTTCAGCGCAAACAACGCAACTGGCAACGCTGTTTATTTGTGCGCAGTTTTAATGGAGACGTTGGCGATGGTTCTTGCTATCAAGCTCATCAAGAGATCCAGCGGACCGGGGACTTTAGCTTACGAAGTCATCGGAACAGCCCTAGGCTCGCTCTTAGTGCCCTTGATCGCGCCAGAGTTAGCACAACATCAGGTTGGAACGATGAATCCCGCCGCATTTGGCTCAATGCTTTACCTAATCTTTGGGGCAGGGCTGATTTGCTTCGGACTTTGGTATTGGATCGCGGAAAAAGCCCCTGTTAGCCTGATGGTAATCACCATTGGAATCCAAGCCCCGGCGGCCACCTTGCTTGGATGGTATTTCCTCAACGAGAAAATAGGACTCGCGTTCTTGGTTGGAACGCTGATGATCCTAGGCGCGCTATTGCTTGCCGGTGAAAAAGAGGAACCGGTGCTGGAGCCCTCAGACGCTTAGCTCTCGGGATTTGCCGGCTTGGATTTCGCCAAAAAGTGAGCCGCAGTCAACGCTGCGACAACGACTAGGGAAAGCATCGCCATGATTCCCGCAGGCCAAATATCCTGGGTCTTCAGGTACGTCGGCATAAATCTTCCAATCACAGCAAGACCTACAACCGTCGCTCCAATGTAACCCACCCGGGGATTCTTTGGAATGATCGCGAAACAAATCAGAGCCAAAACACCAAGCCCGCCGCCCGCTACAAGGCTGATCATACTGCCCTTGCTTATAGCGGCTTCGATACCAGAACCAAGTAAGAAAAGTCCGTAGACGAGTACCAAAATTCGGGGCCAAGGCATAACCACATTATACTTGGATTGACTAGTAAGGGTCCCAACAAGCCGCCCTGCCCGTGCCATACTCATGGGGTGATGCCCACCGATCTGGACCTGCTGACGGACGATTATCCAAAGGAAGAATGTGGAGTTTTTGGGGCATATGTCCCTGGGGAAGAAGCCTCGCGCTTGACCTTTTTCGGTCTCTTTGCTCTGCAACACCGAGGGCAGGAATCAGCTGGAATCGCCGTGAGTAATGGTTCTAATATTCACGTCCGAAAGGACCTCGGATTGGTCAGCCAAGTCTTTAACGAAGAAATCCTATCTCGGCTTCCTGGGCACATCAGTATTGGACACACGCGGTACAGCACCACCGGACGGAATGTTGTCGAAAATGCTCAGCCTTTTACCGGGGAAACACACGATGGCACCATTGCCGTGAGTCATAACGGCAATTTGATCAATACCGTTGAGATTCGGCACGAACTTGAGTCTGAAGGTGTTCGGTTCTTCAGTACGAGCGATACAGAGGTCATTGCGCGCCTCCTAGAGCGCGAGATGGTTCACGGTCCCGTAGAAGCGGTGCGACGGACGATGAGCAAGATCAAAGGCGCTTACAGCGTTACAGTTTTGACCAAGAATTTGCTGATCGGTTTTCGCGATCCAAACGGGGTTCGCCCGTTGGTGTTTGGAAAACTCCGGGATGGCTGGATGCTTGCAAGCGAGACGTGCGCATTTAGCCCGATTGGTGGGATTCCGGAGCGCGAAATCAACGCCGGAGAAGCCGTGATCATCGGGCCCGACGGTCCAGAATTTGTGCAGATCGCCGAGAATCCTCAGCCGAACATGTGCCTCTTTGAGTTCATCTACTTCGCCCGACCCGATAGCCGAATGTATGACATCTCCCTTTATCAAGTCCGAGAGCGAATGGGACGAGCCCTCTTCGCCGAGCACCCGGTTGAGGCTGACCTGATTGTCCCGGTTCCGGACAGCGGCATTCCAGCCGCGATTGGCTATGCGGAAGCCAGTGGAATTCCGTTTGGCGAGGGCATGATGAAGTCGCGATACATCCACCGCACGTTCATCCAACCCGACCAAAAGATTCGGGAACTCGGGGTCCGGATGAAGTTGAGCGCATTGCACGATAATATCAGAGGGAAGCGAATTGTTTTGGTTGACGACAGCATCGTCCGAGGGACAACAACCGACCAGATCGTAAAGCTTATGCGTGAGGCGGGGGCGACGGAAGTCCACGTGCGGATCACCGCGCCACCGATCAAGTTTCCTTGCTTCTACGGAATCGACATGGCAGACAAAGGTCAGCTCATCGCTGCCAAGCTCAAGACCGTGAAAAAGATCGAAGAACATATTGGCGCAGATTCGCTCGGTTACCTTAGCGTTGAAGCCGCCGCAAAGGCCGCTGGACGCGACGGACAGGGCTTCTGCCTTGCTTGCTTCACGGGAGATTATCCAATCGCAGGATCAGAGCTTGTAAGCGGAGCAGAATTAGAAGAGAAAGCGAGGAACTCAGAGCTGGTCACCATCTCGGACGTGCAACCGAATTTGTTTGAGTAGCTCTAGATCAGGCAAAGCCTGCGCTACTCTAGGAACCTTAGGACAAAGTCACTCAAACTGGTTCTAAGAGCAATTCCGCTCACGGAGGCGGTCGATCACTTCTCGGCTGTAGTGAAAAACTTCTTCGACCAACGGCGACCACTGGTAGTACAATCCAGGCAATTCGTCCATCGTCACCAATTGGCGTCCCAAGGACTCTTCTGGGCATTCGATCTCGCAGAAGTCGTCGATCTCGGACACAAACACGTCCACCCAGCGCAATTCGCGACGCTCCGTTACCCGGTAGCAGCCGAGATACTGAACAAACTTAAGGATCGCGCCGCCCTCTTCGCGGGCTTCACGACGAGCCGCCTCTAGGGGATCTTCAAATGGCTCCACGCGCCCGCTCGGAATGCACCAACCACGGTCTTCAATATTGCACAGGAGAACTTCATCCCCTTGCCAGCAAAAAACGAGCGCGGCAAAGGCTCGCAAAGGGGCACGAAAAGGCGCCGGGTGGAACACCAGGTTTTGCTTGCCATATTTTCCAGAAGGAAATTTTCGTTGTGCCAAAATATTTATAACCAGCGTTTGAGGACGATCTTCCCCAAAATTCTGTTCGTCGAAACCGAGCCATACCTGCGACTATCTTCGCTGACTTCTCGGTTATCACCTAGTATATAGACGTCGCCTTTCGGCACTACGTACTCTCCTTTCGCAATGGAGTGTGTTTCTGGCACATTTAGCCAATCCACCGTTTCGCCTTCTAACTTGTAAACCCGTTTGATCATGTATTCACCTGGATCCTCGCCGGAAACAACGATCACGTCATTCGGACGGACTGGGCCAACGAGCCAGTACGCGTGGCTTGCAAGTAGCCTCTCTCCATTGTGAAAGGTCGGGAACATCGAATCCCCCTGAACCTGGATGGTCGTGAATGAATTATGAAAGAAAATTGCGAAAATCAGAAGCAATATGAGGCTAGAGCTACAGATCGTTGCGATCCGTGGCATTTTCTTTTCCGTTTCTTTTGCTACGTGTTCTTCGTTGGTCATGCCTTGAGGGGATGATCTGGCGGGCCAGAATCGTCTATCCTATGGGTTGGAGTCGTGAACGTACTTGTTTGAGAAATATTCTCCTGAGATTATCCTAGTATTAATATCGGTAGCTGGCATTCTCGCCATTACTACGATCATTTTGTTTTTTCTGGTCTTGAAAATGAAAAGACGATGGGCAGACCTTTTACGATCTCCTTCCTCTGAGTCTCTCGACGAACTCCTCCAGCGTCACCTGCGCGAAAACCGCGAACTTCAGACCAACCTCGGAACGCTGGAAGAGCGGATGAATGTCGCCGAGCGAAAAATGACTGGGTCGATGCGCTATGTAGGACTAGTCCGGTACGACGCCTTTGAAGACGTCAGCGCCGCACAGAGCTGGTCGTTGGCAATGTACGACGAGAAAGGCGATGGCGCGATCCTGACGTGCCTATATGGCCGAAGTGATTGCCGCGTGTACTCCAAGCAACTTGAAGGCGGCAAGACAGACCGCAGCTTGACCCGAGAAGAGGAAGATGCGATTCACATCGCGGCGAGAGGAGGGCGAACCGTAGCCAAAGCATGAGTTCCGGGCAAGACGATCTGCTACTGATTGACCGAAGCCGAGCGGGTGACCGTTCTGCCTTCAATGATCTTGTGTACAAACACGAGAAGCGAGCCTATCAGTACGCATTCCGATTAACCCAGAACCCCGAAGAAGCCGCCGACATCGTGGCTGACTCCTTTATACGCGTGTTCAACGCCCTTCCGAATTTCAAAGGTCAAAGTGCCTTCACGACTTGGCTATACCGCATCGTGACCAACTGCTATCTGGACGCCAAGAAGAAAGATAAGTCCTCCCGGCAGATGAGCATTGACACCGGAGTTTCGACCGAAGACGGTGACCGAGAATTTCAGATCGAAGACGCATCGGATGGGCCAGTCGAGATCGCCGAGACCAACGAAAAAGAAAAAATCATGCAACGGGCGTTGCTCAAGTTGCCCGACTATCAGCGATCCATGCTCATCATGTATCACGTTGAGAACCTCAGCTACGAAGATATGGCCGAGGCATTGGACCTTCCAATCGGAACCGTCAAGAGCCGCCTTAATCGGGCGCGGCTAGGACTCAGGGACCAATTGTCAAAAGATCGGGAACTCTTCCTTCAATCCTAAAGTCAAAGAAGGCAGAAAGCCTATGATTAAATCAGAGAAAGCACGAGAACTCTTCTCGGCATACTGGGAAGGAACCTTGGATTCGGCCATGCGACAGCAAATGGATCGCTCCTTTGGTTCTGATTCTAGTCTGCTGGCTGAGTACAAAGAATTCGTCCGCGCGATGGAAATCCTTGAGGTTTCCGCGCAGTTCGACGTTCCTGTCCCCGAAGACTTGCACGAGCGGATTTCCGCTCGGCTGGATCTTGCGATGTATGAGAAAGATCGGCAGAGTAGCGCATCAGGTTTCCTAGGGAGATGGCGGCAATTCGCCCTTCTCGGTGGACTTGGCATCGCAATTGTCGGTGGGTACTTTGGTCTCCAGGGCAGAGGTGCAAACACGCCGGAGACAACCCAGGCTGGCCCAGGAATTTCGATTCCTCAAAAGTCCGAAGGCATGAGCCTCACGGTGAAGGGCGATGAACTCATTCTCAACCTGGATGCAACGTCTGCGGATCGGCTTTCGGTATTGCAGATGCCAGCCGGAACCGAGGTCCGTTCGATCCAAGTTTCAAAGGGCCAAAAGGTCGCTTCACCTCTGCGCAATACCGGCGAAGGCGTCTTGACCTTGGTTATCAAGTCTTCGACTCAAGAAATCACGGTTGCACTTCCGGGGACAAAGCCTTCGACTGTCGTTGAAGGGAATGGTACGGTGTCGCAATTCGCCGAAGCTCTTGCGGCATACCATGGCAAGGCGGTTCAGCTGGAAGTCAAGGATCGAACGAAGATCCTTCGATGGACTCTGAATCCAAATAACGTCACAAGCCCAACTGTTTCGGACACGAGCCTTTCGGTGGAGCTTGAAAACGGCATCATCCGCCTCCACGGCTAAAGACTTTTCGACCAGCGCAAATCTCTCTAAACGGGTCACCCCTCATTGGTGACCCGTATTTTTGTTTATGCCGCGACGCACCAAACAGGTCATCGGTCTTGGTATGGGTCTCGCGACGGCAATTTGTTGAAAACAATAGTTTCAACACACGCTACCGATACCAGACTGCGGAATCCGAATTCTGCAATGGTGATCAGCGATAAGGCGTAACCTTACGCCTTCAGCTTGCTTACAATGCCCTCGAGGAACAGAGCATTCGTTGGCGTTCGCTTCATGAGCTTAATCAAGCTGTCGGTTGCCTCGAAGCTCTTCTCTTGATTCGCCAGCAAGCGGTGGAGTTGGATGACTCCCTCGAGCTGTTCGCGATCGAAGAGCTTTTCTTCGTGCCGCGTGCTGGATCGTTTGACATCAATCGCTGGCCAAATCCGTCGTTCGGCGAGCTCGCGGTCGAGAACGATTTCCATGTTGCCCGTTCCCTTAAATTCTTCAAAAATCGCTTCGTCCATCCGCGATCCGGTTTCCACGAGGGCAGTCGCAATGATGGTGAGCGATCCGCCTTCTTCGATATTCCGCGCCGCACCAAAGAAGCGACGAGGGCGATAGAGCGCGGCCGGGTCCAAACCACCAGAAAGAGTCCGTCCGCTGGGGTTAATCGTGAGGTTCGACGCCCGAGAAAGTCGGGTAATCGAGTCCAAAAGAATCACAACATCCTTGCCCGCTTCCACACTTCGCTTGGCTTGATCCAGGCATAGCTCTGTCACGCGCATATGGTTCTCGGCGGGTTCGTCAAAGGTCGAACTAATCACCTGACCCTTCACAAATCGCCGCATATCGGTGACTTCTTCCGGTCGTTCGTCCACCAGCAAAACCAGAAGCACGATCTCAGGGTGATTCATCGCGATGCCATTGGCGATCTGCTTCATGATCGTTGTTTTTCCAGCCTTGGGCGGAGCAACAACGAGGCCACGCGAGCCCTTTCCGATCGGGGCAATCATATCAATGATTCGCCCGGTGATGTTTTCGGGGTTGGTTTCTAGCGTGATGCGCTCTTCTGGGAACAGAGGGGTGAGGCGATCAAATTCTCTTCGCTCCTGCATCTCGGGAGCCTTGGACCCAAATCCATTGCAGCTCTCCACGCGGAGCATTCCTCGGTACTTTTCGCCTTCTTTGGCGTTGCGAACTAAGCCGTAAACGACATCGCCTTGCTTCAGGTTGCCCTTTTTGACTTGCGATTGCGAGACATAAATATCTTGGGAGCTCGGCGCATAGTTATCGCGTCGCAAAAAGCCCCAACCGTCGTTCAGAAGCTCCAGAATCCCGCGACCATAAAGGTGTTCGGTGTTGGTGCGCTCCAAAAGCTGTTCGATGACAATGGCTTTGTCCGTGTCCAGCGCGACCTTGAACTTCTTGCATTCCTTCATCAAGTCGGCCGGCGCCATTTGCTCGAAATAGTTGTAATCAATCTCTGGCAGGCCTTCGAGTTCGGCTTGATCGGTCTTTGGCAACCCGTTGTCGCCGCGTCCTCGGCGTTGGTTATTGTTGTTTCGGTTGTCGTTGTGGTTGTTTTGACCGCCGTTATTGCTTTGGTTGCCGCGATTTTGGCCCGACTTGCGTGGGCGGAAGGTATGCGTGGTTGTTGGCATGGATGTGCTCGAATCGTTTGGGTTTGGATTGATAATGAAACCTGATGGGTTCACAAAGATTCCGGGAAAATCTCCAGCCTACGATCCAAAGCACGCTAGGCAAGGAAGGGAAGTAGGCATTGTGCGCCACATTTGATCGGGCGATCCCGCAAAAACCGGGAGTTACACTGGAGAATCTTCGATCAACTGAGCGACGTAAGGAAGGTTCCGGTACCGCTCCGCGTGATCCAATCCATATCCTACCACAAAATGATTTGGAATCTCGAAACCGACATATTCGACCGGCGTATTGTGGGTTCTAGCCTCGGGTTTGCTGAGAAGTGTGACCGCGGTCAGCTTCTTTGGCTTGCGCGTGCTCCACAGATCCATGAGGTGGCTAAGGGTTAATCCGGTGTCAATAATGTCCTCAACGACGAGGACATTGCGTCCCTCGATGTTGATGTCCAAGTCCTTACGGATTTGGACGACTCCACTACTAGACTTCTCTGCTCCGTAGCTACTGACCTGGACAACGTCAATGACAACGTTCTCTCCAAGTTGCCGGGAAAGATCAGCTAGAAAGAAGATCGAGCCTTTCAACACGCCGACAAGAATGATCTCCTCATCGCCGAAGTCCTCGCGGATTTTCTTTGCTAGTTCGTCAATACGTGAGGCGATGCGTTCGGCGGTGATCAAGGGTTTTAGCATGGAAATACTTTTCTATTATGGACCGCATAGACTTTTTGGAACGTGGGGGTCAGAATATCCGTCTAGCTCCGAGTATTGTCTATGGATTCGTCATTGCAACCCGATCTCACCGTATTGGTTCCCGCCCTTAATGAGCAGGACACCATCCAAGAGGTTATTGATCGGCTTTTGGCAATTCCGCTCTCGACGCAAATCATCGTGATCGACGACGGGAGTTCCGATTCTACGCCAAAGATTCTTGCAAGTTTCGGCTCACAAATTGAAGTCATCACGAATCCTCAGAAGTCCGGAAAAGGAGCCGCGATTCGCAAAGCATTGCCGCTGATACGTGGGCGATTTGTGGTGGTTCAGGATGCTGATCTTGAATACTTCCCAGAGGAGATTCCGGTTTTGGTTGCGCCTCTTTTGGCGGGATCGGCAAAGGTCTCGTTCGGGACACGGTTTTCGTCTGGATTTCCGGCTGGAATGGCATTGCCAAACAAGATTGTGAATGTGCTTCTCGCTCTTTCGGCGCGTGTACTCTATGGGCAGAAGATTACCGACGAAGCGACTTGCTACAAGGCGATCGAACGGCAGACTTTGCTCGACATGAACCTAGAGTGCAAGGGATTTGAGTTTTGTCCCGAGGTCACGGCAAAGGCATCGCGGCTTGGAGAAAAGATTTTGGAAGTCCCGATTCGCTATGTGCCAAGGAGTAAAGCAGCGGGGAAGAAAATCCGTTGGACCGATGCCCCGATTGCGTTTTGGACCCTCGCCAAGTACCGATTTTGGCGCAAGAAGTCCTGATCGCCCGAGGTTAGAACTTGGGGAATATGAACCCAACCGGGGTTATTGGACGTCAAAAGATTCGTGATTCAAGCAATCGTTCTATCCGCATTGATGGCCCAACCTGTCGCAGGTTTTGAAGTTCAGCCTTACTACACCTATCCCGCGGACATGGCAAGACAACCCGAGTACGTTCAGGCGATCAATCGTTCGATGGATGAAATCAGAGGTTGGTACGAATCCAGAACCGGAGCAAAGTTTAAGGTTCGTACGCTGCTTGAAGTCAAGGCGCGACAAACCTATAAGGAAATGCGGATCGGAACGCTTGGAACCGAAGAAGATGCCCAGGACGTGCAATTTATGCCGAATTGGTACACCGCGCAGGTCGAAGCGATTGGCGGATTGAAGCCAAGACAAGTCGCCGTGATCTTCGCTCAAGGCGGAGGGGGCTTTACCACTGGAAGGCAGTTCGCCAGTGATTCCGGGGTTGCCGTGGTGGGAGATTGGTTCCTCGCCCCAACTGCGAATCTTACCAAGGCACCAGGGATTTCTACTTCATTAGCAACCTGGGAAGTGCGGGGTAACAACCCGATGGGAATATTAGCGGCCCGGCTTGGACAGGGATTCGGGTTGATTCCTTCGACCGGATATAAGTTCTCCGGTGTTGTGAGCGGATTCCAGTCTTATCCCAGCGTTGGTTTGCTTCCCCAGGAGCGATTGATTCTTCAGTTTTCGCCGTTCTTCGGAATGCAACCCGGCGACAACGACGCTCCGCAAGTTGATCCAAAGACCGAAGATCGTGGCTACTGGGGCAAACCTTTTAAGGTGATCGGCGGGTTATTCCGCGAAGGCGATCAAGTCGAAATCAGCTATCCAATCTCGGTGGGCGGCAATACCCGCACCCAAAGCACCTTTGTTGAAACTAAGGTCAACACTCCTGGCGAGCTAGAGTTCACTGTTCCCGAAGCCGCCAATGCTGGATTCTTACGCGTTTGGCGGGGAAGTCAGCGGAGCAATTTGATCGCGGTGAATTTTTACGAAAAGCCTTTCTGAAAATTCGTAGGCAACCAGGTTCGCCAGAACGTATACTAGAGCTTCTATGCCCTTACTGCTGAATCGCATTTTGCTGGTTCTCTCCGCGATTGGAGTTTTCGTTGCAAGCGTTCTATCTTACGCGCACCTCACTGGGAAATCTGTGGGATGCGGAGTCGCCAGCGGTTGTGACTGGCTTACAGGCCGTCCAGAGTCCAAAATCGGCCCGATTCCGATTGCTGTTTTTGGATTAGCCGCGTATCTCGCGATCTTTGCCGCCACAGCATTGCGAGCGACGGATTGGAACAAATGGGCCCCCAAGCTCAATAAACCGACTCTCATTGTAACCGGCCTTGGCTTTGTGATCAGCATGACGCTCGTCTTTATGCTCACGGTGGTTTGGAAGCAGTCCTGCGTATGGTGCTTCAGCAGTGCCGCGACAATGACTTTGCTTTTGATCGGGCACGTTCCTCTCCAAAAATTTACGAATCAAAGCGCCGAACCAGTGAACATGGACGCAATGCTCGTTCCGTTCTTGCTGATCGGTGCGATCGGAATTGCGGGAGCCTATTCGTCCAACACTCACGGAAGCGCGATGGTTAAACCTGCATTTGGGCTTAAGCTCGAGCAAATCCTGCCGGATGACACCTATTTCCGAGGCAAAAAAGATGCGCGGATCACAGTCGTTGAGATTGCTGATTTTTACTGCAGCGCCTGCCGATTAATGTCTGGAACTTTTAAGACCATTGAAGCAACGTACAGCCCGAACATCCGCATGGGTTACCGAACATTCCCGATCCAAGATCTTCCGGGTCACGAGATGAGTCTTCAGGCGGCTTTTGCAGCCGAATATGCTCGCAAGAATGGGAAGTATTTCGAGTTTGTTGAATTGATGTTCACAGAAGATGGTGGGAAAGCCGCCTCGGAAGAAGACATTGCTGCCTTACTCGATCAGGTTGGCTTGGAGGGAGCGACATGGCTGAAAACCTTTACCGATGACACCGCAACATTTGACTCAATCTTGGAATTCAAGACTAATCTTCAAGCATCCGGAGTTGCAAGCACGCCAACGTATGTTGTTTTTGTAGATGGCAAAGATCCTGTCTTTATGCCTGCTCCAGAGATTGAAGCATTTCTGAAAAAGTCTCCATATCACGAAATCCTAACCGGAAAACCAGCACCTGTTGCAACAACCGACGAACACAATCATCCACACTAAAGCCATGAAACGCCTAGCCCTTTTGCCGTTGATTTTTTTGATCCCTGTTGCATGTAATTCCGCTCAAGACGCAGGAGGAGATGATGGCAAGCTCCGCGTGATGACCTACAACATTCAGTGGTTTAGCGAGGATTCTGATCCGGTACGCATTAAGAACATTAGGGAGATTCTGGACAAGACAACTCCAGACATTGTTGGGTTGCAAGAGATTCAAAGTAAGAAGGCTTTGCGACAGGTTTTTGATGATTCGTGGAGCCTTGGGATTCAGGATGATCCGAAGCAGTTTCAGGAGGTCGCGATCGCTGTTCGTAAGCCATACAAGCTTGTCAAGACAGAACTTTTATTCACCTCCCCAGCTTTAGATTTTGCTTTTCCTGGCAATCGCGACGTGCTGCGAGCGGAGGTTGAAACTCCGGAGGGGGAAAAGGTTTTTGTTTACGTCAATCACCTCAAGAGCCGCCGTGGCGGTCGATGGGTGACGGATCAACAGCGTGAACAGGCGGCGGGAATGCTTGCGGGTTACATCGCCGCGATGAAGGGAGAAAACTCCATCGTTCTTGGAGACCTAAACGATTCACCTGACGATCGATGTGTGAACATCCTAGAAAGCGGGAACGTCATGGCTCCGGGCGGCCCTAGCGAATGGCCGAAGCCTCTTCTTCACAATCTTTGTGAGCCTCTCTATCGCAAAAACTTTGTGAGTATTGATCTGAATCGCTTGTTCAAAGGCGAGGCACTTTCTCCAGTTGTCCCGGGTGCGTACAACAGCAATGAAGAACTTCGGGGCAAAGAGCACAAATTCCCAGACGACGTCAAAGTCACTCAGGCGTTATTCGATCAGATTCTGGTTTCTCCAAGTCTCTTTAGCAAGTTGGAAGGCAAGGCATTTATCTACACAGAGCCGAATTCGATGAAGGGTTCTAATGGTCGGATTCAGATGGACGAGGGTACGGGGTTTGTCAATTACACCGAAAAAGGAACCCGGGCCAGCGACCACCAGCCGGTGTACGCGGACTTTGTGTTGTAATTTGGGCCGACTGACTGACCATTGTCATCCTGAGCGCAAAGGAGTGGAGCCGAAGGATGACGGGGCGGGAACCCGCCATCCCCATAATCGGGTACTACTACGGCAATGAACGCCCCACTTTTGAAGCGACTCTCCGAGGCCCACGGCACTCCCGGACAAGAAGAAGCAATCCGAACCATCATCATCGAAGAACTGAAAGGCATCGCAGAATTTTCAAGCGACGCGATGGGCAACCTCATCTGCTTCAAAAAAGGCAAAACCAGCGCGAAAAAGCTGATGATCGCCGCCCACATGGACGAAATCGGCTTCGTGGTCAAGTACATCGACAATGACGGATTCCTTCGGATCGCGCCGTTAGGTGGCTGGGACCCAAGACAAATGTCTTCCCAACGCGTCTTTGTTCACACCGAAAATGGCGCAATCCAAGGGCTCATGATGCCAAGCGTCAAGCCAAGGCACATGCTTTCCGCCGAAGAAGCAAGCAAAGGATTCAAGATCGAAGACTTCTTTATTGACCTAGGATTGACCGGGGAAGAGGTGAAATCGAAGGTGAGCGTCGGAGATCGCGTGACCATGGATCGCGATTGCCGCCCGACCGGAAACCACATGACCGGCAAGGCGATGGACAACCGCGTCGCTGTCTATTGCATGATCGAAGCCATGCGCAACGCTGGTGACCACGACGTGGATGTGTACGGCGTCGCGACCGTTCAGGAAGAAATTGGGCTCAGAGGAGCGATTGCCGCCGGTTCTGGAATCAATCCCGATATGTGCGTTGCGATTGACGTGACTTTGGCAAACGACATCCCCGGCATCCCCGAGTCCGATCACGTCACCAAGCTAGGCAAGGGCGTTGCCATCAAAATCCTTGATAGCTCGCTGATCTGCTCGCCGCTGATGGTGAAGCACTTCAAAGCCATCGCCGCGAAGCACGACATTCCAAATCAACCCGAAATTTTGACCGCAGGCGGCACCGATGCCGGTGGAGTGCAAAAGCTGAACGGAGGAATTCCGGCGTTCACGCTCTCGGTTCCGTGCCGCTACGTCCACACCGTCAACGAAACCATCCATCCTTCCGATCTTGATGCATGTGCAAATATCCTTGCCCGCTACATCGAAGAAGCGCACGAAGGCGATTATATCTATAAGGTGTAAGGCATTGTGCGGGTGGTTCGGATAGTTCGGATCGTTCGGGCTGGATTTGCAATTGCATACAACTAACGGTCTACCATAAGTTGGACGGTAAACCTAACTACCCGAACTACCCGAACCATCCGAACTATCCGATCCATCCGATCCATCCGATCCATCCGAACTCCCAATCCCTTAAGGCAACAACCGCTCGTAATCGTACGAAATCTCAATTTTCTCACCTGGCTTGAGGTCTAGTGTCCAAGTGATACTCGAACTCACATTGTAAGGATCAGAAAGAATGGTCTGCGTCGTAATCTTTGCATCGTTGGACGCTGTGAGTACCTTGCCTTGTAGAGAGGTTTTGACTTCCAATTTCACTGCCTCCTTCTTTAAGTTGATCAACGCAACTATGCCCTTTCGATTCACGAGAGGCCGATCAACGAAGTCATTGGAACTACGACGTACTTGGATCATTTTGCGACTTGCTTCTGTCACAGTAAGTACTCCTGCCACGTCATTCGCTCGGGCAATTCTGAGATCAGCGTCCACACCAGCCGCACTATAGGCTAACTGATCCTGACCCAGGAGAAGTTGATTTGCCGAATATACCGAAGCGATACCGCTGGTGAACGGTGTGCTTGTTGTGTTTTTAAATCGTAAGGTTTGCCAAGATGGAATCACTTCGTTTGGAGATTCTTCTGGTAATTCCATGCGATAGAGAGTCGAATACTTCATCGTGCCTTCAAGCAAGTTAAAGTAACCTTTATCGCCAAGCTTAAGATTGACGCCAGATTTTTTATAGAAGTAAAGCTCACCCGCACTTACGCCTTGATTGAGGTTTTCATCAAACGCCGCATCAAAACCTCCACCTCCGAAAGCGCCAGGGGCAGCAACGTTTTGCATTGCACCACGACTACCACCTTCTCGCCTAAATCTGACGTCATCATTAAACTGAGCGACATCCAGGAGCGTAAATGGATCCATGGATGATGTATTTGCCAAATTTGGAACTCCCGCAACAAATCCAACATTCGCTCCATTAAGGTTTCCGAGCTCGTTGACAACGGATGTCCTCATAGTGAGCTTGAGCGTGTCCTTATTTATGAGTTCTATTCGATACATTGGGAGCCAAGTGAGTCCTGATTCGACGCTGTAAATGAGCATCTTTCCTCCCGCTTTTGACTTCACGACAACGCCGCGGCTTGTGGTTTCTGTTTCAAAAGTCGAATTTGGTCCGTCCGGAAAAATAGCAAATTCGATATCCGACATATTGAGCGCCATCGTGCCCTTATCAGTTTTTAGGAGCGTCATTCCAGACATATTTCGTGGGTCTTGCGCAGTGCTTCCGTTCGCGGCAACCAAAGTTCCAGTAAACTCCCCATGACGAGTTTTTAGCGTGACATTCTTGCCAACATTAAGCGTAATCAATTGCCCAATATTGGACGCGGCAACTTGCACTTTCCCCTTAACCGTTGTGTTGACAATCGAATCAAGAACAAGCCCATTTTGGCCAGATATCCAAAACGTTCCACCAATAGAAGGACGCACGGAACCAAGCATGACTTCCGAATTTGCAGGAATATCAACCGATCGAACGATTGCACTCAGGCCATTTTTGTAGAGAGCGGCCTCAATGATTTGTGGCTCAACAGATTTTGGAGCGGGTGCCGAAAATAAAGCCGAAAGAAGACTGAGTTGTCCAAGTAATTGCATTTTGTTCCTCACGATTCAGGACGGCTGAACTTGAGGATGGTTTCAATTTGTGGTCTGTAAGCTCAAACGCTTGGTCGCTTTTCGGCTGGTGATCACAACGCTGATCGCATACACAACTCCACAAATCACGCTCGTCATTCCCGCAATCGTGGTATTCGTCCAGAGCGCGAAGAAGTATCCAAGCACAGGAGCGATCGCTGCAATGATTCCCGCAATAAGCATCATGCTCTTCACCTTCTTTGTCCAAAGCTGAGCACTTGCTGATGGGCCAATCAGCAGTGCAAGCACCAAAATCGAACCCACAATCTCAAAGCTCGCCACCACAACTATCGCCACCAAACTCATCAAGAGAAAGTAAACGCCCTTCGGTCGAAATCCGGATTGCAATGCGAAACCAGGATCAAATGCGCTGAGCAGTAGCTCTTTTCGAAGCAACACGCTAAACAAAAGCGCAATCGCACACATCGGGGCAAGGCTGAGCAAGACAGAAGGGAATTTGAATCCGAAAAGTGAGGTCTGTGAAAGAGGAATGGTTTCTGCAAGCCCATAAAGCACACAACCAGGATCAAGATCCACTTGCTTCGCATAGTTGTTCAGCAGCAAGATCCCAATCGCGAAAAACACCGAAAAAACCGCGCCTAGCCCGGCATCTTCTGGAATCAAGCGCTGGGCTCCTAAGAATTGAGCAAGCCAAACCGTCAAGACCGCTGCAATAATCGCCCCAATGGTCATTGGCAATGGAGCCCTTGTCCCCGCGATCAGAAACACGATCACAAGCCCGGGCAAAACGCTATGGCTCATCGCATCGCCAACCATGCTGGCTTTGTTTAGAAGGACCCAGCATCCCAAAATCGCGCATGTGATCCCGCTGATGGCAAGCGGCAAAATCGTCCAAAAGGCGAGACTAGACAGAACCTTCCTCCCACTGCTTTAGGAGGAGCAAGCCGTTTGTGTTTGGAAGTCCGGGCTCGCCGACATCCAGCTTTCGCATCACTTTGCGGGCAACATCGTTCGCCGGTTGACCTCTTAGAGCAGCGATCACAGGTGCGATCTGCTTAAGCCGTCGCCGCTGTGCAGCCTTCGCAACGATCCCGTGTTCCTTCGCGAAGAGCAGTGTCAGCAAGAAGATTGACCCGGCAACCAAGATTACGGTAGGTCCCGTCGGGATGCCGTCAAACACAGCACTTAACCCAACTCCAATCACCGCCGACAGTCCACCAATCCCCGCGCTCAGCATGATCATCAGGTTCAATCGATAGGTCAAAAATCTTGCCGTGATCGCAGGAATAATCGTCAGGGCGGCAACCAAAACAACCCCCAGCATCGGCAATCCAGCAACGACTGCACCAACCGTCATCGCCAGCAGCAATCGATCAAGCCAACCAGCGGGAACGCCAACGGAAGTTGCATACCCAGAATCAAATGCCGTCATCTTGAGTTGTCGGAAACACACAATCAAGATCACGCCGATCAAGAACGCAGTCACCGTGATCAGGATCAAATCTTGCATCACCAACCCGGTCGCCTTGCCAAACAGAAAGGAATCAAGGCCCGCTACCGAACCATCCTGAACCGCGTTTTGAGCATGACGACTGAGCACGATTCCTGCGCCAAAGAACGTCGTTAAGACCAGGGCCAGCGATGCGTCATCTTTCGTCTTGGTCCGAGACTTGATCTTCGCCAATACCCATATCCCAAGCAATCCAGAGCAAAGGGCACCCAGAAGAAGCACCGGCGTGCTCTTTGAACCGAGCAACAGAAAGGCGATCACGATCCCTGGAAGCGCAGAGTGGGCAAAGACGTCGCTTGAGAGCGCGCGCTTTTGAAGCACCGAAAAAGAACCCACCGCCCCACAAACCGCGCCTAAAATGCCTGATGCGATCAGCGCAACGATGACGGTGTAATTCATCCGACCTCCGGAATCGCTCCACCGTCATACGCCTGAGATAAAATTTCAGAGGTCAGAACGTCAGAAACCGGGCCGGACGCGATCAGCTTGCGTTGAAGTAAGATCGCATTTTGGAACCGATCACGCACCGTTCCGAGGTCGTGATGCACCACGATCAGCGTCTTGCCCGCCCGCTGAAGATCCTGAAACACCTCTAAAAGCATATCCTCCGTGCGGGTATCAATCCCGGCGAAAGGTTCATCCATCAAGAAAATCTCCACCTCTTGGGCAAGGCTACGGGCAAGAAACACGCGCTGCCTCTGGCCACCGCTGAGCTCACCGATCTGCCGATCCTTTAGGTCCGACATCCCAACGGTTTCGAGGCTATTCATCGCAAGGCTTAGCTCTTTCTTCCCGGGCTGACGGAACCAACCAACCCTGTGATATGTCCCCATCATGACAACATCTAGGACCGAAACCGGGAAATCCCAATCCACCGAGCTCTGCTGCGGAAGGTATGAAATCGGCGACCTTCCGGGGCGGATCGGAGCCTCTGCGAAGAGAGTTTGTCCCGAGATCACCGGAACCAGGTTCATCATCGCTTTGATCAGGGTGCTTTTTCCAGCGCCATTTGGCCCGATAATCGCGGTGAGTTTTGCGGGCTCAAACGAACAGGAAACCCCGTCCAAAGCGACGCGGTCTCCATAAGCGACGGTCAGATTTTCTGTCCGAAGCACGGAGTTCATTTCAGAGCCTGCACGATGGTATTGACGTTGAGTCGCATCATTTCAGAGTACGTTTTTCCCGGGGGCATAGCATCGGCGTAGAGTTCGCCGCCAAGAGCGATCGGGAAGCCACGCGCCTTGGTTCCCTCGCGAAGCGCTTCAATATTCTTCGGCGATAGCGTGGACTCAATAAAAACCGCCTTGATTTTCCGATCTGTGATCTTGGTGATCAGCCTAGTGACGTCTTTGAGCCCGGCTTCGCTTTCAGTGCTTAGCCCCTGAATTGCGTCAACTTCGATGTCAAATCTCTTGCCAAAGTACTGAAACGCATCGTGTGCGGTGATCAGGACTCGCCGCTTCTTTGGAATCCCAGCCAATTGCTTTTTCAACTCTTCAGTCAGGGTGTTTAGTTCTGCTTCATATTTCTTAGCGTTCGCTGCAAAGATGTCGGCTTGAGCCGGTCTCTTTTCGCCGACGAAGGTAGCCAGCCTGGGGGCAAGCGTTCCCCAAAGGGTGGAATCCATCCAGACATGCGGATCGGGCGCATCGTCTTTTGAGAGAGCTGATCCTTTGATCTCGATCTCCTTCGCTAGCTCAAAGAGTCGCCCTTCTTTTTCAAGGGGTCGGAGGGATTCGATGAGTTTGCCTTCTAAGTGCAGTCCGTTCACGACGACAAGATCGGCCTCGGTGATCGTCCGGATATCTTTTGGAGTTGCCTTGTAAAGATGAGGATCAACTCCTGGACCCATAAGTGTCGTCACTTCGACATATTCTCCGCCAACCGCCCGGACCATGTCGGCGACCATCCCGGTAGTCGCAACCACTTTCAGGGTGTTTGCCTCAGACTTGGATTCATTCGCGGCTTCGGGCGAGCATCCAGCCAGAAACAAAGCAACCAGAATCGCGCTGAATATCCAGGACATGGGTTGGATCATGCTCAAATTATAAACCATATCTATATAAATTAGCCAAGGCTAATTCTGAGTATGAAAAAGCTACCACCTTCGTTCAGAAATTACATCGGGAATTCTAAGACTGATCAAGCTCGACGTAGGCAGTCTTGATATCCTGAAGGTCGCGGAGAGCGGAATCAAGGCTTGATCCCGATTGGGTCGAAACTCCAATCGCATTCTCGGTACTGATCTGATCCAGCTCTTCGCTTAGCATCTTGAGCTTTTCCGCAATCGCTCGGCTAGGTTCAAAAATTTCATGAATCCGACCACTTTGGGTTCCGGACTTGACCTTAAAACCCTTCTTCAAATTGTCCAAAACATCGTCAACATCCAGCCCAATCACGTCTTCCATAATTTCCCGGAGATCTGTTTTCGGCTTGGTGCCAATGGGGATCACACACTTGAGGCAAAGCTCAATCTGTTCTTCCATCGCGTGATCAATTGCCTCAAGGGTCTGAGCACGAATCGCGCTGAGGTGCAGCGGTGTGGAGAGAGAATTCCATGCCGCCGAGTTAAGCCGAATCCGAAGTTTGCTCCAGTAATAAGCCGAAGCTTCTAGGAGTTGGAGAGCGGTGGAGTCAATGTTTCTGTGCAACCGTCTGTACTCAGCGAGCTTTAGATACGGGCGCAGGACTTCATTTCTCCTCTCTTGCTCAGGATTCCGCGGTTTGGAAAGCTTCTGCAGCAGTTTAGAAAGGACTCCTAGAAACACGACAACCAGGCCAAATGTTGCGATGTCAGGGAGCGGGAGCAAAAATGCACTCACAATTCCACCGACTGTCAGCCATGGCAGTGGCGAGTTCCAAGGCTTCCCTCGGTTTGCTTCCGATTTAGCGACCTCGTAAGCGAGATACTCGCTTAGGTAAGGAACTTTTTTTGAATGCTGAAACTCCATAATTTGCGTCTTCTGAACTTAATACCCTATGTTGTTCAAACTCTTTATCGGGCGAAATCGTTCATAGTATGAGACATGATGCGACGTGTACAGGTGGAAATTTTGTTAGAACCAGGCGTGGTAGCTCCTGAATATGCCACCCCAGGTTCCGCAGGTGTTGACCTCCGAGCGTTCGAATCCGGCGTCCTCGCCCCACTCGAACGTAAGCTCGTCCGCACGGGAATACGGATAGCTTTGCCTGAAGGTTTCGAAGCTCAGATCCGACCTCGTAGTGGTCTCGCCGTGAAGCATGGAATTTCGATGGTCAATTCCCCCGGAACCATTGATTCGGATTATAGAGGGGAGATTCACGTAATCTTGGTCAATCTAGGGGTTGAAACTTACACATTCGTCGCCGGAGAGCGGATCGCTCAACTGGTGATTGCTCCTGTGATTCAAGCTGATTTTGTCGTCAAAGCCGAACTCGCCACCACTGATCGAGGAGAAGGTGGATTCGGAAGTACAGGAAAGTCCTAATGGCGATTGAGTTTAAAGAATTGCAGGCCAAGCTTGCACACATTCACCTTCTGAAGCTGAGAGGTGAGTATCAGAAAGCAATCGAAGCGTGTCGTGAATTGCTAACCCTAGCCCCCCATAGCTCGGAAGCGTGCTGCATGATGGGCGATCTATACCAGGAACAGCAAAATCTCGACGAGGCAAAGAACTGGTACGAGCTTGCGGTCGAATACGATCCGGACCAGGTGGGGTACTTCCGTAAGGTCGGAATGGTGAAGGAAGCCATAGTCCAGCGTGATCGGCTTGAAACGGCCCGAAAGATCGGCCTTCCCACCACAAGCGCGAAAATCCCTCAGTTCGCCGTCATGTTGATGAGCCTCATCGTCTGCTTTGGGATTGTTGGATTCTTTGTTGGGCGCCAAGGGGCTTCCCCTGGCTCACCGATCATGAGTGACCCCATTGAGGTTCAGGGGACCGTGTCCCCGAAATCTGAACCAATATCTGAAACTCTACCCACGACAAGCGTTCAGAAGGACGCTGAACTTGCGCAGATATGTGCAAGTCTGGATGAAATTGCTGGCCGTTTTCTAGGCGTTTGGTACGATCCTCGTGGTGCTGGAGTTGGACTAACACTGCAAGCAAACGCTGATGATGATCTTCAGACGATCTGCGCTGAAGCTGCAGGGGCTTTGCTGAAAGCCTACCCAGAGGCAAACTTGATTGCCGTACGGACCGTGGATGCAAAGGGGACGTTGCTCTTCGTGGCAGACATGAGCAGAAATTCGTTCGTGATCCACGGAGCGAGTAAAGAGGGATTGCTTCCCGCGAAATGGCCAGCCACCGAGAATCCCGGCGCGATCTCGGTTCCTAAAACCACGACGGAAACTCCAAAGTCCGATCCAACTGTCCCCGTTTCACCGCCACCGGACCCCGAGACTAGCACCCCTGATCCAGCATCAACAACGACCAGCAATTAGGTTTTTCGGGTCAACGGCGGATCATCCATTGGATTTGTTCGTCTGATAAATTGAACAACGAGGATTGTGATGATGAAACCAAATCGAACTTTCAAGGTTGCGGCAATCGCCGCTATGCTCTTTTCGCTCACCGCGATTTCTATGCCGCAAATCCGAGAAGCAATCAAGATTCTCGGCGTCGGTGCGGTCGTCCAAAAATTTGGCCCAGACATGAACAAAGCTTTGAACAAGCTGGTGAAGCACACGGATTCCAAGGATAGCTGGACCAAGGTCGTCCCGATCCTAACCGTAGGGATTGGCAAGTCCAACGCAATCGGTGCCGCCCAAGTCAAGGGAACCCGTGCTCAGGTTGAAAAGGTCCAAGCCGTCGCCGCTCCTGAGACAGAACTCTTCGGCAAAGAAATTCGCATCCGCGCGATGATCCCAGTTTCCGATAAGAACGTAGGAGCAAAAATTCAACCCGTCACTGGCGTGGGCGTTAGTGGAATTGTTGATTTGAAACTGTAGATTCGACCTCGGTTAGATCTTGCGCCTCCGATGCAACCCGCATCGGGGGCTTTTTTGTAAGCTTTGATAGAAGACTCAACGATGCAGACCAAGTCCAGAAGATCTTTAGGACTAACTCACAACCCATCCCCAGAACCTCAATTAGGCAAAGTCCTATGACATACCCGATGAACATTAGACCAAGCCTTTGGAAATCAAAAGTGAAAACTCCATTTGTATAGAGCATGGAAAAGGGTCCCACTAGCAGTAGAGTCGTGAAAACGAATGCATTCCAAATCACCTTGACATCGGCGGGCTTAATGAGACACTGCCTTAACGT
Source organism: Chthonomonas sp. (assembly GCA_040383535.1). Lineage (GTDB taxonomy): Bacteria > Armatimonadota > Fimbriimonadia > Fimbriimonadales > Fimbriimonadaceae > JAFLBD01. Next base: position 69,036 of record JBEIDH010000003.1, read on the forward strand.
CGCCAGGAGTGGTAGCAAAAGTAGAAACACAATCGAAATTGCACTCGATTGACGAGAACTTTGGCCCCAGTCGTAGTCTGAACTCCAGAGGTAGAACAAACGTACATCCACAGTCACCACAAACAAAGCTACCGTGGACATCACCGATGACAAGAAAATTCCACGTTTCCTTACCACAACCTTTTTGTCTCCAAGACGAGAGATCAGAACCGGTGGTCGGCTGAAGTCGGGTTCCATTCGGTTGGATTGTTCGCCCATTCTCCCTCTTAAGCCACCCCGGTATAATTCCCAACACGCTCATGGACGAATCCCGAAAAGTTTCCATCTCCGGCTGGGTCTACCCGCTGGTCCTGCTCGTGATCAGCGTGGTGGTCTTCTGGATCTTACCAACCCAGATGCCGCAAAAGCCAGTTCAGATTGAATTCTCTGACTCGTCGCGTTGAGCTTCCTTCGCAACCGTTTGAGGTTTTTCCTGTGGCTCGGTCATCCCCTTGACGACCAAGATGATCGCGGCGACGGTGATGCAACTATCCGCAATGTTGAAAACAGGGAAGTTGATCGGGCGAAACCAGAACATGTCAGTCACTTTTTGCATCCAGAGCCGGTCGATCAGGTTTCCAATTGCCCCCGCCGCCAATGCCCCAAACGTGATCGGGAGTAACCGAAAGTGGGGTGGCAACTTCGCGCAAAAGTTGAAAGACCAACCTGCAATAAGAATCGCAACCGGGGCAAAGACCCAGCCAAATCCCTGGAACATTCCAAACGCTATGCCGTGATTGAATGAGAGTTTAAGCTCAAAAATCCCCGGAATCAGAGCATTGTAAACCCGACCCTCGGTCCAATCCGCTGCCGTGCGAGCATGCCACTTCACCAGTTGGTCCACCGCGACGAGAATCACGGTGGTGAGCATGAAGAGCTTCGGGAAATGCTTTGTCGGATTTACCATCCTACGACCTTTCGATCCCGCTCGCTCAGCATGTGCCCTTGAACTTCGGTCACATCAGGACGATAGACCTTAGACCGCACGCACTGCGGATACGGAGTCTTCGAGAACTCAACCTTACGCTCTCCAACAGATAGGTTTAACCAAGAAACCTTGAAATAGTTTGCTAGATTCGCCGGAGTAAACACGTTCAGAAACGCAATATTCTCTTCAGAATCGGTTAGGTCAATCAGTACTTCTTGGTTGTTTTTGACTTCGCCACCCTTTCGCCATTCGTCTAGAAGGGCAAAGATTTCGGCTCGGTACGAGATCAGCCGGGCAAAGCGCACCTGTACTTCACTCGCCTCGATTTGGAGTAAACGTTCTTCACTCGGCACGATAAATGTTCCCAGGTGGACGCTCTCGCCGTTTGAGCCAGGCATCCGGTCGAAGGTTTCTTCGCAAGTAAACGGCAAGATCGGGGCGCAAAGTTTGACGAGTCTCAGCAGGACTTGGTAGCAAGCCCACTGACCGCTAAGCCGGGTATCCGAATCCTTAGCATCGCAATACATGCGATCCTTGATCGCGTCCAGATAAACCGCCGATAGCTCGCGAGTACAGAAATCATTGATGGCGGTGAGAACCTTGCGGAACTCGTAAATCTTGTAATTCTCAACCGCCTCGGCACAGAGAAGTTCTGTTTGCTCAACAATCCAATCGTCAACATCAAGCTTGATTTCAGGCTCGGCACCGGCGGTGTATTCGTGCAAATTCCCTAGCAGGAACCTGAACGTGTTGCGAATCGTGCGGTAGCCCTCGCCACTAACTTTAAGGATGTTCTCTCCGCATGGCATGTCATCTTCGTAGTTCACACTCGACGCCCAATAGCGAAGGACGTCAGCGCCCATTGAGTTCGAGACCGTAAGCGGGTCAATGACGTTACCCAGCCTCTTCGCCATCTTTTGGCCCTTTTCGTCGTTCACGAAGCCGTGTGTAACAACCTGCTTGTAAGGTGCGTGACCCAAGAGAGCCGTCCCCAAGAGGAGAGAAACGTTAAACCATCCACGGTGCTGGTCGCTGCCTTCCAGATAGAGATCAACCGGAAGGTGTTCCTTCCACTCTGGTTCCACGATTCCCTCCATCACCGCCATGTGCGACGACCCACTATCAAACCAGACATCAAAAACGTCAACTTCTTTGCGGAATTCGGTTTCACCGGTGACAGGGTGAACGTAGCCAGCAGGAAGGATCTCGGCCGGAGACTTGACGTACCAAGCATCGCTGCCGCCCTCCTCGACGATCTTCGCGACGCATTCCATTGCAACTGGATCCATGACCGGAACCCCAGATTCCGCACCATAGAAGATTGGAATTCCGACCCCCCAAGGGCGTTGGCGGCTGATGCACCAATCTGGGCGACCGCTGATCATGGCGTTGATGCGGTTCTTTCCATTACTCGGGAACCACGTTGTGTCTTCGATCCCTTGCAGCGCCTTCGTACGAAGGTCGTTGTCGTCAATGCTGACGAACCACTGCTCCGTCGCCCGGTAGATCACAGGCTTTCCGTCACGCTCGGCGTACGGGTAGGTGTGGTGATAGTCGCTGACATTCAGGAGCATCCCGAGTTCTCGCAACCTATCCACGACGACAGTATCGCAATCCTTGTAGCTGACTCCAGCGAATTCTCCCGCTTCTTCGGTCAGAACTCCGCGTTCGTCTACCGGGCATAGGACCGGTAGACCGTACTTTGATCCGGTCATGAAGTCTTCGCGACCATGCCCGGGAGCAGTGTGTACGATTCCCGTACCATCTTCGGTTGTGACGTAGTCGGCGAGCATAGCCAAGGAAGTTCGATCGAAGATCGGGTGCTTGAACTCGCTTCGCTCGAAGCTGACTCCGAGGACATATTTGAGGACTTCATAGTCCGTGATGCCGCAGACCTCCATGGTCTTCTCGAGCAGATCTTTCAGAACGACGTAATGATCTTCGCCTGATTTCACCACCGCGTATTCAAGATTAGGGTGAAAAGCGACGCCCAGATTGGCAGGGATTGTCCAAGGGGTCGTGGTCCAAATGATGCAGAAGACATTTGCAATGCCTTCCGCCCAGCCGTTGAGATCAAGCTGAAGCGGGAACCGGACGTAGATCGACTTGCTCACGTGATCGTGGTACTCGATTTCCGTATCCGCTAATGCGGTGCGACTCGTTGGCGACCACATTACGGGTTTCAATCCACGATAGACCTGATCCGCTTGCACGAGTCGTTTGAAAACTCGCACGATACTTGCCTCGAATCGGTAATCCATCGTCTTGTAAGGCTTCTCCCAAAGCCCAAAAATCCCAAGGCGCATGAACTGCTCGGTCTGGAGATCAATGTACTTACTCGCGTGTTCGCGGCAAGCTTTGCGAAGGGTAGGGATGTCTGGCGTTTCTTTTTTCTCATGGAACGCCTTCATCACGGCTTGCTCAATCGGCAGACCGTGGTTGTCGTATCCAGGAACGTACGGGACCCGGAAGCCCATCATCGATCGGCTTTTAAGTACGAAGTCCTTCAGGATTTTGTTTAAGCCAGTGCCGATGTGGATCGGTCCGTTGGTGTAAGGAGGCCCGTCGTGAAGCAAGAAAACAGGTGCGTCTTTCCGAGATTCTTGGAGCTTGTGATAAATCTTGGACTCGTTCCACTTCGCTAATATATCGGGCTCGCGCGTTGCTAAATCCGCCTTCATTGGGATCGTGAAGTTAGCATCGGGAAGATTCAAAGTAGATTTCCAGTCCATGTGATTTAAAATTTTACCTGGCAAGTCCAGTTCGACCGATTCTGGCGTACGATAGCTAGAATAATTCCGGGTCGCCACCGGGTAATGTACTTGCAATTGTGTTAACGCTCTCATAAGGGGATCAGAGATGGTTGAAGAAAAATACTATAAATGGCATAGCCCAAATTTGGGCCACGAAACGGAAATGATCACGTTCGGGCATGCCGGGGTGCCGCTGATTCTCTTTCCTACCAGCAAGGGTTCATACCACGAGAACAAGGATTTTGGACTAGTTGAGGCGATTTACCCGTTCATTGCGACTGGGCACGTCAAGGTCTATTGCGTTTCGAGCTCTGACAAGGAGAGCTTCTATGCATACGACATTCATCCATCCCACCGGATCCATAATCAAGAGTGCTATGACAAGATGCTTCTTGAGGAGGTCCTCGGTCAAGCGTTCGCCGAAACCGGGCATGAGCGCGTCATGGTCGCAGGTTGTTCTTTCGGCGGCTACCATGCGGTGAACTTTGCATTCAGGCACCCCCATCGAGTGTCGGAAGTCATCTCAATGGGGGGTGCATTTGATATCCGTCAGTTCTTCCATGGGTTCTACAGCGAGGATGTTTACTTCCATAATCCGGTTGACTTTATGCCGGGGTTATCCGATCCATTTTTCTTAGAGCCCCTGCACAGAATGGGGATTATCCTTGGCACCGGACACGAGGATATCTGCCGGGGTGACAATCACCGAATGGCACATATTTTAGGACTGAAAGGTATCCCCCACTGGTGCGATGATCGCCCTGGTGTTGGTCACGACTGGCCATGGTGGCGCGTGATGCTTTATGAATATCTTTCGCTCATCGTTGGACGAAAGCAGTCGGCATAGGTAAAGTTTTATTAGGAGACAAGAGGACAGAATCATGAAAAAAATCGGTATCTTATTTGGCCGGGAAAATACATTCCCATTTGCAGTCATTGAGCGCATTAATTCTAAGAAAGTCAAAGGCATCGTTGCCGAACAAGTGATTATCGAAAAGTGCCAGCAAGCCGCTCCGACCGAGTACGCTGTCGTGCTTGATCGCATCAGTCAGGACGTTCCGTTCTATCGAGCCTGGCTCAAGAACGCCGCCCTAAACGGCACCGCGGTCGTCAATAACCCATTCTGGTGGAGCGCAGACGAAAAGTTCTTCAATAATTGTATCGCTGAAAAAGTCGGGGTTGCAGTACCAAAGACGGTCCTCTTGCCTAGCAACCAACGCCCACCGGAGACTGAAGCGGATAGCTTCCGAAACTTGAGTTTCCCATTGGCATGGGAAGAAATGTTTGAATATGTTGGATGGCCCGCATTCTTCAAGCCGTTCTCTGGCGGTGGATGGAAGAACGTTTTCAAGATTGAAAATCTTCACGAGTTCTTCCATGTTTACAACCAAACGGGTCAGCTCACCATGATGCTTCAGGAAAATATCAACTTTGATGATTATTTCCGATGCTATTGCCTAGGCGGGAACAACGTTCACGTGATGCGGTACTCACCAGCGGAGCCACACCACCGACGCTACGTTCAAGAAGATGTGCCGATTGATAAGGATCTTCACGCCTTGGTCGTGGACGGCGTAATCAAGCTCAATCAAGCCCTAGGATACGACTTCAACACTGTTGAATTTGCCATGCGAGATGGAATCGCCTACGCGATCGATTTCTGTAATCCTGCTCCAGACGCAGACATTTATAGTGTTGGAGAAAAGAACTTTGAATGGATCGTCGAAAATGCCGCAAACATGCTCATTGAGAAGGCTCAGAAGCATGAGGAAGGCAAGATGAACTTGACGTGGGGAACCTTTATGCAGAATTCCGTGGAAGGGAAGGCAATGGCGGCTTCCACTTCTACAGCTAAACCAGCAACCCGCCGAAAGGTGGCGGCGAAGTGATCAGCCATGGCCGCAAAGAAAAAGAGTGAATTTTTCTCCCTAGGGATTGAGGAAGAGTTTCAGATTGTGGATCCGAAGACGATGGAGCTTCGGAGTCACATTGAGGAAGTTCTGAAGGATGGTGGGATCGAACTCCAGGAGAGCGTACGTGCAGAAATGCACAAATCCGTTGTTGAAACGGGAACTGGAATTTGTCCAACAATCGAAGTCGCCAGAGAAGAGATCACTGAGCTTCGGAGAGGACTAAGCAAGATCGCAAAAATGCGGGGCTTGACCATTGCGGCTGCGGGAACTCATCCGTTTAGCCACTGGTTGGACCAAGAGATTACGGTTCACGAACGATATGAAGGCTTGGTCCAAGAACTTCAAAGTGTTGCTCGAAAGAACCTCATTTTCGGCTTGCATGTCCATGTAGGTTTTCCGGATCGAGAAAATGCTATCCATGTCATCAATGCGGCGAATTATTTTATTCCCCACATCATGGCGCTTTGCTGTAACTCTCCATTCTGGCTCGGGCAGGATACCGGCTGGGGCAGTTATCGCGTAAAGGTCTTTGAGTCCTTCCCAAGAACAGGAATTCCTCACCATTTTCATTCCCATTCGGCGTATCAGGATTACATTGATCTGCTGATTAAGACGAATTGTATTGATAATCCCAAAAAGATTTGGTGGGACATTCGGCTTCACCCGAACTTTGATACGATTGAATTCCGGATGTGCGACGTGCAGATGCGGGTGGATGAGACGATCGCGATCACCGCTTTAATTCAAGCCCTAGTCGCGACCCTTTATCGACTCAACCGTTCAAATCTTACCTTCCGCGTGTACAGACGTATGATGCTAGAGGAGAACCGGTTCCGAGCCGCAAGATTCGGGACCGAGGGCAAGCTGATTGACTTCAGCAAGCAGACCGAAGTGTCGTATACCGAGCTATTCGAAGAGCTTTTGGACTTCGTTTCAGAGGAGTCAGAGCGTCTTGGCACGATGCATGAACTACAACGCCTTCGAGACGTGCTGAAAAACGGAACCGGGGCCCAAAGACAACGCAAAGTCTACGAAGAAACGAAGAGCTTTGAAAAGGTTGTCGAGTACATCATCCGTGAGACTCACCATGGTCTCGGAGTCGAGCCTCCTTTGGAACCCGAAGTTACAGCATAAGCAAGCAAGAATGAATCAAAATCGAGTCGCAATTTTGGATATGTACCGTGGTCACGACAACCAGGGTATGCGTTGTATTGGTGAGCTCCTTGCCAGTGCTGGAATGGAGCCGGATATCTACGAAGTCCGACAAAATTCTGAGATACCAAGTGTTTGCGACTACTCCATCTTCATTTCAACCGGAGGTCCTGGGGATCCTCATGAGGTTTCAAGCCACGATTGGGGAAAGGAATGGCAGAATTTTATTAATGAAATCCGCGTTCGAAATTCCGTACCAACCGAGCAAAAGCGATATCTTTTTATGATCTGCCACTCCTTCCAAATGGCGTGCATTTCCTGGAATTTGGCGACAGTAACCCACCGAAAAAAGCCGGCGTTTGGTATCTACCCGATCAACAAGACGGAGGCCGGATCTGAACATTGGATGTTGGAGGATTTGTACGATCCGTTCTGGATCATCGATAGCCGAGAGTGGCAGGTCGTTGAACCGATTCACGGTGAGATCGAAAAGTTTGGTGCACAGGTTCTTGCAATTGAGCAATCCAGGCCGCACGTTCCTCTCGAACGGGCGACGATGGCAATCGCGTTCTCACCGGAAATCGTTGGAACTCAGTTCCACCCTGAAGCAGACGAATCGGGGATGCAGGCCTACCTTGACGACCCAGAGAAGCTTGAGAAACTAGCTGGCAAGCACGGGGCGGACCGCATCCAAAAGATTCAAGGAAGCTTGGGAGATCCGCAGAAGGTCAACCGAACGCACAGCAGAATCCTCCCGAACTTCCTCAAGAAAGCAACACAATAAGTTATGGACGCAAAGCTCCGATCCTATTTTGAAAGTCGCTGGGATGACACCAAGTACGATCAACTATTGGCGCTGGTCGACGATCCGTATGCGTTGAAGCTTCAGTTTCGGTTGTGCGAAACACCCGTTTTCCTGACCGATGAGTTCACCAAAGAACTTATGAGGGCTTCGGCATCCATCGTTGACCAAGTACAAGAGCCTGAATTTTTGGAACGCTCCCTCGCCGCTGTTCCGGCAGGAGAAGTCGTGCCGGGGTGTGATGACCACCCTCAGTTCTTGCAGATTGATTTTGCCGTAGCTGAGGAAAATGGAGAATTTGTTCCAAGACTTATTGAGCTCCAAGGCTTCGCCAGCATGTTTTCCTACCAAGTCGCACTCGACCGTGCCTACCGAAAAGCAGGTCTCGTCCCCGAAGACGTTACTTGCTACTTCAACGGGCTGGAAGAAGAGTCCTACCTTAAAGTCCTGAAGCAGATCATCTGCGGTGACGAAGCGGCCGAGTCCGTGATCCTGCTTGAGATCAAGCCGGAATTGCAGCGCACTCGAATTGACTTCTCGTGCACGCAAGAGATGATCGGCATCAATTATAAGTGTCTGAGCGACCTCTATAAAGTCGGTCGTTCACTGTACTATAAGGACGAAACCGGCAGGGAAGTCCAGGTCAAGCGGATTTACAACCGGGTGATTTTTGATGAACTCAAGAAAACTGAGATTGACCTCAGTTTCAGCATCACCGACGACCTTGACGTCACTTGGGTCGCCCACCCAAATTGGTTCCACCGTATCAGCAAGCATTCATTGCCCGCCCTCAACGATGTATCAGTCCCGAAATCCTATGTCATTGGCGAGCTGGAGTCTATCCCAGACGATCTTGAGAACTACGTTCTGAAACCTCTCTATTCGTTTGCAGGCGCCGGAGTCATCACAGACGTTACTCCAGAAATCGTGAAGTCGGTCGTGCATCCCATGGACACCCTCCTCCAACGAAAGGTCAAGTACGCAGAATTCATCGACACGCCGAGCGGAAAGAGCAAGGCCGAGATCCGGCTGATGTACTTCTGGGACAAGGAACCCGTCCTTGCGAACACACTTGTCCGAGTCAGTCGAGGGAATCTCAGCAGTGTCAGTAAAAACACGACCGACACTTGGATTGGATCGACCACCGGATATCATCGCCCCTCAGCGGAGTAAATTCAGTACCTAGATAAAAACATAGTGGACATAGATTCCGTCACAATGTAACCAAGGATGAGCCTGACTCCGCTTCAATTGGCGCAACCCGCCCGAAAAACTCCGCACTCAAAGAGAGGAAAGTTACGTGCGGCTGTACTCATCGGCGTTCACCTTTTGGCCGCGATCCATATCGCCCATTATCACTTCACTGGATCCTCCGCTACTCCGGTAGAACCGAGCGAGGCCATGCAAACTCTGGAGCTTGGGATCGTCAATGCTGGGTTCATTTTCTTTCTGCTCACGATCGTAAGCACAGCGATATTTGGACGATTTTTCTGCGGATGGGCTTGCCACATCGTTGCTCTGCAAGACCTATGTACCTGGATGTTGAAGAAAGTCGGCTGGAAACCTAAGCCTTTTCGTTCCCGGCTCCTAGTGTTTGTTCCGCTTTTTGCCGCTCTCTATATGTTCGTGTGGCCGCAATTCTTGAGGATGTTCGAAGGACGACCCTTTCCTCCGATCGTTTATCACCTGCAAACCGATGACTTTTGGCGGACTTTCCCCAGCCTTGGCATCACCCTTCTGACTTTCTTTGTCTGTGGATTTCTGATCGTCGTGTGGCTTGGAAACAAAGGATTTTGCACTTATGGTTGTCCTTATGGAGCCGCATATTATTACGCTGACAGATTCAGCCGTGGGCGGATTCGGGTAACCGATGCTTGCAATAGTTGCGGTCACTGTACAGCGGTTTGCACATCAAACGTACGTGTCCACGAAGAAGTCAAGAACCACAAGATGGTTGTGGATTCCGGGTGTCTCAAGTGTTTCGACTGCGTGGATGCATGTCCATCCGGCGCCTTGTACTTCGGGTACGGGAATTCCGCCGTCCGGCTTCAGCCAAAGAGAATTTATGACTACTCCTGGCCGGAAGAGATCGCCATGGCGATTTTCTTCTTGGTTTCGCTTTACGCCTACCGAGGACTTTATGACCAAATTCCTTTTTTACTCGCGCTTGGGCTTTCCAGCATCACGGCCTATTTGCTGATCACGGGAGTGAAAGTGCTGAAGTCCTCGTCGGCAAAGCTCCAACGGATCCAGCTCAAGCGGGAAGGCAAAATCCTTCCGGCAGGAGTGATCTACGCGCTCGCTCTGCTGGGTCTTATCGGGTTCCTTGGACACAGTTCGGTCGTGCAATATCACACCCATCAGGCTAATGGGAGCTTAGCCAAGGTGGAAAAGATCGTGACCGGTCACGGACCGAACTCTAGGGAAAAGAATCCCGAGGAGATCGCAAAAGCGAGTCTAGCCAGCTTCGAGACTGCCGCGAAAGTTGGTTTATTTCCGGTAGCTGAGAATGAACACAAAATGGCGTCATTAGCCAGATTTTTAGGGCGTGAGCAAGAAGCTAAAGATCACCTTGTTCGAGCGGTTAAGCTTGATCCATTCCACATCGCCGCCCACCGAGAACTCGCGACCTACTATGCCGGACGCAATCAGTGGAACGAGGTTCTCCCCGTTGCCAAGCAATGGGTTTTTCTACGACCAAAGGACGAGATTGCTCAAGGCATGCTGACCGCCGCGATGCTCGGAACTGGCAATACCGAAGAGGCTCGAACTCGGATTGAAAGTACTCCGGAGCAGGCGGTCTTGCTTGCCCCATCTTTCCTCGGATCACCCACAAAAGAAGGGCAGACGAGCGCCAAGATGCTGGTGGACGCGCTTCTCAAGCTGCCATTGCAAACCCCTCAGGTTGAGGATTTACTCGCGCGGTCCTTAGTTGGAAACAACCAAAATCAAGAACTCTGGGATCGCTATCAGGGGGCTTTAGATTCTCCCTTCATCTCAGCGGCCGTTCTTAAAGCTGGGATGAACCTCAAGAAATATCCGGAGGTCATCTCGATTGGAAGTCAGCTTCTCCAAAAATTCCCAAATGAAAGGGCACTCATTACTCCTTGGTGTCAAGCATTGATCGCGACAGATTCCCACAAGCCAATCCTCAACAATGCGGAGCAACAACCTGCCGAAGTCATTGGGGCGAAACTTGTTCAGATCGTCTTCTACGAACTTTTAGAGAGGGAAGCCGACGCCAAAATAGTTCGCGAAAATTTAACAACGTTGAACCCAGGAACATTTGAAACCTGGTAAAAATACCAGACTGTTCGAATATTGGTACGTTATTTGTTTGGACAAGCATTAAATGTCTTAAAATAAAAGTGATTAGATATGAATCGGCGACGGTCCGTGTCCAAAATTGAGCTCTCATTATGAATATGATCAAATCAATCACCGCACTCGTTGCGGTTGGCGGGATATGTTTGGCCCATGGTCAATCCTTCCTTCCTCAAGGCGTCCAGCAATGGCGCGCATACGATGGGGAATTTTCGGTGTTTTTCCACCACGACACGCTCAATGGTGCAGGTGTTTCAATTACCAACATCAAGCGAACCGCTGCTCCTTCGGGCGCAATTGAAGGTGACGTAACCTTCCAAGCGGCAAAGCCTTCAAACCTGCTCTTCCAGACCAAGAACGCAAAGCTAGACGAGTTCATCACTGGAACGATGCAATTCGAAGGTGGATTCACGCTCAACATCAAGGGTAAGAAGATCCCGTTTGAAAATTTCCAAGTTGGACCAACTGGCTCAGCTCCAACTGCACCGATCAAGATGTGGGTGGAGTACAAAGGAACTTCTTTTGAATTTGACATTGCTCAATCCATGACTGGTTTCCGACCGGAAACCCAACAGTTCATGGTTGGTCTTGGCGACATCCTTATATCGACTTCTATGGCTGAGTACCTCGGGCAACCTTGGCTCGCCGGCGAAGTGGTTGGAGGAATGCACATGATGAGTAACACCAAACTCGTCGCTGGCGGCAATGTCCCAATCCCACCGATTGAAAATGGATCAGGTCGGGCAGTGCTTGACCTCCGTCTTCTTACGATCTCAGGAATGTCCAACATTGCAAGTTCTGGGACCTATCCAAACGGATTGAGAGCGGTTGCAATGAGCACGACTTCTTGCAACGTGGGGACAATCACCATTCCTTGGATTCCTGTAACTACCTCAATCGGAGGCGCAATGACGGGGACTAATCACCCGAAGATTGTCCAAAACATGTATCGCGTTTCGAACGGAAAGTTCGAGCAAATCGGTGAAGGCTGGCTCAAGCATGGCTTCTATGCGATCAACGGATCTAGCGTTTGTGGATCGTGCACCTCCCCAAGCGGCTATTCGCTCGGACCTGGTTGTGCTGACCCATATGGTACTGGCAATAACTCCGACCGAACCTACCTGGGCCCACGATCAGAAGTAAATCCTTTGACAGGTGTTTGGAATCCAGTGGGATCCTACTTCAGTGGATATGTCCCAGATAATATTCGCCGAACGAATGGTTCCCAAAGGTGGAACGGCACCGCTACTGTTTCTTACTCCTATGCTGGAATTGAGAATCGAGTTGTCGTTAAAGACACTGATCTAAACGTAGCAGGTGCTGAATTCTACTATGAAAGCTATTACCTGGCCGAAGGTGATGAAAATCGTCTCAATAACGTGGCGTACCGAAAGTGCGGCGCAACATGGAGCACGGCAAATAATCGTTGGACTTTTTCTGAACAGTCTACATCGACGATCCAAGGTCCGGCGATTGACGCCTGGGGCGACGAACGAGCTGATACCACTCCTGAAAGCGAAGGTATCGCACGGGTAGCAGTTAAGACAACCAACGTTGGAAGCGGAAGAACAGCCTACGACTATGCGGTCTACTGCCATGACATTGACCGCGGGATCCGAAGCTTCAAGGTTCCGCTCGAATCCGGTCTTACGGTCTCAAACGTCGTATTCCGAGATCCGGATGGCATTGCAGGGAACGACTGGACATGGTCCTACGGTGGTGGTTTTATCACCTTTACGGGTCCGACTCATGCCGCAAACCCAGTCGCTCTGCACCTTTCCTACGGTAGAGTATTCAACTTCCGATTCGAAGTTGATGCTGCACCAGCTGCTGCACGAACGATCATGATGGATTACTTTAAGCCGGGTACAAACCCAGCTATGAGCGCAACTATCAAGGCTCCTCGGGCAACCCCTTCCGTTAACGTTTCGGGTATCGCAACCTTTAACGGCACGACGAACGCGACCACAACTACAGCGACTTGGTCATTGACTCCAAACGACACAAATGCATCGGGATCCGTTCTCTCTGGAACGACAACAATGAACATTGTGTCCGGCGCCTACTCGATCCCAACTAACGCTCGGGGAAGCTTTACCCTTCGGGTTAAGCCAAACCTTTGGTTGCAAGAAAAGGTGACCCCGGTGACTATCACCAGCGCAGGTGCTACCGTTAATCTTCTGATCGAAGGTCTGGGCGACACCGACGGTGATAATGAAGTCGGTCCAAGTGACTTTGAGACTGTGGTCAACGCCTTCGGGACTACCGCAGGCTCCCCAGGATGGAATCCATCTGCTGACCTTGATGGGGATGGTGAAGTTGGTCCGAGTGACTTCGAGATTCTCGTTTCAAACTTCGGAATGGGCGGCGATAACTAAGTCGGTACCCAAGCTGAAAAAAGAGTCCGCCAGAAGTATCTGGCGGACTCTTTTTTGCGTGTTCGAAGCTGAAGGCAGTGTGCTCACTCCCGCGCCTGAATCTCCTCCCAGAAGGGGTTTGCAGGGCAATTTGGAGCGTAAGTTGTGAAATCAGTAAGTTTAAGGCGTGATCAGCACAACAGAATTTGCACCATTGGAGTTGGAAATCATCCCTGAGTTAATCGCGGATCCGTTCCTGGTTGATGACGTAAAGCGAAAAGTTCCATTTGCACCGGAACTGAAAGCAGCCACTCTCTGAAACGGAGTATCGAAGTTTATTCCGTTAAAGTCAACATTCCAGTTCCCGCTTGGTCCGTTGGCAGGGAATGTAATAGGCGCGACTCCTGGGTTCACGGTTCGCAATACAGTGCCCTGATCAAACACCATGCTTGCATTTCCGGTGATGCCACCAGTCTCCGCGATCCTTAGTCCCATCAAACCGTTCCCGTTTGCTAGAGGGTTTTCCATGACGGTATTACGGAATGTGATTAATCCCAATCGGGGGTACAGGTTTGCCGAGGGCGTCGCACTGGTCGTCACGCTGCCCATCTGAACGCAGTTTCCTGGGAACAACGGATTAAAGAAGCGAGCGTCCTTGACCAAGACCGAGATTGGAAATGTCGGTCCGAAGGGAAGTCCCAATCCACCACCCTCTGTTAGAAGTTGCAAAACCCGAGCGGTTTTGGATTGAGAGGAATGCATTCCCGAGATCGTGAGATTCTCGGTATTGCCATAAACATCAAATGTGCCATAGGCCGAGCAATCAATAACCTGAATACCCTTGTTTCCCTTGAGCCAGGCTGGGTTCCCAATGGAGAAAATTTCACCAATACAGTTTTGCATCGTGATTCTCCTCTCCCCTTGGCCATGCCCAACGTCAAATCCCCCACGCCCTGGAGGTGCACTACAGTTGGTCACGGTCACATCCATCGTGCCGCCGGCGAAAATGGTTCCCCAACGCAAATCTTGGAATGAGCAATCCGAGATAGTGCCAAACCTGGATCCACTGAGTTCGATCCCATAGCCGTTGACTTTGGTGTTACTATCGAAGAAACTAGAATTCTGGATCGTGATCCGCTTTGAGGCAGCGGCCGAAACACCAGAAATCTGGAATCCGCTCACGCGGATGTTATTTAGAACAACGGTGTCGCCTAGACCAATGGTGATCGCCTTTCCGACTAGCTTGCTGCGCGCCTGCGCACGCCCCGTCGTCCGATCACCAAGCCGACCGTCAACCCAAATATTGCTTAGGCGAATGTTTCGCATCACCTTGCGACTGGCGACTGGGGTCGAATTTGTCTCAATCCTCACGAGATAGGGATCAACGAACTCTCGACCTATTGGCTCCCTGAGCGTCAAAGTGTTACCGGACTGAGAATCAATCTGAACTAGCTCACGACTAACCCAGAACTCTGTTCCGGTGGTGACCTGCAATACTCGATCCTCGGTCAAGCTTTTGCCAACGATAACATAGTAGCCCGGGTCGATCGTCGCTGGGGAAGACAAAGTAACTGTCGAAGAAAACTCCGAAATCGGTTGCAACTTGAACTGAGAGTAGGTGCTAAAGGGCTCATTGCTTAGCCCAAAGTTTCCAGGATCACCGATTTGAATCAGTGGGCTGGACATTGAGGAACTCGCTCGAACGAGCTTAGTATTGGAGCCTCCCGCGAGAGTAAAGTTTCGAGTCCCAGCGGGGATTTCGATGGACTTATCGCAAAGGATTGTCGTGTTGGGGAGCGTGTAAAGTGCGGATCCACTTGCGATAGCTGCGTTCAGGAGAGGTTGGATATCCGACGCCTTAGGAGGCGCTGATTGTTGGAGCAAAAGTTGACCAACCATCGGTGAAAGTCCGCTTGCCATCGCTTGACCCGATGCGAGGACAAGAAGTCCAGAAGAAACCTTTTTCAATTTGAAGCGCATAGCAGAATGTCAAGAAGCATTAGCTCCAGAACCCTGCTTCATTATCCTTCATCTATCAAAAAAATGACCAGTCCTCAAAGAGAACTGGTCACTTTTTTATGAAAGGACTTGAGTTCTTAGTTCCCTCGGGTAACCGTCGCGCCTGAAACCGAGCTCGAGTCAAGGATCAACCCCTTAAACGTGGAGTTTGTTTGAAGAACAGAAGCCGGTGCCCCGTTCTGTACGACGATGGAGTGCTGACCCATTCCAAGCAACTTCGTATTCCGAATATTGAGGTTCCAGCTTCCGGTTCCAGACACTGGTCCCAATGCAATTGGGCCATTCCATTCGTACTTGTTCGAGACCGTCGAATTTTCTAGAGTAATCTGCGTTGGGACTGATGTAGCCCGGAAATAGATTGCGGCACCGGTAGAGGTGACATTGTTCTCAAAGGTCCAATTTCGGGCGGTGAATGTACCCAATCTCACGGCTTGTGAGGACATCGAGATCATCTGGGTGTTCACGCCATCAAGGACGGACCGGCGGCTGTTCCCATTTTCCACGATTACCGAAATCGGGTAGGTCACTCCTGCCGGGATTCCAGAGCCGCCACCCTCTGTGAAGAAGTTGAAGAGTGGGGTCGTATATGTCTGGCTCGGATGTCGCCCACGGATCGTAACATTCCGTGTATTGCCGTAGAAATTGATTGCAGATGTAGCCGTACAATCTTCAAGCAGAATGTCGCTGTTCCCCCGGCGCCAAGACGGATTTCCGATGCTGAAAACTGGTGCGATCACTCGGCGATAAGTGAGACGCTTTTCGTCGAATCCGTGACCAACATCGAATCCCTCCGAAGACGAGCCATTATTGAAAGTGCAATCTTCGACTAAGGCATCCATGGCTCCGGATTGATATATCACGCCCCAGCGATGAGTTGAAAAGGTGGAGTTCCTAATCGTTACATTCCGGGATCCAGCAATTTCAATCCCGTAACCCAGTGTTTGTCGATTCCCGTCAGAAACTCGCGCGCGGTTGATGAATATGCCCTTGCTAAAGCCAAAGGAGATCCCGGCGGTGTTAAAGCCTTGAACCGAAACGTCATCCAGCGAGATGTTGTGGCCCAATGAACACATCAGAATTTTGTTCGAAAGCGAATTGTTGACCGTGCTACGTCCAAACAGCGTTACATTTCGGACGGTGATATTCTCGGTGACCTCTTTGGTCGTTGCTGAATCAGCCTGAACAAGCCGTAATTGTGGGTTTAGGAAGTCACGTCCGATTCCCTGGGCCAGAGTTAAATTCTGCCCTTGCACACTGATCACCCGGATGAGTTCGCGACGAAAATGGAAGGTCGGTGATCCACTCGAATGCCGGACCACATCATCGGTCGCGTGAGTGCCCACGAGCGCATACCAACCGGTGACTGGATTAGCTCCGCCCGTCCGGGTTAGGACTGTTGCCCCCTCCGCTACCGGCAGAATGTTCATCTGCGGGTACTTGTTCAGGTAGAAATTGTCCAATGCGTATGAAGCAGAATCACCGATCACGAGGAGGGGAAAGTCGCTCGCAGAGGCGCGACGCAAACTGGTCCCGTTAGCGCCGATGAGCATAAAGTCCTTTGTGCCTTTCGGGATCATCAGTGATGTTGTGAGGTCAATAGGATTTGGTGGGAGTGTGTAGCTCGGTTGTCCAGCGGCTATAGCAGCGTTTAGGGCGTCCTGGACCGTCTCACCCGATATTGGGGTTGTTTGACGCGAAACAATGATCAGCGATATCGCCGAGATTTGTGCTGATGCAAACACCGAGGACAGCGCGAGCCCAATGCACGCTCCCGCTTTCAAAATTTGAATAAACCCCTTCCGCATAATAGATAAACGTCCTTAAGCTTAATCAGCTTTCAAGCTTGTTTTTCCACAACAGAGTTCGCGAGTTGATGATTTGGCATACCTGGTTTTTGCAAATTTGCCCACGTAATGCTCAAGCCAAGCCTTAGAGAGACCTGGGGATTCCAGGAGATCAGTTCTTGAGCCCGGGTCAGATCGGGTCGACGGCGTCGTGGATCGTCCTCGGGTAGGCTCGAAAACTCAGTCACGATCGGCACCCCGGTGACTTCTTGAATCATAGTTGCGAGCTCCAAAATCGTGATTTCTTGGTCCGAACCAAGATTGACTGGCTCATGAAATCCAGATTCCATGATCTGAATGATCCCGGTGATTAGATCGTCGACAAACGTAAAGCAACGCGTTTGACTCCCATCGCCAAAAACCGATAGCGGTTCGCCTGACAACGCCTGCCTAAAAAAATTTGGGATCACACGACCATCGTCCATGCGCATCCGAGGGCCGTAGGTATTAAATATTCTGACAATGCGGGTATCCATGCCGTGGACACTTTGATAAGCGCTTGTCAAGGCTTCTGCATACCGTTTGGCTTCGTCATAAACACCTCGAGGACCAATCGGATTGACGTTGCCCCAGTACGATTCCGGCTGCGGATGAACGAGAGGGTCGCCATAAACTTCACTGGTACTCGCGAGCAGGAAACTCGCGCCTTTGTCCTTAGCGAGACCAAGTGCATTGTGGGTGCCAAGAGCGCCGGCCTTCAAAACCTGAATCGGGAACCGATCAAAGTCAATTGGAGACGCGGGGCTAGCGAGATGGTAAATTGCTTCAACGGGTTCGTCAACTTGAATAAACTTCGAAACGTCCTGGATTCTCAGTTCGAATTCGGGATGTTGGTTCAAGTGGCTCAGGTTGTCCAGATTGCCAGAGATGAGATTATCCAAGGCTAAGACTCTCGCCCCATTTGCAAGGAGACGATCCACGAGATGGGACCCAATGAATCCCGCCCCTCCGGTGACGATCGTAAGTGGCTTCGTGTTCATTCTTCAATGATGCGGTGCATCGCCGGGTAGTCGTTGTGACTGATCCTCTCACGACGATCATTCCATTCCCGCCAAACCGTGACCGCAAACCCTGGTTTACCAGAATTCCGGATCCGGTGCGATTTGCCGGTTTGCATTGTGAACGTCTTTTGATCAATTTTGTCGTGAATCTCGGCATAAACGGCGTTCGGAGTCCTCGGCGTTCCATTCCCCACAAGCTCAATCACAAGTTGATCCTGTTGCACCCTGCCACGAATGCGTATGGGAAATGAGTAAGGGTTTTTGAACTTGAGGTCAATGTTCTGATATGCAACGGCGGCGTCACGTCCTGGAGGCACGTACGTCGGGGCGAAGTGATGAGCATGACGCTCCTGTACTTCCATACCGGCGAGAAGAGCCGCGTTATACAACGTCGTAGAAGTCTGGCAGACTCCACCACCCCAGCTGGAAACGAGCTGACCATTGTAGCTAACAGGAGCCTTTCGATATCCCATATCTTTAGTCCAACCTTGAACGTGCTCATTAAAACTAAAAACACCACCTGCCGGAATCATGAGTCCGTCAATCTGCCCCAGCGCGGTAACTGCATTGTGCTTCTGGCTCGCCATGCGGCCAGTAAGGGGCGTGGAATACCCTCCAATCATGCGCTCTTTCGGAGACAAGAGCAACACAAAGCCGAGCCCGATGCATGCGCCAAGACAGAGCAGTGGAGCGAATTTCATTTGGTCACCTCCAGCCTCATTGAACTCGTCGTCGCCGCGCGATCCGGTGAGTACATTTCTTCAACTCTGGCAGGTAGGACTCCGCAATCTCCAGTTCCCTCAGCACGTAGATTGAACTCAAACTTGGATTTGCCAGCCGGCAGAGTTGTAGCGAACTGGGCAACCCGATCATCAAGAATCGTCATCCCGCTGAACCAATACGTCCATTCATCCAAGTTGCTCGATTCAGCGACTTTGAGGTTGCTCGGAACGGGAATCTCGACCATCACAAACCGCATCGGGTCCGCCACATCCACTTCTACGACACAGCGAACAATGTCGCCTGTCACAAAGCGTGAAAGTGCCGGTCCAGGAACCAGTTGCTTTGAGCCATTCTCCATAACTTGTGGCACAAGCTTGTGGAATGTCCGCTGGATACTGATTTTTGGATTAGTGCTTGCGCTGATTACTTTCGCGAACGGCGTTTGGTTTACCGATGCGGAATAGAAATAGGCCCCAGCTCCTTCAATGACGATTTCATTCTTACCCTTGATCATCCCAGAAATGGGCAATCTCAGACGGTAAATTGTTCCTGCATCTTCGGTACCAATCTGGTCTGGCTGAATTTGCTTACCGTTCAACTGTAGATTCAGACCGGAGAGAGGGGAGTTTTGTCCACGCCCCAGAAGGTAGCTCTGAAGAGCGATAATGGCATGACCAGAATCCAGCGTGCTTCTCCAACCGGTTCCGTCGCGGCTGAACAAAATGCCAAGCGCGATCTTTTCGAGATCAGGATTCGTGGGCTGATGCTGTTGAATTGCCTCCAACGCCCGGCTGCTAGATAGTGATCCGTAATATCCTTCCCAGAAGATTAGGTTCTCGCGAACGCTCGCCCGTTTCATGAGTTTCGCGGATACCGTCGCGTCCCCCGTCGCGTGGTAAAGCATCGCCAGATCCGTACTTGATGGCTCCTTCGCCCAGTTTTGGCGCATGAATGGAATCCAATACGCATCTCTAGTCACGAACCAACAGGCGTATGCGAGCTCAAATCGCTCTTGTTTCTCCCAGGTGTAACCCCATGACTTTTCTACAGGTAACGCAGTTTTCAGATTCTGATCAGCCCATTTAAGGCCCTTTTCCAGCAATGCGTCGGGAACTTTGGCACCGGCCAACTTGGCGCGACCAAGACCTTCAAGAGCAAGCGCGGTGGTCCCGGGAAGAGAACTTTCGTTTTCAAACCAACCCCAGCCTCCATCGTTAGACTGCATTTTCTGGATTCGGTCCAAACCTCGTTCCGAATTCTGATCAATCTTCGCGCTCAAGTCGGGGCGACCTTCCAAGTACTGAGGGAACGACTGTCGAATGGCAAGAGCAGGGACAAACCTGCTCAACGTTTGTTCTACGCATCCGTAAGGATAATCGAGCAACTCCTCGATGCTACCGATCAACTGGCTCACTGGACTGTTTCCGACTTCAACCTCCAGCGTTCCAGCCTCGCTCGCTTCCTGAATCTCAAATTCCAAGCTCGTTGACCCTCCGTCGCTGAGCCCGACCTTACGATCGATAAGTTTAGGCCCATGTGCCGCAACTGGAATCTTGAGCTCAACGCCATCAGAAAACTTGCCATCCCGAATACGTGCTTCAAGGACCGCATCGCCAGGCATTTTCGTTGAGATTGCGACGCTTAGAATCTCCGTTTTGCCGGGCGCAATTTTTACTTTCTTTTCGGTGCTACCTATGGCAAGCCCTTTCCCGGTGAGCAGTAATTCCGGTTCTAGATCAGAACCCGTAGAATTCGTGATCGAGACCGAAAAATTCTGCGTATCGCCCTCGGTTAAATACATCGGTCCGATCAATCGAACCATGAGTGGCTTGTTGACTTTGATCTTGGCAATCGCCTTACCGAATTCAGAATCGCGAGTAACCACAACTGCAGTGGATCGCCACTCTGTGAGATTGTCTGGGAGTGTAAGAGTGACATTTGCCCGACCTTCCGCATCGGTCGTGATCTTTGGCATCCAAAGTGCGGTATCCCGAAAGTTTTTGCGGAGCTCAACGTTTTTGGCGTCCTTTTCTCCGCCATCCAAATACAATTCCGGGAATGAGTTCAGCGTCGTGATCCTGTTGTAGCGCATCGGATAGAAATATCCGATCGGGTCAACGTTATCCTCCGCGAGCGCGAAAATGGATTCATCCACCGTTGCTAGCGAAAGCTCAGCCGAAACAGGTTTGCCTTCAGCGTCCGTGACGAGCACATCAAACGCAGCCTCTTGACCAGGTTGGTACTCCGGAGCAGACGGTGTGATCGTGACATTGAGTCGCTCTTCGCGCAGATCCACCACCAGTCGGCGCGTGGACTGAATAAACTCCTTGCCCGTGATATAGCTCACCGACACGTAGGCGTTCGGTTTCAAATCCTTATTGACATTGAACTTAACCGTGGCGATTCCAGAAGTCAAGTCAACCAATTCCTGCTTGAGGACGGTATCCGTTTCGAGCGTTACCCAGGCTTGTCCACCTTTCTTGCTCGTGCGAACCAAGGCAGTAGCGGTCTCTCCAATCTGATACTTCTTCTTATCCAGGCTTACTTGTAGGTTCGGAGCCTCACGCCCAGACCAAGCCTCCCCTTCGCGCCAAACCCAGACGGTGCTGGTGCTCTTGACCAGATTGCCTCGATTGTCCAGGATCGTCGCCTCTACCCGGAAGTCGCCCGGGTTGCTTGGAGTCAGGACTATCTCGGCCTTACCGTCCGTGTTTGTGGTGACCTCATTCCGATTTTCGATTTTGTAGATTGAGCTGTTCTTACTCCAAACCTCATATCCGGAGTTGATGGTCACCTTTTGATTTGCGAGTGGTTTACCTAAAGGATCAACCAGGTCTAGGGTAAATCGAGCCGGGACCCCAGGCGCAACAAGCCAAGAGTCTTGGCTTAAGCGAAGATCCATCTCGCCTCGCATCAGTCGCGTTGAGCCACTGCCTTCGAAATACTGGTCGGTTCCTTCCGTGGCTGAAACCGTGAGCTTAATGGATTGATCGCTTTGATCGTATTCGCCCCATTTGATCTGGCGCGAATCGACCTTAATCACAGCTTCGCCCTGATCATTGGTGACCGATTCGATTTCCTCCAAGAACTCGCCGTAGCCGGAATCATATTCCTCGGTTTCGTCGGATTCGGGGTCCGACCAGCGCCAAAGATCAGACTTGAAAACCGATCCTGTCAGCTTAGCCCCCGCAACCGGACCGCCAAAATAGTACTCAGCTTTGACCTTGTACTCAATGGTGTCGCCGCGAACATAATAGGGTTTAGCGGGCTCAACGACGAGTTTGAATGCAGGCTTGCGATAGGCACTGACGCTAACATAGGTTTCGTCCTTCGCACCGCCGATCTCGGTCTGGATCCGGACAGGAGCCGTCGCACCCTCTGGAAGTTTAAACTCACCATCGATTGTCCCAAATGAAGAAACCGACTTTGATTCGCTCAAAATGATCTCGTTACTTTCGGTCAGAATTTTCACGTTGGCGGTCTGATTTGTCGGCAACTTGTACTCTGATCCTTCAAGATTGCGCATGATCGACCGGAAGGAAACCGAATCCCCCGGGCGATAAACTGGCCGGTCTGTGTAGGTCAGCGTCTTAGTCCCAAGTGCGCCCTCCTCGTAATCACGGAAGGTGCAAACGGCGAGGTCGTTTCCAACCTGTGCGAGGATCGCAGAGTCTTTTTCTGTCGGGGAATGCGGCGCAGAAACGGTGGCAAGGCCATTTGTGCCTGTTGTCGTTGCAGGAGGTTCCTCAGTTCCCGGTCGAAGCAACTGAATTTTTGCGTTCGGAACTGATTTTCCGGACTGTAGGTCGGAGACGTAGACGTGAACCGAATTCTTATCCCGCTTTGCGGCCATGCCGATGTTGGTGATCAGCAGGTAAGTCCCCTGCGAAACATTATCCCCGGACGCTTGAATCCAATAGAACCCGGTCGCAAGGCTTGGTAAAGGAACATCCTCTCGAAATGTGCCTTCTTCGTCTACCTCGGTTGGCTTCCACGCCTGTTCGGAAATCAGCTTCGCGTCTCCGTTTTTCAGAACATCCGGGACCATGGCAGGATTACTGAGCGGCTGAAACGCGCCATATATTCCATTGCCCTTTACGATCGCCGAAGTTGGCACACTGAAGACTTTGAGTTTGAAATCGGGTTTTGGGACAAATCCGTGAAGCTGAATCGCAGGTTTTTCGCTTGGCAAAAAGACGTGCTGATTCGCATAGAGAGTCAAATACGGCGACATCGGCTCGAGCTTCAAGGTGAGCTTGGTTGTCTCGGCGAGCTTAACTTCAGCCTTCAGGGGCTTCGCAAGATCGTGGGCCTTGGCGGATACTTCGACATCATAGAATCCTGCCGGTAGGTTGCGCGCTACAAAGTTCCCGTCCTTGTCGGCCCGGAGGAATCTAGGTTTAAGGTTCGAATCCTCGTCCTGCGTCACCGGGCGTAGCAGGATCGCCGCGTTCGCTAACGGCTTCTGACTTTTCCCATCTGGGATGAGGACCTGCCCCTCCATTCTGCCAACCGGAATTTCCTTGGTGATGCCCTGCGACAAGAACGCTGTGGCAAGAACCACGAGAGAACTGAGGGCAAAGATGCCGCCAGCGCGAAAGACCGAATTTGAATTCATCAGGAAGGATTCTCCGTAGCCTTTGGACGGTTGAGGATCGCGGCGGCTACTCCGGCGATAACGACAAAAATTGCAACGTAAACGAGAGTGCCAAGCTTGGCATCGCGATCAATGTCAAGCTTGTCCTTGAGGCTGGAATAGGCGAAGATCATTGCTCCTGTTAGAGTGACCATCGCTGGCCAGATCATGGCCTGATTCACCCGGGGGCGAAGCAAGCTAATTACGGGTGCGAGTCCTAGTCCGGCCAGAATTCCAATCGAACCCTTTGCCCCAAGTAACATCGGCGCGAAGCCGCAACCCACGATCGTCGCCATCGTCGTGAGCCAGGTGACTCTTTGATCTTCTGCTTCGGATGATTCAGCCAAGGCTAGGGCAACCAGGATGCCGAGCATCAATCCAATGAGGCCGTAGTGCTGACCGATATCGAGTGCCTTGCTTGCGTCCGGATGGGCGACGCCAAACGCCCGGTAGATCGCTAAAAACGCGAGCGGTGCTGCAGTCAGTGCGGCTCGGGAGTGCCCCAAAATTACGGCGGTAGCAATGGCGGCAAATGCACAAATGCCCATGCCGAGACCCCTGGCTTCGGCGAATGCTGTCGTCCCAACCGCGATCCAAAGAATCCCGCAAAGCAGAGCAGGGAATAACGAGAGTTCGCCGTCCATTGGAAGTGCCCAAGCAACTGCAACCATCGCCAAGACGCTAGTCGCAACCAAAACCCCAGAAAATGGAAGCATCAACATTCGATCGCAAACCAGGAACATCAAAGCCAGGAATGTAGCGACCAGCAAGCTCCGTCCCAAAAGAGGATTTTCGGCGATGAATTTACCGAGAGCAGATGCGACCAAAAGGACCGCGCCTGAAACTGCCAGGAACCAATTCCCAGCTAACGCTTGATCTGATCCAAGTTGAGCCCCTGCGAGGACACTGATCATCCCGGCTAGAACAACCAAGATCGGAGCTTCAAGACCAAAACTTAGTCTTAAGAGGAGGAGCGCAAGACCAAGCCCGGCACCAGACGAGGCGAATACGGCGATTGGACTAGACTCAATTCCTTGCAAGGGAGGAATCGCACTAAGGAGGCCAGCGATTCCGATTGCAAAAATCGGACCGGACTTAGCCCCCAAAAAGGACATTGCAATCCCGGAGAGCAAACCAATTCCAAGTGCCAAAAACCGACCCGGATCGAACCCAGGGCTGATCGCAATCGGGCTAAATGCTAACCCAATACTAAGCAGAGAAAGCAATCCAGTTAAGATAAGCGAGGATCGCGCTGGTTTTTCATGTTCAGATTTTGATGATAAAGCCAAAACGCATCCCAAGACGCCGACGACAAGACAAAAAATTTGGGAAATAACCATGCGAACTCCAATTCGAAGTGTACGGTAATGACGACCCAACCTAGAGTGGATTGCCAAGGACTTTTAAAAAAGTCTTCGCAGTCCCCCTCATTTTTCAATTTTTGTTGTAAATTAAGAGAGGGGATTCATTTAATACCCGTTTCCCTAAGGACTAATAAATTTATGAGGAATGTTCAAAGGGCGTTTACGCTCATCGAGTTGCTAGTGGTTATTGCGATCATCGCGATCCTAGCGGCCATCCTGTTCCCGGTCTTCGCCCAAGCTAAGGCAGCGGCGATGAAGACAAAGGACATCTCGAACTTCAAGCAGGTCGGCATCGGTACGATGCTGTACGTGCAAGAGTTCGACGAATCCTTCCCAATGTCCAACTCGGGACATAACCCCAGTGGATGGGGCTTCGGCCCTCCAGACCGGGTCTGGGGCGTTGCTGTGATGCCGTATGTCAAGAATGAGGATGTCTTCATCTGCCCTGTTGATGGGACCAATCAAGATGCGAAGGCGATCTACCGAGATCACTACGGAACTCTCAACCTCACCGCAGACCAGAAACTATACGCCAGAATGGTTCGCTCCAATATGGGACTCAACTATGTGTTCTTTAGCCCTTGGCGCCAGGGTCCGAGGGTGAACTACCGAAATACCGCCGCGACCGTTACGGTCAGCGAGGTTGAAAGCACGTCCAACACGATCTTCTTGGCAAGCAGTATTTGGGATCGCAAATCAGGATCTGGCGTTCCAATTGGTGGAGGGAACTGGGTTGTAGAGGCACCTTGCGTCCAAGACGCTGCAGGGAGGTACCTTAAGCCGGTCAGTCTCTATGCAACGGGCACCGGTGACGGATCGCTCCACTCCTATACATTCGGTTGGGAGCCTCCAACACCAACGATCAACAGTTGGTCCTGGCTCGTTTACGGCGGAATGTGGCCATTCCACAATCAGCGCAAAGCCGCATACAATCAGCCAGGGCTGAAAGACGGAACGGTCATCATCGCATGGGCGGATGGTAGCGTGCGAGCGATGAACGTCAACCAAACCGCAAAAGGTTGCAGGCCATTTGGAACCCTTGCGGGTAAGGTTACCAATCCGGATGAGTACCTATGGGACCTAGAATAGGAATCAAGTTCTTCGTTCTCGCATTCGCCCTGGCTTGTATCTCGTTGGGATGCTCAGGCTCTGGCGAAGGTGAACCCTCCGGCGGGGAAAATGTGTTCAAAGACACGGAAGGCTCGACCGGCAGAGCATCTGCCGAAGCCGAGCCAGAAGCTGGAAAAGCCGGAAGAGCCCGGTAAACATACAAACAGAATTGGGGAGCGACGAAAAAGCTCCCCAATTCGTAGTTTTTGCAAGAGAGAAGGCTGCCACCTTTGGTAAACTCTTTCTTCGAGTCGCTCATGCCTAAGAAAATCGAAACCGTTGTTCTGCACGACAGCTCCACACCTGTCCTAGGAGATACTCAAAAAACTCCAAACGTCATCCTGACCTCCGTCGAGACGTTGCTCAATCAGGCTCGGGCGAATTCGCTATGGCCTCTCACCTTTGGTCTTGCCTGCTGCGCAATTGAGATGATGGGAACAGCGGCAAGTCGATTTGACATCAGCCGCTTTGGTAGCGAGGCTTTCCGAGCAACTCCACGCCAAGCCGACGTCATGATCATCGCCGGGCGCCTCAGCAAGAAAATGGCTCCGGTTCTCAGGCAAATTTACGACCAAATGCCAGAACCCAAATGGGTGATCAGTATGGGAGCCTGCGCAAGCAGTGGCGGAGTTTACAACAACTACGCAATCGTCCAAGGGGCGGATCAGGTTGTCCCTGTTGACGTTTACATCCCAGGATGCCCGCCATCCCCAGACGCCCTTATCTACGGCGTTATGAAGCTCCAAGAAAAGATCAAGCGCACAAAGGCGAAGTCATTCAGCGATCTTAGAATCATTGAAGTCAATGCCCGCCATCTGGAAGGGGAAAGCGTATGAGCACAAATTCTTTTGACTTGTTCCGAAACGTCGCGAAGCCAATTCTTTCTGGATTCGGCATCACCGCCAGACGACTCAAGAACCCAAAGGTCACCATCAATTATCCTGAGGAAGTTCGGGAGCAGTATCAAAGAACGCGATGGCGACACTTCTTAGTGCGTTATGACTCGGGTCTCGAAAAGTGCATCGGTTGCTCGCTCTGTGCGGGTGCTTGTCCAGCTCGCTGTATCTTTGTTGAAGCCGAAGAAAATACCGACACCGAGCGCTACAGTCCCGGAGAGCGCTACGCAAAGCGCTACGAGATCAATATGCTCCGATGCATCTTCTGCGGCTATTGCCAAGAAGCTTGTCCAACTGGGGCAATTGTACTTCGACACAACTTTGAACTCGCGGATTACAAGCGCGAAGACTTCATCTACACCAAAGAAAGGCTGCTCGAGGATTATCCTGGTCAGGCGGATGAATGCTATGACCGCGTGATGACGGTTCGTTAAGATTAACGTTTGATGAACAGATTGGGAGAACCCGAATGGGTTCTCTCTTTTTATAGTAAAATTACCAGAGTAATCAGTACAACTTAGGCAACAATGCTGGACTTAAATCGTCCTAAAAGCATTGAGCCGAGTTTGGAATAGAACTTGATCCATTCATCTTCGTTAGGTTTGAGTGGGGATGAATCAAGGAGAAGAGCCAAGAACATGAAGAAAATTGCCTTGATGTTGGTACTAGCTTATGGTGGTGTCGTCGGATCTCACGCCATTGCCTTTGAAAGCCTTACGGAAATCTCTCAGAAGATGATCGAAGAGCAACGTCTCGCTGACGAAGCCCAGGAGATTTCCTACGACTACAACTACGACATGTCTACCCCGCAAGGGTTTACGGTCGCAGGGTACGAAGACGAATTCGAAATTTCCGGTTTCCGCCGTCGATTCTAAACCGATCGTTGTTTAAGAGTTTTGGCTCACTCAGAATCCTGAGTGAGCCAAAACTTTTTGAACCAGGCGCTTTGTTCCGAGCCGTAGGAAATTCTAGACCATATCCGACCGTGTGACCTCGAACATGTTCCGAGCAGTCTCCCATAATCTCACCCGTTCTAAAGTTGCGGGAAGCTTGCCGTCAAGTTGCTGAAAAATCGTGAGCGCAACGATCTCGGAGGTCGTATTTTGTCCACTCAGTTCCGGAATGTCGAAATCCAGGTTTTTATGATCGTATCGATCTACGACCGCTGAGTTCACGGCTAAGTCAAGGGCAGCAAGGTCAACGAGCATCCCGGAATCTGACTCAGGAACACCACCGACGGTGACTTCGAGTACGTAGTTGTGCCCATGCCCATTCGGGTTATTGCACTTGCCAAAGAGTTTCAGGTTTTCCTCGTGGGTAAGACCAGAGGCATTCAGGCGGTGCGAAGCCGCGAATTCGTACGTTCGGGTGAGAGTCATGTTTTCCTTAATATCAAGCTCCGCATAGAGCAAGGGGGTTTCTTCCAGCTTCAAAAGTGTAAGAGTTGCTTCACCAGGGAGAGCTGGTGCAATGCGTTCCCAAAGATCGCGGAGAATGTTCTCTAGGCTCGGTGAAAGATCGGCAAACACCGCAATCTCGTCGTTGATTGACTTCTGATCGTAGACCTTTAGGACTCGGTCTTTCAGAATGTCGTCAATGAACTTGATATTTACGACCATCCCGTTCTCGGGCTGCACGAGTCCGCTCGTGGTCACGTAGCAAACGTAGTTGTGGCCGTGATTGTAAGGTGAGGCCCACTTCCCGAATCTCTCGCGATTTTCCTCCGCGGTCATGGACGAATCCCAATAGCGATGCCCGCTGGAAAAGCTGATTTTTCGGGTGAGAGAAACGCGCGGCATCACTTTCCTTTACGCAAAGGCACGCCCAATGCTCGCGGACTTTTCGCACCTTTTCCTGTGACAACCAGCACGATGAGAGCGATGACGTACGGCAACGCAATGAAGAATGGCGGGGAGAGTGTGATTCCGGACTGCGCGATCTTGGCGGCATAACCTGTGGCTTGGAGCCAATATTGAAGACCATCCACGGCTCCGATCAGGCACGATGCCACAAAAACCCACGCCGGATGGAATCGTCCAAACGTGACCATCGCAATCGCAATGAACCCCTTCCCATTCGTGAAGTTCTCGGCAAACGATGCCGTGATGCCAACACTCAGATACGCCCCCGCAAGTCCCGCAAAAGCTCCGGAGATCAATATTCCCGTCCAACGAATCCGATTGGCGTTGAAGCCAGCCGCTATGACGGCTTCCGGTTTCTCACCCACTGCGCGCAAAACTAAGCCGAACTTGGACCTGAAAAGAATCCACCATAGAACCGGGACGCTAAAGATAAAGAGGACTAGAACGGCATCAAGCCCTCCTGCAAACTTCGGCAGAGGATTGATACTCAAGAGCGCGCCGCTAGTCCCAAAAATATTGCGATAGACCGTCCCTGTGACTCCGAGCGCGACTAGGTTGATCGCCGCCCCGACAACGACTTGATCCCCAGCCAGCGGAATCATTACCGCCCCAGCCAAGATCGCCATAAGTACTCCCACCGCAATTCCGGCGAGTAAACCGATCCAAGGATCGCCAGTCTGCCGGGTGGCGAGCATCGCGCAGAATCCGCCAGCTAGCATCATCCCTTCCAGGCCGATGTTGAGCAAGCCGCACTTCTGATTCACGGTTTCCCCCATCGCGGCGAGACCGACCGGAGCTGCATAGCGAAGGATGTCAAACATCGGCAACCACCTTGAGTTCCGCACGGCGTTTCTGAATCTCGGCAATCGCGACGAATCCAAGTACCGCGACCCCCTGAATCACATAGATCATCGTTTGGCTGCCTTCTCCGAATCTGGCCATCTGCTGGGTTCCAGCAAAAAGAGCCCCGAAGTAAAAAGCACTCAGCACAACGCCCAACGGATCAAGGAATCCTAACAGGGCAACCGGAATCGCCAGAAATCCCCACTGCTGAGGGAATCCGGCGTCAATCGTTCCGGATAGAGCCATGTATTCCACTCCTCCGGCGAGTCCACAAAGCCCCCCGCTCAAGGCCATCGCTTGCATCTGAACGCGCTCCGGGGCAAGTTTTGCAACACGCATCACGCGCTCGTTGATACCGACCATGCGAAGTTTAAACCCTCCGACCGTGCGATACAGATATATTGAGACCAATGTGGCAACGACCCAGGCGAGGAAGACGCCTGGATGGAGGTCAGTCCGGTTTGAGAATGGCGCGAGCATCCATTCTTTTGGGAGTAGTTGCGTCTGTGGTAATGCCCCGGCTCCAGTCGCTTTCAAAGGACCTTGCACCATGCCATTCAGGGTTTGGAGTGCAACAAAGTTGAGCAGAATTGTAGAAATCACGACTTGGACGCCGCGCTTCACCTGCAGCCACGCGGCAAGCCATGCCCAGCCAGCACCTCCCGCAACCGTGCAAACCAGGATGAGGCTAAGGGCAACACCAGAAGGAACATTTGGCATGAGTTTCGCCATCATCGCTCCCGCCAATCCGCCAATAATGTACTGACCTTCACCGCCGATGTTATACATTCCCGCTCTCCAAGCCACGACCATCCCGAGCCCAGCCAGCAGGAGCGGAGTCATCTTGACCAGTGTTCTTGACCAGCCAATCTCACCACCGAAAGCTCCGGTCGCCATGCGACCAAGCGACTCCTGAACCGGGAGCCCAAAAATGACCAGCGTGAGTAAGAGCAATCCGAAGAGTGCAAGAACCATCAAGAAAACTTGCTTCAAGCGGACGCTCCTACCAAGCTATCCGACCACAGGCCACGGCTTAAGAACCGATGCTCATTGGTGAGAGACAATTCATCAAGGTCGGAGGTGATCAGAATCACAATCGCGCCATTCTGTGCAGCGATAAGCAAGGATTCATGGACGAATCGGGCAGCTGCGAAGTCCAAACCCCGCGTTGGACTGACTGCAACGATGAGTTCAGGATTTGCGCTCAAGGTTCGACTCACGACAATCTTCTGCTGGTTTCCGCCACTCAGGCTTGTGATTGGATCCTGGATTGAACCCACTTTGATCTTAAACTCTTCAACCAGGCTTTGCGCCCACGTGTTGATCGCTGGACGATTTAGGAACAACCCACAGCGAAATTCCGGTCGCTCAATTGCACCCAGATAGAGATTTTCAGAGATGGTCATCCCCATTGCGAGTCCGTCACTCTGGCGATCTTGCGGAATGTACCCCACCTTACTTGGTCCGGCGATTGTCCCTTGGTGGGCGTCCCGAATGCCAGCGAGGGCCTCCGCAAGTTCGACCTGACCGTTTCCATCAACGCCGGCGATCCCAAAGATTGATCCCTTCCTGACTTCGAAACTCAGTCCTTGTATCGCATCTGCGCCTTGATCGCCTCGCACCCAAAGGTCAACGACCTTGAGCCCAATCTCACTCTGGGTTTGATGACGAGTTTCAGAAGAATTTATAGCGGCTTCGCCGATCATCCATTCTTGGATTTGTTCTTGGTTCGTCTGAGTCAAAGCTGATTGGCCAGCCACCTTTCCAAGTCGTAGTACGGTCACGCGATTAGCAATCTGCATGATTTCACTCAGCTTGTGAGCAATCAGGATGATGCACACTCCCGAGTCCCGCAGACTTCGGAGAACGCGGAAAAGGTCCTGCACCTCATCCGGTGATAGCACCGCTGTCGGTTCGTCCAAAATCAAGACCTCAGCCTTAGTGCTTAAAGCTTTCAGAATCTCAATGCGTTGTTGAACTCCAACCGGGAGATCATCGGTTCGTGCAGACCAAGGTATATCCCAACCTACAGTCTCAGCAACTGCCTTGGCGCGATCCAAAAATTCGGCTTCTGGAAGAGGACCATTCAGGTTGTCCAGTTGGGCGAGTGCTAAGTTTTCAGCGACGGTGAATTCCGGCACTAGCATGAAATGCTGATGGACCATCTGAATTCCACGTCGCCTCCGCTCGGAAGCACCAATCTGCGTGATGTCGCGACCATCAAAAGAAACTGAGCCCCCGTCGGGAGTAAGAAACCCGCCAAGGACGTTCATTAACGTTGACTTGCCAGCCCCATTTCCGCCCAAAACCGCATGGATTTCGCCTCGAAGAAACGTCGCCTCAATCGCTTCCAGCGCGCGGAATTGACCGAAAACAACATCAATTCCGCGGACTGAAAGCAGCTCCATGCAATTAGCTAAAGGTTAGAAGTCGTCTTTCGGTGCGGTCAATTTGCCCGAGATCATGTCTGCGCGCATTTGTTCGACCAGGCTCATGGCTTCGGGAGTGACTTTTCCGGCAAGAGCTGGGTTCACCTTGAATTGGATTGCACCCTTGTCCATTCCGTAGAGAGTCACAGCGCCGGTGTACTCGCCCTTCATCACCTTTTCAGCAAGGTCCATGAAGGCAGGCTTTGCGTCGATGTATGCGCTTGCGACGACGATCGCGCTCGAATTGTCGTTTTGGTCAAGGTTTGCTCCAAAGGCGAGAGCATTGCCTTCCTTACAAGCATCGAATACACCTTGGGCAGCGGCATTGGCTTGGTGAATCACAAAATCTGCGCCTTGCTTGATAGCCTCAGCCGTACTGCGCTTTGCGGCAGCAACATCTTTGTCACTTTCGATCTTGATTTCTATGACTTCAATCGTTGGCTTTGCGGCCTTTGCTCCGGCAACGAATGCTTTGAGAGTGCTGTCAATGCTCGGAATTCCTCCGATTGCGACCGTGGCGATCTTGCCAGACTTTGACATCGATCCAGCCATGGCACCCGCAAGATAAAATCCTTGCTCCAGATAGAAACGGAATGCTCCTGCGTTGGGGGCGGTACCGCCTCCGGACGAACTTACGAACACTGTATTCGGGAAGTCCTTCGCGATTTCGACGCTCGGTTCGTTGTACTCGAAGCCGTGTCCAATCACAAGGTTATAGCCCTCTTGAGCATAGCTGCGAAGCGCGTCCCGAATCTTGCCGCCGCTAGCTTCTTCGTTGCTGACCTCGGCATTGAACTTTGCCTTAATCCCTTTGAGACCTTGGAACGCCATCGCGCTCCATCCAGCATCGCTCACGGGTCCGGGAGTCAATAGTGCTACCTTTAGCTGACCCGTGACCGGGCCAGGGCCGGAGACTGCGGTTTTTGGCTTCTCATTCGGAGTTGTGTTAGCGGCAGGAGTCTCGCTTGGGGCCGGAGCGCACCCAGCGAGGATGAGTGCGCCAATCGCGACGGGTGGCATCCATAAATTTTTCATAACTTTAGGTACGAAGATTACCGGAGAAGGATCGCGAAATTCTCTGATGCACAAATTTTGAGTCTGGAAGTCGCCATACACCTGAACAAAGCGGTGGAGTTTGGTCGTCCGGGAGACCGGCGGTTCAAGTAATCAGTCACT
This sequence comes from Chthonomonas sp., assembly GCA_040383535.1. Classification (GTDB taxonomy): domain Bacteria; phylum Armatimonadota; class Fimbriimonadia; order Fimbriimonadales; family Fimbriimonadaceae; genus JAFLBD01. The sequence goes on from JBEIDH010000003.1 coordinate 102,207, forward strand.
GATTCAAGATATCTTAATGTGCTTTTTTAAGATATCGAAGGTATTTGCGCAAAATATTTCATGATCCAAAAGTCCTATTGCTATATCGTTTAGAATTCTTCTGCTGTATGATATATCTGAGAGACGAAATGAAAAGCCTTCTACTATTAGATTCTGAAACTGAGTTGGTAATCCGAGCCCAAAATGGCGAACAAGGTGCATTCTGCGAATTGGTCGAGCCGTATCGGGGACACTTGAAGGGAATGGCCTTGCGCATCCTTCGAGATCAAGAGGACGCAAGCGACGCGGTGCAGGAATCCCTGATCAAGGCATTCCGAGCAATCGCAAAGTTCGAAGCCGGAAGACCGATCCTGCCTTGGCTAGCCCGCATTTGCAACAACTGCTGTGTGGATATCATCCGCCAACGAAAGGGAAGTTCTGAGAATATTGACAAGTACGAATTTGCCCTTACCAGCGGAGTGGACATCGAGGACTCCGCGGAGGTGGCGATGGAGGGGGAGCTTGTAAGGGAGTCTATTATGCGACTCCCCGCTCGCTACCGCGAAATCGTGATGATGCGACACTTCCGCCAAATGGAAGTGAATGAAATCGCCGCCGTGATGCACAGACCGGAAGGAACAGTTAAAAGCTGGCTGTTCCGAGCACGAGCCATGCTCCGAAAGGACTTGGATCCGAAGCTGAAAACCGCAAGTTAAGGAAAGATGCAGTGGCTACTCATAGTGAGTAGCCACTTTCTTTTTGGTCCAGCGACCAGTTTTTCGAGTGCTGTAATACGGCGCGACCGGCGAAGTGATCGTGTCGCAATGCACTGCAATTTGCCGGGCTATAATCCTAGGATGTTAACGGCGATTGGTCTTGGGCTTCATTTGATGGTTGGAGGGACGTTCTCGTTCCACACCGAGACCCCGTACGACCCAGCAGTTCCGAAGCCGTCCGATGTCCTTGGCTATGAAATTGGCTCAAAGCACACGGTTTTCATGGATCAAGTGCGTGTGACGACGGCTATTCAAAACTCCTCACCGACACGCATCAAGCGCATCAGTTACGGGAAGAGCACTGAAGGTAGGCCTCTTAGAGTTTATGCGATCTCAACTCCGGAAAACATAGCGAGGCTCGACCAAATACAAGCTGACCTGAACACGCTCGCTAACCCAAAACCTGGCGACGACATTGCCGCCATCCAGAAGCGAACGCCGGTTTTGGTCTGGGTCAACCAGTGCATCCACGGAGATGAAACGGCCTCCTATGAATCAGGAATGGAGCTGATCTATAACCTCGTCGCCAGCCGGTCGCCGCGAATCTCGAAGATGCTGCAGAACGCCCTGGTCATCGTGAACCCAGTTTATAATCCGGATGGTCACGAGCGGTACGTGGTCGCATACAATTCGATTCCGCAAGGCAATCCAGAGCCCGAGGGTTACGATGGCGCAATCCCGCGAGCGTTTTTTGGCCGAGCAAACCACTACAGGTTTGACATGAACCGGGATCGAGTGAGCATGAGCCAAGCCGAAACTCGGCAGGAAGTTGCCCTGTTCCTGCAGTGGAATCCGCATGTTTACGTTGACCAGCACGGTCACGTGGACACTTATTTCTTTCCGCCGGTTCAGCAATCGGTGAACTCCAATGTTGATCGCGATCGCTACAACAAGTGGACGGAGATTTTTGGTCGCAAAACCGGAGCCGCGTTTGACAAGGAAGGCTGGACATACTTCATCCGCCAAGATTACGACCTCTACAATGCTTGTTACCTTGACAGCCACACAAGTTTGATGGGTGCAATCGGGATGACCCACGAGACCGACGGCGGCCGGGAAATGGCTTCGCGACGGGAAGATAACACGATCCTTACACTCCGCGACGGAATGGAAAAGCACTTCGTGAGCGCTCTGGCCGTGATCGAAAGTGCAACCGAACATCGCGAGGAACTGCTCAAATCGTATTCCGATTTCAAGCAAAAAGCGGTGAGTGGCAAGCACGCCGGAAAGATGCAACGGGTGATCTTGTCCAGCGACGATCCTCGGGAGTTAAAGAGACTCGCTGATCACCTGGGTCGGATGGGAATCGTCTCGAAGTTCGCCGCCTTGAACTGGACCCAAAAGAAGGCCTACGACTACTGGAGCACGACCACCGGGAAACAGGAGTTCAAGGCTGGATCGCTCGTGATTGTCCTTGCCCAGTCTCAAGGGCCAGTTGCAAAGGCGATGCTTGAACCAGGTTCCGATTTTGAACCTGAATTCATTCAACGTCAGCTCAACTTGGCTAAGAACAGAAAGGCGGAGAAACGCGATCCTGAGCTAGATAGCTTTGAGTTTTACGACCTTACAGGCTGGGCTTTGCCTTACGCGTACAACCTCCGAGCCTGGTGGTGCGAGGATACGCCGACAATTACGACTCGCGAATACTCTTGGACTGTTGCTTCGCCAGCAAATAGTACCGTGGGTTATTACTTGCCGTACTCAGATCAAGCCGATATTCTTTTTGCCGCCAAGGTGATGGCGTCGGGAATCAAAGTCGCGATGACTACCAAGCTCTTTGGGGTTGGAGGTGATGAGATTCCTGTTGGATCGTTCCTTTTCCGTGCCGCTCGAAATGAGCCAGACTATGACGAAAAGCTAAAGACCATGGCGATGGAAAACGGTGTTCAGTTGAAACCGCTGAAGACAAGCTTCCCGGATGCAGGACGCAACGGGCCTGGCTCTGAAAATGTTCTCTCACTCAAGAAGCCGAAGATCGGCCTTGCCTTCGGGAATGCTGGCACCATAGCGGGCGGAGCGCTTTGGTACCTTTTTGAGCAAGACTTCAAGATTCCATTTTTCTCTTTGACCAATTCTTCGCTCGAAGGTGATTTATCAACATACACCAGCATCGTCATTCCAGGCGGATCAGGCTTTAGGTTGTCCGAAAAGTTGCGTGAGTGGGTAGAGAATGGGGGAACTTTAATCGCGCTAGAAAATCCGAATTGGGCGATTGGAGACAAATCATTCATCAAGCTAGATTCCGTTTCTAGCGAACCAGATTTGCCTGGCGCTTTATTCCGAGCTGATCTCGACCCACTTTCTCCGCTTAGCTTTGGTTACACTCGAACTGCTGATCCAAATGTCAAGATTCAAGTCGCCGTGCCGATCGAGGGAGGTCAGTTCTACAAGGCCCCCAAGAGCGGGAGCGACATTGCTCTATCGGCGGAGAAGGATTTCAAAAAGCTGCTGAGTGGCTGGATCTGGCCGGATACGGAAAAGGAAATCGCGGGGACGTACTGGCTTCATACAGCAGATGCCGGTGCAGGCAGGGTCATTCTATTCAGCAATGATCCGACCTCCAGAGCTCAGTGGCCTGGACTGCACAAGCTACTCCTCAATGCGATGATCGTCAGTCCAAGTCTCTAACTCTATCCAGTCGGCTAGGACTAAGTCCCTAAGAATTTTTCTTAGGGACTTGACTTTTTACAAACTTCTCAAGCATACTCCCGCATTATGTCTAGTATGCGCCATAGATCAGGGCTTTAGACACACCTCGGGGATGGCACCGACGGTGTGCCGACAGCCCTTTTTCAAAACATTACATTTTTTAGCAGGCCTATTCGCGCCTGAAATCCTGAAGTTTACTGTCCATCGAAACTTCCACGACCCAGAGAATCACCCTCATGGGAAAGCAATTATCACGACTTCAAAAGAAGAAGGCGGCGCAGGATGCCGCCGAATTGAACTACAAAATCGCATTATCTAAGGCCAAGCAGGCGCAACGTGACCAAGAAGTTGGACAGCAAAAGCGCAAGGAGGTCAACGACCTTATTCGATATATTGGAAAGCCATATCGCTTTTACGCAACTCGTCCAGCGGACGCATTTCGTACGAGAACTTATAGCTTAGAACGTCAGATCCGTGAGCTTTTAAAGCACTTATGGATGCAATATCCAGTGCCTGAATGTCTCATCGGAATGGCACTTAGCGTAGAAGGTTATCAAGAAGTCTATGGAAGAGATCGTCCGGCTTACGACGAAAAAACTGAAACTTTAGCAAAGTCTTGGTTTTGCGCCCTTGCGACTGGACTAAAGTTTGGCAAGGGCGTGGCGAAGGGGTACCTCACAAAGATTGAGGCTCACCACTTCACGCTAAGCCCTTCGTCTCTCGACTTCCCACAAGCGATCTTTTATGCAAAGGCACGCGGTTCGGGCGTCGAACCACGCCTTGCAGAGATGATTTCGATGCGAGTGGGGCCGCAGAACACGGAACTGATCGGAGAGCGACTTCCTGAGTTTCTCCGTTTCTTCGCCGTCCATCGGCCGCAGATGCGTCGGGGAGAAGAGCACGAACTTTTGGACTTCTTGGTTGCCGCGATGCAGGACCGTACATTCCAGATTCGAGGTCGAACTCTGAACTCGGTGCGGAGGCTATCTACTCGATGGCATCAGCAAATGCGCTGGTACGGTGGATTGGAACTGCAATGGGCTGAGGCATTTGAGAGAATGTCGAAGCCATTCGCGGGAGGAAGGATCGAGTTCGTTGAACTGACAACGGGGATGCAACTGATGGAAGAGGGCTTGCACCAAAGCCACTGTGTCGGAAGCTACGCCCGGTCCTGTCACGGCGGATTCGCACGTATTGTCTCGGCGCGGTTTGGTGGTTCCAACAAGGAATCGCCACGACGCATTACAATCGAAATCCTCCCAGAGAAGAAGACGATTGTCCAAGTTCGGACGAAGTGCAATTCGCTTCCGAACGAAAAGTACTTGGATGAGATCAAGCTCTGGGCCAAGGCGAATAATCTGACCATCGAAGACTGGGCAGCTGCGTAAGCCGCCCTGTAGCCCTGAAATCCGGAATGGAAACCAATCCGGTATTTCAGGGCGTAAACCAGCAACCATGCTAGCTCGCGGTGACGGAGTCGCAACACTCCTTCGCCGCCGATCAAAGCGCGCGTAAGCTTTTTTCCCCACTCTCCACAAGGGGCCTCCTGGTAACACGCTGGCCCCATTTTCTTACTACAACGACTCTGGCTTTAACGATTCCTTCTGAAACACGACGAGCAAGATTGGAAGGATGATCAATGTCAACATTGCCGCGGACACGATTCCCCCAATCACGACTGTCGCAAGTGGTCGCTGAATTTCCGCCCCGACGCCAGTGTTGAGTGCCATCGGAATGAATCCAAGTGCCGCAACCAGCGCAGTCATCAACACCGGTCGAAGCCGTTCAAGGGCACCAGCCGTCACTGCCTCAGCCAATGGCTTGCCTTCGCTCAGGAATCGGTTGATCGCCGAGACCATGACTACCCCGTTCAGAACTGCAACCCCGGAAAGTGCAATAAATCCGACCGCCGCCGAGATACTAAACGGCATTCCGCGCAACGCCAGCGCCATCACCCCACCTGAGATCGCCAGAGGTACACCACTGAATATCAGGAGAGCTTGCTTTGCCGAACCAAAAGTAGAGAAGAGCAACAGGAAGATCAAGGCGAGGGCGATTGGGACCACGATCTTGAGCTTTTGGGACGCCCGATTCAGGTTCTCAAACTGCCCGCCCCAGGTGACATAATTGCCTTCCTGAAGCGTCACCTTTTCTCGAACCGCCTTCTGCGCTTCCGCGACAAATGACCCAAGATCCCGATCTCGAACGTTGAGAGTGACGACCACTCGCCTCTTCCCGGACTCACGCGAAATCTGGGCAGGAGCGGGGACATTTTCAAGGCTCGCTAGCGTGCTCAGCGGCACAGCACCACCGTTTGGAGTTTCGATCATGAGGTTACGAAGCGCGTCCACATCGTCGCGAATCACTTTTGGCAGTTGATCCGTGAGGTCAAACCTTCGATCACCCACGACAATCTGCCCAACAGGTTCACCCCCTAGTCCAACTGCGATAAGCTGCTGAATCTCAGCGATGCTGACCCCGACTCGAGAGATTTCATCGCGGTCAATCTGGATTTGCAACACCGGAACGTTGTCCACCTGCTCGACTTCGACATCTTGTGCGCCCGGGATTTCGCGCATGACTGCTGCGATTTCATCTGCCTTTGTCTTGAGTTCATCTAGGTCCTCGCCGAAGACCTTGATCCCAACGTCCGCCTTAACCCCGGATACGATTTCCGCGAACCGGAGTTGGATCGGCTGACTGAAGTTATATCCCTGCCCCGGAACCTCTTGGATCTTCTTTTCCAGCTCTTCGATCAGCTTCTGCTTCGTCATCCCGCGTCGCCATTGGCTTTTCGGTTTGAGCATCACAAAACTGTCGGAGAGGCTCAGAGGCATCGGGTCGGTCGCGACTTCGGGAGTTCCGGTCC
>JBEIDH010000004.1:0-105984 GCA_040383535.1 Chthonomonas sp.
TATTGATCGCCTCATAGGTCGGTGCCATGACGAAGAGTGTCAAGAAAAGAGACAGACCAACAATGATCTGGTTCGGCGGGATGTTCTGTGTACCCATCGCCGTCCGGAGGAGGCTAAAGATAATCACAATCCGCGTGAAAGCGGTAGTAAGCATCAATATCGCCGGCGCAATGGAGAGCACCGTAAGCATCGCCAGCAGTTGAAGCGACGTGCTGATGTCATCCTTACCCTGACCGTTTCCGCCAGGATTGATGCCGATGTTGACGCTGGGAACACTGACGCTCCCGGTTGTTTGAGCCAGGGCAACGCACACGCTACACAGCAAGATTCCTATGAGGCTTGCGCGTACCCAATTCATGCTGCGTCGTTCCCTTCCAGGAGCCTGCGCAGACGTCGAGTTGCTTCATCAATGTCGGGGTCGTTGGCCTCGAAGGGCTCAGAGTTATCCAGAATTTCAAAGAAAGCAGGAACTTCACGCTCTTGTCGGTCCGCCTCTGTGAGGTCAGCCAAACAAGAAATTGAAGTTGGAGACGCTCCCACAAAGTAAGTGCGGCCACGAACGGAGACAACATAAAGCCCACCTTGCCCGATCGTTGCAGATTCCTCCACGCGGATTGAGGAGTCGAGCGGAGTTGAGATCCGGTTAGAAACTTTATTGAGCAACTTCGGCATGACAAATTTCACAACAAGGAACATGACCGTCACCAGAATTCCAAGCTGGAGTAAGGGCGGGGTCGCAGATGTTGCACCTGCTGTTGGGCTGGATGTGATGGCATCATTTTTCATGCCCTTCATCGCGTCCTGTGCGAAGACCAATCCGGAAGTGAACGTCAGCGAAAGTGTGAGTAGGATCTTTTTCATGATCATTCTTTCCAGTGCTCAGGCGGCATCGTTGAGCCGTGCCAATCGGTCTTGCGGGCTCATGATTTCGGTGATTCGCACACCAAAGTTGTCTTCAATCACAACGACTTCGCCACGGGCAACAAATCGGCCGTTGACCAAGATATCCACTGGTTCACCCGCGGCCTTGTCAATTTCTACAATCGAACCAGCACCGAGTTCGACGACATCGCGAACAAGCTTCTTCACTCGCCCAAGTTCCACGCTGAGTTCGAGCGGGATATCCATGAGGATTTCGAGGCTTGGACTCTGATCTTGAGGTTGTGCCGCAGCGGCAGGGAACTGCATCGGCGAGCCGCCAAAGCTCGGAGCAGCGAAAGTGGGAGCTGCAGTTTCGTCCGCCGAGGCTGCGAAAGTACCATCTTCGGAAGCGACGGTCTCACCGGTAATCAGGCAAGCGGTGTCAATATCCATTAGCCAAGTCATGGTGATGTTAAGCGCATCCCCGGTAACTGCAATATTGGTCCGATAGACGTCGTCGCCGCGAAGCATGTTCGGCGGCATAGAGAATATCTGAACTCGAATGGAAAGTCCAGTCGCGACATACACGCCGTTACGAAGATTACTTACTGCAAGACAAATCCCTTGGACAATCGATTCCAGTCCAGCTCGGGTATCGGCAACTGTATTATCGTCTGGCTCCGCTACAGGCGATTCAAGAATCATGCTCGCCAAAGATGAAAAGTGCTCGTTGGAGATCAAAACCACTTGCGACGATTCGGGAACATCGGCAAACGCAAACTGGATCACAAGGTGTGGCTGACTGAGTTCCTGCATCAATTCGGTGGAAGACTGCGACACCGTGATGGGGTTACCCATATTGATAGCTTGGTTGGTTGCTTCGCTAACCGAGAGCGATACCGACTGCCAGATCATGTTCTGGAGCGGGCTAAGTTTTTCTACGATTTCTTGAGGATTGAATGACATGTTTAGTCCTGAGCGATGGGTTGATGTACGGTGAACAGAAGGCGTTTCCCGCTGAGAACGGGCTTGCCTAAATACTTGGGCATGTCGCTAACGCAGAACAAAAGTTCGTCGTTTTGGTCTTGGTTGAGTCTGATCATGTCGCCGGGGCGAAGGGTCAGGAAGTCTTTAACCGAGACCTTTGTACTGCCCAATTGGACAGAACAGTCAACTTGCGTTTGCGAAACTTGATAGCTGAGTAGCTTACGGTTGCTCGTGGATTGCTTGCGATTCGTGCTGACAAACCACTTTTGGGCACTGAGCTTGGATGTGATCGGCTTGAGCAATAAGTAGGGAATACAAATAGACATTGCGCCACGAATATTGCCAATTCGGACTTCGAAGAAGATACTGACGACAATATCGCTTGGAGGGGCAATTTGAACAAACTGACTTGTGGTCTCCATTTGCTCAAGACCTGGATTGACGATAATGACTTGTTCCCAAGAGGTTTTGAGCGCGGCAAACAATCTTTCATTCATCTGCTTGACCAGCGGACGTTCAATATCAGTTAGCGAGTCACGAGAAATGGCCCGGCCGGGTCCCCCGAGGAGGCGGTCAATCATGCTGAACACAAGCGGAAATTCCACTTCCAGAACGGTTTGTCCGGTGAGGGGCGGGAAACTCACCACGGAAAACACACTGGAGTTAATGCCGCGAAGATAGTCTTCGTATGGCACCTGCTCAAGGCTGATGAGGTCAATCGTGACCTGGGAACGGAGAAAAGCGGATAAACCTGTCGCAGCATGGCGAGCAAAGGTCTCGTGGATCATCTGGAGCGTTCGGAGCTGTTCCTTACTAAATTTATCAGGCCGGCGGAAGTCGTAAACTTCGTATGCGATCGGACCCTTATTTGTACTCTTCTTCGGAGTAAAGCTTATGCTGTTGGTCCCAACCTGGGGTGCACCTGCGCCGCCGGGACCAGCCGACTGTGGAGCCGCTGCCTGGGTATCGGCTAGCGAATTCAACAGCGCTTCGATTTCTGACTGGCTTAAAATTTCCGACACGTCTCTTTAACCTTTTTGAATGCCCATCTCGGGGCTTCAGTATAGGTATTGGCAAGACGTGGCCAAACTTTAGGTCTGAAGAAACAAAAACCTCATAAACTTCTTTAGGGTTCGGGGTTCAAGACTCTGACGATATTTTTGACAGGTTTAACCAAGCTCCATCCCTCTCGGGTAGCGAGTGGCTTTAGTCCGTTTAGCTTTCCTTTTCCGGTTGGAACCCAGACGGACTTTCCAATGTAAGCCGGCGGAATCGTGATAGTTAGTTCAGATTGCTCCGCTGCGGCATCAACAACAGCTTCTGCATAACCTGCACCGTCCCCTGGGGCAAGAAAGAATGATCGTCGAAAAACGGTCCGAGGCAAAAACGCCTCTGCATATGCGGCGATCCCGGTGAAATAGTCCATTCCCTTGAGGGTCTTATCTTTTGCTAAAGTCAGATTTGGTCCCTTCAACGCGAAAGTGGATTCGTGAGTCGTGACGTTCTTCGCGACATAGTTTTGTAGCTCCTCTTTAGTCGCACCGAGAGTGTCTATGATTTTGAGCCGATCCTTCGAGAGGTCTGCAAGCATCCACCGGAGGTAGAGTCGCTCGCCGAGGAGCCCATTTGCCCAATATTCTGGACTCGTGTACCCCCCGATCGGGGCGAGAGTCGCATGGCCGTACTCGTGAGCAACCTCCCGGATCATTTCGATGGGCTTTTCAAAAGATTCGATCTGGTAGATGTAAATCTGGTTAGTTTTTGTCGGACGCCCCTGATCCACATTCTGGGGGTCAACCCCGAGCATCTGTTCTCCGCCCGCCTTACCGTCTTGGCAAAGGTAAACATCGACCAACTGCATGAAGTAATTCGGGTTGTGATCAAGTCGAAGCTCTCGGGCATTGAATCCCCATAGTTGGAGCAAACTCCGAGCAACTAAAGGAGCAAGGTCTCGATCAAGCTTTCGAACTTGGGCAAAAACTCGAAACCTTAAACCGAGCCGAGTATCACCGGGCAACAACCCATAAGCGGGGACCTGCCAATCAAATTCCCAGTTGCCCTTCGGCGATCTCTTTGGCGTGGACTGCGGATTTTGCGGTATGGAAACCATGAAATGAGTTCCCGTTCCGCCCGGCGCGGAAAACTCCCACGGCATAAAGTCAATGACCTGATCACCCGGAGCATCAGCCGGAGGACCAGCTTGTGCCAGAAGTAATCCCGCCACCAACCCTGAAGTCAATGCCCCATCGCCTCCAGATATCGCTCGGCATCAATCGCCGCCATGCACCCAGTTCCAGCTGCGCTCACCGCTTGCCGATAGACGCTATCGGCAACGTCCCCAGCAACGAAGACTCCCGATACCTTCGTCTTGGTTTGAGTTCCCTGTAAAGGAAGAAGATATCCTGTTTCGTCCATGTCGAGAACGTCCTTAAACAAGTCTGAATTCGGCTTGTGCCCAATCGCGATGAACACACCATCAATTGGACGCTCGGTAACCTCGTTCGTGACGACGTTCCGAGTCTTGACGCTGTTCACTTTTTTGAACGGCTCCATCTGACCATTAATTTCCTCAATCACCGTGTTCATCTCCACAACGATTTTGGGATTAGCCAAAACACGGTCAAGCATGATCTTGCTCGCTCGGAAATTCGCACTCCGGTGTACCAGCGTGACTTTGCTACAGTGCCGAGTGAGGTAATTTGCCTCTTCCATCGCCGTGTCACCACCCCCAACGATGATGACTTCCTTGTTTCGGAAGAAAAATCCATCGCAGGTCGCACAAGCCGAAACGCCGAAGCCGCCGAAAGTCACTTCCCCTTCCAGCCCCAGCCACTTCGCGCTTGCTCCGGTGCTGATGATGATCGTGCTTGCACGATACTCCTTATCTCCGATCCAGACGCCATAGGGAGCTTGTGAAAAGTCAACTTTAGTTACATGCTCATTTTCAACGCGGGCGCCAAAACGAACAGCTTGCTCCTTGAACTTCTCCATCATTTCTGGGCCCATGATGCCCTCGGGGAAACCAGGGTAGTTCTCAACATCCGTGGTGATCATCAGTTGCCCACCGGGCTGGCTTCCGGCGAAAACGAGAGGACTTAGGCTTGCTCGGGCCGCGTAGAGAGCGGCGGTATATCCTGCGGGTCCAGACCCAATAATGATCACATTCTCAACGGATTCACTCATAAAAAACCTTTTGGGGAAGGACCTAGGTTACCCCGTCCTTCCCCATTTCGACTCCAGAAACACTCGTTCTGTTTGCGACTATTGACTCTCAAGTCCGAAGTTTTGAACCACGATCTCAAAATCGCTCGGTCCAACTTCGCCATCGCCGTCAACGTCCGCCAGAGGGTTTGCGGTACCAAAGGCAGTTACGACCGCCTCAAAGTCTGCTGGCCCAACCTCTCCGTCAGAATCAACATCTCCGTTAGGCAGGTTGATCGTGCCGACGGAAAGCGCTGCAGCAAGATTCGCTCCGCTGACCGTTCTGGATAGCCATCCTGGACCCGCGAATCGAAGCAGAGCCGTGCCGGTCCCATTGACATCTACAAAGAAGTTCCCATTGCTGTCGAGCGTGAGAGGATATGTCGTCGAGGTCGCACCTTGAATAACGGTAATTGTCGTTGCTCGGGCTGGGTTAGCATTCGCAATTCCTGCAACCGACGAACCGAGCGAGCCTGTGATCAGGGTCTTGAACGATTCACCGATCAAAGTGAAGTCATCAAGAACTGCTCCCTGCCCCGGAGCCGTTCCGGATTTGAGTCGGATCCCGAATCGGGCGCCAGTAAAGCTTGGAATTGGCTCAATCAGGTGTGCCCATTCAGCGTTTCGTCCTACAATACGTGCAATCTGCGTCCAAGTCCCGGCACTACCGAGTGACTGAGCGGAAAGTTCATCCGTCCGCGCGAGGTTAGCATTCAGCCAGAATGCAACGGAAGGATCAGCGATCTCTGACGTATCGAAGATCTTCGATTCAATCCAGCTTTCAGCTCCGTTTGCCGGAAGTCCGGCAGGAGAATCGTTCCATGCCTCTGGTCCGGATAGGAAGAGAGCATTGCTACGGGCGAATGTTCCACCTGCTCGGGCTGTGAACCACGTCGCGGCATTTACAGGGTCAGACTCAATTGACTGAGCATCAATGATTGAAAAGTCGTCTAAGTAGACTCCGTCGGCAGTCACTGAGTTATCGGTTGTGATTCTGAATCTAAGTTTCACCGATTGACCAATGAACGGAAGCAGTGATGCCGATTCGGTTGACCAACCAACAGTTGGTGTTGACGTTCGGAAGAGAGTCGTCCAGCTAACGCCATTGTTGGTGGTTGCTTCGAGGCTAATGAAGTCATAGGTTGACTCCAGTGCTCCTCGCATTCGGAACTTGAAGAAAGCTGGACCAGTTACCGTAATCGGGTTGATCTGATTGAGCGTGACATCAATACTATTTCCGTAGACACCCGCAGCCGAATCAGTCCACATTTTAGAATCCGGTGCTGTTCCATTGATCAACGTCCAAGTGGTAGAGGTCCAACCAGGGGTACCTTCAAGATCGTCCTTCCAGCGGGGAGCCGCAGTGGTCACGGGGCTAAGCGTTGTGATTGGAGAGGTGTTCGAGAAATCGTCAAAGGCTCGAATCGCGAGGTAATACGTCGTCGCTGGAACGAGTCCAACAACGTTTGTGGACATTCCTGCACCAGATGGCAATCCTCCCGGAACATTTGCGGCCAAGCTCGCAGAATTAAAGTTAGCTGGAGTGATTGGAGCCGTGCTCATGCGAATCTCATAGTTCGCGGCATTGCCAACCGTACCGTCGTCACCTGTAGCCAACCAGTTCAATCGAACTGAAGTTGCCGAACGCCGATCCCGGTTGAATCCAGTTACCGCGCTTGGAGCGATGGTGTCAGGAGGAGCGATAGCGCGCAAAAGATTGACGCGACCGCCATTCATTGGCACGGCAAGGGACGCAATTGGATCGGAGGTCGCTCTCGCCAGAGCGATCGTTTGGCTCGCAGTCAAGCTTGGATTCAATTGGCGAATCGTTCCTAAAACTGCTGCGGCAAGCGGGGTCGCCATCGAAGTTCCGCTTTGCAATCCATAAGTGTTGCTCGGCAGAGTACTGTAGATACTTGATCCAGGAGCGGCAATGTCCACGGTCGTACCGTAATTCGAGAACGATGATCGGACGTCGTTATGGTCTGTACTCGCAACAAACACGACGTGGTTGTAAAGCGGCTTCAAGGTGCCACGGCGCGTATCGATATCCTGGTTATTGTTCCCAGCCGAATTGCAGTAGATGACATCATTGATCGCGCATCGTCCTACAGCGTCGCGAAGTGTGGTCGTGTAGCCGTCAATGTTATAACTAACGGAGATGACCTTTGCACCCTTCACGCGAGCATAATCAACCGCATTGGCAAGGTTGCTCATCCATGCCGAGGAAGTTCCGTACATTCGGAGCGGCATGATGCGGACATTTTTCGCGGCACCTGCTCCGCCAATGCCGTTATTTCGTACCATTCCAATGATTCCGGCGACGTGGGTTCCGTGACTTGCAGTCGCGATGACATTGTTATCGTTGCTCTCAAAATCCCAACCCTTGACGTCGTCAACAAAACCGTTGGCATCGTCATCGATTCCGTTCGCGGCGATTTCGCCTGGGTTGATCCAGATATTCGCGGCAAGATCAGGGTGAGAGGTGTCAACACCGTCATCACAGACCGCGATAATCACAGGCGTTTCTGCACCAGTGATGCTAAGCCATCCTTCAGGAGCATCAACGTCCGCATCGGCGGTTCCGCCCGTTTGACCTGTGTTATTCAAATAGTACTGCTGACTGTAATTCGGGTCGGTGGCGGCTTGATCGGGATAAAGATATCGGTCGGGTTCGGCGTACTGAATAATCGGCTCTCTGCTCAGGCTGATGATGATATCATCCAAGGTGAGAGACCTTCCGAGCATTCCCTCAGGGACCAGGAGTCGTGTGAAGTACTTACTGTTAGATGTCGTATCCAGATCAAGTCCATATCGATCCAAGAGGTCTGCCTTCTGAGCGTAAGTCACGGTCGGCTTGAATGCAAGAAGCACCACATTTGGCACAATCCGTTGCTTTGAATCAAAAAAGTCGGGAGAGAAGGCTAAAGTATCCTTTGGATCACCTGCCAAGGTGATCGCACTGACGCCAAGCATCAGCGCGAAAGCAAGAGTCGATTTTACGGAAAACATGACGGTATAAGGTAGGGAATGTAGTAAGGCTGGACAGGCAAATCCCTTGCCGAGAATAAGTATCCTACAAAAAGCAAGAAAATCCACCTATCTATCACAGGAGAGGGAAAAGTTTTAGAACGTTCGCCGAATAAGGTAAATTTCTTGTCAGTGGAAACAATGCAACCGAAAGTAAGCGTGGTCATTCCGGCATACAATGCAGCGGAAACGATCGAACGCACCCTCCGGAGCATCTACGCGCAGACCATCGTCCCGTTCGAAATCGTGATTGGGGACGACGCCAGCACCGATAACACGGTCGAGCTTGCCCGAAAGATGGGAGCCACAGTTTTAGAACTTCCAAAGTCAAATGGCGCCGCCGCCAGAAACGCCGCATTCGAGGCGACTACCGGTGACTACATCTTCCTCATTGATGCCGATGACGAGTGGTTGCCAAACAAAATCGAAACACATCTTCGAGTCCATGAGGAAACTACAGTCGGGTTCGTGATTGATCCGAGTCGCCGAGTGCGTTCCAACGGGGAGGAGCGCGGGCTGAACGGAGAAGGACCTGCTGGGTTGTTGACGTGGGAAGACATGATTGAGCATCGGAACTGGAGTTCCGGATCAGCAATATCAGTAACCCGAGAAAACTGGCTTAAGGTCGGTGGATTTAATCCTAAGCTCAAAGGGCTTCAGGACGTGGACTTCCTTGTGAGAGTGTCGAGAGTTTGCGGCCCTGGCTTCCGAATCCCGGAGAGCCTTACCCGCTACCACCTCATGGATGGAGGCCTTTCTAGGGGTTCCAACTGGCAAGAGCAAATCGTCCAAGACTTTGCCGAATCGTGCGATTTTGCCTCTCCAGCGCATATTCTTTCCATCCGTCGAACGGTCGCATTACGAAACGCAATCAACTCTGGTCCAATCGAATTTTGGAAACACATACGCTGGGGCCACCTGCAACTCACCGACCCGCGGGTCCTGAGAGGATTCGCGCTCGTCGTGGCGAAAAAGCTTCGGCTAACTTAAACGCGGATCATGCTCACCTAGAGCCAATGGTGAAGTACTCAAAACCGTTCTTTTCGACCTGTTCCTTTTGATAAACCCTGCGTCCATCAAACAAGATCTTAGTCGTCATTCCTGACCCGAGGCGACCAAGATCAAGCTGCTTGAATTCATTCCACTCGGTCACTAGGATCAGTGCATCAGCGCCGTCAGCGACATCATAGGCTTTTTCGCAGAATTGGATACGAGGTTCAGCGAGCTTCACATTTGGCATTGCGACCGGATCAAATCCTTTGACCTTTCCGCCCTCGCCTAGAATGATATCAGCGATGATCAGCGACTTTGCATCTCGGATGTCATCAGTATTTGGTTTGAACGCGAGGCCGAGAAGTCCGATGGTTTTGCCGGAAAAACCGCCCAGCCGAGTGCGAAGGCGATCCACAAAGTGGGTCGTTTGAGTATCGTTGATCTCAACAACCGCCTTCAAAAGTTGGAAATCGTAGCCTAAATTTTCTGCCACGGAGATCATTCCGGCTGTATCTTTCGGGAAACAGGATCCGCCCCAACCAAGACCGGCACCCAAAAACTGTGATCCGATTCTGGTATCGAGTCCCATGCCCTTCGCCACATCGGCAACGTTCCCACCGCAAGCCTCACAAAGCCGACTCACAGCGTTGATGAAGCTGATCTTCATCGCTAAGTAACTATTGCTACAATACTTAATCAGCTCCGCGCTTTCCAGGTCAGTCACCAAAATGGGCTTGTCCATCGTGGAATAGAGCTCTACGAGCTTGCTTGCCGACTCAGGATTCTTTGCCCCAATAATGATTCGGTCCGGGTTCAAAGTATCAAAAATCGCGCTGCCTTCACGCAGGAATTCGGGATTACTCACCACATGAAAGAGTGCCGGATCGGCACCTGATGCCCGGATGAGATCGGCCACTAGTTCTCCACTGCCAACAGGTACAGTTGACTTATTGACGACAACGATAGGCTTATCGATGGCGCGACCAATCTCCTTTGCAACCGCTCGAACAGCAGTCATGTCTGGAGTTCCGTCTTCTCCTGGAGGCGTCCCAACCGCGATAAAAATAATCTCCGATGCACGCGTGGCATCTTGAATGGAGGAAGAAATAGACAATCTTCCTTCGCGCAAGTTCCGCTCCAAAAATTCCTCAATGCCTGGTTCGTAAATCGGCGAAATACCCTTTTTTAGCATTTCAACTTTCTCGGGGTTATTGTCAACACAGATGACTTCGTTTCCCAAATCAGCAAGAACAACCCCGTGGACCAACCCGACATAACCAGTTCCAATTACGGCAACACGCATGAAAGTAAGGTACCCGGTCTGATTTATTAAATCTCCTGGCAAAAAGTGCCGATAAATTCAAGGGACCCGAGTAAAATCATGAGGATTTTTCCGGAATCGGGAGTAAATCGTAAAGTTTGTGCGTTGAAAGGAACGAAACTTGCGAGAGAGAACCCGTTAAATTCCCAATTTAGGAGCAAATTATTTGAGTGAAGCGATTTCCGACACGATTGTAGAAAAGCAGCCTGCCCCACCGGCAAAGGGCTTTGACTATAACCTAATCCTCAAGTCACCGGCGTTCGTACCGGGGCTCGTTTTGCTGTTCGCATTTTCTGCGGCATTTTGGCACCTGTTCTCCGATCTTCCAAAAATTTGGTTCGAAGGGGATGGTTATTACTCGCACGGTGCTCTCGTACCGGTGATCTCAGGCTACATCATTTATAAATGGTGGCCGCACCTTAAAGATACACCGATCAGGCCGAGCATGTGGGCATTGTTGCCCATGATCTTGACGGGTTGGGTCCTCTTTGCAGGGACTCGTATTCAGCAAATCCAGATTCTCTCCGTGAGCCTTGTCATGCTTGTCGCTTGCGCGGTGTGGTTTATCCTTGGATGGCGATGGTTACTCGCAATTGCAGGACCGATTTTGTTCTTGCTGTCAGGTCTTCCTATCTGGTCTGCAATCATTGACACATATACTAACCCGCTTCAGTTGATTTCGACCGACGTCAGCTATGCTCTCTTGCAAGTGCTCAATTTCAACCCACTCAAGGTTGATAGCACCACGATCTACCTTGACCGTTTTACGCTCGACGTTGGTGTCGCTTGTTCAGGACTCAAGCTCCTGATTGCTGTCACCGCGTTTACACTCTTCTTCATGATGATCGGTGGCCTCAAGTGGTGGGGCAATGCGATCATGGTTTTGGCCGTGCTTCCGCTCTGCCTATTTATCAACGGCTTGCGAATCGCGCTCATCGGTGTTGTGGGAGACACCTATGGCGCTGACGCTGGGCACCAGTTCCACGACTACAGCGGCTACCTGACCCTGATCGTCTGCTTCTTTATTCTCTTCTCCCTCATGAGGTCCCTAGGATGGAAAGACTAACCCGACAAACATTCGCATTTTCAGGTGTGCTCGTGCTCCTCGCAGCATTCGTACACCTCACTCCTAAGCCAGAACGTGAAGGTATTAGCCAGGAACTCTTTGAAACAAAGGTTCCGGAAACCGTGGACGGTCGCCGCTTTGTCGGTCAGTACGACATGGGCGAGGAAACGATCAACCTCCTCAAACCATCCGGCATCATGGCTCGGAAGTTTGAATACAAGGGCTACTTGATGGATGCTGTGATCATTGCCAGCCGAAGCAAGGACTCCTTCCACGACCCGAACATCTGCTTCTCGGCGCAAGGTTGGAGCATTGAAATGCGGAATCCGCAGATCATCCAAACCGAAAAGCGCAAGGACCTTCCGGTGATGTTTATTACTCTTCGACACGAAAAGAGCCCAATCCAAGTTGCGGCTTACACGTATCAGGGGCCGGGGGATAAGTTCTATAACAACACAAACCGACTTAAACTCGCTTTCTTGCAGGAAGAGCTATTCCTGGGTAACGACATTGATGGCGTGTTCTACCGGTTCATGATTGACCGAGGTCCAGAAGCTTCAGTCGAAGCGCGAACAGAAGTCCTCCAAGAATTCATCGCCAAGTACATGGATGAAGCCGCAACGCGGAGCGAAGGGTTCCTTTAACTCAAGATTGATTCCGATTGCATTCCCCGAACTTCCTTGAGGTCGGGGAATTTTCTTTTGTGACTCCCCTGTGGAGTAGACTCACCTTGATGAGGGAGCGCGACTTAGCCAATCGGGAATCATGGCGGACCATGGTTTTGCGAAGCATGCAAACCCCTCATTGGCTGTCTGCCGACGGTCCGGATCTTGACGTCGTTATCAGCTCTAGGGTTCGATTCGCGCGGAACTTGCAGATGCACCGCTTTCCAAATCACTGCTCCGCAGACGAAGCTTGGCTCATCGCAAGGAAAATCGAATCCGCCTCGCATGCTCTCAAACTCGATCGCTTTCAGCAACTGTCCAAAGCCGAAAAAGACTACATGCTTGGGGCAAGACTTGCCTCGCCAGAATTCTTAGAGCCCGCAGAAGGTCGAGTTCTCCTGCTCAATCAAAGTCGATCACTCAGCATCATGGTCAATGAGGAAGACCACTTACGACTTCAGATTCTGACCCCTGGTTGGAGTATCGAATCTGGGCACGACGAGGCCAGAGCCGCGATGGCAACCCTTCAACAGTCACTGACCTGGGCAAAGGCCTCCTCCTGGGGCTATCTCACTGCAAGCCCTTACAACATCGGCCCCGCCATTCGCCTCTCGGCGATGTTCCATTTGATCGCTTTGGCACATCTCAAGCGGATCGGACCAGTGATTCAAGCACTTACAAGCACCGGACTTGTTGTCCGGGGTCTTTTTGGCGAAAGTAGCCGCGCAGTGGGCGCATTCTTTCAGGTCAGCGCGACCAGGGGTGAGATGGCTCCCTATGTGGGTTCAGCAGCATATCTTCTCAAATTAGAGCGTGAGGCTCGGGCAGAAATTGGCAAGACGGAACTGGAAAGACTCGTGACCGAAGCCGTGAATTTTGCCGTTGAGCAAAAAGAACTTCCGTTGCACGATGCCCTTCGTGTGCTAGCCTGGGTCAGATTCGCGGCAGCCTCAGGGCTAGCTTTCGCTCCGGGTTCTGTCCGGGATGTTGACCATCTCCTTACTACTTTGGAAATCCAGGCACCCGCAGACCCTAAACAGGCGAGCCGCGACCGTGCGCATACACTTAGGCCATTCCTGGAACAAATGTTGCCCTTCCGAACAAAGAGCTAGACCTGTATTAGTTAAGGTTGATGTACTCGGAGAGGTCCTGGGAGGTCAGCTTTTGGAACCTCTGGGTCTTTGTCTCGATCATCTTTTCCTCAAGCATTTTCACCAGATCGTGCAGCCGTTGTTCCACGTCGGTATTCTCCAGCAGCCTTTGCTTCTGAGGATTCTCTAGGTTCAAGAATCTTGCAATAGTATAAGTCAAAACCCCAGGGTCCTCGGGGAGTTGGACTTGGATATTAAAATCAGGTCGAGCCAGCATCTGGGTGACAAGGAACCCAAAGTCCTGAACCAATCGTAGCTGGAGGGTGTTGATGACCTCGTAGCTTTCTGGCTCAAACTCCATCAGCGGTTCGATACGTGCCTTGAGGTAGGAAGCGGACTCGTCAATCTTGCGAATTCTAAACCTGCGCTCTCCGATCACTGAGATCAATAGCCGACCGTCTTCGTATGATTGCACCTTCTCGATCCGAGCAACGGTTCCAACCAAGTACGGCTCCGCAGGGCCCTCGATTTCAGTCCCCTCTCGGATCAAAACGATCCCAAAAGGCGCGTCATACTCAACGCAGTAGTTCACCATCTCTAAATACCGCGGTTCAAAGATGTGCAACTGTAACGGTTCATACGGCAAAAGCACCGCATGGAGCGGGAACAAAGGGATCTCTTCCAAATTTTTGGACACTCTTAATAATTATGACGCCGAATTCTGAACAGATTCTCAATTCTTGGCGTCTTGATGCAAGTGCGCCCGGTTTTCGTCCCTAGAACCGGGCTCATCGGGGTATGCTTGAGGCTTCCTCAGAGGCACTTTTCACGAGGAGAATGAAGACCATTGGACACCCCGGTAATGAATGACGAATTGAACCTATTGCGCGAGGAAAATGCTTCCCTCAAGAAGCGGATTGAAGAGCTGGAAGCTCACCGAGCCGCCCACTCCTCTCAGGAAGTTGTTTCTCGCCCAGCAAGCGAAGCGCCAGCCGATATTGCTCCACTCCAAGAGGCGGATGCAACCCTTCGCCGAATGGTCCAACGGATCGCAATGATCTTGCAAGCCCAAAAGATCGTGATCATGTTCTATGACAAGGAAATGGGCGATCTCAAGGCGATTCCTCCGGCAGTTGGAGTCGATGAGGACATCATTCGCAGGTTCAAAGTCCGTGCCACCCAAGGTCTCAGTGGCGAAGTTTTCCGATCCGGTACACCTTTAATTTTTCACGACGCTGGCACCGATGAGCGCACCGCCGAAGATCACTTCACGATCATGGGCGTAACCAATGGAATTACCGTTCCGCTCGTCATCGAAAAGCGCGATGAAGAAAATCGCGTGATTGACCGAACAACTATTGGCGTTCTCCATGCGTTCAACAAGGGTCACGGCGAGGACTTTATCGACGAAGACGTTCGCCTCCTTACCCGGATGGCATTGAACGTGGGTTCAATTATCGCCAACCTCCAGCTATACCGTGAACTCGTTGAGGACAAGGAAGAACTGCTCCAAACTCTTGAAAGCATTTCCTCTGGTCTCGTTCTGGTTAGTACTGATGGCCGCATTAGCCAGATGAACAGCTCCGCAAGAACAATCTTTGGTCTCACTGCCAACCCGGTTGGCAGACCATATTATGAGCTGATGACTCAGGCAAACCTCGGCGAGATGATCGAGACTGCCCAAAAGGGTGGCGATGCCGGTTCAATCGAACTCGAAGTCACGCTCAAGAACACGACTTATACTTACAAAGTCAATGGTGCTCAGGTCAAGTACGAAGACGGCAAGGACCTTGGCGTCGTTTTGATCATGACCGACTTCACCGAAATCAAGAACATCGAAAAGATGAAGTCCAGCTTCGTCGCGATGGCTTCTCACGAACTCAGAACTCCGTTGACCGCGATCAAGGGCTTCTCAAGTACGTTGCTCGATGGCATCGACGATGACATGTTCACCGTTGAAGAGCAAAAGGAATTCCTTGGTATTGTAGTCGGGGAGTGCGACCGATTACGACGCCTCATTGACGACTTGCTCAATACGAGCCGAATCGAAGCGGGCGAGTCCCTCAAACCAAGCTACAGCGAGTTTGATCTCGTCGAGTTGCTTGAAAAAGCCGTTCGGGTTCAGCAGCAATCCACAAACAAGCACACGCTCAAGCTCAACATCACTCCACCACTTCCAGCGAGCATCACAGGCGACCGCGACAAGGTAGATCAGATTCTCACCAACTTCATGAACAACGCCATCAAGTACGCGCCAAATGGTGGCGACGTGACGATCCATGCGTTCGTAGAGGGCGATTACATCAAGATCGGCGTTCAAGACCAAGGGATGGGGATTCCAAAGGACCACCTCGGAAAGGTCTTCGAGAAATTCCACCGAGTGGACAACGACGACAACCGAAAGATCTACGGAACCGGCCTTGGTCTCTTCCTGGTAAAGCACCTTGTCGAGCAAGTCCACATGGGTCAGTGCTGGGCCGAATCCGAAGTTGGGGTTGGTTCAACCTTCTGGTTCACGCTTCCAGTAAAACTCGACACCGCACTTGCCGAAGAATTGATGGGCGATTAAAGTCCCCATTTACTGACGATTTAACCCACCTCTGGCAAGCCATGAGGTGGGTTTTTTCTTGGGTTCAATAGCTACCCCCTGAAGCTGGGAACAGCTGATTTGCCTCAGTGAGTAATAACTCGGGGAAGACCCTTCGCAAACTCAATCATTTCTGCGAGAGCTTCTGCATTCGGAACTCGGTTCGTTAGGTTCTTTTCTGCGTTAACCTCATCAAGCTTCGCTGCAAGATTCTCCGCGTTCCGCTCGGCAAGCTCGAGAACACTATCCACGCCTGCGGCCTGAAGGAGCTCCGAGAACTGTGGACCCACGCCCTTAACGCGCATAAGGTCTGCGTGCTTCACCCAAGTCGCAACATCGGCTTCCGATGCTCCGGATGCAGTGGCGATCTCTTCACGCCCATCTTTGGAGGCTCCTTTCTCAAGAAGACCTTCGACGGTCTTGATTCCAATGGCCTCAAGCTTCTCTGCGGAGGCTGGTCCAATCCCTTCAATTTCAGCAATGTTTGACATAATGTTTTCCAGTTATTTTAACGATAGAGTGCACTTTTGACCCTACCTTTCAAAATCATACCTGGCAAAAAGAGATGGAGAACACGAAAGACGTGTTCTCCATCAATTTAACAAAAGGTTAAGAATTAAGCCTTTCGTCGTCGTCGTGCGATCATCGCACATCCAGCACCAAGAGCGAGCATTGTTGCAGGCTCTGGAACTGCTTGGAGGTTAGAACCATCAAGGTAACCAGCGTTGGTGTATGTGAAGGAATTGAGAGCTCCGTCAGTCTTATATGTGGTGCTCAAGCCGCGAACTTGGTGGAACCAAATTCCGATCTTGTTACCAAACTCAGCGCCTTCCCAATCGGAACCGCCGTAGAGTGGCACCCGATTGTTTATGCTCGTTGCATCAATATCGAACTTCATGCGAGTCTTGGATCCAACGTGCGAAACACTGAGATCGTTGATCCAGGAAGAACTTGTCTTGGAGCTGAGGATAAAATCAGGAGCTTGGATTCCTGCTACAGCCCTTCCGTCCTTGTAGGAATTGTCGCCATTAACGCCGTTGTAGCCGTATGCGGTCAAAACAGGGTTGCTGGAGCTGCTAGCATCAAAGTAAAGAATAGCGAGTTCGCCTTCGGTTCCCTTTGGATTTGGACCGCCGCTAAGAGCGAGCCAGTATCCGCTGGTCTTGGAGTCGCCGGAATTTACCTTGTCAAAAGTAACATCGTAAGTCAAGCGGTTGGTTGCGTTGTTGAAAGTGGTCTCGATGGAATCAATCTTTCCGCCGCCGCTGTTGTAAGAAAGGTCTCCGCCACCTGGTTGGGCACCGTTGGTGTGGGTTGCGGAACTCCACGTCCATCGGTAAGTTACAGCTTGTGACGATGTGACAAGCGCGGATGCAACGAGTACCATTGCAGCAATTTTCAAAATGTTCATGTTTACTCTCTCCTGGTATGGTATCCAACTTGAGCGGAAACGAGTCCCAAAAATGTACGTGTTCTTGCAAAAAATCACAATTGCACGTATATTTAACAGGGAAAAGCGAGGGCTGAACGACCGAACGGAATGCTTTCAAAATTGAAACCATTTAAACTAAAGATTGCTTGATCGCAAAAGTGCAATCAAGCATCTTTGGGAGATTTTGCGAGGTGGTTATGCTTTGCGTCGACGGCGAGCGAGGAGAGCACAGCCCGCGCTGAGAGCAAGCATCGTCGCGGGCTCAGGAACCGCTTCCATGTTTGATCCGTCAAGATAGCCAGCATTCGTCTGCTGCCAATTCTTGATGGAACCATTCTGGTTGTATTCTGTCTGGAGCCCACGGACCGGGTGAAACCAAACTCCGAACTTCTCGTTGAATTGCGCGCCTGTCCAACCGCTCGCTGGTCCGTGCAATGGAGTCCGCACATTAATACTCGTTGCATCAATGTCGAACTTCATCCGGGTCTTCTCGCCGACATGAGAAACGCTTATGTCATTAACCCAGGACGAGTTTGTTTTGGAGCTCAGAATGAAATCTGGGGTTTGAGTTCCTGCATCTGGCTTACCGTCCTTATAGGAATTAAAGCCGTTTACGCCGTTGTAGCCGTAAGCTGTTAATACGGGCTGTGTCGAGCTTGACGCGTCAAAGTAGAGTAGTGCGAGTTCTCCCGCGAATCCTTTCGGGTTTGGGCCTGAGTTCAGGGCGAGCCAATAGCCACTTGTCTTCGTTGTTTGCCCAGCTGCTTTGCTGAAGGTCACATCATAAGTGAGTCTCTTTGAGGAGGAGTTGTATGTTGTCTCGATAGAGTCAATGCGGCCACCGTCATTGTTATAGTAAAGGTCTCCGCCCCCTGGCTGAGCTCCGTCAACGTGAGTCGCTGAACTAAAAGTCCATCGGTAGGTCACAGCACTTGCGCTTGAAATGAAGGACGATGCGATGAGTGTGAGTGCTGCGATTTTGAGTGTGTTCATGGTCTGAAATCTCCGTGCTCTGCAACCCGTTTGGCGAAAACCATGCCAATGCTCAAATCGGTGAGTAGAACCCGCAATTGAGCTTGTTTGGAAGAATTGTTTCAGGGTCCGCGAAAGGCGAAAGGAATAGGTATGGTTTGGAGATACACTCATGTGTGGAATGCATCAAAAAGACGAAAAACTTCAACTTTGGCTGACCGGTCTCTGCGGGGCCTTTCTGGTCGGAGCCGCCGTTGCACATTTTGCTGGCGGCAAAGTTGGGCCAGTTGAAGTCTATGCGGCGCTGAGCGCATTGGCAGGTTCGTACTTCGCCATCAAGTCCGCATATCTTTCGCTCCGAGATCGGAGCCTTGATGTCAACCTCCTCATGGTCCTCGCGGCGATTGGCGCAGTGGCGGTAGGTCATGTTGAGGATGCGGCCATTCTGCTTTTCCTTTTTAGCCTAGGTAGCACGATGGAAGCCTTGGCCGAAGTGAAGGCACAGAACGCAATTGAAGCTCTGGTCAAGCTACGACCCGACCAAGCCATACGGATCACCGCCTCTGGCGACGAAAAGGTCAAAGTTGATGACCTCAAGATAGATGACCACGTAAGGGTCCTTCCCTTTGAGCCTATTCCCTTGGACGGCACCCTCCTCTCAGAAAACGCCTCTATCAATGAGGCCGCAATCACTGGAGAATCCAAGCCCGTTGAAAAGGTGATTGGCGAGGAACTCCTGAGCGGAACGACAAACCTGGACGCCATGATCACCATGAAGATCACCCACGCTGCCGGTGATAGCACCCTTGAAAAGATCGTCGCTTTGGTTTCCGAAGCGCAGGAAAACAAAGCCTCGGGTGAACGAATCAGCAAGTGGTTCGGCGAGAAGTACACCATTTTCGTCGTCGTCGCTTTTTTGGTTTCGCTGGGAGCGCGCTCGATTCTTGGTCAGCCAATGAGCGATGCTTTCTATTCCTCTTTGATTCTCCTTGTGGCACTTTCTCCCTGTGCGCTGGTCATCTCTACTCCTGCCGCAACCCTCTCTGCCCTTGCAAACGCGGCCAGGAACGGTGTACTGGTGAGAGGCGGTTTGTACATCGAGGAAGCAGGCCAAATCACGACCATCGCACTTGATAAGACCGGGACTCTCACGAAAGGAACTCCACAGGTTGTAGAGGTCTGCATTGAAAAAGCACGAGTCGCCGTCGGCAAAGCTTGCGCCGAAGATTGTAGCTCGTGCAATTGTATCGTTTGCTGGCACCAAGGTGAAATCGTCCATGATGACGCGAGTGAAACCCTACGTATGGCAGCTTCCGCGGAGAGCTTCAGCACCCACCCTATTGCGACCTCAATTGTCGAACACGCGAAGAGGCTAGGAATCGCGATTCCAGAGGCAAGCAACCACACGGCCTTCGCGGGACTGGGAATTGAAGCCGTTGTAGAATCCAAAAACGTACGCATTGGGCAGCCTAAGTTCTTCGAAAACTCCGATCTTCCTGCGGGATTCCGGGACCATGTCGAGGAAATGCGAGGCCGGGGAATTACCGCAGTTTTGATCAAGGTGGAGGATCGCTGGGCTGCCATTGGGCTTCGTGACGAACCCCGACCAACTGCAAAGGCATTTATTCAGGACCTTCGTGATGCAGGCGTCAAGCACATCCTGATGCTTACCGGAGATAACAAGCAAACTGCTCACGCGGTCGCAAAGGAAGTCGGGATCGACGATGTCAATGCCGAACTCCTTCCGGGGGATAAGCAGAAAATCATCCAAGATTTAGTGGCGAAGGGTGAGAAGGTCTTGATGGTCGGCGATGGCATCAACGATGCACCGGCACTCGTACAAGCGAATTTGGGAATTGCAATGGGTGGACTTGGCAGCGACGTCGCGCTTCGTTCGGCTGACGTTGTGCTGATCCAGGACCGCATTGAGCGAATCCCCTACCTGATCCGATTGGGAAGGAAGTCACGGAATATCATCCGCGCAAACCTACTTTTCGCTGCGGGTGTAATCCTGTGCCTGACCATTGCATCATTCTTTACGACTCTTCCTCTTTGGGTCGCCGTGATGGGGCACGAAGGGTCAACTGTCCTCGTCATCCTCAACGGGCTCCGACTCCTTAACGCAAAATAGCCGCGTCAATCTTGGCGCGGCTACTTAAACCTGCTTGGGTGAAAATGTTTACCAGCGAATGAGGTTCGCGCCCCAAACCAAACCAGCACCAAATCCTACCGTCATCACGAGCATGCCTTCCCTGAGTCTTCCCTGTTGAACAGCCTCGCTTAGAGCAATTGGAATCGAACCGCCGCTCGTGTTGCCGTATCGTTCGACGTTGATGAAGACCTTCTCATCTGGTAGGTCCAGTTTCTTTGCTGCAGATTCGATGATCCGTAGATTCGCTTGGTGAGGGACGAAGAGATCAATGTCAGCGGAAGTGAGACCGGCCATCTCGAGCGCCTTCAAACATGCGTCACCCATCGCATTGACGGCAAAGCGATAAACCTCGCTTCCTGCCATCACGATATAAGGGTTATCTCCTGAGGTTCGCTCGTCAGGGATTGGGCGGAACGACGCCCCGCAATCAATCTTAATGTGCTTTCCACCCGAGCCATCGCTGAGGAGGACGGTATCCAAAATTCCTCGATTGGTATTCTCCATCCCCTCAATAACAACCGCACCAGCGCCATCGCCAAAGAGAATACATGTACTGCGGTCGGTGTAATCGACAAACTTTGTCAAAACATCTACCCCGACGACGAGAACTTTCTTGGCACGACCCGATTCGATCATTGCCGCCCCAACGCTCAGGGAATAGATAAAGCCTGCACAAGCCGCACCGAGGTCCATCGCACCGGCGTGTGGCATTGCCAGGGCATCTTGCACCATACAAGCGGTGCTCGGGAAGAGACGGTCCCCGCTTACGGTTCCAACGATCACAAGATCAATTTCTGCCGGGGCAATGCCAGCGTTTTCTAGCGCCATGCGAGCCGATTCAATGGAAAATGTACTCGCGAACTCGTCCGGGCTTGCGACCCGACGCTCGCTGATCCCTGTCCTCTGGAGAATCCACTCGTCGTTCGTCTCGACCAATTTTTCAAGGTCTTTATTAGTGAGAATTTTTTCTGGGACGGAATGTCCAATCCCTCGAATGACCGCACGCATCATAGCAATACTATCATTGTGTCACGGGAAGAGCAGAATTTGGTCCTTCTTCCGTGAGAATCAATGTTTTCATCCGCGGGATCAACTGGGAATCCAAGGCTTTTTCGCAGACTTTGATCGCGTTATAGATCGCCTTTGCATTGCTCCGTCCATGGCAGATTACGCAGAGGTGATTCAGCCCTAAGAGCGGAGATCCTCCGTACTCGGCGTAATCCATTTTCTTCCGGAGGGGAGCGAAGAGCTTTTTCATCGGCGCATAAGGAAGCTTGCCAAGGAAACTCGTTGGAACGGCGTCTTTAATCTCGCTCATGATGAATTCGGCAACACCCTCGGCGGTTTTCAAAACAATATTGCCAACAAACGCATCGCACACAACAACGTCAATTTTTTCTTTGGCAAGATCCTTCCCTTCGCAATTCCCTGCAAACCAGTCATGCTTGGATAAAAGTGTATATGCCTGCTTGACGAACGCATTTCCCTTCCCTGGCTCTTCCCCCATGTTGAGAAGATGTACTTTCGGGTTGTGCTTATCCAAGACAAGCTCAGCATAAGCCCTACCCATGATCGCGAATTCTTCTAATTGCTCGGGATCAATGTCGGGCGAGGCACCGGCGTCTAACAGGAGAAAATTGCCATGCTTGTTTGGCATCACCGTTGCAATCGCTGGACGATGAATTCCAGGCATCTGCCGCCAACCCAGAAGACTCGCCGCCGTAGCCGCACCGGTATTTCCTGCGCTGACGATCGCATGGGCAGCGCCCTCTTTGACTAGGTTCACGCTCACGGAAATCGAGTTATCCTTCTTTTTGCGCAAAGCCTCCAAGGGTTTTTCTTCCATGCCAATGGTTTCACTCGCATGGTGAATCGTGATATTTGCAGGAAGCGGACCGGGAAGAAACTTCTTGATCTGTTCTTCTATTCCTACAAGAATGATTTGCGCCTTGATTTCTGCGGCGGCTTGATATGCCCCGAGAACAACCTGCTCGGGTGCATAGTCACCCCCCATCGCGTCCAGCGCAATGATCTTCATTCAGGTTCCTCTTGCAAAAAGACCGAAAGTTGTCCTAGCCCAGGCGCACCCTGCTTTTCTCGGGCAAGTTTTGCCTCTGCCGTTGCGTTTGGACAATCCCCGTCCCAACCGTGGTCACACAAAGGTTGAACAGGAAGGTTCAAAACCAGCGCTTGTTGAAGGAGTTCTTCCACCAGGAGATTGTTTTCATCGAAAAGGGGATACGGTTCGTCCGAGACAACCCGAGCGTAATCAGCCTGGGCGTATTGACTCGGAATTCCCTCGACATTAAATTGCTCATCCAACGGGCAAAGAACTTCCTGCTCAATCGCCGCACCGCAACGGGAGCACTCCATCATGCATTTGGTGCTAAATTCACCTTCGATCAAAAGTTGGTTCCCAGTGCTTACTGCCTCAAGAAAACCTTCGATAGGCGTCACCAAGTCAATATCTTCCATTTCCGGAAGTTCGGTGGAGATGTCAACGGCGATAATTCGCCCCGGATGCTGAAGCGCATCGTTCAAATCTAACATGTTTTCGCGCTTCATCGGGAAGGTGAGTGTACCAAAAACAAGAAATTCGCGCCGGATTCTGCAAGAAACAGTGAAAATGGGTCAAACTCTGGAGAGGTTTATCGCGTCAAAGGATGAGGTCGTGGTCTATACTTACGACCTAGGAACTTTGCCAGCGTCAAAATTTTTGACACGGGAACGAGTTATGGGAGCATTTTTGTCTAAGGATATTCAACCAAGCATGAAGAGGCTGATTTTAGGCGCCGGAGTAACGGCGTTAATGGTCGTGGGCTGTGGCGGAGGCGGATCTGGTTCCGTCGCTGGCGGAGGAGGAGGTGGCGGTGGCGGCGTCACTCGCGTTTACCCAGAATTTTCGCGTTTAACATCAAACGCGGCTGTCAATACAGTCTTTTTGACTGGGATTCCAAGTGCGCCAGCTCCACGGGCGGTTGGTTCACGGACTGCCGTTCTCTCACAGCTTCGCTTTGGCAATTTCCCCTCGAACACAGATTTCGTTCCGGAATCCGGCGTAGGCGGATTGCAAAATATTCAGCTTGACTCTGCTGATATTCCTGTCTCCATTCCATTTTCTGTCTTTATGTCTCCTGGGCAAAGGGCAAGAGCATTCACAGACTACCGGCTACAAATCGACCGAATTGAAGAGACCCAACTTGACGGCACCCAGTCCACGATCATTAGCAACCCGTTCCTTTCTCAACGGATTGACGTTGATCTAAAGGTTTTCC
Source organism: Chthonomonas sp. (assembly GCA_040383535.1). GTDB lineage: Bacteria > Armatimonadota > Fimbriimonadia > Fimbriimonadales > Fimbriimonadaceae > JAFLBD01. Next base: position 23,634 of record JBEIDH010000004.1, read on the forward strand.
CGGGTCGTGTTTCCACGATTACTTTCCGTCTGAACGACTCAACCTTGAACATTGATGGAGCTGCTGGTACAGTGAGCCTTACCGACGACTTCTTCACGGCGAACTACGATGAGACTCGCGGTGCGGTTGTTAGCTCGCTCAGCGACTACATGGCTTTCGACCTTAGCGGGGTCAATGCTGGACTTCGCCCGGTCCTCAACGGTGGTGGAGTCGCAGATCGCGTTTTCTTCAGCGGTGACGGATACGGCATTAGCCAGGGCATCGGACCAAGCAGCGAATTCGAACTCCTTAGCCCGGTTTCTGTCCAGAATGGAACGATCACCGATAGCATTCTCATCGGACCTCCAGGTGATCAGAGACCGTCAGAACCACTCATTTTGCTAGAAGAAGTTCTGCTCGGAGATACTCGACGTACTTCAGTTGTTTCCACTTGGAAGAAGTTCGACCGAGAAGTTACCCCTCCAGATTCGGGCATCGTTGCAATGACGTTCCCGAACAGCCGTGAGAACAACACCGATGCTGTCACTGGCGGAAACCAGCAGCAGTTCGTGATCTACACAGCTAGCGGAACCAGCGTCACAAATCTCTGGTACGGAACGGTCTTCTACAGCACATCCAACCCGGCGATTGGCACCTTCCAAGCGTTCCCAGTAGCAACGATTACAGAAGCCTTCCCAACTGGTGGAGTCACTGGAACCGTTAGCGGAATTCAGCGGAATCAGATCACCTCCCCGGTTCTCCGTGGAAACTGGAACTTGAACTCAGCCCCTCCAGGCGGCTGGACATTTGGTAATTCTGGAACATTCGGCGTATACCGAAAGTAAGTGGAAGACTTTACCCCTTTGATCCTTTGCGGAATTGAGACCGAATACGGTCTAGCGATTGAAGGCAAAGGACCGGAGGATCAAATCGAACTTGCAACCGAGTTCGTGAAATGCTATCCCAACCGATGTTTTGTCGGTTGGGATTCGCGTTTTGAATTTCCCCGATCTGACCTTCGCGGTTTTCAAGTCGAGAGGCTCATCGTTGATCCAGAGGATCAAAAGTTTGAAAGGGGTTCCCAGTCATTTGTACCGGCGGTAGTCCGAGCCGATCGCATCTTAACCACTGGCGGAAGGCTGTACAACGACCATGGTCACCCAGAGTACGCCACGCCGGAGTGCATCTCGCCGGATGCTGTAGCCCGTCAAGACGCTCTGGGAGAAACGATCATCTTCGACACGGCGAGAGCTTTCGAAGAAGTGACCGGGCTCAAGACCACCGTCTACAAGAACAACACCGATTTTCATGGCGCATCCTACGGGACCCACGAATCCTACTTAGTCCCAAGGAGTTACGCGTTCGAGCAACTTTACAAAGTCCTGATGCCAATTTTGGTTTGTCGGCAGATTTTGACGGGGGCCGGAAAGGTTGGATCGGAAACAGGCGATTGGTGCAACTTTCAGCTGAGTCAAAGGGCGGACTTTATGTCCGACGAGGCCAGCGTGATGACACTGCATCAGCGACCGATTTTCAATACCCGCGATGAGCCTCACGCCGATCCGGAACACTGGATGAGACTCCACGTGATCTGCGGTGACGCAAATCGACTGCCGGCGATGACTAGCGCAAAAGTCACTTTAGTAGGGCTAGGGTTGCATTTGCTTCAACTTGGCATTGATCCGGAAATCGAAATTGTTGATCCGGTGAGTACATTTAAGTCCATCAGCCGCGACTCTTCGATGAAATTTGCCGTCAAAACCGCGCGCGGCTTCACTAATGCTCGAGAAATCCTTGAGCGGTACTTATCGCTGGGACTTGATTCCGGAAGCTTTCCATTCCAAGCTGATATCCTTAGGGCTCAACAATTGTTAGGGGCCATAGACGCTCCAGATGCTCACAGGCGCATTGAATGGCAGGCCAAGAAAAAGGTGGTTGAGGATTACCGGCAAGAGGAAGGAATCGCCCCAACCGATCCAGCACTGATCGCGGTGGATCTAGAGTTCTCTAGAGTCAATCCCGAGGATGGGTTATTTGAGTTTCTTTGCGAATCTGGGGAGATTGATGGTTCTAAGTTAGCAACCATGCCCGCTCCAATACAAGAAAGCCGTGCCGCCCTGAGGGCGATTGCGGTCCAGGAACATCTTGCCCACATCGAGACTGCGGGCTGGGCATCTATCACATTTCGCATTAGCACAGGAAAAGTCGAGACTCGACTCAAACCCAATTTGGTCATAGCCCCGTCCGAATTCACCGGACTTGACGTAGAATCATTTATCAAGAAAATTGAGGAAGCAAACCAATGATCCAAGCCGACCGCATTACACGAGAGAATATGCCCGAGCCCGAGCGAAAGCTTGGCGATGATTCTGGCCCAAGCGGCCCAAAGGTGGACAAGCCATCGGCTCCGAACCCACTCAAGGACCGCCTCAAAAAGATTGACCCCGATCAGGCAAAAAAGTACCGCCAACGGAGCGGTCAATAACATGATTCAATCGCCAAAAACCTTTGCCGATCTCGTCGGCTACGCCCCGACACCGATGCCTTTGGAAAATGAAGTCCACGGGACAACCGTTCTCGCGTTGGAATATGACGGCGGAGTGCTGATGTTCGCAGACCGACGCGCGACCATGGGCAATCTGATCATGTTCGATCTGGCTGAGAAGGTGATCGCACTTGACGACCAAACCGTGGTCGCGATCAGCGGAAGCTTTGCTCGGAGCATTGAGATTTGCCGGTTACTGAAGCATAGCTTCAAGTATTACCGCCGCATGCATCTTACGCCGATGTCCTTAGAGGGCAAACTTCAGGAGATTAGCCGTGCTCTTGCCAGCAATCTTGGTGCTGCCATGAGCGGCGGGGGAATCTTTGTGCCCATCTTAGCGGCTTATGATCCTAAGCATAAGCAGTTCGGCGTTTACTTCTTTGATCCTGCCGGAGCTAGGTTCCAAAATGGCGCATTCGCCGCCGCTGGATCAGGCTCGGAACGGATCCGCGGAATCTTTGATTATGTGACCCAAACCAAGGGTCCATTTGACAAAATGAAAATGGAAGACGCCCTAGCGGAAGGTCTTCACATGCTGAAGATCGCGGCCGCTTTGGATTCCGCGACCGGAGGAATTGATCACAATCCTCCAATCGTGCGGGTCTTGGATGCCGAGGGGAATCGGGAGCTCGATCCAGCGATCCTCGCCAAAGCAATCAAAAAAGTCTCGTAATTTCTTACGAGACTCATTTTGATTTATCGAGTTGTAACCAACCGACTGTCCATGACTGTCGCCAATACCATTGGACGGATCCCGCCACGACGCTGAAGAACAGCCCTTGCTGCGTCAATTGCGGCTCCTTGGATCATCGAGTGATCGGTTAAAGCGGACTTCGGAATGATCTGAAGCGCATCGGCAGCGGCAAGTCGAGCCTTTTGAACGACTTCGTCATCGCAAGCCACGCCCCGAGCGACGATGTGAACCTTGCCAATTCCGCCAGCTTCGACCCCAATCGTGAGGATGACGATTCCGGACTCTGCGATCATGTTCCGATCCTCGACGACATGCTTTTCGACAACATTTCCGCCGGAATCCAGCCACATCGGATCAGCGACGATGAAGTTCTCAACTCGAGCCTCGGTGTCGTCAATGACCAACTTCTGGCCATCTTTTAGCTTGAAAATCCGGTGCGCGAGGTGACCTTCCTCAAGAGCCATTTGCTCATAATGCCATTGGTGCCGGGGTTCTCCGTGAACAGGAGCCAGATAAAATGGCTTAGTCATCGCGATCATCTGCTTTAGCTCTTCGCGATAGGCATGACCGCTGATGTGAATCGGCTTTTCAGGATTAAAAACCACATCGGCCCCCATTGAAAATAGCCGATTGATCGTCCTCCAGATCGGTGCCTCATTACCTGGAATCGGGCGAGCAGAATACAGAATTGTATCTCCCTCTCGAACCTTCAACCTACCATAAGTGCCCTTCGACATTTGCACGAGCGCACTTCGAGGTTCTCCTTGGCTTCCGGTCAGAAGGATCACAACTTGCTCCGGAGGGAATTCGTTAACTTGATCTAGGCGAATTCTGATCCCTTTAGGCGGACTCAGAATGCCCATTTTGGTGCAAATCTCAATGGTCTGCTCCATCCGTCGGCCGGCAACAGCAACTTTTCGACCAAATTCTTCGGCGACATTCATCACTTGTTGCATCCGATGGATGTTGCTGGCGAACATCGTGATTAGGATTCTTCCTTCAACGTCCTTAAATGCTTCTCGAAAGCCCGCCGTGGCGGAACTTTCGCTCGGTCCATAGCCAGGACGGTCAATGTTTGTGGAGTCGCTGAAAAGGCATACCACGCCCTCTTCGCCTAGTTCTTTGAGTCTCTTTACATCCGTTTTGATGCCGTCCACTGGGGCCGGGTCGAGCTTAAAGTCTCCGGTGAAGACGACCGCTCCGTGATCTGTATGGATCGCCAATCCACAGTTGTGTGGAATTGAGTGAGTGATCGGGATAAGCTCGAAGCTCATCTTGCCGACTTTGATGATCTTGCCCGGTTCGACCGTTTTCAGAATCAAACTTTGAATATTAGTTCGCTCCTCCAGCTTATTGCGGATCATCGCATGGGTAAAAGCGGTGGCATAAATGGGCACTTTGATATCGTTGACGAGCGACGGAATCGCACCAACGTGATCCTCGTGAGCATGTGTGAGGATGAGGGCCTTGAGTTTGTCTCGGTTTTGGTCGACAAAGGTGAAGTCTGGAATGACAATGTCAACGCCGGGTGTCTCTTCATCGGGGAATGAAATCCCGCAATCAATCATCACCATTTCGTCGCCTTGGATCAGGAGCGTGCAATTGCGTCCAATTTCGCCTGCTCCGCCCAAAGGCATTATTTCTAAATTCGCCACGAGCCTAAGGGTACCCGTTTATGGGGTCTCTGCCGCCAAAATTAGCGCATTTAGGTATCCCGCAGGATCAACGCGCTTGCCTTTAGCATGGCCTGCATCCGGAATTAACCAAATAGTTAATCCACTCGCGTACGCCAATTGCTCAGCGTGATCGCGTCTCATCAGACGGTCTTTTTCGCAATGAATAATCAGTCCGGGCCTCCCGGTCCAGCGTGAAGCTGGAATCTCGGGCTTGACCGTAGATGCGTCAATACCGGAGATGGATCGTCCTAAAATGGGTACGAGAAACAATACCTTTGAACCAGATGGAAGCATCGAATTCAGCCAGTCATTCGATGCTTGCTCAAGGTCGCAAAAGGCGCCTTCGGTAACAACCGAGTGAATCAAGTTCGGACGCAAGGCACTCGCATTCCAAGCTGTTGCCCCACCCATGGAGATTCCCACAAGATTAACCATTTGGTTAGGATTTTTTTCGCTCCATGCATCCAGAGCTTTCGCCAGGTCTTCCGCATCATGTTTGCTAAATCCGCAAGCAGCATAAGGGGAGTGAGCATGTCCCCGCAGGTGCATGGCGTACGATTCATAACCTTGCTTAGCCAATCCGGTGCTGATCTCTGCCCAGGTTGAGGGAGAACCACCATATCCATGAATGAGGAAAAATGTCCCTTTCGGTTGCCCTTTCACCATTTGGTAAAAAAAGGGTGTTCCCGCTAGTTCCACCTCGATCTGCCCCTTCGGATGGCTGACTTTGCTCCTTCCAGGATAAACATACCGATACGCAAGCACCCCGGACATGACGACGTAGAGCCCAATCACACCAAGTAAAACCCAGATAATCACTCTGGTCTTCGCTCCTATTGGCTTTGCCGCGAAGATAGCAGTGCCTCTGCCGCTGAAACTGTGCTCTCCAGGAGAGTCGCCACGGTCATCGGTCCAACGCCGCCGGGAACCGGAGTAATCCATGACGCGACTTGAGCGCATGCCTCAAAATCGCAATCGCCGACATCCGTTGCTCGACCTTCGACCTTGTTATAGCCGGCATCAATCACGACCGCGCCGGGTTTGATCCAATCGCCTTTTACCATCTCCGCTCGCCCCACGGCGGCAACCAAGATATCGGCTTGGCGACACAGATCGGGGAGATTCTGAGTCTTGGAGTGGGCAATGGTGACCGTCGCGTTCTTTTCTAGCAACATCAAGGCCATCGGCTTCCCAAGAATCACACTTCTGCCGATGACCACCGCATGTTTGCCTTCAATTTGAATCTTGTAATGGTCCAAAAGTCGCATGATTCCGCCCGGAGTCGCACATCGAAATCCAGGAAGCCCCGCCGTCAGAAGTCCAAGGGACTGGGATGTAATTCCGTCGGCATCTTTTACGGGACCAAGTGCGATGAGCGCGGCATCTTCGTCAAGGTGCTTTGGCAACGGATGCTGAAGCAACACTCCGTGTACATCGGGGTCGGCGTTGAGTTCTGCGATTTTGGTGAGTAACTCGTCTTGCGTGGTTTCTGGTCCCGCACTCCACTGCCCGCTGATCATCCCCGCCTTTTCAGCCCAAGTGCGCTTCATTTTGACGTAAGCCAAGCTCGCCGGATCCTGACTCGCGACGATCGCTTCAAGTCTGGGCGTAATTCCGGCTTCTACCAGCCGCGAGACACGCTCTTTGAGCTCGCCGCGCACATGCTGGCTCAAGGCTTTTCCGTCGAGAATTTGGGCATTCATGGGGTCACTCTATTTTGAAGTAGTTTGAAAAAACATTGCTCACCCGGAAACCTGTTCCGGGTGAGCAAATTTTGTCCTGTGAAGTCTTAGAACTTGTATCCGACAAAGAGTCCGAGCGAGTTCACGCGAACTCCGCCCTGAGCCTCAGATCCGAGATAAGTCAGCTCTGTAAAAATGCGCTCACCAAGGTCAACGCCAACGCCACCACGGTAGGCAAAGACCCACTTTTGGGAAGTGAAGTCCACGCTTGCCATGCCAACGCCCGCGAAGCAATAAGGAGCGAATCCTTCTTTTTGCGACAGAGTGAACTTTTGATTCCAAAGGATTGGGAAGATCTTGCCTTTCTTTCCGCTGGAGGATCCTGCGTACCAATCAAAGCTGAAATAGCCCTGTGAACCCTTAATCAAGGAATAGCTATTGCGGAAATCAAAGCCAATGGCGAACTGATTGCCGGTGAAGTCGCGAGTGCGATCTTCCATTGGGTATGCACCACCGATCCGGATGTTGAGATTGCTAAGGGTTAGGTTTTGGCTGTATTGAGCCTGTGCGGCCATCACGGAGCCAAAAAGAGCGGCGATCAAAAGAGTGGTTTTTTTCATGATAACTCTGCTTTCCTGGAAAAAATGCGCGATTTTTCCCTGCAAGTTCCAATCTACCCGAGAGCAATTGATCTTCGTTCCCTTTCACAATAGGTTTCATGCGAATCGCGATCTTTGAACCCGAGGCGGATGGGCACCATATGGCGTCGTTCGTACGCGCGATTCTTGCTGAGACCTCCCGCCGCGACTGGGAAGTTCACCTCGTCACGACGGAAAGGTCCACTAAGCACCCAGCCTATCAAATCGTTGCGAGAGAGTTCGGTGGGAAGTTTCAACTTCACATCATGCCAGACTTGGTCCCAGACCCGAAGACGCCGGACTTTCAGCGAATTTTCGACCACTTTCGTCGCTGGAAAAATTATAACACGGCGTACAAAAAACTTATCCAAATGGTTAAATTGGACGCGATTTACATGGTGAATCTTGACCAGGCGGACTTTGCGATGGGATTCAAGGGTTCACCATTTGGGCAAACTCCGTTTGTCGGATCCATTATGGGTCGTCAGTTTCACGGTCCTGAGGTCGGAATCAAGATGCAAATCGGAAAGCGCGACGCGATATTCAAACCCATTTACCCGCGGTTGCTAAAAATCCGAACACTAAAGCGACTCCTCTGCGGGGATCAATCGCTGATTGAATACACCCACAAACTGAGAATGGCGAACCATGAAAAGGCGTTCTATCACGCCGATATTGGTCCCATGCCAATTATGAATCATGTCCCGCCCGCCCGAGAACAGCTCGGTATTCCCGCCGATCACAAGGTTCTTCTTGCTTACGGCGCACTTTCGGTTCGCAAAGGCATCGGTTGCCTACTCGACGGGTTCGCCCATCCGGATTGCCCGAACAATGTGTCTCTTCTTCTCGCTGGTCGGCAAGATTCGGAGGCAGAAGAGGCGATCCTGGCCCATCTGAACCAGAATCCCGATGATAAAAACCGGATTTTTCAGCTCAAAGGATTTTTGGACGACGAACATCAAAGCCTTGTCTTCACCGCGAGCGATGCTGTATGGGTCGGATACTTAGGTTGGTATGGCATGAGCGGGGTAATGATTCAGGCTGGCACTGCAAAGAAACCCATCATCGCAATGAATGAAGGGTTAGTCGGATGGCTAACGGAGCGAGAAGGGCTCGGAGAAATCTGCGAGATTCGAAATCCGGCCGAAGTCGCTCAGGCAATCAAAAGACTCTTTGAAAACCCAGCACGTTTGCAGGGGTACATCGAGGCCGGGATCCGGTTCACCGCCGATCGCACAGAGTCCGCATTTGGGGCCGGGATCTGCGATCATCTGCTTGCGGCGGTCGAAGCCAAGTAAAATCAGAAGGTCATGTCAGAGTTGTTACTAGAACTAGGTTGCGAAGAACTACCCGCGAGCTTCGTCGAGAGAGCCTTCAATCAGCTTGAGTTTGAGGTGAAGCAACGGCTGACAGAAGCCCGCATCACGTTCAGCGAATCCCGCTCGATGGGAACTCCGCGGCGACTGATAGTTTCGATCAAGGATTTGGCGTCTCGCCAGCCGGATATTGAAAAAGAAGTTCGTGGTCCTGCTCTAAAATCCGCCTACGACGCAGACGGAAAACCAACAGGTGCGATGATTGGATTCTGTAAAGGTCAGGGCGTTGATCCTGCGACAGCCCGACAAGATGGGGACTACGTTTGGATCACGAAGCAAGTGATCGGGCAACAAACCTCGGAAATTTTGAAAGAGATCTTGCCCGCTTCGATCATGGCACTCACTTTTGACAAGTCAATGCGATGGGGTAAAAGTCGGATGCGGTTCGCCCGCCCGATCCGCTGGATTTTGGCATCATTTGAAGGAAAGCCGATTACATTCCAAATCGAATCGGTAATCAGCGGAATTGAGTCAAGAGGTCACCGATTCAAGAGTCCGGCCAACTTCAAAGCCCTCACTTTTGACCAATTGGTTAAATTCCTTCGAGAACGCTCCGTTGAACCAGATCCGGAAATCAGACGCGAAACAATTATTCGAGAAGCCAAGGCAGTTGCCTCCGGAACTCCAGAGATGACCGAAGCGCTGATCGATGAAAATGTTTATCTCACCGAGTGGCCGATGGCGGTCTTAGGTGAATTCAAGTCGGAGTTTGAGACCTTGCCGGAACCCGTGCTTATCACCGCGATGGCGAAGCACGAGCGATTTTTCCCGGTTCGAGGAGCCAACGGATTACTTGAGAATACGTTTGTTTCCATCCGTAACGGAGGCGAGGAAGCTACCGTTCGGTCCGGAAACGCCTGGGTTCTCAACGCGCGATTTAATGACGCAAAATTCTTCTTCGATGAAGACTCAAAATTTTCCATGGACGACTTCCTCGCTCGCACCGAGCGAATGTTATTCCAGGAAAAATTGGGCACCGTCCGAGAGCGATCTGACCGCTTAGCGAATCTGACCAAATGGTTAGCTGAGTTTCTGGGATGTTCTGATCAGGTTCAGGTCTATGCTTCTCAGGCAGGGTTATACGCCAAAGCAGATTTGAGTTCCGGTCTCGTGAGCGAGCTGTCGAGTCTACAGGGTGTGATCGGTGGCGAGTACGCCAAACGGGCAGGTTTCCCGGGACCGGTGGCCCATGCGATTGCCGCTCAGTACGATTTGTCAAAGGCCGGCGATCCAGCTACAGAAGAGGGTCAAACTGCTTTGGTTTTGATCATGGCTGATCAGCTTGATAAACTCGCTGGATACCTCGGACTTGGGCTTTCGCCAACGGGATCAAGCGACCCATTTGGATTGCGCAGAGCAGTCACGATTTTAATGGAAGCGGGTTGGGCCTGGTCAGCGATTCAGGATGGGTTCGGTGAAGCGCTGGACTACGCGATTTCGCTTTACCCAGACGAGCGGGGGCTGGATGCTGACACGGCGATTCAACTTGCCGAGGACATTTTCTCGGCTAGATATCGCGCCCTCATCGAAGACGTACGCCACGACGTGCTTGAGGCCGCATTAGGCGATGCCGATGCCTCGCTTCTCATGTCGCCTCGAGCGGTGAACTTCCGTGTTGCCGCGATGAAGATTGCGGCTGAAAAGGCCGACTTAGTTCAGACAGCTACCCGACCCATTAACTTAGTCGCAAGCGCGGAGAAGAAAGGAATCGAGATTCATGCGTGGACTAACCAAATGGTTGATGACCTCGACAGTGCAGAGGCGGTCGCGCTGGTTGAACTCCTTCCGGAGTGTTCAACCCAAGTTGCCGCGGCAATGTTGAATGAAGACGCCACGAGCGCGATGGTTGCCATCGGCGAGCTACAAGGCAAAATCAATGCATTCTTCGATTCGACGATGGTCATGGTGGATGACATAAAGGTCCGCGACGCACGCCTTTCAATGCTGAGAAAGGTTGGCGATTTGCTGAGCATGGTCGGAGATTGGACGAAACTCACCCCTGATGCTTGACGAAGCAATTTCCTTTTTACGCCGAGAGGTTCGGCCCAAAGCTGAGTTGCTCGATAGCGATCCGCAGGCCTTAAAAGAATGTCTCTTTGAACTCGGTTCTTTCGGCGTACTTGCGCTCAAGCGCCCGATGGCGTACGGCGGGCCGGAACTTGATGAAGGTGAATTCCGGAGATTTCAAGAAGAAGTCGCCCGGGCATCCGGGGCTTTGGCATTTCTTCAAACTCAGCATCAGAGCGCGGTTTCTTTGCTCTCAAAAGGAACGAATGAGGACCTTAAAGCCGAGCTTTTACACCGTACTCACGATGGATCGCTATTGATCGGAGTCGGATTTAGCCAACTCCGGCGATCAGGCGAGCCGCTTCTCAAAGCAAAGAGATTAGACGCTGGCTACCAGGTTGATGGGCATATCCCCTGGGCGACTGGGGCTGGGATTTTTGATCTTTGCATGATCGGTGCGGCTCTGGATACTAGCGAAAGTCTCTTCGGAATGATCCCATTCGCAAATCAAAAGGGTATCCAGATCAGCGAGCCCATGCGCCTTGCCGCAATGGATTCCGCCCAAACCGTGACTATAGACCTGCACGAACACTTTATTTCGGACAGTCAGATTGTAAACATCAAACCCGGAAACTGGATTCATAAGAACGATCTGATCAACATCGTTTTGCAGGGGTTCTTTGCAATCGGATGCGCAGCCGCGGGTCTGGACATTGCTTTTGATGCCATCGGGAAGAAGCCAAATCCCGAGAACGAAGCTTCTCTCGAATCCTTGAGTTCAGAAATTGCACTTTGCCGCGAAAAACTCTTTGCAGCCCAGGCGCAAAGTGACGAAACGACTGAAGAAAAACTGAACTTGCGCGCTTGGGCAATTGAGCTTGCTGTGCGATGCGCTCACGCCGCAATCGCAAGCGTCGGAGGGTCTGCAAATGAACTCAATCACCCGGCACAGAGGGTTTACCGAGAGGCGCTGGTGTACACCGTAAGTGCACAAACCTCGGCAATTCTGCAAGCCACGCTAAAAAAAATTTCACGTCGGTGAAACTTTTTATTTGGTAACCAGCGTAAAATTGCGTAAGAGCTTAACAGCGTAACCGCCAAAGGGTTTGACGCGTTATACTCAGGAGACCTATGAACCGCACGATTCGTTCTTTTTCTATCCTTGCTATCTTAGCGGGTGTTGTTCTGGCGCAAGCCCAAGACGAGGTGACCCTCCGACGCGTTTACACTGAAGGCGCCGTTGACAAGTACACCGTCAAGACTCAGATGGAGTCAACCACCGACATGACTGCCATGGGACAAGAATCCATGACAATGAAGTTGACCAGTGGATACGATTTCACAATTACGACAAAGTCAGTAGATAAGGACGGCAACGCTCTTCTGGAACTGTTGGCTTCAAACATGGATACGAAGATGGATGCCAGCGGCCCAATGGGTGAAGCCATGAACGGTGCTGAAATGCCGAAGGAACTCAAAGCTTCCGCAAAGGGTAACCCGTTTTCAGTTCTGACTGAACTCAAGATACTCGGGGAGAAGACCGCTGGGATGGCGATGATGACGGGTGGTGCAAATCCACTTGATAGTACTGCCGAGATTATTTTCCCTAAGGATCCAATCAAAGTTGGTGCGACCTTCGAAGTCGAAGCTAAAGAAGGTGGTCTATACGCAAAGGGTGCGAAGTTCACCGGCAAGCTCACCGGCGAAGCTGAAGTCAATGGCGTCAAGGTATGGACACTTGAGTATTCCGGAACTCCTAAGATGATGATGGACATTGGTAAGGCGATGGCGGAAGGCAACGCTGAAGGGATGCCACCGATGAACATCATGCTTGAGCAAGTCGTGACGATCAAGACAAAGGTTTCCGTTGCAAAGGATTCCGGAAAGATTGTCAGCTACTCCAGTGTTTACTCCTCAGACGGAGCAGTAAAGCTTCCTGACATGGGAATCGAGTTCCCAGCAACATCTGTTGGAACTTCTACAATCACCGCAAAAGCTGCGAAGTAAGTTAGCTCTGCGCACATCGACACACCGCCTGCCCCTGAGCAGGCGGTGTTTTTACTTCTTTGCCAGTCCTTGAGATTGCAGGAAATCCAGGAGCTTTGCTCGTCCAGCCATATACGCCATTCCCAGCCGTTTTCCGGTTTGCATTGTCCAAGTCGTGTCCAACTTTCTTGTTGCAAAAAATGGCTCCATCCGCTTGTCGTATTCTAAAGCCGAAACCGATTGGTCATACTGCTCCTTAAACCAAACGGCCTCTTGTGCGAGTCTCGGTTTAACTTTTGCAGTTTCCGATTCAGCCGGATAGCCAAGGCAAAGTCCAAAGATGCCGAATGTAAGGTGCGGCAGATTCAGGAGTTCCTTCACCTGATCAGGGTGGTTCCGCAAAGCTCCGATGTAACATGTTCCAATGCCCAAAGTTTCTGCGGCGCACACCATGCGCTCTGCCGCAAGAGAGGCATCCACAACTGCCGTGAGCAAAAACTCCATGTACTCAGGCCCATCGGGTTCGAAATCTAGGACCCTAGCGGCTTGATCCACCCGGTAAAGATCTGCAATCACGGCTAAGAAGACTGGGGCATTTCGGACCTGATCTTGATCGGCGCAAAGTTGTGTGATCGCTTCTCTTCGGACCGGATCCTGAACGGAGATAACGCTCCAAAGCTGGAGATTGCTGCTCGTTGACGCGCTCTGTGCAGCCAAAATGAGCGACTTTAAGACTTCATCTGGAATCGGAGTCTCGGCATACTTTCGAACGCTTCGATGAGCTAGAATCGCCCCAAGTTCCGCTCCCTGAAAATCGGGCCGGGCTCCGTAACGAGTACTCCAGACTTCCTCAAATGACTCACTAAAAAAACTCACCCTTTGAGTGTGGCTCAAAATTGGTGAGTTTTTGGTTAACGGGTTTTAGTGCTAGCTACCGGATGAGGTCGTTGGCGTCATCGAGAATGTCGCAGAATGTGTTGTCCCGCCGACCGTATAGCCGAAGGAGCCAATAATTGTATTTCCGGTCCGAGTAAAGGTGCCCTGGACATTGCTATAGTTCTGGCTGGAGAAAGCGGTTGTGATCGTAAATTGACCCGAGACCTGAACCGTACCGGTGTTAATCGAAGATCCACCTCCGTTCAGAGCTCGCGAGATGGTGCCAGTTGCGGAGTTATTTGGAGAGACGATAAAGGTAATCGTTCCGCCTTCACCGCGCAAGGCGTCAGTCCAGGTCCCGGTCCAATTCCCGACATAAATGTTGCCGGGATTCGCACCGATGTCGGTGCCTCCGCATCCGGCAAGTGCAAAGGCAATAACCGAAAGTGGAAGCAGACGCCGCATTAGTTATTTCCTCCCTTTCCTTTCTTCTTGACATCTTCGGCGAAAGGCAAGGATTCAGTTTGGGAACTGAGCGGCCCCATAATCGCGTTGGCGGTAACAAAGATTACAAGCTCGCGCCGGACTGTTGTTGTTGTTGTGCGTCGGAAGAACTGACCAAGTATCGGCAGATCCATTAGGATCGGAACGCCCTTCATATCGCTCACGTCTTGCGATTGGATCAGACCACCGATGGCAATCGTTTCACCGCTCGAAAGCGTGAAGTTCTGGTTCCCGAGTCGTTCGCTGGTCTGCGGCAATTCAGCCGTGAATCCAGAAATGCTGAATTTATCAAACCTTCTCAGGAAGCTCACCTTTGGTCGCACCTCTAGGTTCATGGTTCCGCTGGCAGAAATACGCGGCAAGAAGGCAAGGTTGACACCCACTCGAACCGTTCCGATCTGAACAGTCGGACCGTTTTGACTGGAGATGACTGATTCAACATACCGAATCACGTCACCCACAAAGATCTCGGACTCGCGGCCGTCTGGAGCGACTAAATTCGGTCGAGCGATCAGATTGTTCTTGGTGGAGAGCTTGTCGAGCTGACCAATAACATCTCCGGTGAAATTCTTATCTCGAATTCCAACCCCAGCTGTGTTACTTGGATTGTCGAAAGTATTTTTTAGGCGAATGAACTTTACGGCCCCACCGGTGAAAATGTTCCAGTCGATCCCGATGTTAACAGCTTCGTCCTTGCTGATTTCCATCACCCGGACTTCAAGAGCTGCTTGTCGCGGCGGAACATCCATCGCGGCAAGAACATCTTTCGCCCGGCTCATTTGCTCCTTGGTGCCACGCAGAATGAGGCGCATTGGAAGCGCAATCGGTTCGACTGCAGAAAATGGTTGCTCAAGACCGTCACCGAGTCCTACGCTGGATTTGCTGGCCCCTTGGTTTGGATCGTTGGTCGTGGCGGCCTTGGCAGCTTCAGTAGTAGTGGTTTGACTCACCATCATGGAATTCCCCCGGTTCGAATAAGTTCGAGGGTTGCCCACGCTACTCGGAGCGATGCTTGCCCGCACTCCGGGAACTTGAATCACTAGCTCGTCACGAAGCGAGCGAGGATCAGAAAATGCGATCTCATAAACTTCAAAGGTCTCATCGGCACTAAAGGTTCCGTCAAGATCACTTAGGGTTCGCATCAATCGGTTGACTTCGCCTTGGCGCCCAGTCATCACCACGGTTTGGCGGCTGTTGGAATCCTTTGGAGTCGCAGTGACTTTAACTTCGCCGACCTTCCCTTCTTTCGCACCTAAAGCAAGCAGAAGTGAATCCGCCAGTGCTCCTCGGGTCGCGTAGGTCTGAGTGACTAGGTTAGGAGAATCTTCGACCTCCATGCCGAGCGCAGCGCAAATCTGCTGGTCAAAATTGCGGACTTGGGCTTCGATTGCATCAAGTCTAGCGGCAGAACCGAGAACGATGATGTACTCATCACCCTTCGTGTCTGGGGCAACCGAGGGGGCTGGAGCTGGAGTCATTTGCTTACCCTCGTCGGTTGTCTTGCCGGCATCGGCAGATTCAACAGGACCTGGGGTGCTCGGGATCGCCATGAGTCCTTCCTCGCTTGGCAACAGGATTTCGTAGCGACCAGTCTTGTCTACCGGAGACATGCTTCTATACACAAGTCCTTTAATTTGTCGGCCTTGTCGAGAAAAAATCGGGATGATCCGGGTTTCCGAAGAACCCATCGAAACTGGTTGCTTACCTTGGACCGATCGTAGAATTCCGACCAACTTGTCAGGAGTCGCAACAACGATGGTTGAACCAACCACTTCATAACGAAGGCCGTTGGTTGCTGTGATGAGATCAAGTGCTTCCTCCAGCGTAACGTTCTTCATCGAAATCGTGAGGTTGCCCTTTACGTCTGGCGCAGTGATGATGTTTACACCAGCTTGGATCGCAAGAGCTTTGAGAACCTGGGTCAAATCAGCATCATCGAAAACGAGCTGGATTTTGCCTGTCTTTGCTGTTGCCGGCAAAATAGATTCAAGGAATGGATTTGCAGGTCGGACAGCAGTTTCGCTGGCAACGACGGTCTCTTTTGGCGGATTCTTTCCGATGACCCCCGTCAAGCCTGTCTCTGGTTCAGACTTCTCGCCCAAGACTTCCACCGTGCTTCGCGAATCGGTGATACCTGGCAAGATCGGATTGCCCATCAGGTCTGAATCTTTGGCTGGCTCAGGTAGAAACTCTGTAGCGACCGGAAGCGAAACCGGATTGGCGACGGTGATTTTCCAACCATATTCTTGCTTCGAAAGAACTGGTTTTTGAGTTGGTTTAAGGCGAAGTGTGATTCTAGAGAGCGATCCGCTCCGACCAAATTTTGCCCACGAAACCGAAGAAACTCCGGTGCTTGGAACATTAAACACGCCAGCAGCGACTTGCAATGTGGATTTGAACGACCACACCGAAAGCATCCCTTTGCTGGTGCGAACCGAACTTGGTTGCGGCAGGTTCGTGCCTCTGACCAGGACGTCAACGCCAGTCTTAGTCGTTTCGACCTCGACACCTTGCACGACACCCTGAGCGCATGCAAGCGCGACGGTTGCGAGCAATCCAGAAACAACTAGACTCCGATTGATTCCCTTAGTTCTCATCATTTTTTCCTAATGTGAGGGTGAAAGTTCCCTCGTTCGTCTTGAGCACGACCTTGGTAGCCGTGATAGAAATTACTCTTTCTCCCGTGGCGAGAACATCGCCAACAACAACAGTTCGATCTTTACCCTCGGAGCTGCGCAAAACGGCAACATCCCGATCACCGGTAATAACACCAGTCAACATATAGGACGGTCGAAGCGGCTGAGAAGGCGCGACCGGAGTGGTTCCAGCACTTTGCCCACCATCGGTTAAAGTGACCTCACCGGGCATCGGTGGTTCGGGAGCCTCCATTGGCGCAGGAGTTGGCAACGGATCAGCCACCGGTTGGTTCACTGGAGTCGCAGTTGCGCCCCCAGATTTACCCGCATCTCGGCCAGCTTGCGGCACGAAAGGGTCCCTTGGAGCGAGAACTCCAACAACCAAACCATCTTGGCCAAGGAGATTTGCTTCCTCATCTCTTGCTTGCTCCTCGGCAGATTTCTCCGGTGGTGAAGCATCAGCCTTTTGTGCCAAGAGTGCTGGCGCAGAACCACCGCCACCGGCCATCTGAAAAGCTCCAACGCCCAACAAAAGGATTCCAAGCACGCTCAAAACGAGCAACTTTTTTTGATCATTGCCAGCTGGTTTCATGACTTATCTGCTCCCTCGGTTCTGCTCAGCGAAGCTTGTCGGGCATCTTGATCCGGGAACAAGAATGCCTTGAGTTCAATCGTGATTTCGAGCTTCGATGGATCGGCGCCTTCCGTCGCATCTCGACGAGGGGAGAGCGTTACTGATTGCACAGAAACAATCTTAGGGAAATCTTCGAGCTCGGACAGAAACGCAAGTACGTTCATATAGTTTCCGGTGCCCTTGACTTCGATGTACTGCTCTTCATATGCCTTATCGGAAGGCGTGGATCCCTCTGCTGGTACGGGGGTTGGGAACTTGTTCGGCATCGGGCGAACGCCCGTCATCGTAAGCACGTTCTTTTGCCCCAGGACCTCAATCTCCTTCATCAGGGTCGGCATGTAGGCCCGACCAGGCACGCCGAGCTCGAGGTGGTTGAGCTTTTCTTGCGACTCGGTCAGCTTTGCGTTGATTTCTTCAAGCTGAGCGTCAACACCCTGCTGATCCCTGACCTGCTCTTTTAAGTCCATGACTTGGACCTTGTAGAAATCCAAATTTTGCATCTGGAGATACGAGGCGAATCCGCCAGCACACAGCGTCGCAACCGTAAGCGCGATGAACAGAAGCGGCCGGTTGAGTTTCTTTTTTCTGGTCATGTTAAGACTTTGCTCCTTCAGCTGATGCGTCGCCTTCGGGCGGTTTCGGAAGCTCAATTTGTGATCCCTTGACCCCTGCTACGACTTCGAACTTGATCAGTCTCAGTTCGTCAATCATCTCTTCTTGAGTGTAGCGGACATTCACATTTTCAAGGTCCTTAGAGCCTTGCAATCGCAAGATCGCTTCAGACGATGCACCAAGATCAGGCGCAATTCCTTGCATTTCAATGATGACCGGATCTGTCGGCGCAGCCTGAGAACATCGAATCAGAGTAAGCCAAGTTCCGGTAGGGATACTCCTGCTGATGTGGTCCAAAACCCGCCCCCAACGCTGGGTGCTCAAAGCGGCATCTTCCAATGTAGTTAGCCGCGGCGAGAGAATGGAATACTGCTGCTCGCTCGACTCAATCATCTTGATCGTCGGCTTTACCTTGTCAACTTCGGCCTGAAGGGCCAGGCGTTCGCTGTCAAGATTTTGAGCCGAGAGGAATAATGACCCCCAGACCAATGTGGAAAGTACGAGCGAACCGCCAAACCCGAGCATTAAGCCCGCGACCTTACGATCCTCACGGCGCCTCGCCATGCGATGTTCGTGAATTAAATTAATCAGTGGCATAAGCTTTCTTGGTTTGTTCGTTCATTAGGCTGCACGGAAGGTTGGAAGCATCGCTAGTCCAGCGGCAACGCTAAAGTCGAGTCCATCGCCAAAATCGAACGCGGTTCCATTGGCGATACGAGGATTGGTAAACGCCCCAGCTGCGGAAACTTCCATGCCGAGCTTTGCGCTTAAATACTGCGATATTCCAGTCATCTTTGCGCCGCCGCCGGTAATCACGATCTGCCGAATTGGCTTTGGAGCGTGACCATCCACGGCTTGGGATTCATAGTAGTTGATCGATCGTCGAATTTCTCGTACGAGCTCATCAAGATATGGGTGTAAAACACGAAGCGGAGGATTTTCTTTTGGCTTCTCAGCGAGGAGCTCGGAGACATCCAGAGCAGCCTTTCCTGCTTCGGAGTCCTCAACTGAAAGGTCAAAGAAGGTCCGCAAAGCTTCGGTGAATGCAGCTCCGTTACCGCTAGTGATCGCGCGAGTCATGACAAACACCCCGTTAGAGACGACTGAGACCGTGTTTGATCCCGAACCTAAGTCGATAAGGGCAAAGGTCTCATCCTCCCACGCCTTGGTGTCGTCAGCCTCAATCACCGAGCGGTAAACAGCAAATGCGCTTACATCCACGACTTCAACGTCAATCCCAATGAGTTCGCAAACTTGCCTTCGGGATTCAACAAAATCTTTTGGAGAAGCGACGATTAGTACTTCCATTTGAGCATCATCCACATCACCCAAGATTTCAAATTCAATGTAGCTATCTTCAACGGATGTCGGCACGTACCGACCAGCTTCAAAGCGAATGGACTTGCGCAGCACGGCTTCCGACATCTTGGGCATCCGAACGGTGCGGACGACAACACTGCTGCCTTGAACACTAATAATCGCCTTGGTTGCGGAGATACCAGCGTGCTTCAAGAGAGCTTTGACGGCGCTGGAAACAGCCTCAACATTCGTCACGATTCCGTCTTTTATCGCCTCCTTGGGAGTCTGGACCCAACCAGCTTTGCTGACTTTCCAGCCGGCTGAGGTGCGATCCATCTGCACAGCTTTGATTGAGTGCTGCCCTAGATCTATCCCGACGTAGCTTTTCTTTCCAAACATCCTAGTTTAAATTCCCCTCGGAGGCGGACATGCGCGGACTGACTTTTTTCTCACTCGCTCGAATCGCGCGGCAATGCCGCACAAACTCAAAGAGTGAGTTTTCAATCGAAGATTGCGCAATGCGTGACGCGGCGCCTACGCTCTGCATCAATCCGTCCAAACAGGCCATTTTCGTCCGTATTTGAGGGTCCAAAAGGGTACTTTCCATCGTTGATCCGCCTGAATTCCTAAGAACTCAATAGAATCTTCGGGATACCCCCGTAAAAACCTCAGTACTTTTTGAGCTTTCCGAGTACAAAACCTCTTGTCATTAGGACGACCAACCCATAAGGTTTGTAGCAGAATTTTGCTCCGTTGCTGGCGCCGTCTGTAATGATCTGCTACGAAGGGTCGAAGGACCTGTCGGGTTGGTCACGGAGTTTTTCCTCTGTTCGAGCCGAGCGGAGGAATGACAGGTACGAGGCTAGGCGACGGGTGCACCGGGCTTCGCACTAAAGAGTGCCGCTTACGACCATGAAGCCTAAATCTTTAGCTTGAAAACCAGGTGCTCAAGCAACTTCAATAAATAAGCCAAAAGCATCAAAGTCAATACGATCGCTAAGAACTCTCGGAAGACATCGAGCTGACCTGCGCCTTGCATGACCGAGCCTTCCTTAAGTGTTGCCTTTCCAAGGAACTTATCGGCACCGCCGATAAGGGAGTCCAGTGTTGTCATGATCTGAGGACGAAACGCAAAGTAAGACCCAAAAACCGCAATCATCGTCAGCGGCAGGAAGACCTTGTACTTATGGCGCTGGTGCTCGTTGTAGATCACGCATTGACGGCATCGCTGGATTTTGACTTCCATCGGCACGCTTTTGTTGTAGGGAATAAATTTTGCAGCAGTAAGAGCATCCTTAGAAATCGGCTTGCCCGCCATCGCGTTTTGGATGACCTTTTCTTCGCACATGCAACCGACGCGCTCCTTCCAGCAGGTGCGCTTAGCGTGAAAAATCGGACAAAGATCGCGGACGTATTTCCTGCAGTAGGGTAACTGCCAGCACTTTCCAAGTAGAACATTTTGTCGATCGTGGTCTTCTTTGACGCCCTTTCCGTATTTGAGCGTATCGGCTTTTGCACCGTGAACCATTCGGTTCCGCACCCGAGTTGCGGCATCGATAACGGTAACGAACACAGCGATGATTCCTGCGGCTCCTCCACACTGCCGGACTCCGGAAAGTGCAGCTTGCGCAAGTTCAGACTCCGGAGCGCCAAGCGCCATTGGCCCGAAATAGGCAATCCCAGAAACAATCAGCAGTAGAGGACCGGCAATTTCCTCGCCCCAGAACATAATCGCGAATCCAATCGCTCCCATGATCCCGCCAATTGTGCCGATCCTGGTAAACATCTCCACAAGCTCAATCGCTTGCTTCGCATTTGGGGGAGCCTCACTCGCAAATGAAGTGTAGTAATAACTCAGAAACCCGACGCCCACCAAAAATGCCGCACCTCCAAGGTACGCAATGATCCTCGACACGTTGTCCATCAACGTGATGAGGATCGAGTCATTCGATTCAGGCTTCGCCATAGTTCCCTTTAGAGGGGACGGAACAAATTACTTCTTTGTTACACGCTCAACGTAAGAACCTTCACGAACATCAATTTTGATCGTGTCGCCTTCGTTGATGTGATAAGGAACCTGGACCTTTGCGCCGGTTTCGACGACCGCACCCTTGGTGCTACCACCGCTGGCGGTATCTCCCTTGATGCCAGGCTCAGCCTCAGTGATCAGAAGCTCCACAAAATTTGGAAGTTCGTAGTTCACGATCGAATCGTTAACCGCGAGGCCTTGGATCATCGATTCATCTTTGATGAAAATGTGGCCATCCGGAAGCATATCGAGAGGAACTTCAACCTGCTCGTAGCTCTCCATGTCCATTAATGTCGCAATCCCGTCGTTCGTGTTGCGGAACAAGAACTGCATGTCCTTGTGCTCTAGGTAGGGCGATTCGAACTTTTCTCCCGAGCGGAAGGTGCGCTCAATCACCGAGCCATTCTTCACTTTTCGGATGCGCGTGCGCACGAATGCGCCACCCTTACCGGGCTTCACATGCTGGAATTCAAGCAAAACATAGACTTCGCCATCAATATCTAGGGCGATGCCATTACGAAAATCACTGGTATCAATTGCCAAAGCGGTTCTCCAAATCGGTTATAAGGGTACCTTCTTAAAGCGTACGTCGTTTTGCGTTCGCCACTTCTTGTATGTCACTTGAACTTGACCCTTACACTTTGGATCTTGAAAATCTTGTTCTGAGCCCTCTTGGAGCTCTATATTTTGTTGGCTGGAGAGGATACGAAGCCACTTACAAACTTGGGTTTAAGAAGCCGTACGTGTCGAAGGTTCCCGTCGTTTGTGTGGGGAATTTAATCGTAGGGGGTTCCGGCAAGAGTCCGACAGTCTTGGCGATGTTGGGATATTTGCAACGTCTTGGAAATCCCGTAATCGTCGGGTGCTCAGGCTATGGGAGCCCGGCGTCAAAGGATGCCACAATCGCACCGAATGGAGCAATTGATCCCGCGAAATGGGGCGACGAGCCGGCGATGTTACGTTGGCTTGATCCAGATGTTCCACTCGTTATAGGAAGGAATCGCGTTCTGGCGGCAAAACTCGTCGAACAAGAATTTCCGGATCACATTTTGCTGATGGATGATGGTCTTCAGCATAAGCCGCTCAAGAAAGACCTCTCGATTTTGCTGGACCCCCCATATGTCCGGAACGCGATGTGCCTGCCTTCGGGACCGTACCGTGAGCCTCGGTCAAACCGGTCGCGATTCGATCTGCTATTGCCCGGTGAGCAATTTGATCTCAATCGGGAATCTTTGGGATTCTTTTCTCCCGAACTTGACTCGATCAATCTCCCAAAAGAAATGGCGATTCAGACGATCACGGCAATCGCCCGGGCCTGGCGGTTCCAACGCGCTTTGGAAGGTCTGGGGATGCGCGTGGTCGGCGGGAAGATGCATCGCGATCACGACCCTCTTACTGATCCAAATCTCTTTTCATCGCTCGACCCAAAGGTCCCAATCGTTTGCACCGCAAAGGACTGGGTTAAACTCCGTCAACATCCCGCTCGGGAGGCGTATCAATTTTATATCTTAAGAGAAAAAGTCACGATTACGCCGGAAGATACTTTCCTGCAATACTTAACCGAAAGCCTGAATGAAATCCGCACTGCAAAAAAAAGTTGAAGGCGCCATTGGCGTTTGGACGCTCAAAGCGGTCCTGAACAAGGTCGGCAAGATGTCAGAATCGAAGGCCGAGCGCACTGGGGCAAAGCTCGGACGACTCCTGATGCACATTGGCAAGCGACGGCGCGAGACCGCGATCAGCAATATCATGCTGGCGTTTCCTGAGAAGTCGCGGGCCGAAGCCGAGGCTTTAACGCTCAAAGTTTTCGAGCACTTCGGCATAGTGACGACCGACTTCTTACGCATCCCAAAGAGAAAAAAGGAAGATGTCTTCGGGACGATGGAAGTCGAAGGTAAGGAATACCTTGACGCTGCGATAGCAGGAGGCAAGGGAGCGATTCTGGTCACCGCGCACTTCGGGAATTGGGAGCGCTCTGCAAGCTGGGTTTCGCTGACCGGCTATCCGCTAAACGTCATCGCGCGTGACGCCGATGACGAAGGAGTCAATGGGATTCTGAACACGATGCGGACCTACTCCGGGACGAACGTCATTGCACGGGGTGACGCTGCTCGACCAATGCTGGAGCGCCTCAGAAAAAATGAATTTATTGGCATTTTGCCAGACCAGAATTCCGACGAGATTTACATTCCTTTCTTTGGCAAGCCTGCCGGAACGGTACTGGGTCCCGGGGTCGTCAGCAACCGCACCGGGTCGCCGGTGATTCCATTCTATTGCGTTCGGGTTGGACCGAACAGGTACAAGGTCATTATCCGACCACCTTTGGTTGCACAAGAAGGCTACACCGTCAAAGGCGAGGGCATGATGCGTGCGATCCACGCTGAATTTGAGCAAATGATCACGCAATATCCCGAGCAATGGCTGTGGTTTCATGACCGCTGGCGCAATGCCCGCCGCAAGGGTCTGCTGTGAACTCGCCCCGGTTCCTTGTGATCCGATTTCGTGCGATCGGCGACTGCGTCATGTGCACATGGGCGGCCAGCTCCATTCGCCAAAAGTATCCCGAGGCTTACATCGCTTGGGCCGTTGAGGACAAATGCGCAGATGTGATTGATACTCACCGATTGGTAAACCACTTGCAGGTTTTTCCTCGGAGTCACTGGAAAAAAGAGCGAGCGAAAATCGCGACGTGGCGCGAGCAGATCGCCTATTACACCTCGCTTCGCAAGGATAAGTTCGACTTCGGCATCGATCTGCATGGGCACTCGAAGACCGCTTTAGCCCTCCGGCTAGCAGCTCCCAAGAAACGCGTCGCCGCCTATGCAACCGATGCTTTTGCCCGGTCGCTGAATCCGGTCCCGATCATTCAGCGGCCATTGACCCATGCGGTGGATCACGCGATGAACGTCTTACGCAACCTAGGCGACTTCACCACTGTGGATTTGCCGATCATGCCGGAGCCTCCACAGGTTTCAGGATTACCAGATGGACAGTTTATCTCCATTTGTACCGGTGGGAGTTCAAACCGCAAGCGGTACTCCCCAGAGCATTGGAACTCCGTTGGTAAGATACTCTTGGATCAGGGAATTCCCGTGGTCGTGATTGGTGGTCCTGGCGACCCAGAGATTCTTGATCCACGAGCGATCAATTTTCCCGGAAAGCTAACCCTCAAAGAATCCATGCGAATCATCAAAAATAGCAGTGTTCATATCGCCCCTGATACTGGCACCGGGCATATTGCCGCCGCGATGGGGGTTCCTATTGTCAGCCTATTTGGAAATGCTTACCACCCAGCAGAAGTCCGCCCATACTCCGAAAAATTAGCGTTACTTCAGGTCGGAGAACATCCGGACTCGATCCCTGCCGAACTGGTTGCTCAGTCGGCGATTGAGTTTCTCGGTCGTTAACCTAGGCTCGAACTACTGCGTTACCGCCACGCCAAATTTTAGAACGGCTAAACTCTAGACTTGACTGGTAAGTTTCGAATCATCCCAAAACTTGATCCGCGGATTGCATCCGCGCTCAGTGAGCAACGCAAGCCAATCCTCAAGGGCCTTTTTTGCACGGCGCTTGGGGCAATTATTGCCGCCGGGATGATCCCGCTTACCGAGCGCACAATCAACGCAATCCAAAGGGCTGCGCCGATGCGGGTAGACCTGAAGCAAGCCCAACCTTACGAATCGGAACTGAGCAAGGCGCTTGGGATACGGGTGGAAATTGTACGCGAAGCAATTCAGGTCGGAACAAAAAAGTCGAGGTTGCCAACCGACATCCTGCCCCCAGCCGAAGTTCTGGCAGATGAGCTCAAAATTTCTCAGGAGCAAGTAGACCGAGCTTATGCCGGTCTCGGTGAGGATGAAAAGCCAAGTTCGCCGGAACAACAAAACGACGCTCTTCATGATCTGGGCCTTCTCTGCCTAGGCGTTATTGGACTCTTTGGGCTCAAATACACCTTCACTCGTGGTCAGGCCTACTACCTAAGCTATGCGGCGAATAAACTCGCTGCGAATCTACGGGTCAAAATTTACGCGAAGCTTCAGCGCGTGCCGATGCACTACTTCGCGAACAAACGGGTCGGCGGATTGCAGAGCATTTTAACCAACGACATCAACGTTTATCAGACCGCGGTGACAGTGATCCGAGATTCTATTGACGGGCCGTTTAAGGCAATCTCCGCCTTAATCGCGATCTTCATCATACAGTGGCAACTTGCCTTGCTTGCACTCATGTTTGTGCCCTTTCTAGCCTGGTTCGTCCAACGCAACGGTCAAAAAATGAAGCGAGATCAGACTCAGGTGCAAGAAAATCTCGCTCATTTGGGAGCCTTCACTAACGAAGCACTGGGTGGAGTGCGCGTCGTGAAGGCATTCGCGGCTGAGGGCACGATGATGCGGATGTATCAGGATAATGTGGATACCAGCTTCAAGAGTCAGATGCGGGCGGCCCGGCGATTTGCCCAGCTGAAGCCAATGGTAGAGCTGATCGGAGCGGTAAGTCTTGCGACAATTCTTTATGTCTGTGGGCACATGGCACGCGCCGGGACATTGCAAATTTCGCAAATCGTCGCCTTGACATTTGCCCTCGATGTCATTAATCAGGGCTTTAGATCTCTTAGTAACGTTTCCAATACTCTGAGCTCGGTGCAAGCCGCCGCCGACCGAATCTATGGTGAGATTCTGGACCAGCCAGACGAAGAATCAACCCTTGGCAAAGGTCGGGTACTCGAAAATGTACAGGGGCGGATCGCATTTGAGAATGTCGAATTCTCATACCCAGATGGGACTCAGGCTTTGAATTCGGTGAGTTTTCTAATTGAGCCAGGGACCAGCCTTGCCCTGGTTGGGCCAAGTGGGGCCGGGAAATCCACGATCGCCGATCTGTTGTTGCGATTCCACGACCCGAGCTCAGGTCGGATTACCCTTGATGGCGTTGATATTCGCGAGCTTGACTTGCAGTGGTTGCGCTCGCAGTTTGGAGTGGTTCCGCAACAGACTTTCCTGTTCGCTGGGACGATCGAAGATAATCTTAAACTGAGTCGGCAAAATGCGACGGAAGCAGAACTTCGAGAAGCAACTCGAATCGCCCATGCCAATGGATTCATTGATGCGAGTACCCATGGTCTGCAAACCGTACTCGGCGAACGTGGGGCGAAGGTCAGCGGAGGAGAAGCTCAGCGTCTTGCAATTGCTCGGGCGTTGGTGGGGAATCCGAAACTTATGCTCCTGGACGAAGCCACAAGTAACCTGGACGCCGAAAGCGAACGCGCCGTCACCGAGGCGATGGACGAAGTAATGGTTGGTCGGACCACGATCCTCATCGCTCACCGCCTTACGACGGCGATGCGCGCATCTGATATTCTCGTGCTGCGCAAAGGCGCAGTGATCGAATCCGGAAAGCCGCAAGAGTTGGTGCAGAGGCAGGGAGTTTTCAGCGACATGTGGCGCACGTTTAACCACGGAATGATTGAGGGCGAGGTTGGATAAGCCCCTGATCACCGCGAAAGCTCTAGGTTTCGGGCACGGGAAACGCGCAATTGGCTCGGCACTCGACTTTCAAAGGCAATCAGGAGAACTCATCGCCTTAGTGGGTCCGAATGGTGCGGGCAAGACAACCCTTCTCCAAACGCTTTGCGGCTTCCTTCCGCCAATCTCGGGCGAGGTCTTGATTGACGGGCAAATTCCTCAAAGACTTACATCCGATAAACGAGCAGAGCTAATCGCATACCTGCCACAAGATGAAGAAATGGTGTTTCCGTATTCCGCCCACGAGGTCGTTAGCTTAGGTCTTCAGCACAAAAATCTCACCAAGGACGATGAGGATGAGGCGGTCAACCGAGCCTTGGGTGAAGTGGATGCCCTCGAATTTGCCCATCGTTCAGTGATGGAGCTAAGCGGGGGAGAGCGTCAGCGGGCGCGACTAGCACGTGCTTTTGCCCAAAATCCTGCGACTCTCCTGCTTGATGAACCCAACGTCCATCTAGATCCGGCATGGCAGATCAGGCTAGGGAGTTGGCTAAAAAAGAAGCAAGAAGACGGAATGACGATCATCGCAGCGCTCCACGACCTGAGATTTGCAGCCAGCTTGCACCCCCATTTTTTGGTTTTGCCCAGTGACGGAACTCAGCCCATTGAGGGCAATTTAAAAGAAATCATCGCTCAAAAAGGCTTTGAGCGATGTTTTCAGATCGAGCCGGTCGAAACAGACTTTGGCTTAGATTTCAGGGCGATGACTTAGTCGTTGTTCATTGCCGAGTCTTCGGCATACCATTGACTTCCCGTGCGATTGTTGTCCACCTTTGGCTGAGCAACGACTGGCTCCGGAGCTTTTTTGATGGTAGGTTCGGTCGGGACTTCAGGTGCCTTGGCTGCTGGCGTGGTTTTACCACCCTCACCCCGACGTACTGGGGTTGATTCTGCTCGTGGGCTACGTCCGCCCATCGCTTCTTTCATGGACCGTCGCTCGGCTTCCTTGTCTACCTGCGTGGTCACTGGCATCGGTTGCTCGGGCGGGGCGTTGGGGTCAATTGGCTTTGCGACCAACCGCTGATTCCAAACGCCGGCACCAACGACCAAAATCGCCAGCACAAACATCCCTACCATTGACGTCTTTTTCTTTTGCATAGAATATCCTGAGTAAAAGTTCTCTTATTATTATGATCGCGTTTTCACCTAATCTAGTTCCCAACGAGGCAAAAGTTGCGTATCGCGATTGATGCTAGACTCGTCGGCGGGACCTCTACGGGTGATTCGACCTACTGGACTGAGCTGTGCATCGCCCTGGTCAAGCGCTTTCCCGAGGTCAAATGGCTACTCTTGACCGATCAAATCGACCGATTGCCCGCAGAATTACGCGACTTTGGGATTTTAGTCACCGCTCGCCGTCCTCGGCTGTGGAGTTTGTTTGCGTTCCCACAAGCTTGTCGAGCACTAAAGGCAGACGTCGCTCATGTCCAGTACAACATCAGCCCATTCATGCCGTGCTCGACGGTGACGACCATCCACGACGTGAGCTTTTTCATTGGCCCCGATTGGTTCAGCGCGAGGGACCGGTTTCTTTTGCAAAAGTTCATCCCTGCCACCGTCAGGCGAGCCAAAGCGATCATTACCGTAAGCAAGACTTCAAAGAAGGAAATTGAACAGTACCTTCCCAGCGCAAAAGGAAAAACGTTTGGGATTTTTAACGGACCGAATGCGATGATTCATGCTGTTGGTTTGGATGAGGCCCGAGGGATAGCCAGTAATCTAGGGGTGACTCAACCTTTTCTGTTGACCTTAGGCACAATTTGGCCACGAAAGAACATGATGCTCGCCGTAAATGCGTGGCAGGAACTTCGGAAGACGTTGGAGATTGACCTCGTGGTGGTTGGAAAGCAGGGACCATCAATTTTGCCCGAGATTCCTGGGTTGCATCGGACCGGTTACATTGACTGGAACCAGGTCTCTGCGCTCTATTCGAGTGCGTCTGCGTACCTTTGCCCTAGCTTGCACGAGGGATTTGGGCTACCGATTTTAGAAGCGTGGCAATGCAACTGCCCGGTTGTAGCGACCCGCTTAGGAGCGATTCCCGAAGTCGCTGGTGATGGCGCACTCATTATTGACTCTCTTGATCCCAAGATTTGGGCGACTCAGATTCAAAGCTTGCTCCAGGATTCCGGTAAGCTAGACGAATTAAAGCGTCGGGGCGCGACCCGGTTGAGCCAGTTTTCTTGGGATCTTGCCGCAGAGCAAACGATGAGTGTATACAAACGAGTGAACGGATGATTGACCCGAAATTTTTAGAAATGTTGGCATGTCCGAAGTGCCCCTCCAGACCCAAAGTTGAGCTAACCGACGGTTGGCTCTCTTGCCCTGTCTGCCATAGCAAGTACCCGATTCGAGATGGCTTTCCTCAGCTTCTCATTGAAGAAGCAATTTCCTCAGAACCTACCAAAGAAACACCCTTATGAGTGCAACAACAACCCGCATCCTCGTTCTTCACGGTCCAAACTTGAACTTGACTGGATTCCGCGAACCCGATCTTTATGGCAAACGACCTCTCACGGAGATTGACGAGATGATCTCGAATGGAGCGAAAGAGCTAGGACTTGAGGTTCGTATTTTGCAGTCAAACCATGAAGGCGTTCTGATTGACACGATCCAAGAACACCGATCCTGGGCAGATGCGATTATCATCAATGCTGGTGGATTGACCCACTATTCTGTTGCTCTGCGTGATGCGCTGGTGTCGGTGCGATTACCCATCTGCGAAGTCCACCTCAGTAATATTTATGCTCGCGAAGAGTTTCGCCAGCACTCGATGATCGCCCCTGTGTGTGTGGGACAAATCTGTGGATTCGGCGGTTATGGCTATGTCATCGCAATGCGGGCTTTGCTCAACCTGAAAGAGGAGGTTGTGTAACAATGTCCCAACTCGCTCGCGTTCAAGCCGCCATGAAGGAGATCGGGCTCAACGCTTTACTGATCTCCGATATCGTGAATGTTCAATGGATCTCGGGATTCACGGGTAGCTCCGGGGTTGTGGTCGTCACGCCCGGTGCAGGGCACTTCATTACCGACGGGCGCTACGATATTCAGGCGAAACAGCAGGTTTCCGAACTCGAGGTCCACATCTTTGGCGGCAATCTGACTCAACAGGACATGATCGCATCGGTCTTTGCAGATGCATCAGCCAAACGCGTCGGTTTTGAACCCAGCGTGACCTTCGGCCAGCTTGAGCAGTGGCGAGAAAAACATTCTGGCGTCGAGTTTACTTCTTCCGGATCGCTTGTTAACAACCTTCGCAAGATCAAAACGGAAGGCGAAATCGCCAAGATTACACGCGCCTGCGAAGTCGCTGATGCCTGCATGGTTCACGCGATGCGGATGCTCCAGATTGGGGTTTCGGAAATTGATATTGGACTCGATATTGAGTTCTTTTTCCGTCGTCAGGGTGCAGCAATTGGATTCGAGCCCATCGTTGCGAGCGGACCAAATTCTGCAAAACCTCACGCCAGACCCAGTGAACGGAGACTCGAAAAGGGCGATTTTGTCACGCTTGATATCGGTTGTATCCTAGATGGCTACGCAAGCGATTTCACCCGAACCTTCGTCATCGGTGAGGCCTCCGAACGACATATAGAGATTTATGATCAAGTTCTAAAGTGCCAAATCGCCGCTTGTGAAGCAACCGTGGATGGCGCAAATGGACGCGATATTGATGCACTCGCGCGAAAAATCTTGGATGAAAAGGACTTAAATCAGTACTACACACACTCACTTGGGCACGGACTCGGACGGGTCGTGCACGATCCCGGTCGGCTCTCAGTCCAAGCAGATGAAGCGATTGCCCTGAATCAGGTTTGGACGATTGAGCCAGGGGTTTACATCGAAGGCTTTGGTGGCGTGCGGATCGAGGATGATGTCGTTGTCACCAAGGACGGTCCGTTGATTCTGACAAAAACCCCAAAAGAACTTCTGGTGCTCTAAGTCATGGGGCTGATTGACGTTGACGACTTTTTGACCCAACCCAAAGCAAGGGCTTTCCGGCTCGAGGTTGAACCAGGAAGTCGCCTCGCGATCATGGGTAGATCCGCAACCGGCAAATCGCGACTACTCCAGGCAGTTGAGGGGGTAGCAAAGCGTGGGATCAAGGTCCACTTCCCCACGATTTCTGCCCTAAGTGGCCGGGCAACCCCGCAGCAACTTGTGAAACCGGGAGGGTCGGATCATGCTGCCGTCGTGCTGAGCACGTTGGGACTCTGGGACGTCCGCAAGACAACTATGGCCAACCTCAGCGAGAGCCAACGACGCGCCGCTTTGTTTGCCAGCGTTTTGCACGTCCGGGAAGGAGTGATCTTGCTGGATGACGACATCCTTGATCGCTTGGACCCGTGGTCACGACTTGGGGCTGTAGAGAGTCTGCTTGCGCTTCCAAATGACGTTGCAATTTTGGTCGTGACGAACGACCCCACCGTGGGAGAAAAATTTCCACGGATGCTGATATTGGGGTCGAAGGGGTTGCTTTTCGAGGGCGAACCGAGCGCGCTCCTGACCGGAATGGCACCAATTGAATATACGATCAACACTCAAGACCGCGAGGCAGTCCGGGCGATGGTCGAACCCTTTCAGCTGGAGATCGCCAGTACCATCGAGGGAATCCGATTCTCCGCACGGGAGAATCAGAATGTTGCGGTGGATTTGCTTTTGAAAGGATACGGAACGATCGAGAGCGTTATGGTGAAGTCGCCGACCTTTGCAGAAGCACTTCGCGACCTCGACTCGTGATGCGCCGTCCGTCCTCATCGCGCTTGGTCCATCCGAGTCCGTCGAAGTAGTCCAACAGCGCAACCGCGGGCTCGCGCCCGATTCCCACGAGATCGCGGAACTCCCCAACTTGGAAAACCTTTGGCAAATCCTCCAAGGCGGTGAGCAACTTTGGTAGTGCGGCAGCATCGTAAATGAAGCCCTCATCGAGCAAAACGAGCTCACCTGTCCTTACGGCGAGGCTAACCAGTTCATCGACTGCTTGGATCGGAATCCTTGCCTCCCTTGAAAGT
Organism: Chthonomonas sp.; assembly: GCA_040383535.1. GTDB lineage: Bacteria > Armatimonadota > Fimbriimonadia > Fimbriimonadales > Fimbriimonadaceae > JAFLBD01. Next base: position 55,341 of record JBEIDH010000004.1, read on the forward strand.
TTATGAATGTTTCTTGGCATGGGGAATGCCTCTAGCAGAGCTTCCTGAATCAGGACGAGCGATTGCTTCTGGCGGTGGTTGAGTCTCAAGGTGAAGTTAGACGCGGTCGCGATGCCATCTTCGATCACGATCTTGCCTTGCTCTTCCAAAACATGAAGTGCGACCCTCCGTTGCTTCTCCGACAACTCCTTCGGGAATGCCTCCATCATCGGCTCAATCTCTTCGCCAATCCGATCCGGATGGGCACGGTGGTAGGCATAAAGCACGTCCAGCACCGGTCTTACCATGAGGTCAAATGCCTTTTGCCCATACCAACGCCCGGATAGACTCACCGCAGAACCGGATTTTCGGATGCGCTCAAACGTCGTGCCAAGGGCTTGCTGAGTTAAGCCAAGAGCATGACAAAGATCGGCCGTTTCCTTACCATTGGGTGAATTCACGATGGCTTCAAGAAGTGCATTGGCGTTTTCATCGCCGGTGTCCGCGATCGCGACTCGTGCCTTTCGAGCTCGCTTGAATTCCGTTCCTGGTACGAGGTGCCCGATCCCGAGGATGAACATCGGTTTGTACCTGCGGATCACGATCGGCTCACCATCGCCCAATTTGAGTGGCTCATCAAGCAAAACGTGGCCATGCCCATCAACGGTTGGATGCAGGAACAGTCGTGCGGGGACATCGTTCCCGCCGACGGTTAGGCGTACGCGCGACGCATGCTTTGCCCTGGAAGTCCATGTGATCGCGATGTCAAACCGGAGAAGCTTCTTTGCGGGTCCAACTTCCTCTCGGGCGTCTACTTCGCTCGCCACAAGCTGATCAAGGATCTCGGCATTAACTTCGCTGATGACAGCAAACGGAATTGCGAGGACATCGCTGAGAGCCTCCAGTTCCGATTCCAGCCGTGAATGCTCATCAAGCCCCTCTGGGTCAAGGATCCATCCGGAATAGCTGGCGAGTTCACCGAGATAAGGAGCGAGATTTTCCTGCTCCCAGTCCATCACGACTGGATGCAGGTCAAAACCAGCAACTTTAGGACTTTGCTCTGGAAGTGCCGCCGAAATCAGTGCGATGCGTGGCAAATTAGGAATGGGTTTCTCCAAAGACGCGCAGTTGCATCGTGCCATCCTGGCAGACCCAAATCGGAAATTCTCCTTGGGTGGTCGCGGCACCAAATTCACCATCTGGTGAAAGTGCAAAAACGCAGCACGGTAATTCGCTCACTTTTTCTTGTCTCCTCAATAGAAGCTTGACAACCTCGTTGCAAGCCTCTTGGGGGGTTGCGCCCTCGCGCATCTTGTCTACAGCCCGGATACTCACACACCCTTTCCAGAGTTCTTCGCCATTCCCAGTCGCTCCAGCGGCTCCACATTCGTCGTCGGCATAAAGCCCGGCACCAAAAATCGGGGAATCGCCCACTCGACCGGGCATTTTGTATGGCATTCCGCTCGTAGACGACGCCGCCATCAGGTTTCCATCCTTTGCGCCAAGCATCGTGACGGTATCCGTGATTGCGTGGACATATTGCTTGATCCGTTGGGGATTTTCACGCCACTTCTCATATGCTTTGAGGGCGTCGACAGTGATCGTTGAGCGGGGCTCAAACCCTTGTTGTATAGCGTATCGCCGGGCTTGATCGCCCGCAATCATAATGTGAGGGGTGTCTTCCATCACCTTTCGCGCGACACTGATGACCGGAGCAATGCCACGCACCGCGCAAACAGCCCCGCAAAGCAGGTCACTACCGCGCATCATCGCCGCATCGAGTTCTAGCTCGCCATCGGTGTTCAGTAGGCTTCCGATCCCGACAAGGATCAAGTCAGGATCAAGTTCAGCCGCCGCGAGACCAGCTTCCAGCGCATCGGTCATCGAGCCGGACTTTTGCATCGCCGCCCAAGCCGCTTGGATCGCGACTTCACCCGGTTCCTTCCAGGTTGCTAATATTGTTGTTGCCACTGACTATTCTCTCCGTTTTGCCACTTGGCGGCCAAAGAAGGTTGCATTGCCCTCTAGTGTCAAGCTTGTTGCTAGCTCTTCCAGCTGAGCTTGGGCGTCGGATTCAAATTGATAGGATCCATCAATCTCACCCTGCCAGATGGATTCCACTACCCACTTGGGTACGGGTAAGAAAACAATGCGTTCCGGCGAATCAAGGGCGACAGTAACGACTAAAGATGACGCCTTGGGATCGGCAAAAATGAACTCAATCTCCGCCTGAGTTGGCGTAAAGACCGTCGTTCCCATCTGCGGCTGACCAAGGGCAATCCCTTCCTTCACCCTCGCAGGGTCAAATGCACCTTCACGGGGCATTTGACCATTGCGGAGGTCGTCATAGATGTCGCGCTTCTTTTGCGCGACCCATGTTTGTAATGTCATGCGTACGATTGTACCGACATCCAGCCCTTAAGCCCAACTTAAACTTCAAGCATGATCGTGATGATCTCGAATGGTGCGAACCGGATCGGGACAAATTCTTCGGCGAGCTCAATCGGAGAGAGCGGATTTTCTTCCATATCGGCGAGCCAAGCCGACTTGATGTGCCGCGCACAAGACAAGAATGCCGTTCCGCGCGTGTTGTGGCACTCGTAGAGCCGGACGATGATGTGGTTTGACCTCTCTGCCTTTTTGACCGATTCAATGATCACATGCCTTGAATCCACCGAGATGAACTTTGGCAACGACGCTGCTACGCCTTCTCCAGGCTGAAGCATGCTGGACCTAGTCGGAGCGTTCAGAGCGTATGCAGCGGCAACGATATCACTTTGTGGGATCGAGTGGAAGTGAGGCATCAGCACATAACTGAACCGATGTCGACCCATGTCGCATTCAGGATCTGGAGCTTTTGGAGCCCGCAAGAGCGACATGCGAAGGACGTTTTGGTCGCAATCGAAGCCATATTTGGCATCGTTGAGAAGAGCCATACCAAGATCACCCTGACTGACATCCACCCACTTGTGGGCAGGGACTTCGAACCTTGCCGCATCCCATGACGTGTTCATGTGGGTTGGGCGTTGCACATGACCGAACTGAATTTCATAGGTCGCGGCAGGAGCATTGATGTTGAGCGGGAACGCAACTTTGAGCAGTTTGTGAGCCTCGCGCCATTCAATTTCGGTGTCGAATCGAATCCCGGGGGTTGGACCGAGGCTGATGCGCTGGCGAATCCAGCTTTGCTCACTGATCTTGCGCACAATTTCAAGGGCGACGCGAACTGGTCCCTTTTCTACGATTTCGACCGATTCTGCCTTAAGGAAAGTTTGACCCTTTTCGTAGATCCAAGGGTCAATGTCCCATGCCCCCCAGAAATTGGGGCGATCGTCAAACATCTGAAAAACGTTCGCGAGTTTGCCGGGCTCAATGAACTCGATCCCTCGGTCATCGAGTGACGAAATGCTGACGATGTTGCCATTGCCATCGAGGCGAACGGCCCATTCGTCATTTTCCAACTTCCGATCACGCGCCTTGAGTCTCCCCCTGATTGGCGCGGCGGTAGAACGGAAGTCACCAACGGCAACGGCTTCCAACGCTTCGACGGGGGTTTCGAAGATGAGCTTTGATTCACCAAATTCGGTGATGTGCTGAACTGGAGACACCGTGTCCCCGACAACAAGGCTTTGCGGAGGGTTGCTCCCTTCGAATGACACCGAGGACTGAGTTGCCATGGTCGCATTGGCAAACAGCGCCACCGGCATCTCCATCGTTGGGGTGACCAAATTCTTGCCAATCTGCTGGAGGGAGTCTTCGATAAGGGCATGGGAGCCACTCAAGATTTCAGCATAGTCGGCATCGGAATCAACGTAAACTTCACGCACGCTTGAACCTGGAATGATGTCGTGGAATTGATTCAGAAGCACAAGCTTCCAAAGATCTTCAATCCGCCCCTGCGGATACTTACTCGGAAAATCGCTCGTGAAGCACTTCAGCAATTCGACATCTCGGAGCAAAAACTCGCTTTGGCGATTCCACTTCTTGTTGTTGGCCTGGCTAGTGTAGGTTCCTCTGTGCATTTCTAAGTACAGTTCACCGCTCCAAGTCATCAGGTCTTTGCTCTTCGATTTCGCCTCGCGGTAGAAGTCCACCGCCTGCTTGTTGAGCTCGATTTCTGGCATGTAGGGCGCGGTCTTGCCCCTAGCGAGGAGTTCAATGTGTTCCTCGGTTGGGCCACCGCCTCCGTCGCCGTGTCCGAAAACATACAGCGAAACGTCGCTCCTGCCTTGGTCCTTGTGCTTGCGAACCGCTTCAATGACTTCTCGTGGTGTCCCGTCCCCGACGTAGGTATCGGCAGGAGGGAAATGCGACCAAATACGGGTGCCATCAATTCCTCGCCACCAAAAGGTATTGTGCGGGAACTTGTTAGTCTGATTCCAAGAGATTTTTTGGGTCAAGAAGTACTTGATGTTCATCTTGCTCAAGATCTGCGGGAGGGCAGCGGCATATCCGAAGACATCCGGGAGCCACATGTCTTGGGTCTCGACTCCGAACTTCTCGCGGAAGTATGCTTTGCCATAGAGGAACTGCCGAATCAAGGATTCCCCTCCGGTTACATTGCAGTCAGCTTCGACCCACATACTGCCAAGAATTTCCCATTGCCCGCCATCCACGGCATTAGCAACACGCTTGAAGAGTTCGGGATACTCCTTCTCTAGCCATTCATACTGGCTGGCTTGGGTATGCACAAACACGTAATTGGGATAGCGCTCCATCAAATAAAGCTGATTCGCGGTGGTGTGGGCCATCTTCTTTTTGGTGATTTCGATCGGCCAGAGCCAAGCAGTATCAAGGTGAGCATGTCCAACCGCAAACGTTTGGTGCTTCAGCTCATTGTTGATTGATCCCATGGCATCGCGGATCGCCTTGCGTGCGCTCGGAATTGTGTCGGCAATCTCGGGGTCAAAGAGATTTACCATTTGGTTGAGTCCACGCAGAATCGTTGCGTAGCCGGGATCATGAGTTGGGATTTGCTTGAGAAGACTTAGGGCAAACATCACGTCGTAATGCAACGGAACAAGTTCACTCCGGGTCCAGGCAAGTTCGCTTACTCCCACGGTATCCGTCAGTTCTTCTCGAGGCGGGGTGTCGCCGATGAGCCTTACCTGGGGATTCATAGTGTAGGCTTGGATCATCAGGTCAATCTTTTCACCTCCCGCAGCGGCATCGGTGATGCGGTATAGCGCGTGGGGCCCGTCAATTCCACGGTCCGGTGAGTTGTCAATCCATACTGTGCGCTCACCACCGGTTTCGGCGAGAAGACTGACTTCTTTGCCCGCCCAATCGGCTGGAATCTCACCAGTGATGTGGAACCATACAGTGCGATATGCGGGTCCGTAGCGATAACCCGGCTCAACCGGAGTCCAGTCTTTGCTCGCCCGGGCTTCAGCCTCGGTCGCGAAAGGATTGGGATTGAAAGCAACTTTGACCGGAGTTTTGCCACCGATCAGGCGCCCCTTAATGAGCAAGTCGTGTGTACGATTAATCCGGTTGAGGGTGAGATCGGGATGTTTTTGCATGGCTTGGTTGGCCCCTAATGAACGAAAATCAATTTTACCGGTGTAAAAATATTAAAAATAGGTTATGATGGCAAGTAGATGATGAGTGATACAATTATTACTGCCCGTATCGCCTTGGTTGCATTGTGCTTACGGGGGATCGAGCGCGTTGTCGGCGGTGGTTGTACCGTTGGAGCAGGGTTTGAGGCGCTGTCCCCTGAGCCTAACTGGGGGTGGCGACCCCTCAGGCGAAGACATTGGGAGCGCGTGGTCGGTCTCATCCGAATTGGTAGATTGGCGATTGAGGATCTACCAGACGCCCTGGAGATGGCGGGATTAGGGTGGATCGGGGATCGCTTGCGCTTGCCAGGATTACTGGAGACGGCATTCCATTTGTTAAATGAACGGATGGCCTGCACCGCGCTCTGCGACCAGTACCCAGCGCGTTGGCAAAACAAGCTTGGCGAATCAGCACCGGGGGCAGTCTGGTGGAACGGTGTGGATTGGCGCCCAGCCGAATGCGAGTGCGATATCCCCGATCGACCGCATGCTCCCGTGATTGCGGTTGTTGGCAGCCGGGAGCCCGAGGATTACACGGCCGCCCTGGCGGAGCGCATCGGGCGCGGGATCTCCGATGCTGGGTTTGCGTTCTGTAGCGGTGGAGCGGCGGGGGTGGATGCTCTCGCTGCTCAAGGTTTTCACTGCGTTACCACGGTGAGCATTGACGACGATTCCGCAGTTGGAGTTCATGACCAATACGGTGGATTTCTTGTGACTCCTTCCTATGGGTGGCGGAAGGACCATGGTAGTAAAGCAGGGCGTCCTCGAACGGACTTTGTCCATTATCACAAGGAGTCTGCTCACGGCGATCGTTTTGACCTGGCCGAGTTTTCGTGCAACCCTCCTCGGTCTGCGTTTAGTACGGCGGCTGCGATGGAGCGCAATCAGTTGATTTACGCTGCCTCGGATGCCGCGATCGTGTTACAACCTCGGTACCGGCAAGGAGGGACTTGGCACGGGGCGATCACGGCCCATCGGTTGCGACTCTGCCAGCTGATTGTGCCAGAGAACCTTGGTTGCCTCGCCACACGGGCCTTGATCGCTCTTGGCGCGACCCCATTGCGGTGGTCAGAGGGGCCTGCTGTGGACGCGCCAGAGTTTGCAGCACGGAATTTGGAGATCGATGGCGATGCCGCCACGAGGGCTGACGCCTTAGCGATGGCATTGCGGCAATGCCTTACAACTCGCACGACCGGGGCGGCAACCCAACGCGCACTTGGGCTCTAAAGTCGCGATAGACTATTTTTCCAAGCATTCTCAGTCAAGAAACGCTCTGACGACGGCACATCAACCCCCACGCTAGGTACCTTACTAAGCGTGCTAACCATCGCAAAGACGCGACCAGAACCGGGCATTGATTTGGCCGAATTCCCTGAACCGAACATCCGTCCCGGCACGGTCAAGATACGGGTGACGAGTGGTTCCATCTGCGGGACCGATCTGCATATAAACAATTGGGATGCGTGGTCATCCAACCGCATCAAGCCACCTCGAATCATTGGACACGAATTTTGCGGCGAAATCGTGGAGGTGGGCGAAGGCGTCGCAACGAACCGCATCGGTCAGTTCGTAAGTAGCGAATCGCACATTGTCTGCGGGAAGTGCCGCCAATGCCGTAGTGGTCAAGGGCACGTATGCACCAACACTCAACTGCTGGGGATCGACGTTGACGGGGGCTTTGGACCCTATGCGGTGATCCCGGCGGATAATGCCCGCGTGACCCCAAGAGTTGTGCCGCACGAGGTCGCAAGTATGCTCGATGCAGTTGGTAACGCCGTCCACACCGTTCTTGATGGACCGGTGAAGGATTGCCAACTCCTCATTACGGGTATGGGACCGATTGGACTCTTTGCGGTCGCGATTGCCAAAGCACTTGGCGCGGCAGAAATCATCGTCACCGAAGTCAGGCCGTATCGCAAGGATCTGGCCAAGCAACTTGGAGCAGATCTCATTCTCGATCCAACTCAAGATGACGTAGACGCGATCCTGCGCAAGCGCGCACCGCTGGGTCTTGATGGCGCGCTTGAAATGTCTGGGCACCCAAGCGCAATCCCGCTTGCGATCAATCATGTGCGCCCAGGTGGCCGGATCAGCCTGCTTGGTCTCTATCCCGAGGCCCAGCAAGAGATTGGGATGAACACCCTGATCATGAAGGGGATTCGGATGAACGGCATTGTTGGTCGCAAGATCTGGGAGACTTGGGATGCCATGTTTGCCCTCCTCGAAGACGGGCTGGATTTGATGCCCGTAGTGACCCACCGAATGCCTTTTGGCGAAGTTCATGAAGCTATGAATATTTTAAGCAAGGGTGAAGCGGGCAAAATCGTACTAGATTTCAGTTGATTCTGGGGAACCGGTAAGGATTGGTCCCAGACACTAGGTAAACTCTCTAGGTTATGAGTGTTGCCGTATTACCGTTCAATGCCGGAGAAGAGACGAACCCAGGCCTTGCGCGACAACTCGCGAATTTCGCTGCGGAAATTGTCCGCAGTCGCACGGGTGCCGATGTGCATGCCGTCAATTATCTTGCCCGAGTCGACGAAAATGAACCAGCGCGACTGGTTCATGTCAACCCAAGCACTGAGCTCAATGAAGCCGAATTACTTGGTCAGCTCTTTGAACAAACCGACGCCACAAAGGCGATGGACGGGCTGCTCAAGCAAGAAGGCGATAACTTTAAGCTCGTTGCGCGCGTTTTTGAAAAGGGTAACAACACCCCGCTTGCCTCGGGTGAGTATGAGTTCACCTACGAAACCATCTTGCCAGCAATGCGCGGCGTGATTGACGTGCTTTGTAAAGGCAACGACCTTTCATTGCCAGACGAAACCAAGGACGACCTTGAACTCTTTGGCACCAATGACGGAACTGCATTTGCAAAGTTCCTCGATGGCTACGACGCCCTTCAGTACATCGAAAAGACCCAAGGCCAAGTGATTGAGCAATACAATCCGGCTTATTCCTTTGACGTTCTGAACGAAGCGATCGCGCTAGATAAGGATTGGGAAGCCCCGCAAACGGTCCTCCTCCAGATGGCTAGGATCTGCACCCAAATGCGACTTGGAAATGCCGATATTTTGGAAAATGCGCTAGCCAAGATGCAGGAGACTTTGCCAGAAGATGATCGTCCGCTCATCGTGCTAGGGGAGCTTTATCAAGGCGTTGGTGAGCCGAACAAGGCCATCGAAGTCATCGAAAAGGCGATTGCCCTCAATCCGGAAGAATCCGCGCTGTACACGCGACTTGGCATTGCCCAACAATCGCTGGAAATGATGGCGAATGCCGAGCAAAACTTCCGAAAGGCTGTAGAGATGGAAGGTCCTGACAAGCCGACCATGGGCTTCCTTGCTCAAGTGCTCCAGTTGACTGAGCGCATGCACGAAGTTCCACCGCTTTGGAAGTCTGTTGTTGATGCGAGCCCAGCAAATGGTCACGCGTGGGCGAACTATGCGGCTTCCCTGTTCCAGGCTGGTAGCCAAGCCGAAGGTCTACGCGCCTTCGACGAGGGGATGGAAAAGGCAGAGGAGCCAATCGTTGTGAAGCGCCTCTACGCTCCTGCTCTGGCAAGTGTTGGCGAGCACGACCGAGCGATGGATATGTACGAGGACTGCATTGATGTGGCTCCAAACGACATTCAGCTCTTGCTCGAATACGCCCAAACGCTTCAAGCCGCAGACCGATCCTTTGAAATCCCGAAGATTCTTCGCGACGTTCTTGGTTCCAATCCAGATCCAAACACCCGTGCTCAGACCCTTGCTTGGCTCGTCGAGCTTGAGCAACCAAAGCGCGTGGAAAGCGTGCAACAAGCAAAAGACAAGCTGGATGCCAACGAGTTCGAAGCAGCGATCAAGATCTTGCGCCCGATGCGCAACTGGCTTGCTGACTACTGGAAGATGTGGGCGCTTTATGCCGCTGCGCTCAACCGCACCGGCGATCACCGCGAAGCCGAAGAAGCGAGCAAGAAGCTTATTGAGCTGTTCCCAGGCAATGAGATCGGATTCGCCGAACTTGCCAACGCGCTCGGACCACAGGGCAAGCACGAAGAGCAGTACAACGCAATGCGCTACGGCTACTCGATCATCCCGAACAACCTGCCAATCCTGCTCAACCTAGGATTAGCTGCAAAGCGACTCGGCCGAGCCGAAGAAGCTCAGCATATCGCTGCGCAAATCCGTGGAGCAGTTGGCGACAACCCAGAACTCGAGCCAGTACTCAAAGACATCGAAACCCCGATGGCCTAAGCCGGAGTGCTACAAATCAGTCCCGCTGGTCAACTCGACCAGCGGGATTTTTTGTGTATCATTTTTTATGATGCCGCACCGGAAGACTTCTCCCAGACCTAAAACCCCCGTCGAAGAACTATGGAACCTGGGCGACCTGTCCGGAGGCTGGCTACGGGATGAGGGAATAACAAATTATAGCGAGTTAAGCAAGGCGGATCTTGTTCAGATTTATCGGGCACTCAAGGCAAAACACAAGCAAGTCTCGAGGCTTAAGTAAAACGCCACGGTTTGGGCGGTGCTGAACATCCACTGGAACCAAATTCCGGAAGAGGAAAGAACGCGCGAACTTTAACCTTGCAACCTAGTAAAAACCCTATTGGAAATTCTAAAGTGTTTAGCCGATAACTTTATCATGAGTCGAAAGTCCATCCGCCGGAGCGTCGGAGGGTTTACCCTCGTCGAGATCATGATTGTCGTTATGATCATCGGCATTTTGTTGGCAGTGGCGGTACCTCAATGGGTCAAAGCCCGCGAGAGCACGCGCACCCGTTCCTGCCTCAAGAATCTCCAAGAAATTGAGTCCGCGAAAGATCGCTGGGCGATGGAATATAAAAGAGCATCGGGATCAGCTGTTGCGGAAGCAGATATTGCTGGAGAGTTCCTCAAGGGAAACCTCCCGCTTTGTCCTTCCGGGGGGACTTACACGATTGGCAATGTTGACGCGCTTCCGAGTTGTTCGACTCACGGCACGGTTGCCTCAAATCCCTAAGCTTGAGTGACCACTGGTCATATAGCTACAAAGTGTACGTTTAGGCTACGTTGAAAAATCGTGACATGATGCCATTTGTAGCAATGTTACTACCATGAAGTGCTCTTTTTTTACTAAATTTGTTGTCATGGCGGTATATAAAATGCGATCTATTGCCGATACTGGAAAGCATGAAGGAAGTCAAGGCTATACAGCGAACAGTCGGATTCACGCTCATTGAGATCATGGTCACGGTCATGATCATCTCCATACTTATAGCGGTTGCAGTACCGAATTTTGTAAGATCCCGTAATGAGACGCAAAAGGAATCTTGCCTCAAGAATCTTCAAGAAATCGATTCTGCAAAGGAACGCTTTGCGATGGAAACGAATACCGCCTCCGGTACCGTCGTTGACCCTTCATCGCTTGTTCCGGATTACCTGAAGACTGCCCTACCCGTGTGCCAAGAAGGCGGAACCTACGACTTTGGCGATATCGGTACCGATCCGAGTTGCTCGGTTCACGGAACGGTTGATTCAAACCTTGTACCCTAATCACAACTGAATTGGGGTATCCCCTAGATTGTGAACCTGGCTTTTCCTTGGCGCGAAGCACCCTCCGCTCAATTCGCGGTAATGGGGGATCGTGTGCAGCATTCTATGTCTCCGCAAATGCACCAAGCCGCTTTTGACGCGCTTGGTCTGCCGTATCGTTATGTGGCGATATTGGTTGAGGAAGGCGAATTTGCTTTAGCGGCTGGGCACCTTGCTCGACTCGGATACCTTGGAGCAAACGTCACAGCCCCACTAAAGGAGGAGGCTTTCGCTTGGGCACAAAGCCGCGATGACCTAGTGGTAAAGACCCGGGCGGCTAATACAGTTCGGTTCCGAGATCGAGCTACCACCAATACGGACGTCGCCGGCTTTGCGCGTGCCTTTGAGCAGTGCTTGCCCAATGCCAATCCAGTGCTTGTATTGGGTGCGGGTGGCGCAGCGAGGGCTGCGATTTTGAGCTTGGTTACCCTAGGATATGAAGTCACGATCTGGAACCGCACAACCTCAAAAGCGGTTGCTCTAGCGGCAGAGTTTGGGGTCAAGACGACTCAAGAATTGACCGGATTGTCGGAATTTCGCGGTGTCGTCAATGCAACTCGACCACCGGTGAATGGAGAAGGCTTGGCTTTTCCATTTGAAGCGCTTACGAGCGATTGCGGCTCTTACGATCTATCCTATGGTTTGGATGGAACTGAATTCACGAGGGCTGCTACCGCAGCTGGGTTAAAATCTTTTGACGGAAAGTCAATGCTGGCTCACCAGGGTGCAATTGCATTCGATTGGTGGCTGGGCATCGCCTGCGACTACGACGTGATGGCGCATGCGATTGGGCTCGGCGGGGAGCACCGTTGAGCCGCGAACTCACATTGGCGGAATCAGCCGAAGCCTTGGAAAGAGGTGATTTGGTGATCGTCCCAACGGAGACCGTTTACGGTCTGGCGGGGAATGCACTGAATCCCGAATCGGTTGCCAAGATTTTTGTTGCAAAGGAACGCCCATCAGAGCACCCGCTTATCATTCACTGCCGGGATATAGAGCAAGCACGAAAGCTGGTCGTGGAATGGCCAGAGGTCGCATCTGCATTGGCTTCTGCTTTTTGGCCGGGTCCTTTTACAATGGTGTTTCAAAAATCCGGAACAGTCCCGGACGAAATCTCGGCGGGAAGAAATACAGTAGCGATACGAATGTCAAATCATCAAAAACTTAAATCATTACTAGAACTGATTGATTTCCCAATTGCTGCGCCGAGTGCAAACCGTTTTACGAAACTTAGCCCTACTACTTCTGGTCATTTAGATCCCGTGCTCCTGAGTCGCTGCGCAGGATACTTAGAGGGCGGGACTTGCGATGTTGGGATTGAGTCTACCGTTGTGAGCGTGGTAGGGGGAATAGTTGAGTTATTGCGGCCAGGGCGCATCTCTCAGTCCGACATTGAAGCCGTGGTTGGTACGATAACAGTGCAAATGAACTCTGTTGGAATCGCTCCGGGACAACACCGAGCGCATTACCAAACGGTGACACCAATTCAATTAGTGGAAAAAATTTCGCCACTGGGGTGTGGATTGACTTTTGGACCGCCCCAAAATTCGATGCAGATTCGATGGTCTTTTGATCCAATAATGGCTGCAAAGGAACTCTACGATGCCCTTTTTAGGCTTGACCAAATGTTGAGCGAAGTGATTGAAGTCGAAAGACCGCCTACAACGTCCGGATGGGAAGCGATTTGGGATCGACTTTCGCGGGCTGCTTTTTCTGAAAATTCTTAAGAAAATCCCAAATCACTCGAGCCGAGTCAATTGGACCGCGTGCGCGATTGGACCATTCATGACTCCATCCAAGCAACGTGTGGAGTTCTACCGTGGCGATTTTGGTTTTGTACTGCGTAATCTTGACTTTCGCTTTTTCTTCGATTTTCGGCTTATTTTTTATGCCCAAAGACTCCGCCCAGAACTTTACCCCTTCTTCGACGGGCATTCCCTTGAGTAAGGCTTCGGCTTCGGGTTTATACGCAACGACCTTATCCGCATCACCGTGAATAAAGATTGCATTCACTGGAGTCTTTGGCGCATCCACAGTCCGGTATGGCGCTGTTCTCCCTGATCCGACGATTCCAGCGACCGATCCAATTCCCGCGATTCGCTCCGAAAATCTCCCCGCAAGAGCGTTGATCATCATGGCGCCATTCGAGTGTCCGGCCAGATAGACTCTGCTTGTATCAACTCCTGGACGAGTCGCATATTTCTTATATAACTCATCAAAAAATCGAAAATCATCAAAACCAACGCGACCAAGTTGCAATACAACAGAGTTCCAACCCGCCGGACGACCCGATCCCGCCGGCACGACTAGAAAGAAATTCTCATTTTTCGCGAGTGTCTGGAATCCGGTGTAGGTGAGCATGTCCTTTGGGTTTCCCGTAAAGCCGTGAAAGAGGAACAATATAGGGCGAGACTTACCATCAGCGACTTTAGGCTCAATAACGGTGTACTCGCGAGTGATTCCGTCTACATCAATCGTGCTTGAAGTTTGCCCAAAGGCGCTTGCGCTCAGCGCCATGCAAAGAATTAAATAGCTATTTTTCATGATTTTCCACCTTTTGACCATACAGTCCAAGCAGCCGCCATCTTCTCCTGTGGGGTTGTTCTTGCCCGCTTATTAAAAACGTCGTAATAATTTTCTTCGATTTTATCAAGGATTTTTTCGTACAATACTCGCGCGAGCATGACTCCATTCTTTGCGTCAGGGGGCAATAGCGCGATGCTCGCATCGCTCGCTTTGAAGAGCTGGCGTGCACGACTAACTGAGAATTCGGCCAAATTACGAAATGCCTCCGTCACCACCTTCCTGGCAATGTCCGATTCGGTTACTCCGAATTGAGCTAACTCAGTTTGCGGGAGATAGATTCGTCCGCGATCCCAGTCTTCGCCGACGTCGCGTAGGAAGTTCGTAAGCTGCATTGCCTCACCCAGGGATACGGCAGCGTTTTTTGTGACCTCGTCGCGATCGGCTCCCAAAACGTAGATCAGCATGAGTCCAACGGCCGCTGCACTTCCGCGCATGTACACCTTTAACTCCTCGTAATTCGCGTACCGGGTCTTGTCGATGTCGGCTTCCATTGCGTCAAGAAAAACTAAAGGTTCCTCCAAAGGAATTTCACAGGCAGAAACTGTATCCGCAAACGCACGCAGGACAGGCTCATCCGGTGAAATACCATATCCTGCCGAGAGTAATTGCTGCCGATACGCATGAAGACGAACACGAATTCCTTCGGGTTCTGTATCATTTGGATTGTCTACCCATTCATCCGGTACGCGGACAAACCCATAAACTGCATCCACTCGCCGTCGCATTTCAAGAGGTAATCGACGGGACGCAAAGTAATAGGTCGTACCAAATTGACGATGCAAGCGAGCGCATTCCGCATAGTCAGATTCTATGGCGAAGGCTGATTTTTCCGTCCGAATCGAGTCCGAAAGTCCCATCGTTCATTCACATCAAGCGTCCCGGCGACCAAAGTTTGCCACTGCGACTCATCCCCACGTTCTCGACGAATGTCAACTAAAAGATTCTCCATTCGTGAACGCAACTCGTCCAAATCAAGGGTTTCCGGTTTCCAGGCATCTCCGATCTGCACGTAAGCCTCGGGGCGTTCGTGCATCGCAAGTTCGTATACAATACCGGAGGGATAGACCACTGTGCCAGGGACTTTGCGATAGATAAGTTCAATTGCTGACCCGAGTGGCAAGATTTCGGGACCTATGTGTAAATGCGATTCAGGAAAGATCAGTAAACTTCGTTCCCCCGACTTCATCCGCCTAATCGTTTCCCGGATTGTGGCCGATCTTCTAGTCTGATCGTTCGCCGGAAATGGCATCCCTCCTATCTTGGCGAAGAGTGGAAATGCGTCAAATTCCGTGATCCAGTCGAGAATTGGCTCATTAATCGCGGTCATCGCGTGATACATCAAGTATCCGTCATGCCAACCGTGGTGGGTCGTTGGAAAAATCTTCGGTCCAGGGGGAAGCTTGTGAAGCCCCCGAACGTGAACGGTGTGAAACGCCTTACGGACAGATCGGCGGATCATGCGATCCACTTGCTTACCGATCAAGCCCTCCACTTGTGAACTCATGCCTTGCCTACGTCAAAATTGTCAACCAATGCAGCGACACGATCTCGAATATGATCACGAATCGTTCTCACAACCTCAATAGGGTGACCCTTGGGATCATCAAGTCCCCAGTCTTCAGTGAGAATGAACTTTGTTGGACACGCTTCCGCATCCACTCCGCAGCCCATCGAAATGACCTTGGTTGCCCCCTTGACGATCTCGGGAGTCAGAACTTTTGGATACTGCCCCACGACCGTAACCCCGATTTCTTGCAAAGCAACGACGCAAATCGGGTTGAGATCCCCAGCCCCCATCGTACCGGCCGAAGACGAAACGACTTCAATTCCGCGCTCATTGCTGACATGGCGCAAAATCGCTTCTGCCATTTGTGACCTACCCGCGTTGTGGACACAGACGAATAAGATGTGCGGAATGCTCATTTGAAGCTAATCTACCCCCTCTACGGCGGTAGAATTGTTAAATGCCAATGGGGGAAGAACTCAGCCAGTTTGTTGATACGCTTCGCCAGTTGGCAGAAGTTCAGGATCCGAGTGTCACGCTAGAGCAACTTGAAGGCGTAAAGATCGAGGATCTTGCCGAGGGTATTGAGCGGATTTCCACCGAGGAAGCCCTCATTATCTTAAATCACTTGGACCCCGAACGTGCAGGATATGTCCTCGTTGAGCTACCAACTTCCACTGCACGGGAGATTATCTCCAACCTCCCCGACTTTACGGTTGCGTATTACTTAGATATCCTGCCGATGGACGACGCGATTGATTTTCGGGAAGAACTTGGCCCCGAACGCTTTGATGATCTACTGGAGATCATTCCAAAAGAAGATGCCGACGAAATCCGGCGATTGCTGGCCTATCCGGAAGATTCCGCTGGCCGATTACTCACCGAAAAATTCTTTGAAGTCGCACCCGAAACCACAATGAACGAGCTTCTGGACGACATCCGGAAGGCAAGCGACGAGAAGTATGAAACCGTTAACGATGTCTATGTGCTCTCCCCAGATCGGCACTTGTTGGGCGTATTTTCGCTAAGAAAGGCGATCCGTGCCGAGCCAAACACGACCGCGTCCATGCTCATGCGCGAAGACGTGGTGACCTGCCTGGCCTATGACGACGCCGAAGCCGCTGCCCGAAACATGTCGAAGTACGGCCTCTATGCCCTTCCAGTCTTGGATCGCCGTGGGCGGATGGTGGGGATTTTTACGGGGGACGACGCTCAGGAAATTTTGACCCAAGCGGAATCCGAAGACTTACTTATGCTTGGTGGTGTTTCCGGCGAAGCCGAATCTTACCTCTCCCTCACGGTCGCTCGGCTTGCCGCGAAGAGATTGCCATGGCTTTTAGCGCTATTTATTGCCGAATTTTTGACGAGTTCTGTCATGAATCACTACAGCAAGGAGACCCAGCTTGCGAAGTACCTCATGTTCCTACCTTTGATCCTTGGCGCCGGGGGGAATTCGGGATCACAAGCAACCACGATGGTCACACGTTCACTGGCGATCGGCGAAGTTTCTTTTAGAGACTTTTTCTTGGTCGTTAACAAGGAGTTTTTCACGGCGCTTCTCGTCGGTGGGTGTCTTGGAGTGGCAGGGATGATCCGAGCCTTGGTTTGGGGCTTAGATCCAAACCTGATGTACGCCATCGGATGCTCGCTCCCTGCGATCGTAATCTGGGCGACAAGCGTGGGAGGAACCCTACCCTTGGCGGCAAAGCGGTTGGGGATCGACCCGGCGGTCATGAGCGCACCCTTTATCTCTACTTTCGTAGATGCGACCGGATTGGTCATTTACTTTGAAATTGTCAAAATTTTCTTTGGAGGACGATTACCGCTAGTCTAAAGATGGAAACACTCATTCGCGTAAGATCGCTAACTAAAAAAAGCTCCCAAAATACTCCGCAACAAGGGACCTACTTTATTCAGACTTGGGGTTGCCAGATGAATGAGGAAGATAGCGAGCAGATTGGGTTGGCGCTGCGAACCATCGGGTTCAGTCCGGTAGAAGATTTTCGTTCTGCCCAAGTTTTGATCCTAAACACGTGTTCGGTACGTAAAAAACCTGAGGATAAGGCATTTAGTTTCCTAGGCACTCTTGCAGAAATTAAGCGGAATTTTCCGGAAATTGTTGTTGGCGTCGCTGGGTGCATGGCGCAGATTCGCGCGAAAGAAATTCGCGAAAAAGCGCATTTTGTGGATTTTGTCGTCGGAACCGCGCAGGTCACGCAGATCGCTGGTCTGGTTGAAGAAACTCTTCAGAAGCGACGATTCAAAACCCGGCTTGAGCTTCCCGAGCGACGCGGGGCTGTGGTGACAAATATTCCCCTCCGTCACATTGGCCGCGCGCCGAAGCTTAAAGCCTTTGTCCCGATCCAGTATGGTTGCGATAAATTTTGTACCTATTGCATCGTGCCGAGCACACGGGGTCGAGAGCGGAGTCGACCGACCGACGATATTCTTAACGAAGTAAGCGGTTTGGTTCGGCACGGAACCCGGGAAGTGACCTTGCTCGGTCAGACTGTGAATTCGTACGGCAAGAATCTCGCCGAGGGCCGGGTGTCCTTCGCAGAACTCCTCCAGAAAATCGCAGAAATTCCGGATTTATTGCGGATCCGTTACACCTCCCCTTACCCACGGGATTTTAGTGATGAATTAATCAACACAATTCGTGACGTCAAAAAAGTCATGCCCCATATGCACATACCGCTTCAAAGTGGAAGTGACACGGTTCTGCGCAAAATGAAGCGGATCTACACGGCCGAAAGTTTTCTCGACATCGTCAGTCGCATGCGGGCAGCCGTTCCAAACATCGGGATGTCAACCGACATTATCGTCGGTTTTCCTGGTGAAACCGAGGGTGACTTCGAGCAAACGATGGATTTGATGCGCAAAATCCGCTTTGACGCCGCCTATATGTTTGCGTATTCCGAGCGACCCGGTACGGCCGCAGAGGGAGTTCTGGGAGTTTCCGAACACGAGAAAAACCGGCGGCTAAATCACCTCATCGCCGCGCAACAGGCGATCACATTAGAGATCAACGAAGCTTTAGTAGGTCGCGAATTCAAAGTTCTGATTGACGGACGAAGTCGAAAGGAGCCCGCCTACTTGAGTGGACATACCGAAGAATTTCGACTTGTCTTTGTTCCCGGTAGGGATGAACTAATCGGATCTGAAGCCGTCGTGAGAGTCATCTCCGGTCATCCTTGGGGCTTGCTTTGTGAGCTCGCCTAGACCATCATCTGCTTCCGAAGCCCAAGTGCATCGTGCGCTAACGCGGGCGGAATCGGAATATGAGTTCCGCTCACGATTCGAATAGCAGTGAACAAGGCTATAAGTGCGTCCGTTGCATCATCCCGCGAGAGTCTTGCCTGAGCACGATAGGCATGGAATTCTTCATCTGTCCAACCAAATTCGATCCAAATACCCCTCAGAGCATCAATTCGCTGGGCACAACCGTTCACAGTCCGCTTCTTTTCGGGGCACTGCCCAGGGGCAAGGAGCGCAAATCCTAACTCGGGATGCGTTTCAAAAATTTTAAGCTTGAGCTTTGGATCAGAAAGTAAGAGTCCTTCAACCTCAATGATTTTCTTAAATAAGTGAAAGGCTTGTAAAGACGGCTTGCGCCCATCCCATACCGAGGGAGCTATTAATTTAGCTGCTTCATATGTCGGTTGGTATACCACCATCCTTGGAGGGATGGGAAACAACGAATTTTGCTTTCCGAATTCTTGAAGTTGTGCACGAGCTTCCTTATCACAAACTCGATCACCTTCGTCTTCCAAACCAATTGGAATATCAATCGCGGCAACGAGACAATCCCGGAAAACTGAGCCTAAATCGGTCATAAAATCCAGGCGAATCTCCCGGCTAAGGGAATGCATCGAAGCCACCGCCCAACCGTTCTTCGCGCCATCAATCCCAACGTAGCAATCGCGTAATTTTACCGGTGAAGAAGGTCGGGGACTCATAAAACCTAGTGACTCTATTAGGGTTTTAGCATAGAAAGCTATGGCAAAACATCATTGGGATGATTAGGATAACTATGGAGAAAACAAAATGTCAATTACACCACTTGCCCCAACCATGTCTCTGGCTTTAGGAATTGTCCGAAGCGCGGAACTCAAAGCGCAACTCGCGTCGTCTCTGAGCGATCATGGCACCAACTCGGCAATGGCCCGACTCGCACGCGAACAAGCAGAAGCAGAGGGACGAGTCGCACGCGTCCTGCTAAAATTGGAAGAATTAAGCCGTTCCAGGATTGATTTTTTCACTTGATCTTTTGGTAACCTAACGGAATGGCTGATTCCGTTCTGATTCCTCGCATTGCCGCACTCTACGAGCTTCAATCTCTTTTGCTCAGCCCAAAGCTTCGGAAACTTGGGATGAACATGGCAACATTCCAGCTTCTCGCCGCAGTTCAAGGCGCGGGCGAAGAATGTTCTCAGGCAGAAATTGCGGGCAGGCTTGGGGTTTCTCCCGCGACGCTGTCCGAAACCGTCCATGTGCATTTCAAAAAGGGCTTACTCGAACAGGTTCCGAGCGAAAAAGACCGCCGGGTGAAGTACCTGCGCCTCACCAAGCAAGGCAATAGTAAGATGAAGGATGTCCGAAAGGTCATCAACGACATTGAAGAAAAGATGACCGACGGAATCTCTGGTTCTTCCCTGCGATCAGCTGCACAGGCGATGGATGACGCCATCGAAAATATCGAAAAGCTCATCGCAAAAGAAGCGAAAGGCAAGGGCTAAACCGTCTATCCGTTACATATCCGCGCGGGAGGTCCCTTTCTTATGATTCGAATCGTTGGCATTGAACGCAGTTCAGACGCACAGAATGAGTTCATTCTCTTGCAAAATCAAGGGCACATGCGTGCTCATTTGCGCGGTCACGCGATCATTGCCGATAAGTGCCTCAGTGACGATTGCGCCGTACCCGCCGTTCATTTTTTTACCGAAGACGAATATGTTCAGCCCGGTTGCTTTGTGCTTCTGAAGACCGGTCACTGCGATGCTAAGTGGACCCGCACCAAAGACGGTGGGCTGCTTTACCAAGCCACGATGGGCCGATCACGAAGCGTATGGGATAAAGTTAGTGGCACGATCCATGTGCTCAACGTACAGCACAGCTATTGCGAACGTCAAGCCGTTATGGTTTGAGATTCCAACAACTTGCCCCGTGATGTTCATCGTTCTCGACCCAAGGGGCAGGTTCATCCGCACGCGAGCAACGCACCGGACAACGGTCTCGGAACGCGCACCAATCAATTTTTTGATCCAATCTCGGTGGCTGGCCGCCAAGCGCGAAGAGGACGTCCTTTTCCGCGTCCGGCATCGCCTCCAAAAGTGCCTTCGTGTAAGGGTGAAGCGGACTTTTCAAGACCTGCGTCACCGTCCCGGATTCGACAAATTCGCCGGCGTAGACTACATTCACACGATCGCAAACACTCGCAATCACGCCGATGTTATGTGAAATCAGAATGACCGCAGTTCCGAATCTCTCCTGCATTTGGGTAAGTAATCGTAACACCTGAGCTTGCAGAGTCACGTCAAGCGCGGTAGTTGGCTCGTCTGCGATCAAAACTTTTGGTTGGCAAGAAAACGCGATCGCAATCACAACCCGCTGTCTTTGGCCGCCGGACATTTCGTGGGGATATTTCCGCATCGCGCGTTCTGGCTCCGGAATCCCAACTTCCAGGAGCATTTCCAACGCTCCAATTCTTGCTTCTGACCACGACTTGTTTTGGTGCAACACCAGCGACTCAGCTACTTGGTCGCCAATCCGCATGACCGGATTCAGGCTGGTGAAAGGGTCTTGCATCACCATGGCCAAATCAGATCCTCGGAGCGACCGATATTCCTTTTCCGAGATCTTGGTCAAGTCCTTACCTTCAAGGATGATTGAGCCTCCGGAGATGCGCCCGCCGTGGGGAATCATTCCCATCAGCGAGAGCCCGAGCATCGTCTTACCGCAGCCCGATTCACCGACCAAACCAATGGTCTGACCTGGTTCCACATCTAGGGAAACTCCCCGCAAGATGTCCGAATTCCCAAAGGAAACGCGAAGGTCAGACACAGACAAAATCGGCATTGCATCCAGACTCTACCAGACCAAAATGGCATCGCGAATGGCCCGAGAACCGAAGTGATATACTCACCACTATGCCAGGCCCGATTCGAGTCGTAATCACCGATGATGAACCCGCGTATCGCAACGCAATCCAGCGCACCCTCAGCCTCATGCCAGAGTGCGAAATCGTGAAAGTTTGCTCTAACGGTCAAGAAGCCCTGGACTACTGCCTTGTCAATCCGCCTGACGTCCTTCTGACCGACATCAACATGCCTCGAATGGACGGTATTGAGCTTATTCGTGCCTTGCTCCGAAAAGAAAAGCAAGTCAAGGTCGTCATTCTTACCGTTAACGAGCAAGACGATCTGATCTTCGATGCCATTCGAGCCGGTGCGCTTGGATATTTACTCAAGACAAGCACCCCCGCCGACATCATTGATGCAATCCGGCTCGCCTTTAAAGGTGAGGCAAAGCTCACGCCAAAGATCGCCGCGAAGGTGCTCCAAGATTTTCGCCGCATCCGAGAAGATGATGATACCGATGACGCTGAACTCTTCATCCTCAGCGACCGCGAAAGCGAAATCCTTGATCTCATTGCCAAAGGATTAAGAAACAAAGAAATTGCTCGCGATCTGGGGATCGCCGAAAAGACGGTCAAGAATCACGTCAGTAATATTCTCAAAGCCCTTCAGGTGAACAGCCGAACCGAGGCCGCGATGAAGGCGATCAAATCAAGGCTCGTAGATAGTGATTAGGCACTCACCATGGATCTACAAAAGTTCGACACCATTGTCATCGGAAGCGGCCTCGCTGGTCTCACCTTCGCCCTTGACGCGGCAAAATACGGCACCGTCTGTGTGTTGACCAAAGCCGAACTTTTTGAATCCAACACCAGCTATGCGCAAGGCGGAATTGCCGCCGCCGTCGGGGAAAGTGATTCTTGGGAATTACACGAGCGCGATACCCACATCGCTGGTGCTGGTCTCTGCGATCCAGAGGCAGTGCGTTATCTCGTCCAAAAAGCACCAGAAGCCATCGCTTGGCTCTCGAGTCTTGGCGCACGGTTCGACAAGGAATCCAATCCGGAATCGCTGACCGAATGGGCATTGGGGCGAGAGGGTGGGCACTCGCGCAATAGGATTGTTCACCACGCGGATCGCACGGGTTGGGAAATCGAACGCGCAATGAACGAAGCCGTTCGTAATGAGAGCAAGATTAGTGTTCACGAAAACGCGTTCGTGACCGATCTCGTGATCGAAGATGGAGTTTGCGTTGGATGCCAGGCTTTTCTGGGTGAGTTCCAGAAGCCAAGATTGTTCTCAGCTAGGGCAGTGATGCTTGCCACCGGCGGATGCGGGCGGGTGTACCAGCACACGACGAATCCACGGATCGCAACTGCCGATGGCATCGGGCTCGCCGCCAAAGTCGGTGCCGAGATCGCGGACATGGAATTCATGCAATTCCACCCGACAACCTTATTCCACCAACAAATGCGGTCCTTCCTGATCACCGAAGCTGTCCGGGGTGAGGGCGGAACTTTGCGCGACCACCAAGGTACTCGGTTCATGTATGACTTCGATTCACGGCTCGAACTCGCGCCTCGCGATATCGTAAGCCGTGCGATTGATGCGCACATGAAGGCGATGGAGACCTGGTGCGTCTATCTTGACATGACCCACCTGAAGCCCGACCACATCGCGCTCCACTTCCCAACAATCGTTGAGAAGCTGAAACAAGTGGGAATTGAACCGCATAAGCATTGGATTCCAGTCGTCCCGGCCCAACACTATTCTTGCGGAGGGGTTGTTACAAATCTTCAAGCCAAGACCACAGTTCCAGGTCTCTATGCCGCAGGTGAAGTTGCCCGAACTGGAGTTCATGGTGCCAATCGCCTGGCATCGAATTCACTCCTTGAGGCACTTGTTTTTGCCAAAGCCGGTGCCGAATCCGCTCACGAAGGGGGCAAACCTGCAGGAGAGATAGCAGCCCAACCCGCTCGGAAATCTGTTCCGGAAGCCGATGCAATTCGGATCCGACGTGCAATGCAGAAGATCATGACCGAACACGTTGGAATTGTCCGCAGGGACGCTGGGCTCGAGCTTGCATCACGGAAGGTCAGCGAGCTGGAAGCAGAATTCAAGGCATTGCCCGAAGCGCCATATGGCCAATATTCGCTCGAAACCGAAAATCTCCTTCTCGCCGCCCAGTGCGTCATTAAGGGCGCAAGAGAACGCCGGGCAAATATCGGCTTGCACTACAACGCCGACCTCGGCGAACCGGTAACCGAAGCACACGAAAACTCTAATGAGGCTTTAAGTCCATTACATTAACCCCGAACTCCAAATGAGCCACCTACCCATTGCAGACCTTACGCCGCAGCAAATTGTTGCCGAGCTTGACAAGTACATCATCGGCCAAGAGGACGCAAAGAAAGCCGTCGCCGTCGCACTCCGCAATCGCTATCGGCGTCAGCAACTTCCATTCCATGATCGCGACGATATCATGCCGAAGAACATCCTGATGATCGGCCCAACCGGAGTCGGAAAAACTGAAATCGCCCGTCGCCTTGCCCAGATTGCCCATGCTCCGCTTGTCAAAGTTGAGGCGACCAAATTCACCGAAGTCGGTTACGTTGGTCGTGATGTGGATTCCATGATCCGCGATCTCGTTTCCGCCGCGGTTCGGCTTGTCGAGCGTGAGCGAATAGACGAAATCGAGGCCGAGGCTATGGATAAAGCTCTGCGAAAGATCGCGGAACAACTTTATACGGAAGACGAACCGGTAGTCATCGCGCCCAAGTCCGATGACATCATCGAACTGGATACTTACTATTCCTTCCCAAACTACGATGAAGCCAAAATCGAGAAGCTCATTGAGGAAATCAAAGCCGGCGTCCACGATAAGGCCGAAGTGGAAGTGGACATCGAAGAGCAATCAAACCCGTTCTTACAGGTCTTCACGCCCGGGGGCATGGAGGAAATGGGAATGGACATGTTTGGCGGTGCGAATTCTCCGTTCAACAAGACCAGTACCATCACGCGAAAAATGCGCGTCATGGAAGCCAAGGCAATTCTCGCTGAAGCCGAAGCGAAAAACATGATTGACCAAAATGCGATTCACAAAATCGCTGTTGAGCGTGCAGAGCAAACTGGGATCATCTTTATTGACGAAATTGATAAGGTCGCGATCAAAAGCGGTGGAAGTGGTGGACCAGAGGTTAGTCGAGAAGGAGTTCAACGTGACCTACTGCCGGTAATCGAAGGCTCAAGCGTGCCAACAAAGTTTGGGACTGTACGCACCGATCATATCTTGTTTATATGCGCCGGAGCGTTTCACATGGCAAAACCGAGCGACCTGATTCCGGAACTCCAAGGTCGACTCCCCATCCGGGTGGAACTCAAGGCATTAACTGAGGATGATTTCGGTCGAATTCTCCGCGAGCCAAAGAATGCCCTCGTGAAGCAGTACGAAAAGCTTCTTAGCGTGGATGGAGTGACGATCGAATTCACCGCCGAGGCCCTGGATGAACTCGCACACTACGCGGTTGAGCTCAACAACAAAGTCGAAAATATCGGCGCAAGACGGCTCCACACGCTGATGGAAAAACTTCTCGAAGACCTGCTTTTCGACGCTCCATACGGCGAACCAAAGCACGTTGTATTTGACGTCGGCCGAGTCCGGAACCGCATTGGCGAAATCGTTGGGGACGCCGTGAAAGGCCAACGCTTGCTGTAAGAACCATGAACGATCGCACCGTCAAGTGGCCTATAAAGGTAGCTGTTCTCAGCTACCTTGCGGTGACTCTGTGGTGGTGCTTGCCAGATGCCCAATTCAACGACGAAGGAAAACCCGCCACCACACTGGATGCCGCCCTTTCGCAAAGTTTTACCACCGTACGTTCAAAGCCCATCCAAACCTTTTTTACAACCACCGGACTTTGGCAATACTGGGACATGTTCGCGCCGAATCCGCTGAGCCAAGACTGGTGGTTCGACGCCGAGGTTACACATCAAGATGGTACAAAAACGATCGTCACCTACCCGAGAATGGCAAATTTGCCAATCCACAAGAAGTATCTGCACGAACGATTCGTGAAATATGGTGAGCGTGTCCAGACCCAGCAGTTCGAGTACCTTTGGCCGGCATGGGCCACTTGGCTTGCTCGGGAGGCGTACACCAACCCAAGCAATCCGCCTTCCATCGTGCAAATCCGAAAGCACTATCGTTGGATTCCCGATCCAGATAAGGACCGGACGGCCCGCGAATTTAGGCAGGAGGTCGTCTATGAGCATTTGGTCAATCCTCAGGACCTTGGAGCATTTACTCGCGAGACTCAAAGTGCGGTGCCAAGATGAAGGAGCTATACCAGCGATTTGATCAATGGATGTTTGGCTACGGCTCCCCGGTGACATTGGGGGTGTTCCGCGCGATTTTTGCCACTCTGATCGTCCTCGGGTTACTGATCCAAGCCGGTGACATCGTGACTTGGTTTGGCGTGAACGGCTTGAGTCCGGCTTCTGCCGCGCTCCGAGCCGACCGAGGAGGTCTGACCTTCAACCCTCTCGCCCAGATCCAAAACGACTCACTCGTGTTTTTCCTATATTGGGTTATTGTGGTTTTTGGAATTCTCACTGCACTAGGCGTATGGACGAAAGGCAGTTCGATCATTCTTGCGATTGGAATCGTGGCGATCCACCATAGATCTCCATTCATTCTCAATGCCGGTGATACTCTTGCCCGGGTCATCGCAATCTACATGGCTCTGGCCCCGGTTGGTGCGGCATTTTCCGTGGATGCCTGGTTGAAGAAAAAAAATAATCAGCCCCTCGTGACCGAAGTATCACTTTGGCCACAACGCCTAGTCCAACTTCAGCTCGCGATTGTTTACCTAACCACCGTGCTGATCAAACTCCAAGGTCCAGCGTGGAGGAATGGATTCGCGTCCTGGTACCCGACCCAACTCATTGAATTCAAAAAGTTCTCCGTTCCTGGTTTCGTGGACTCGCTCCCTGTGATCATCTTCACGACTTATGCGACTCTAATCATCGAGCTCGCTTTGGCAACCTTGATCTTTTGGAAACCTGCTCGGAAGTGGGTCGTTCTCTCCGGAATCGCCCTTCACCTTGGCATTGAGTACCGAATGAATATTCCGCTCTTCGCCTTCGTCATGATCGCGTGCTATCTATGCCACTATTCCGGAGACGAAGTTCAGGCGTTTCTCAACCGAATCTCAGTTCGATTTCGTCCTAAAGTAAGCCATGCGTAGAGGAGGCAAGCTCACCGATCTGTTCAAATTTGCGAAGCCAAAGACGATTGGCTACGAGATTTCGCGTGATGCCTACCTGAGCATCCTTTGCTCCACCACCCAAATGCCGAGCGTGAACTCGATTGCTCACCCCAAAGGAAACGAGGGGGCGGTCATTGGATTCATCGCTCCGTTGCTCGCCAAAATGAGCCGCGATCTGAACGCTCCACTCGAACGCGGGGTTTACGGCGTGGCTTCATTGGACCAAAAGACTATGCTGAAATTGATGGTGATGCCGGTCGCGGAATCAGGTTTTGATCCCGAAGTCCTTATCAAATCACCCCATGCCCTCAAGTTTTCTCCAGATGTGATCACGACCATCCGAAGCACGTGGCACGTGGCCCAGCTGAATTTTGAGGCTTTTGATCCAAAAATCGCTCCAGCCCTGGACCTATACCTGAACGTGGCGGAACGATTAGCCCTGTTGACCGATGGCATTATCGCTGATCCGATCTCGCATCGGTACTTGCAGCCGGATAGCCTCCAAAAGCCCGGAAAGAGTCCGGGCGAAATCCCGGTTGTTGAGCACGTCAGCACCGCCATCAATCCTTCTCTAAATCAAGTTTTCACTCGTGGATTGATCAAATTTGCGATGCCCGAACATGAAATTCTTGACGTACCTGAACCGATGGTTGAAGTCGCCGAGCGGTTTCTGCTTGGTGTCGCTCAGGCGGCTTTGAACGGAAAGCCCCCCGAACTCGGCACCAGCGCGGGTGCTCCTGGGACGTTCCTGACCTGCGCGATGACCCGCCAGCGATCATGGGAAGGAATGCCAGTTTATGAGTGGATTCCCGCTCCGGGTACAACCCTCATCGAATGCCTAACCGCATGGGACAATTTGTCCGAAACAAAACGCACATGAGAGCAGAATATCAATCCATCCTCTTTCAACTCGCCTCGTCACCAAAGACTGGCTTCGATCTTCGGCAACAAGCGATGCAGTTCTTATCCGAACTCAATGGCTTTGATTGGAGCGGAATTTATGCGCTCAAGAGCGAAATGCTTCACCTAGATGCTTACGTTGGAGCCGCGACCGACCACACCGAAATCCCGGTTGGACGAGGAGTTTGCGGGTCTGCCGTAAGCGAAAACCGCAACAAGGTCATCGCCGATGTCCGAGAAGAGGAGAATTATCTCGCTTGCTCGCTTGATACTCGAAGCGAGATTGTCGTACTAATCAAGAAAGACGATACGATTCTCGGGCAGATTGACATTGATGGGCATGCCGTAGATAGGTTCCGGCGTGAGGAAGAAGAGTTCCTAAGCGAGATGGCGGAAATTCTCGCCTCGAAGTGGCAGTGACCAAATTGCCGAATTTTGCCACGCGACGCCAGGACTTCGCGTAAGCCACAATATGACCATGGATCATGTGGTGCGTTACAAACCAGGCGAGGCAATTCGCTGGCTGGAATCCGGAGCGGAAGAGAGCCGACGCAATGCTCTCAAAACCACCAAATCCGTGATTCGGCGCGAAGGCGAGCGGAGCTTCGGACGCGATGTCAAAGCAGTTGCGGGAGCTCTCTGGCAAGCCGGTTCTGCCGCCGTGGCTGACCTCGCGCATAAGAATGCAACCGCCACCCAGTACGCCCTAGAGGATGAAGCATTCGAGATCATTCGTGGGCGGGACATTCGCCGAGTGACCTACGAGGAAGTCCGCTCAATGCGGATGGATGGAGATAAACTTGTTCTCGTGCTAGATAAAGGATCCGTTCTCGTAAAGCCATTCGCATACATCGTTGCAGGAAAAATCAAAGTTCCAATTGGCTGGTCACGAAATGGCGTTGAAGTCCCTTACGAACTCATTATCGAAGAACTTTCCGCGCGTTGCGATCTTCAGGTGATCACCGAATGACAGGCTGGATGCATCCCTATCCAAGCGATTGGGGACACTTGCTGGAGCTCGCTCTGAGCGAAGACATCGGCCCCGGTGATCTGACCGCGGGATGCCTGAATCCAGATACCCTCGGATCGGGCTATATCGAAGCCCAAGCCGACGGCGTCCTGTGTGGTGTCGGTGTTGCCGCAAGCTTTTTCTCCGAAGTCGCTGACGTTGAAGTTTTGGTCAACGACGGATCCGCTTGTGCCGCTGGAACCCGCGTACTCAACATCCACGGCGAACTCGCGAGCATCCTTACCCACGAACGGGTTGCTTTGAATTTTCTCATGCATCTGAGTGGAGTCGCCAGCCTCACTGCAAAATTCGTAGAAGCCATTCAAGGTAGCGGGGCGGTGATCGTGGACACACGGAAGACCCTGCCCGGGATGCGATCTTTGCAAAAGTACGCTGTCCGATGTGGTGGAGGTCGGAATCATCGGATGGGGTTATTTGATGCCGTGATGATCAAGGACAATCACATTGTCGCCAATGGATCAATCGCTGCCGCAGTTCATGCTGTTCGGGAAAAAATCCCGCATACCGCGATGGTCGAAGTCGAAGCAGACCGGCCCGACCAAGCCGATGAAGCCGTGGCTGCCGGAGCCAACATTGTTTTGCTTGACAACATGAGCCCGGCAATGATGAGCGAAATTGTTACGAAACATAAGGGATCCGGAGTCAAGTTCGAAGCCAGCGGGGGCGTGAATCTGACCACGGTGCGGGCAATCGCCGGATCCGGCGTGGATCTGATCAGCGTTGGCGCACTGACGCATTCGGCGGTAGCACTTCCGCTCCATTTGGAACTAGACTAAGCGCAATATCCATGTTTAGAAAGAAACCACCCGAGCCGCGACTTCCCGCGGAATGGCTGATCGTGGGACTTGGGAACCCGGGTCCAGAATACGCCCATACCCGGCACAATGTTGGTTTTGACGTCATTGATCTGATTTGTCAACAGGAAAAAGCCAAGCTCATCACGCGGAAGCATCGAGCAGTTTACGGGCCTGTCCGAGTCGCCGGGACCGAAGTCGTTCTGATGAAACCCCTGACCTACATGAATCTCTCGGGCCAGGCGATCTCACCACTTTTGCGTGAGCTTGGGTTGAAGCCAGAGAAGCTCCTGATCATCACCGATGATCTGGATCTACCGACAGGCAAGATGAGAATTAGGGCCAAGGGTAGCCACGGCGGTCATAATGGGCATCGCTCAATCCAAGGTACGATGGCGACCCAGGATTATCCAAGAATCAAGATCGGAATCGGAAAAGCGTCCGATAAGCCGACCGTGGATCATGTGTTGACGCGGTTTAATCCCGACGATCAAGCGGTGATCAATGATGTTTTTGACACATGTATCCGTGCCGTTGAGAAGATCGTTACAGACGGGGTACTGATCGCCATGAACGAGTTCAACGGTGGTTCAAATTCGGACTGAGCCAATTACAGCGGGATGATATTGTCCGCCGGCATATCGCCCATCGCGTTGCGCGTGTCGAGGACCAGCGGAGCGAACTTGCGGACCATCGTATAGTCGACGCCGGTATGCTGAGTGGCGACGATCACCAGATCACAGTCGGAAACGACATTCGGAGTGAGCGGTGACCCGAGCATGGTGATTCCATGATCATCTATCGCAGGTACGCGCGGGTCGTGATAGATCACGCTTGCGTCCAAGTCAAGGAGAAGGCGCAGAACTTCCATTGCCGGGGATTCGCGATAGTCGTCAATATCTTTCTTGTAGGCAACGCCCAGAACCATGATCTTCGCTTTGGGCAGAGCAATTCCCTTTTGGCCAAGAATCCGGATCGCCTTGTCGACGACGAACCGTGGCATTCCCCGATTGATTTCACCGGCTAGCTGAACAAATCTGGTGCTGAAATTGTATTCGCGGGCCTTGAATTCCAAGTAATGCGGGTCAAGGGGGATGCAATGTCCGCCCACTCCTGGACCAGGATAAAACGGCATGATCCCAAAAGGCTTCGTGAACGCTGCGTCCAAAACTTCCCAAACGTTCAGATTCATCCGGTCGCAAAGCATTGCAAGCTCATTTACTAGCGCAACATTGACGCTTCGAAAAATGTTTTCATAGACTTTGACAAGTTCTGCCGCCCGCGCCGAGCTCACTGTGACAATCTTCTCAATCGCGCAGGAGTAAAAGGCCGAGGCAATTTCGCTGGACTTTGGCCCCACGCCACCGACGATCTTAGTCGTGTTTTTGGTCTTGAATTGGTGGTTACCCGGATCAACGCGCTCGGGCGAATGAGCCAGGAAAAAATCTTGCTCAACTGCGAGACCAGATTCGGCGAGAATCGGGAGCATCACTTCTTCAGTCGTGCCTGGGTAAGTGGTGGATTCCAAGGTCACCAGCTGACCGGGGCGCAAGTGGTTTGCGATGGATCGTGTTGCGGATTCAATTGCCCTGAGGTCGGGTACTAAATTTTTCGTGAGAGGCGTCGGAACCGCGACCACAATGATGTCACAGTCCGCTAAAAGCGAAAAGTCTGTCGTGGCGTCAAAATTTCCATGCTCCACACAATCGGTCAGTTCCTCGTTTGAGACATCCCCGATGTAGCTATCACAATTCAAAACCTTCTGGACCTTTTCTTCGCTCAGGTCAAATCCGCAAACCGGAAACCCACTCCGACGCGCCTGAACTGCAAACGGAAGACCAACATAACCGAGTCCAACAACTCCAATTGTTGCCGAGCGATTGGAAATCTTGGCCTTGAGGTCCTCAAAAATACCGGACTTCGGGCTGGCAATGGCTTGGATAATTTGGTTGCTCAGAGGACTCATGACTTCTATAAGAATCGGAAATCCTAGCAAGTTCCTTTAGGTTTGGGAACCATAATCCCTGTGATGATTGTCACTATTCCGGGATTTTGGGTGGATATGGTCATGCCGTTTACCAACGAGGGCCGCGTAGATCCCCTTGGAATTCTTAAATTACTCGCCTTCCTAGAGTCTCAGGGGGTCGAAACGGTGGTGGTGGGTTCGAATTTTGGCGAAGGGCAATTCGAGCTTGGCAAGGATTGGCGCGTTGTCTTTAAGGCCTTGCAAAATGGGAAGGGGAAGTTGCGAGTGGTGGTTTGCGTGGACACAACTAAGCCGACTCATCTTGGCTGGATGGTCCAGCAAGTGAAGCTTGCTGGACTTGAGGGCATTTTGGTTATTCTTCCAGAAACTTCTAACGATGTTGTAAAGAAAACGGAGGGAAGGAATTACATTATGTTTCCGCATCCTTCCGTCTTCGAATTAGAACTATACATTGAGCCTGTTCCTGCAGACCAGCAATCCATCGAAATTCCGCTTGGCTATTCGAGCGATACTTATCCCAACAGATTCATCGTTGGTGGATCAAACGATCTGATCTTCCAGGTCTCCCGTTCGGGAAATTTGGGTGCGTACCAGTCAGAAGATGGACCGTGCTCCATCCATGCCGTCAAAAAAGAACTGAAGAAACGGGGAATCATCGCGAGCGCATTCCAATTGCACCCGCGATAACCGATCACACAATCCCGGAACGTAGCAAGTCTTTAAGCACCAGCATCCCCACTGGCTCCTTTTCATCATTAAGTACCGGAATTTCACCGATCTTCTTTGGATGATTCTGGAAGTCTTCCAGCGCCTCAACTGCCATCAAGTCCGGTGAAATGGACGAGAATTTCTGCGACATAATCTGCTGAGCATCGCCTTCCAGCGGATGCGACGCGCTGAGGAAGTGCCGACGAATATCGCCGTCGGAGATGATCCCGACCATGATTCCAGCCCCGTCCACGACGCAAGCGGCTCCTGCACCGGCCTTGGTGATTACGCTAAGAACCTCTGGAACTGCCGTCGAAAGTTGGACGACCGCATTGTCCGAACCCGTCCGCATGACATCGGCGACCGTGAGAAGTAACCGTTTGCCGAGGGCACCGGCAGGGTGAAACCTTGCGAAGTCTTCTCGCGAAAATCCGCGTCGCTCCATGACGGCTACGGCAATCGCGTCGCTCATCGCGAGCATTGCCGTCGTGCTGGTCGTCGGCGCAAGATGAATCGCGCAGGCCTCGTGCAGAACACCCGTATCCAAAACGAGATCAGCCAGGCGTCCCGCTGATCCTTCAGGGCGCCCGGTCATAAGCATTGTCCTCGCCCCGATGGAAGCGAGGGGCGCGAATAAGTTGACAATCTCATCGGTCTCAGCACTGTGGCTATAGGCGAGCACGATATCTTCTGGCTTCACCATGCCAAGATCGCCGTGGACGGCCTCAGCGGCGTGGAGAAAGGCACTCGGTGTACCCGTGCTACTCAGGGTTCCAGCGGTCTTACGGGCGATGTGACCAGACTTCCCGATCCCACATGTGATCACTCGGCCAGTGGATGTCGTGATCCAGTCGATTGCCTTCTCCACATTCGGGTTGTCGGTTGAAGCAAGGTGTAAAAGGGCACTCGCTTCTTCTCGAAGGACCCGTTCGTACGTCTTTCGGGCGATGTCAGAAATCAATTGCGGGCCTCCTCGAGAGAATTTTCCTTCCAGCGAGGCTGGCGACCCACTCGATGGCAATCTTCGCGGTTTCATTGGCACTATCTAGCATTGGATTCACCTCGACAACTTCTAGTCCCAAAAGCGGATGGGGGCAATTATCGTCATCAAGCATTTCGTGCAACAGCTCAGCTAGCAAGTGACCCTCTCGATACGTGAGACCACCACGGACTGCGGTCCCTGTTCCTGGGGCAAGGACGGGATCTAGAGAATCAACATCAAGGCTGATCCATAAATCAGTGATTTTATTTTTGATCAACCAATTTCGGAAAGCTTGAAGTACTTTTGGCAAAGTATGGTGATCGATATCTTGCATTGAGGTCGCGAAGCAACCCTTCATGTCGGCAATAAACCTCGCCTCGGCAGGATCAACATCGCGCAATCCGATCCAGGCAAGTTGATCATCTTTCAACGGCGTTGGCGCAAATTTCTGCCCCATGATCTCCCATTGTGCGGTGACTTTTCCGGCAAGCTCAGAACCCAGATTTTTCCAGCGGTCGCTATGATGATCTGGTAGATCATGAACTCTCTCTCCTGTCAATAACCCTAGTGGCATTCCATGGACGTTCCCAGTTCCCGAGGTAGCCGGGGTATTCAAATCAGCATGGGCGTCGATCCAAAGGACGCCAAGCTTCCCACCCTTTTTGAGAACGTGCGCATGAGCAGCGCCAACACTTCCGATTGCGGTGCTGTGATCTCCGCCAATTAAAACGGGGCGATTGCCACGAGCTAAACATGCTGTAACCGCGTCAAACAGCGCGGAATAGCAGTTCAACGACTCTCCGAAGGATCGGAGACCCATTTCCTCATGATCGGGGATCTCCCAGGCGACATTGCCCTTATCTGTGATGTAACGTTGCACCCAGGCGCGCATATCCTCGCGCCGGTCAAGCTCGTTACGGAGAGCAAAGCGAACCGCTTCAGGACCAAGAGCAGAGCCAAGTTGCTTGCCACATCGGTCAAACGGCACGCCGATAATTTCTACCGGAGTCACACTGGAATGATACCGGTGAAAGTATCATCATAGATTGTGAGTCAGCAAAAGAAAGTTGGGGTTATCAGTATTCAGGGCGATTATGCCAAGCATCTGGAATCGCTCTCGAGGATTGATGTTCCGGGCTTTGAGGTGCGTACTCCGGAAGACCTTGCTGGCTGCACTCACCTGATCATCCCTGGGGGCGAAAGCACAACGGTCGGGCTTCTCATGCAAAAGTACGGGCTTGGGCCAGCGCTTCAAGATCGAATCGCGGCGGGAATCCCGATTTGGGGCACGTGCATGGGCATGATCCTTTTGGCACGGCGAATTGAAGACCGGGAGCAATACACTCTAGGTGCCTTGGACATCACAGTGCGACGCAATGCATTCGGGGCACAGGTTCATTCCTTCGAATCTCCGGTTTCCGTGTCCGGTATGGAGGGCGAAGTTTTGGGAGTGTTTATCCGGGCGCCGATTGTTACCGAAGTTGGGGCAGAAGTTGAGGTGCTCTCCCGATTTGACGACCAGATTGTCGCGGTTCGGTCAGGAGGTGTACTCGGTACATCATTTCACCCGGAGCTCACTCCAGACACCCGGCTTCATGGGTGGTTTGTCAGTCTTTAGAAAAAACGAGCCCCGCGCTGAGGGGAAGCGACGGGGACTCTGTGTGTTGGGTTTGTTATGGAGAAAAGACTTGGCTCTTTGCTATTCTGACGCCCTAATTGAACTGAGTGTTCAGAAAAAAAAGAAAGTCCCAGGACTTTTTTTCACAATATCGTTATGATTTGTCGACCCAATAACTTGTATAGACATCATCGCCAAAAATTCGTGTTTCTCGGACCTTGAGGAAGGAGAGATTCAGGCAATCCATTGGAGCCGGAACTCCGTCCCCCAGCAATATGGGGTTTACGAACAAGTCCACTCGGTCCACCAGCCCGGTGTCCGCAAACCGCCGAATCGTCTCCGGCCCTCCCTCTACGAGGATGCTCGTGTGCCCAGCACTCCAAAGCTCCTGCAATAGACCATGCAGGTCGATCTGTCCATCAGAGACACTATCGCGATAGGTTACGCCCACATGCCACGCGGGACCATACTGAGGGTCAAACACTCTTAGCCCGGGGTCAAGCTGACCACGAGGATCTAGCACCATCCGCGTCACCGGATTCTTGAGATTGAACGGGGTCTCACCTAGAGGGTCTTGAGGATCAGCACCGCGAACATTCAGCGTTGGGTTATCCGATTCGACGGTGCCACGACCCACGACCACGACGCCATGATCTGCTCTTAGCTTCATCACGAATTGGCGCGACTCAGGTCCGGTAATCCGCATCCCTTTCCGTTCGATGGTGTCCACAAAGTGATCTGCCGTCATTGCAAGCTTTACTGTGACGACGGGTCTCTTGAGTTCCATAGCTCGGAGCCACACTGCGTTGACCTGACTAGCCTCCTGAGACATGAAGCCAGTCTCAACTTTGATCCCAGCTGCTTTGAGGCGCTCGATCCCACCGCTCGCGATTGGATTGGGGTCAAGGCAAGCGATAAAGACTCGAGCAACCCTAGCTTTGATCAAGGCGTCACAACAAGGCGGGGTGCGACCGTGATGGGCGCAGGGCTCCAGAGTGACGCTGACATCTGCACCCTTTGCTCGGTCTCCCGCCATCGCAAGGGCATTGACCTCCGCATGGGGCCCACCTGCATAATCGTGATGTCCGATTCCAACAAGATCATCCCCTTGAAAGATCGCGCAACCAACCCTCGGGTTCGGAGCGGGATAACCTCGTTGCGAGGCGAGGATCGCAAGGTTCATTTTATGCTTCTGAAGGATCGTCGCTTCGGTTTCCATGATCGTTTAGGCTGCCTTCGACAAGGTTCTTCAGATTCTCCTGCCTTTCTCGCTCGAATTCCAACCTGTTTTGGCGCATGATCCAGATGGCGCACATACAAAGCGCTAGGAATACTACGCAAAGCACGGCAAAGTAAGTCAGTCCTCTCGCGGCGTACTCGGCGAGTGCTTTCTTTCCAGCAGATTCAGCCGGTTTTGGCCCCAAGATCACCGGCCAAAGGAGTCCAAGTACCACGCCAAAAATCAAAAATCCAGTCGTTACAATGCGGAGTCGCATATCTTCCTCAAGCTTTGGACGCCTTCGGTGATGGTTCGCGTTCGGGTGAGGTAACTACCGCTCACGAAGACGTTCGCCCCGGCGCTTATCGCCGATGCTAAAGTCTTGTCATCAATCCCGCCATCCACTTGGATATCTAGGCGTGGCGCGATTTTACGCAATGCTTCGACTTTCTGGAGGCACATCGGAATCAACTTCTGGCCGCCCCAGCCGGGATTCACGGTCATGATAAGCGCAAGATCAAGGTCTTCAAGGTACGGGTGAAGCATTTCAACCGGAGTACCGGGATTGATCGCGACACCTGCTTGAACACCAAGACTTCGGAGCCGTTGCACCAGGCGATGCCCATGGATCGTCGCCTCGGCATGGAAAACCACTCGCTTGCATCCAGCTTCAACGAATGCGTCGAAATGCGCATCCGGGGTGTTCGTCATCAAGTGAGCCTCTACAGGAACAGGTCCAATCTCGGTGAGCTTTTTCGCAAGATCAGCCCCAAACGTAATCGGCGGCACAAACTGACCATCCATCACATCAAGGTGAATCCAGTCAACCCCCGCATCATTAAGTTCCCGAACCGGAGTCCGGAAGTCGTCGGCATCAAAGCTTAGAATCGAAGGCGTGATCTCGTACTTCATCGATCTCCCACCGACTTTTTGATCGACTTTTCGACCTGGTGAACCAGCTCGCCGTCGTAGAAAATTTTGAAGTAAACCGGGTCGCCCCATCCTTCTGTTGGGACTTCGAACTGGTCTCCGGCTCGATGTTCTTCTTCGTGGATGGTACGGACCTGCATGTCGTCAACGATATCGATCCTGACCAAAACAGTGTCATTTCCACCCTCGGGAATCGTTACGCGTAAGTTGTAAGTACCTCGAACTCGAGCAGTGGGCTCGTCGCTGGCGTCGTTGGACGAAACCGTCAAGCGCACCTTCGTTCCGCGTTCTGCCTTCGTTCGGGGTTCAGGATTTGTGGCTACAACCTGACCGTCCTTCACCTTTCGATCGCGCTTGTATGTAATCGGTTCCAGAATCTGCAGATCAAGCTCAGTCAATCTCTGTCGAGCTGCTTCCAAGGGTACGCCCTTAAGATCTGGTACGGTTACGAACCTTGATCCCGCGCTAATGATCAGTCCAACGCTTGCGTGTTGTTTGACCTGGTCGCCTGCAGGAGGATCGGACTTCAAGACGATTCCGACAGCTTGCTTTTCGCTGAATTCACGCCTGATTTCGCGAACCACCAGACCCTGCTTCTTTGCGACCTCGCGCGCTTCTTCGAGGCTTAAGCCGAGCATTGAGGGCGTCTTGATCACCTTTGGCATGGACGCATTCCAGTACCAATATCCGCCAACCATGACCAAGACCAAGAGACCTATGGCGTAGGTGATGAATCCAAGGCATGTTGGCATCCGGTGGGTGACGGCGGGAGTGCCCTTCGTCGGTTTCGGACTCTCAGCTACTCCAGTCGGGGGTACGTAAGTTTTCGATTTCGATGTAGTTTTCGGCAAGGCTGTTTCCTGAGGCTGAACCGGGAGCGGTTGTGAAGCGGGCGGGCCTTTAATGACCTCTGTTCTGGCAAACATCGGCGGCGCTTCAGATTCGGAGATACCTGGCTGAAGGGGCTCAAGCTCCGCTTGAATTTCTGCAGTGACGACGGCGGGCTCGTTTGCTTCACTCAGCGGAGCTTGTGTTTCACTGAAATCTGTTTCAACAATTTGAACTGGTTCAGGCGTTCCCGGAACTGGCCAGACAAGAGGCTTCCCAAAACTCATTGCGTCCATCATTGCCTTGAGGTCACCGGCGATCGCTTTTGCCGATTGGTACCTTTGCCCGGGGTCCTTCTTCAAGGCTTTTTGCACGAGCTCTTGGACTGCGATCGGGACGAGGCTGTTAAACCCTCGCAAATTCGGGACCTCAGCGGTGATGTGCTGGCTTGCGACTGCAATCGCTGACTCCCCGGCAAATGGTCGGCGACTTGCTAGCATTTCGTACAGCAGAACACCGAGGGCGTAAACGTCACTCCCGGCTGAGGGCATTATTCCTTGACTCACCTCTGGAGCAAGGTACGGCGCAAGGATGGGCAAAACAGCAGGGCCAGCGGCTCGGCTCGCGCCATAGGTTTGCCACAAGCCCCCTTGCAACAAAGTCACTTTTCCTTCCGGACTCACCGATACAGAGGAGCTTGTGAGTTCACCATGGACGATTCCCTCCTGGTGCAGATAATCTAATGACTCCGCAATCTGGTATGCGAGATTAAGTGCCACAGGCACCGAGTAGGGTGCAAGTTTTGCAATCTTTTCCGAAAGTGGCCGCCCGTCTGGGCAGTCAGAAACAAGGAAAGGAATTCCTTCGTGGTCGTCGAGATCAAGAAATTTTTCTAACCCGTGCCCATGCGTCCGGAGTGGTTTTTGGACGAATTCCCTCAGACGGTTCAGAAATCCTACTTCGCCACTGAATGGAGACTCGACAATGCGAATATTTACCTCGCGACCTTCAACTCGATCCAGTGCGCGGTAGAGACTAAACACTTGACCGGGGATCAATGATTCCAGGATCTCATATCGAATCCGCAGAACCTGACCAATCAAGAGGTTTGCTCCTTTTCTGGAACAAAACTGAGCGCGACCGCAAGCACGAAAATAATCAGGGACGTCATTACGATTCCCGGATTCTGCATCGCAACTACGAACGACCTCAGTGCATCCAAACCCTGTGCGTATGCGAGTTGATTTCCAATGTAGCCCAGAGTGAGGTAAACACTTGCGACCACAAAGACCCCGATTTTAAGTTTGCGCATATTCATGGAGGCTTGTTAAGATCATATCCGAATCCACGGAAGTGATAAGTTTACACGAACCAAGCCCAGTGAGAAGGCTCATTGCGATTCCCTCGGTTGTTCGTTTTTTATCCAGAAGCATCGCTTGCAAGACTTGATCTAGGTTAAGTCCCTTCGGGATTTTGACG
Organism: Chthonomonas sp.; assembly: GCA_040383535.1. GTDB lineage: Bacteria > Armatimonadota > Fimbriimonadia > Fimbriimonadales > Fimbriimonadaceae > JAFLBD01. The sequence goes on from JBEIDH010000004.1 coordinate 94,351, forward strand.
GGAAGTTTATGAGCGAGAAGGGTTTCTTCAACGCTTGCAAGTGTTCCGATTGGCGCGAGACCGATCTTTTCGCTAACTGCCGCCTCGACGACCATCCCGGCACTAATCGCTTCACCATGAAGCAAGTCCCGGTATTCCAAAACTTTTTCTACTGCGTGCCCAACGGTGTGACCAAAGTTCAAAATGGCCCTAAGTCCACTCGTTTCGAACTCGTCTCTTTCGACCACGCTTGCTTTGTGACGCAGACATCGCTCGACAATTTTTTTCAGACGACTGTCTGTGGCCGTGACTGGACTATGGTGTAGCTCTTTGGCAAGGTCCTTGTCCATGATGAACCCATATTTCAGAACTTCTCCCATTCCGTTAACAAATTGCCGATCGGGCAAGCTTGAAATCAGATCCAAACAAATATAAACCGCAGACGGGGGCTTAAACGCTCCGACAAGGTTCTTTCCCTGGGGTAGGTCAATGCCAACTTTGCCACCGATGCTGGAATCCACCATCGCAAGGAGGGAGGTGGGAATCTGGACGAACCCGATTCCGCGCATGTACGTCGCCGCGACAAAACCGACAAGATCGCCGATGACGCCACCGCCGAAGGCGACGATCTGCTCAGAACGTTTGACGCCCATCTCAGCCAGCCATTGCAGAACCGTTTGATAAGTTGCGAACGACTTGCTCTCTTCGCCTGGAGGCAAGATAAGCTTGCGGTTGAACCGGGCTAGTGCCTCATTGTAGGCAAGGGCAAGGTTTTCATCGGTGACAATCACCGAGTCAGTTGGCAATTCGGCGAGAACGTCTTCGTGATCTGCGAAGACGATAGGATATGCCCCATTGCGATGGCGGACAGTCATAGATTAGCCCCGGAGACGAACTCAAAAAGATGCAGCGCGCAATCTTCCAGAGATTCTGACTCTACCTGGAAATGGAGATCAGCTTGCAAGTAAAGGTCACGTCGCGAGTCTAACATTTGAGCCAGGCGATCTTCCCAGGCATCTGTCTCAAGGAGTGGTCTTCTCCTGCGACTCTTCGCTAATCGGTCCTGCAAAATCTCCACCGGAACATCCAGAAAGATGGTCTTACCGATTCTTCGGATCTCATCCCAATTCTCGGGCCGCAAGACGATTCCCCCCCCGGTTGCGATCACAAATGGACCTGGATCGAGTGTCTTGAGGATGCTGGTCTCGTGTTGTCGAAACGCTTCCTCTCCATACAAGCTGAAAATCTGATGCACGGGTCGTCCGAACCGATGCTCAAGAAGAGTATCCGTATCTTTAAATGTCCGCTCCGCATGTTCGGCCAGGTGTCTCCCGACCGTAGATTTTCCGGAGCCCATCATCCCGAGAAGAATCCAGGCAGGTGGGGTCATTGGTTGTTGCAAAAGAAAGAGGTATCAAGGCAATTGCCTTGATACCTCCCATTCTATCCGAGTTTCCTTATGGGTTGAATCCGAGGTCGGAATCGTCTTCGAGAACTCTCGCAGTAACGAAAATGAGCAGTTCAGAGTCGTCTCTTGAAGTCGAAGTCGTTCGGAAGAACTGCCCGATGAGAGGCAAGTCGCCGAGAACCGGATATCGCGTGCTTCGACCTTGAGTTGACTTTCGAGTTAATCCACCAAGAACGATGGTTTCGCCATTCTTAACTCGGGTTGCAACCTGAAGTTCCTGTGACAAGATGTCTGGAACTTCCTGACCGTCTGGACCAACTCGAACTTGACCAAGGTCCTCAACACGTGGATTGAGAGTCATCGTGATCGTTCCGTCGTCGTTAATACGAGGTCGAACGATCAATTCAGTCGTAATGTCTTGCTGGTTCGCTTGATAAGTCGTTGTGACTCCACTTGGACCGTTGTTCAGCAACGCTGTGAAGTACGTTGTTTGGATCGTACTACTCACTCGAGCAGTTTGATTGTTGAACGTTCTCACGAGTGGAGCGCTAACAACCTTTCCTCGACCTTCGAGCAACTGGGTTCGGAGGCTTGTGACCAAGTTTCCAGTACTGAAGTTGACAAAGATTGGGTCACTCGTCGAAGCAAATCGTCCTGGATCGTTACCAGCGGCAATTGCACCTCGGTTGAAGGTCCAGTCAACACCAAAACTTCGAGTTGCGTTTTGACTGGTCGTAATGAACTCAACCTTAACTTCGCACTGCTTTGGAGCACGGTCGAAGAGCGCAATTGCTTGTTGAAGCTTTCGAATCGCATCGTCAGTGCCCTGAACGATGATGGAGTTGTCGGTTGGGTCGTAGCTTAGGTAATCAATTCCGTCTGGAACGAGACCTTGTCCAGCTTGGAGCTGGGTTCCACCTTGGGCTCCTGCACCTGCACCACCGCCGCCAGGAAATCCGCCTGCACCGGTGCCGCCACCGCCGCCAGGTTGAAACTGGTTAGCAGTTTCGCCCGGGATCGCGATATCGTTTGCACCCGCGTTTTGGCTTCGTAAATCGGTCTCAACTCGAACAGCTTCTTGCCCAAGAAGAGTCACGCCGGAATTCCGGCGACGTCCATCCTTGCCGAAGTTGGATATATTTCGAAGACCTGAATCTTGATCCCAAGTAACAGAACTTGTGAGCATGTGGAAAATGAACTCTGGATCTCCTTGCTTGATGCGAATCCGTCGCAACTCAGTTGGAGCATTTGCCACAACCGCTGGAGCAGAATTACCCGCCTGAGCAGCTTCTGGCTTAGCGAGACGAATGATATAGCATCCGGCTTCGTTTCGTTCTACAAACGCTCCTGCTGAGGCAACCATCGTTTGCAGAGCTTCTTCCGGAGTGGCATCACGCAGGGACAGCGTGATGGTTCGGAATTTGCTCGGATCATCGGCGATTGCAAATTGCAGTCCGGATCGCTTTGTTAGTGCCTGAATGGCAACAACAAGATCAGCGTCCTTGAGATCAAGGTCAAGCCGTTGCCCAGCCTGAGCAAAAGCAGACGACACAAGCCCGGTGGTAACCACGAGGGACAAGGCCAGGAGAGAAGTAGTTCTTCGAATCAACCCAAAGTTCATGTTAAGTTCCTTTTGAAAATGTACCAGCTTATCGCGGGCAATATTAGCGTCCGCCGCCACCGGAGCGACCACCGCCACCGCCGCCGCCGAATCCGCCGCCGCCACCAGAACGACCACCGCCGCCACCACCGAATCCGCCGCCGGCATTACCGCCACCGCCGCCGCCAAACCCGCCGCCACCAGTACCACCAGCGCCACCAGATACCATTGTGCTCATTTCTGGCTCAAGGAAAGGATTCGCCGAGAGTCCGGCCTGTGAAATCAATGCGATGATCAGAGCAGGATCTGCAGATCGCAACTTAATGCGTCGCACGGAGGCCTCTTGTCGAGGACCTGCACCTGGGTTAAGCAAAGCGTCTGGGTTGACATCGGTCGTGGGTGGTGGAACCTTCTTGATGATGTTATAGATGTTTCCTTCCACGCGCCATGTAGAGTCAACTTGGTTTAAAACCGTACGGAGAGCAGTCTCAAATGGAGTGTTCGTAAGATTGACGGTAACAGTACCTTGGACGTCGCTCGCAACCGAGTAGCTCGCACCCGCAAATCGGAAGAGGAGCTTCAGTACGTCGCGAACTTCGGCATCATCAACCTTCAGTTCCGGAATGATTCGATCACGAGGATCAGATTGCGCACTAGCCAAAGATGGCATGAAGGCAAGAGCTGCCGCCATCAATGTCACTGCATACATAGCTTTTCGAGTTTTCATTTTTTTGTCCCTGTATTCTTAATTCTTTCTTGAGTGATTCAATTATCGGCCGTCCCGACCACCTTCTTCTGTTCCGCGCCCTCTGCCTTCTCTTCCTCCGCCGGCACCTGAACCTGAATCAGATCCGGAGTTTCCGCCGCCACCGCCACCGGTGAGCTTTGGACCGAGCACGACGACTACGGTTTTCGGCAAGACGTCGCCATCTCGCCCTAGTACAAGCTTTGAACCATCAATGGAGACGACGTACCATGGGCTTCCTGGAATCTGAGCTCCAGGGAACACCTCATAGGTCTGGCCATTTTCCATTTCCAGCAGAGCAGATACTCCATTTCCAAGGAGCACCCCACTCATTCGACGATTGAGGGGCTGAGGCTCTACTACAATTGTTGGAGCGGTTGGCTCTTCGGGAAGTTCATATTCTTGCCCAAAAAATCCGCCAGACTCTTGGAACACAAATTCTTGGCGCTGATTTCTCTCAAAATTTGCTTCTGCGGGCAAGAGCGCAAATGCATCCCGACGGTTTCCAAAATTCCGATTGGAGGCAACAAGCTTTGTGCGAGCAAATTGCTCGTCTGGCTTGATATCAACCTTTACACCAGCTTCTGCAATAGGAGGATCGATGGCTGGCATTGGCCGAGCTGGATTAGACGGGTAATCCGCCAAGTCTCCAAGATTCTCATTGGCACAGCCAGAGAGGAGCAACGAAGCGCATACAACCAGCAATCCGTATCGATTCGATTTTCGAGTCATTAATTTGCTATTCATAGAAAATCTTACCTGCCCATCCTTGCACCAGCTTCGGGAGCACCACGACCAGCAGCACCTGCGGGCGGTGCTCCGGGAACCCCTGGTGTACCATTAGACGCGTCAGCACTTCCTTCCGGTACAGGTGGATAAATATCCTTTGCACGGATGTACATTGCGATGGAAAGATTGTACGTCCCACGGAGCCTTGGTGGTGTACCCGTAATCGTTAATCCGTCCGTCACCGCAAAGTATCTCGGCATGTTGGACCAAGACTCAACGTTTTGGCGAATCTGAGCCAAAGATCCTTCAACCGTTACTGCTCCTAGATCATAGACTCGAACGGGGAACATGTATCCTGGGTAGTTGTAGCCTTGCTCTAAGATCGTCGTTGGATTGTCTGGAAAGTCCGGGATCGAAGGACCGCTGATGACCTTAACTCCTCCCCGACGCAACTGTTGGTTAAGGTCGGACTGAATACGATTTCTAAACTTGATTGAATCAAGTACAAGCTGCCATCGGTTCACAGCCAAATTAATGCCGCCTTCGGCGAGAGACATTGGCGGGGTCTTCACTGCAACGGTACGTTGCCATTCTTCTTCTGCCGCTTTTTTCAGTTCGAGCGCTTGCTCAACTTTCTTCTTTTGTGCGCCAAGTTTACGACCCTCGTTCTCTAGCTTTTGTGTATAGAGCTCAAAGTTAGCCGCAGTATCGCTTCGTGGTTTGAAATAATTGAAGAATCCGACGCAGAGGATGATCGCACTCAGACAAATTCCGATGATCAATACGGTCCATGGAGTTAGTTTCATAAAATTAAGCCCTTCCCTCTCCGCCGTCTTGGGCGCCAGCACCACCACGCGCTCCGGGTGGCGGAACTCCCGCTGCTCCTGCTGGAGCCGCGGCTGGAGCAGCACCTTGCACCGCACTACCGGCGATTGTTGGCGTCGGACTTGGAACGCGGAAATCGAAATTCCAGCCCGGTGGCAAAGTCAATCCGGTTGAATCCAACAGTACGGTCATGTTAACGTTTGACCATCGATCCATCGCGCCACGGCTCGACTCAGTGAAAGAACCAAAATTAGAGACGTTCTCAAATCCAGTTGTCCCAGCATTCGCACGCGCGATCAACTCGTTCAATCTCTCCTCAGGATCAATCGGAAGAGGAGCATCCTCGTTAGCTCGCTGAGTCAACCCAATCTGGTCTTCCTCGGTTAGTGGCAATACGCGGTCGTAAGCGCCTTCAAATCCGTTTCGACTGACGAGTCTCGCACCAGGCATCCTAAGTAACGCCAACGGCAAGTCTGCATACTGTTGCGCGGTTTGGATGACGCCACCTAGCCTAAGCAGGCAAGTCGTCTCAGAAACCGGCGAGACACTCATAGAAGTCAAACGCATAAACGACGGCACATACTGCTGTGCCTTCGCATAAAACGCGGTGTACTTCTTGTTGTGCTCCGCCATCTCGGTGGTCAAATTCTTATTTGTTACCACAAGAGCGGTGCTGTCCAGAATCTGCTGAGCGTACTGAGCTTGAGCAACAGCCTCATCTGCGGCTGGCTTTGCGGCGGCAGATGCGGCCTTGGCATCATTCAAACGATTGCCAGAGGACCAGATCATGAATCCGGTTCCAAGTAAGGAGAGCAATACGAGCAAGACCGACATGATCACGAAGGTGCGCATTTGCGCGCCACGTTTTGCGGTTGCGGGGACGAGATTAAGTTTCATACCGTTCCTTTTTCTAAGCTCTTCTATTAAAAGACTATGTGCAGCCCATTCCCTACTGCAACGGTAAAGTCAGCTCTGTGCTGATCAATCATGCTCATGTCCAACCTTTTTCCAGCCAAAGGTAGACCCTGAAGCGGGTCGTAAAGTTCGGCTGAAATACCGGTCACGCGAGAAATATACTCGATCATCCCGTTCATCTTGGAACTTCCACCCCCCATGTAAATCCGGGTGACATCGCCGCCTTTACTTCGGAAGTAATCAATTGATCTACGGACCTCGCTGGCAAACTCATCAAGCTCGGCAGAAATTGCAGCGTAGACACGCTCGGACTCTGGATCCATGGAGGCGACACTCGCAGGAGCATTCGCGACCACTGGCATATCCGCGCCGGAATCAGTTGCAAAATTTGCATCCGACTCGAAAGGAGCGTCTACAGGTGCCTGCGCGTACGGGTCATCGGAGGGAGGAGTTGCGGCCTGATCAGCTTCTCCAAAGGGATTGTATCCGTACGCTCCAGCAGCAGCAGCATCAGTCGGCGGCGCTGCCGAAGCATCGGCTTCAGAACTAAAAGGATTGTAACCATAAGCCGAGCCAGAAGTCGGTTCTGGTGTTGGATCGGACGTTGGCACGGGAGCAGCGAGCATATCATCCGCAAACGGATTGTATGGCTGGAAGGATTGAGTCTCGTTCGGATCACCAAATGGGTTCATCATGCCGAAAGGATCACCCTGCATCGTCCCCGCAGAATCCGGAATCAATGATTTCGCGATCTTCAAAGCTTCCGCATCTTCAACTGAGATATTCAATGCACCCGCGATGGCCTGAGTAAAGTTATCGCCTCCCATCGGCACCTGACGAGGCAACAACAGCTGACCGTCTTTGTAAACATTGATCGAAGTGGATTTATGGCCCATTTCGATAAAGCAAACGACGTCCTGCGGAGAATCGTGGGTGACCTTGAGATTTCGCGCAATGGCGAGAGGTTCAACGTCAATCGCGTAAGCTCCGCGCTGCGACTTCTTTGCGATGCTCATCAGGGTGTCCACTGCAGATTGCGCACCGATAGCCATCACGACATCCATGTTCGTCGCGTTTGGATCTTCTGGCTCAAAAAAGTCGTAGGCGCTTTGAACAGTCGTTTCCGCGAAGGGCTGGTTGCGACCAATTTCCCACTCCATGTGGGCCTTGAGCTCGGTCGTGGACTGACGCGGTACTTCTAGAGTGCGAACCAGGATCGAAGCCTGTCCAGCGATGCTATACACCGCATCCTTCGTCGAAACTCCAGCGGAGGAGCAAAGTTGCTTAATGACGGTCGCAATGGAGTCTTCGTCGTAGACTCCGTTGTGATCAACCATGTTATCAGGAGTCGGTGCAACGCCTAAAGCATTCACCACGACTTCCCGACCCGTATTCCGAATTTCTGCAACCTTAATGTTCTGGCTACCGATATCGATTCCAACCACAGAGTTTAAACGTTTTTTGGCCATGCGTCCAATCCGCGCTGATGCGTCCAGCAGGTAATGTTAGCACCCCTTAGGGGTGTGCGTCAACGACCTCTTGCACCAACCATCCTCAATCTGATATTCGACGAGTGATAAAACTCGTTTCGTTCGGAAAGGATAGCCGATATTGCATACAAAACGGGTGCCCATCCCGGCTGGAATGAGCACCCTTTTTTATTTTTTCTTGATTAGCGAGTTTTTGCGCTGAATCGAGGGGCCAAGGTTTGGAAGAAGACGTCGGATCCTCCGCCTCGGGAGCTGGTCCAGAACATCCACATCAGTCCAGGACGAGTCGTCATGTTACTATAACTACCCGTGATACCATCGAGTCCAATTGCAACTGCACTTTCGTTCGCCGCTTGTTCGATCGGGATTTCCGTCTCCTCGGTTTCTTCGATGAGCCTGACCGCGCCTCGGTAGGTACGGTTAACGACAGTTCCGTCATCAAGCACCGCTCGGTAGTTCACATCCATCGTTTCTCCTTCGAGATTCGCTTGGACGTAAACCTTACCATTGACAGGGTCTAGATAATAACCACCGGGAACCGCGCCACCATTAACGGTGACCGTCTGCACAACACCACCGTTCTGATCGGTTGCCATTGAGATTGGAAGCTCCACGCCATAGCGATAGGTCTTCATATACGGCCTCGTGACCTGGGAGTCGTTGGACGATGTTCTGGCATAGGTGACGATCAAGCGATGGGCTAGGTTGAATCCTGAAGTCAGTGGGAATCCGTTCTGGTCAAATGCATAACGCTGATCGGATTCCGGTCTGCTGTCAAAGCTCACGTTCACAGATCGATAGTTTGCCCGAGTCGAGTCACTGATTCTGAGGAATCGTGGGGAATACCGAGCATAAAGCGCGGCATCTCGCCCAAGCGCGACACCACTCAATCGGACCGAACCGCTAGCAGTATCAATCGTGACACGACCGCCCAGGATCGTCTCATAGCTAAGGATTGGCGACCCGTCGGCTTGCTTGCGGGTGTTGCGATCCAAAATGGATTCGAACACGACATTTCCGCTCCGAACCACGCGTTGAACAATGTCAATCGCGTTTGGCCCCGTGAGGACTTGGTTCCAGCTTGCGCCTCGTGCCCAGAACAGACCCGTGGACGGATCGTTCGTGAGACGATCGAAGAGTGGTGCTCCGCCCACGGTGAACGGAACCGTATCAGCGGCTGCCGGGATGCCATTTGCACGGACTGGAATCCGAGCCAAGTAAGCCTCAGTCTGTGTTCGACCACGAAGCCGACCCGTAAAGGCAAGCTCAATAGCCGCAGGCTGACCGATATTCCCGGGATTTGCTTGTCGCAAAGACGCGGATGGATTCCCAACGTTCTCGAATGCCGAGCCCGTTTGGATACGGTACACAAGCCCGGGATTTCTTCCTCCGCCCAAGAGCGGTACCCAGTTGGTTCCATCAAAGAAACTCATCAGAATCTGAGAATTTCCTCCGGAAGAACTCGCGAAGAATACCGTTGCGAGGTTTCCAGTCTGCACGAGCGAAGGCTTACCAATGATGGAACCAGCTTCTGCAGCACCGCCACCGATAACCAGTGGGGTAGGAGGGGTCGTTGTTACGCCACCACCTCCGGTTGTCCGAACTTCGGTGATAAATAATCGCGATTCCTTCATCCGCTCACGATCGGTCGCTCTCGTGATCTCCCCAGTGAACGCCATGTACATGGAAGGGTTCGAAAAATGACCGTTCCCGCCAAATGCCGTGAGTGGATTCGCGAACCCATGCGAAGGAAATGCCGCGTTTCCGAACTGGAGTGAACCAGCCACTTGTTCAGCGTTAGGAACACCGAATAGCGTGTCTGGGGAGTACGTGCTTGCGGGGAATGTGCCAATTGAGTTGTTGAACCAACGTCGGTTGTTGGATGCACCCGTCGTTGCCGCAGGTGACCAACCATACAAGTCTGGACTTGTACCGAGTGGGTTCAGCGAGCTCACGATGCTCGTATCCTGAGACAAAGTCGTGAAGAAGATCTTCCACTGCGGAGCAGAATTGGAATCTGTCTTCGCCAAAGGATCAAATCCAAGTCGGTCGCTAGAAAATGCAACGACAAGGGTTCCGTCCGGAGCACGAGCAACGGCCGGATCTCGGTTTGCCCAGGTCAAGGAACTATTGCCCGAAAGGTTTCGGTCAACCATGTTCCCCGACTTGTTCGAACGCGATGTTGTAAGACGCGTCTCCCGGACCTTCATCCGCAGAGTCATTGGCGTATCGCTATAGGGCTCAAAGGTTCCACCGATCAAGTTAAGGAAAGGATGGGTATTCGAGTTTCCGCCGTCTTCAAAGACCGTGATGTCCGTCGAGAATTCACCTGTAGCAGTTCCGATTGGCACCGAAACAGCGATTCGCGGATCAGCGATCGAATCTTGATACTCGGTGGAAGTGGTAAACGAACCACTCGGAATCAAGTCACCATCGTTGACATTGAGATTCGGATTGGCTCTTCGCTTAGGATTTCGTCGGAGCCTGGTTGGAATCGAGTCATCCGGACGCGCCTTCTGCAGAATTACACGGTTACCCGCACCAGCCAAGAAGGACCCATTGAAGGTTCCAGCTTGGACCGGGTCAAGGTCAGTGTGAATGCTCAGCCGACTATCAAGCAAGACATTCGGGTTCAAATTATTGCCAAACATCGCAACTGTGAAGCTGCCTCCAGACGACCTCGCGATTTCCTTCGCAACGCGCACGTTTTGTAGATTCACGTTGCCCTGGTTTTCGACCGTAAATCGTTTGAAGAACGGGAATCTTTGGTCATCGTGAATTGCAGCATCTCGGAAGTCGAGTGCGCCTGTCCATGGGAAGCCGTTGAGGGTGTAACCGCCGCCACCCGGGATTGAGCCGAGGTCAACCGTTGGAGTTGTGACGACCGGACGTTGGTCAATTGCCAAATCTGCCGCAAGTTGGAAATCTCGATAGGCTTCGAGAGGCACCTGATTCGGGAAGATTTGTCGTCCAGAAGGATTTGTGTCCACATAGACGATCTGCGTACCGGCATATCCACTCGTGGATGGTGGCTGGAATCGAGGTATGTCAAGCGAGAACTCAAACGTGTTTGGCACGAAGGTCCGGCTAAGTCCATTGTTGTAGGCCGCTGGAGTCGTGTTATAGGCATCAAGATCTGTCTGGGTGTAGGCAGGGGGAAGTAACCCGACGCCTTGGAACAGTGGGTTTTCAACAGCACCAAACTCGTTCTTGACCACGCTGAGTCGGTCCCGACGAACATCTGGATAGTCCAAGCTTGCGTTGTTTCCAATCGAACCAGGAAGATCTTCCATGTTCGTGAAGACGCTCGTGTTCAACGGGGAAATGACGTTTCCGAGGAAACTCAAATCCGACAGAGCCATTCGAACGCCTTGGATTCCACGCTCAGGACCATTGAGAAGAGTCAACAGCGCACGGTCATAAACGTCAACTTGAGTCAAACCGGTGGTGCCGTGGGTTACTGCCACCGATGATCCAGTGAGATCAGGGCGCAAGTCGGCGATCAAGTTCGCGAATGTCGCTGGTGGAGTTCCGTTCGCGAGGTTATCTGGGTGATCAGACTGAGTCTGAAGCCCAACCGAGATGATGGATGCTCCACGTCGGACGCGAACCGCAAGTGGGTTTGCGAGATTGATGATATCGAGTTCTGGGGTGCGAGGCAAAATTCCTGGTCGGAAGTTAGCTCTTGGCACGGTGCGGTTGCCTTGTTCTCGGCCCCCGCTGAACCCAAAGATTTGCACGAGTAAGCTTGCCTGACCTGGCGTCAGCGCATTTTGACCGGTTCCCACAAAGGCGTACTTACCAATAGCAACCCTGTTTCGATCTGGAGGCGCAACCACCGGAAGGAGCTTCATCGGTTGACGATTGGCACTCTGCCGGACGACGTTAATCGAACCCGACACGGTGTAATTGAACGCAGGACTGAAGAAGTCTGGCTCTGGCA
>JBEIDH010000005.1:0-96741 GCA_040383535.1 Chthonomonas sp.
CACAGCACCGAACTCGTCACCGCAGATCGGGAATTGCATCAAGTTCCCGGCGGAGTCAGCGATTCAACAACCTGGAACATCCGCTATCGTCGCAGCGTTCCGATCGGCGCTCTTGGACTCCGAGAAACTCACCTCACCGACGAATCCCCCGGATTTGCCCAGCGCATGAGCGCAACCAAGGAAATTGACACCCAGATAGGACTCGAATACCGACCCCACGAGCACGGCACCGTCGTTGTCCTCGGGGCAACAGGAACAAATTTGATTTCCATCCGAGAAAAACTCACCTCCTGGCACCCGGAAAAGGTCCATTTGGCAACGCTAGACTACGAAGAAATCAGCCGAGCCGCCGCATGGATGCTCGATATGACAGACGCCGAACGAGCCGCGATTCCCGGAATCGAACCGGGAAGGGAAAAATCTCTTCACATCGGATGCCTTATTCTTGAGCGCTTCCTGTTCGCATTGCGTGCGGAGAAATGCGTGGTATCCGTGCGCGGATGGCGCCATGCCCTCCTCGAAAATCCCACGTTGCTGAGCATCGCACCAGTCTCGGCGCAGTAATTAAACGATTTAAAGGTATTGACGAAAAGTCATTACATTTGGCAAACTGACATTTGAAGGTTTGTTTGAGTCATGCTGGATCGTTGGCAGAAAATAAGTTTGGGTGGACTGGCTGTCGTCGGGTTAGGATTCGCAGGATTTAGCGGAATCCAAATGAATCAGCCTGCTCGCAGTAGCTCCGAAGTCAAAGTGAGCGTCACCGGCGCGGTGAAGAACCAGGGCATCGTGAAAATCCGCCCCGGCGCATCCATCGAAAGCGCGATCAATGCCGCCGGGGGAGCATTGCGCGGCGCGGATTTGACCAGCATCAATCTCACCGATCCGGTTGAGGACGGCATGCAGATCGTTCTCGGCAAGCCCGACGGTGTCACCGAGAGCATCCCCGCCGAAAGCTCGATCCTCCGTAGAGAAACCCGCTTCAACAACGCCAAAACAAGCGAAGCTCCAAAGCTCAGCGGTCCGGTTTCTCTGAACAATGCCACCCAAGCCGAGCTGGAAACCCTTCCCAAAGTCGGCCCTGCTTTAGCTTCACGAATCATTCAGTATCGCCAGCAAAACGGTGGCTTTAAGTCCGTGGAAGAGCTGAACAACGTGAAGGGAATCGGTGAAAAAACCATGGCCCTCCTACGCCCGCTTGTGACGCTATAAGTCGTTTGCGACCGTGACGAGACTATCGGGACCAACCTTCAGCAAGCGTTCCCCCTTGGATGAAGATTACGCTTCATTCCTTCATCAAGAAAGGGGCATTTAGGGTCTTCCGCGAGGAAGGATGGAGGATTCCGACGATCGGTTGAAGGAGTTTTACGTTCGGACGAAGGTTTCCGACGATCAGTTGAAGGAGATTTACTTCCGGGCGAAGGATGCCGACGATCGGTTGAAGAAGTTTTATCTTCGGTTGAGGGATGCCGAAGATCGGTTGTGGCAGTTTTTTCATTCAGCGAGGTCAACCGACGATTGGTTGTGGCAGTTTTTTCATTCAGCGAGGTCAACCGATGATTGGTTGTGGCAGTTTTTTCGTTCAGCGACCTCAACCGACGATTGGTTGGGACAGATTTTTTTTCTCGGGAGAAAGGGTTTTCTCCTTTTTCTGTCCCGTCTTCTGGCAGAAATTGGCCGTACCATCTGCCCCGCATGTTGATTCGCCTTGCGCCTTGCCCTGCCGACTTCAGCGACCCCGCCACTCGAACAGCAATAATGAAGACGTGACGAGCTTTGGGCCGATTGCCAACCATTATGACCTCCTAATGTCGGCGGTTCCCTACCGCATGTGGGCGGAATATCTGAAGCTACTTCACGAGATCCAGAAGGTTCAGCCCCACCACCTGCTCGACGCCTGTTGCGGGACGGGAACAGTTGCCGAATTGCTCACCGCCGACGGATATCAGGTCACCGGATTTGATCTCAGTGAGAAAATGATCCAAGTTGCAAAAGTTAAAGCTAAAGGCAAAAACTTGAACATTGATTACCACGTCGCCGACGCCACTGCCCTCCAGTTGCCGGACAAATATGACGCCGCCTATTCGTTCTTTGACTCCTTTAATTACATCACCGATCTCGAAGGATTTCGGCAGGCAATCCAAGGATGTGCAAACCACCTAAAACCAGGCGGATCCTTGATCTTCGATCTGAACACCGCCTACGCTTTTGAAGCGAACCTCTTCACCCAAAAGGAACTTCACAAGAAAGCCTCGATTAAGTACGATTGGGTTGGGTCTTACGACAAGGAATCGCGGCAGATTGAGGTCAAAATGGACTTTTGGCGCGATGGTGAGCACTTCCAAGAGGTGCACAAGCAGCGCGCGCATTCCGACGAAGAAGTCCGCCAAGCCCTCGCCGATGCCGGCTTCGTGGAGATTTTGGCTTTCGAGTCCTACTCACTTGGAAAGCCACGGAAAAAGAGTGATCGCATTCACTATGCGGCCTTGATGCTGGGATGACGGGTTCGGGTTGTTCGGGTTGTTTGGGAGATTCGGATCGTGCGAGTGGTTGATGTCACCGAGGCTCTGCGTTTCCCCATTTTTTGTAGAAAGGGCAATAACATTGCCCGTGCGCTGGTAAAAAAGAAACAGTATTCGGGAAAAATCTCTATCACCTACCCGAACCACCCAATCAATCCGAACTACCCGAACCTAACCCCCAATCATCCATAATATGCACAACAATGGAAATCGTCGTCCCTGAAGAGTTTCAGTATTTGTATGTCCAGAACGCCGAGAGGCCTGTTGTTAAGGTCCCTAATGCCGTGCTTCGCGAGGTGGCCAAGCCGGTCGAAAGGATCGACAAAAAGACCTTTGATTTTGCGCGGACATTGCTTAAAGTGATGGATTTGGCGAACGGAATCGGGCTCGCCGCTCCGCAAATGGGCGTTTCTCAGCGGATGTTTGTGATGGCACCGGGCGATTCAAAGCCGTTGGTGATGATCAATCCCGTCATTTTGAAGCTGGATGGAGAAATCATCGGCGAAGAAGGATGCCTGAGCATTCCGGGGCTTTATGGCGATGTCAAGCGTTTCAACTATGTCGAGCTGGAGGCATTTGATGCCAAGGGGCGGTCAAGCAAATACGAATTTGAGGGCTTGGCGGCGCGGGTGGTGCAGCATGAATACGATCACCTGGACGGGGTTTTGTTTACGGATAAGGTGGATTTAGCGACGTTGCACTGGGTGCATCCTGGCGGCAAAGACGAAGACTGATGCGCATCGTCTTTTTTGGTACGAGCGATTTTGCGGTTCCGGCGCTTCGGGCGGTTTCGAAGCATGTTGTGCTCGTTGTGAGTCAACCGGATCGCCCCCATGGTCGCGGCCTAAAGCTTTCGCCATCGCCGGTGAAGCAGTGCGCCCTGGAGCTTGGAATTCCAGTCGCAACTCCTGAAAAAGCTCGGGATGCGGAGTTCATTGCGCAGATTCAAGCCCTTGATGCAGACTTTTTGTTGGTCGCTTCCTATGGGCAGATCTTGAGCGTGAAGCTCCTCGAATCCTCGAAGCGAGGCGCGATCAATCTTCATGGTTCGATCTTGCCGGAATATCGTGGGGCGGCCCCAATTCAGCGCGCGATCTTGGACGGAAAAACCGAGACCGGCGTCACGCTGATGCAGATGGATAAGGGCATGGACACCGGCGACATGATCGCAATTGAGCGCATGCCGATTACCCCGGACGCGACGGCTGGAGACATATTTGTTGAGCTTGCCGATCTTGCGGGACGTATGGTTGGAGATTGGGCTGGGCGAATCACGAGTGGGGATTACCCACGCGTCCCGCAAGATAACGACCTCGCGACTTATGCTCCGAAGATCGAGAAGGCCGAAGCTGAACTTTCTTTCGAGCGCGATGCCGCTACAGAATACAACCGGTTCCGCGCATTCACTCCTGCTCCAGGGGCTTTTTTAAATACCAAATTCGGCCCGCTAAAGATTTCCGGCGCGAAGTTTGGCGATGGGAACGGAACTCCTGGCTCGGTGGTTTCTACTTCCAACGGACTTGAGATCGCATTCTTACACGGATCGATCCTCTTTGAGCTTCTTCAACCAGCCGGAAAAAAGGCAATGGACGGAAAGGACTTTGCCAACGGATTCCGCATCCGCCCGGGCGACGATCTCCGGTCTGAGCAATAATAGGACATTCAGATGAGTACGCCAAACAACGCTGCGAGATTTAAGAACGAAAAGGTTATGCTTCGGTTTGCCTTGGGGCTTCTGGCCCTGGCAGGTTTGTTTATGCTGATTCGCTGGATTCTCGAAATTCGGGAAGATCCAGACCTGATTCCTGGAGTCAGCACCGGAATGGTCGCCGCGATTGAGTTCAAAGAGAATGGTCAACAATTGGTGATCTTCGATGAAAAGGGCAACAAATCTACGGTTCCGGGTTGGTCCGAGGGCAAAGTCGACGAAACCCCGATCTGGCGCCCCGATGGGCAGCGACTCTTTTTCACCAGCGATCGCGAGGATAACACCTTCAATATCTTCCGTTACCGACCGACTGCTCGCGGTGCAGAAAAGCGATCTTTAGGTTCACGGAGCAAGGGAAAACCCTGGTTTGGACCACGCGGACATAAGGACGAAAACGTCAGCGCTCTCGTCGCGTCCGGCCCAAGCGTCACCGAATACAATCCAAAAGCTGGGACGACCCGTCAAATTCTTCCGCCTCCATCCGGCGAAGCAACTGGTGATGCCGAGCGCGGGGTTCAGGATCAGGTGACCGCTTTCTATCAGAACCTAGGCAAGGCCTTCATCGAGGCAAAATGGGGGCCCGAGCGTGAAGTCCTTTTTGCCTCAATGCAAAACGATGAGCTTCAGCTTTTGATCGGACAAAATATGACGCAGACCCAAACCGGTTTTGCGGCCCCGACGATCTACGAATATGGTCGTCAGATCCTGTTTGATGTTTCCGTAAACGGTGATTTACTGGTAGTGAACAACGGTTTCGAATTCCCTCCCCTTCGAGGCACGGAATCTAAAGCTGAAGTTTACAAAGACTTTATTAAGGATGGCAAATTGGTTAAGCCATACGCCAATGTACTTTATCTCGTTAAGCAAGGATCGCCTGACCGTAAAGTTCTATTTGCCTCAAAAGACGGGCTCGATGGATTTGGTACCGCACTGATTTCGCCAGAAGGCGGATCGGTGGTTTTGCAAGCTGGGTCTTTTGATGAAAGTGATAACTTCACTCCAAAGGCTTTGATCTTACTCAGTATGTCCGCTGAAACGATTGGAGAAGGTAAGGTGATCGCTACTGGGAATGTTTACGAACCAAGCTGGTCTGCGAATAGCAAGAAAATCTATTACATTAAAGCCAACAGCGGAAGTCGGGATATCGTAATTTATGACATCACAACCGGCCAGGAGACGTTCCTAGGTAAGGGTACTGGAGAATACGCTTATCCAGTACCTAGCCCGATGTTGCCGAAAACCCTTAAGGGCTAATCGCCATGAGTATCGCCCGATCTACCGCGCTCCTTTCCGTTGCGCGGTTAGTCACTATTGTTCTCAATATCTTCGCGCTTCCGCTCTACCTGGATTGGATCGGCGAGGGCGGGTATGGGCAGATCGAATGGATCG
Organism: Chthonomonas sp.; assembly: GCA_040383535.1. Taxonomy (GTDB): domain Bacteria; phylum Armatimonadota; class Fimbriimonadia; order Fimbriimonadales; family Fimbriimonadaceae; genus JAFLBD01. The sequence goes on from JBEIDH010000005.1 coordinate 5,620, forward strand.
TGGTGATCGTCAATTACTGCGTTCTGGTTTTCGACCCAGGCTTTAGTCTCTCGAACCAGAACCAACTTGTCTCGGCCCATACCGCTGGTGATAATGAGCGCTTTGGCAAACTTTTCCGCTCGCACCGGACAATGCTCGCTGGGCTTGGCGTGATTGGGATAGCAATCAATGTTTTCCTTCCGCTGATTTATCGCCCTGACTGGTATATCAATAATCGCGATTATTCGCTCTTCTTTTTGTTCGCAGGCTTGCAGCTTTTCTTCTACTTTCAATCGGTCGTTTATACTGGGGTTTTTGCAAGCAAACGCGAATTCGGAATCGTTGCGAAAGCGAATGTCATTGGAAGCATTATCAATGCGGTAGTGAGCCTGACGGGAGTGTATTTCATCCGCCATCCCTGGGCCTTTGTTCTCGGAAATGTGGTCCAAGGAATCATCGTAACGGGCATTCTGCACTGGAACATAAGAAAAGAGTCTTACGCTGGATTTAGTTTAGACTTTTACCGTGAACTCTACGCTCCTAATTTTAGCTTCGCTAAGAAATATGCATGGAACAATGTCGGCACGATATTAGGCAATGTGGATCGTTCCGTGATCGAAAGTATCCTGAGCGCAAAGGCACTAGGGATTTACGGCGCAGCGGCGCGTTTCCCGGCGATCTTTAGAGAGCTCATGCCGCTCAACCAGGTTTATCAACCCGAACTTGCCAGGGCTTATGAGGAAGGTCCTAGCGCGTTTAGCAAAATGATCTACGGAGCTTTGCTGGCGACATTCGCCATCATCGCGACCACTCTGTTCATTCCATCTTCGCTGGCGGAACCGCTCCTGCGAGCACTCCTCCGTGCGAAATACAGCCCCGAAATGGCGCCCATCTTCGTCGCGGCGTGCCTTGACTATGGGCTATCCATCTACGGAACAATGGTCAGTGTGTGCGCATTCGCCGCCCGAAAGCCGCAAATGACGACCCCGTTCGTGCTCTACTTTGGGATCCTTACCTGCTCACTAGCCTATCCGGTCGCCATCCACTTCGGAATCGTTGGCATCGCGTGGTCCCGCGTCGGGATTCAGCTTTCGCAGTTTTTCATCCTTGAATGGGTGATTCGCAAGTACTTGGCTCCCGAATTCCCCTATGCCGTATTCATGCGCAAGAAAATCCTAATGGCGGTGTTTGCCAGCTTATTCTGGGGACTTGGATTTGCACTGACAAATCTCCCGGTCATCGCCCAGTATCCGGTGGTCGCGTTGAGTCTAGTGCCAATCATCACCCTTCCCTATCTGCTGATTTTGGTACGTACACGCACGATCTCGCTCCCCGAGAAGATTACGAACAAGATTTTGATCCTCCGAGTGAAATAAAAAATAGCCTGCCTCAAAGAGGCAGGCTATTTTCGGTTAGAATCGAAATCTTACGCTCCGACTTCTTCGGTGGAATCCATGCCAGCAGCAGCGAGCGAAGATCGCTTTGCGCGTTGCTCGTTGACCCACTCTTGGGTCTTGCCCTTCAATTCCTTGGCCTTTCCGCCAATTTCATTGCGAAGCTCTTTGCCATCCTTTGGTGCAAACATCAAACCAGCAGCGGCTCCAACGATTGCGCCAAGGCCAAATCCGGCCAGAAGATAGACTAGTCCATTACCATTGTTATTGTTATCGCTCATTATTTTTTCCTCCACGAAAATTGGGTTTCTCGATTGAACTTGCTTACGCCTATTTTGTTTTGGGCGTTGCGCTTTCTTCGGAACTCCTCGGAAGTCCTTTTGCCGAAGACTTCGGCTTTGCAGACTTCTTCTTTAAGTATGCCGTAAAAAGGTTAATTCCAACCGATAAAACTGGCGCCCATGGAGAATTCCCTAATAATGCCTGGACCGGGTTCGCGGCAGGAGCCGGTTTTGAAGCTAAATTCTCAACAACAACCTCAACATCCGCGATCCGTTGGTCCTGGGCATCTAAGCGACGCTCCAGAGCTTTGATCGCATTTTGCTGATCGGTAATGGTTTGCACGAGCACCTTTTGCCCCAGATGCAGGACAATCGCGTACCCGACAGCGATGATGGCGATGACAATGGCGATTACTTCGAGCAAATCGTTCCTCCTGCGATCACGGTTTCGCCCTTGTAGGCAACCGCGATTTGCCCCGGACTGACCGCACGGACGGGTTGCTTGAACACCAATCTCGGCTTGTCGCCAGAGTAGATCACCGCGCGTTCCGGGTTCATGTTGTACCGGATTTTGGCATCAACGGTGAGCTTTTCCTCAACCGGTTGTGACCAGAAAACATCCTGAAGTTCGACTTCCTTCTCCAGAAGTTCGTCGCCTTCGCCAATGATCACGCGGTTGGATGTTGGCTCTAGCTTGAGCACAAACATCGGCTTTCCGGCGGCAAAATGAAGTCCGCGCCGTTGTCCGACTGTGAACCCAGCCACCCCGCCGTGACGACCGACAACCTTCCCGGACGAATCCACGAGCTCGCCTTCTTCAAACATTTCTGGTCGCTCTTTCTTCAAAAATTCGGCATAACCACCCGCTTCGCTGACGAAGCAGATCTCTTGCGAATCCGGCTTGTGCGCCACGGGGAGGCCCATTTCTTCTGCCATACGGCGGGTTTCGTGCTTGCCCGGAAGCTCGCCCAGCGGGAACATGACGTCGCGCATATGCTCTTGATCGAGCATATACAGCACGTAGCTTTGATCCTTCCCGGCGCGGCTTCGCATCAGGCGGTAACGGTCGGTGGTCTTGTCGTGCCGAATCCGTGCGTAGTGCCCGGTTGCCAGGCTGGTGCAGCCCATCTCCTTCATCGCTTCAAAAAGGGTTTCAAACTTGACCTTCTTGTTGCATTGCACACAAGGATTCGGGGTTCGTCCAGCGGCATATTCTTCGACAAAGTTCTTGATGACCGTGTCCTTAAACCGGTCCTTGTAGTTCAAAACATAGAACGGAATGTCCAAAATCCGCGCGACGCGGCGGGCGTCTTCGACGGCACCAAGCGAGCAACATCCGGCATGACGAGGATCGCGTTGCGATTCCTGCCAAATTTGCATCGTGACCCCCACGACGTCATAGCCACGCTTCTTGAGGAGCCCCGCGACAACCGCAGAATCCACCCCACCCGACATGGCCACCAGAACTGTTCCTTCTTTACTTTTCATTCCAGATTCTCCATTGTGGCGGATTTTGGGTTCAAAAGGCTAGGTCTCTTGGCAAATCCCCCGCGAATGGAGATCGGATTTGGTTAGTTTTACTACGACGCTGGAGAATCCTTACCCTTGCGTCGCCGAGCAACAATCCCCGCCAACCCCGCGCTGAGGGCGAGGATGGTGGCAGGTTCTGGAACTGGTGAGAGACGCACCGTCCAGTTAACACCGTTCCTTTTGGCATTACCCAGAATTTGACCGTTGTTATTCATGTCGTAGATCTGCGTGATCGTATACCCTTCGCTAAGAGCTTGAGCGTCGAGCATATCAGTCACGTCGGAGATTACGCCAGTGATGGGGTTCCAAATTTTCGCTTCTAGGGCAGATCCACCATCATACGTTGCAAAACCAACAGCATCGCCACCATCGGTAGCCCCTCCAACATATGCAAATCCGACCGGTCCTAGATTCTTCGAGAACAATCTTGTTCCACTAACATCCCAAGCATGAAGGGAGTAGTTCCAGGTCGATGCGACGGTGTAAGTGGTGCCATATACTCTATTCGAATTTGTAAGGACACCAAAATCTCCCCCGTTGAATGTGAGACCTGCTAACGAAAGAGTTGCGAATCCTGGAGTTCCAGGCCTCCATATTCGCCCGCCGACAACGACGACATTTTGATCATTGATTAGACTCTCTCCAATGAGATTGAGTGTGGAGCCTGTTGAATTAATTGGTTTTACTGCTTGATAGTTTGGACCTTGCCAAACGGCCGATGTGCCCTGATAGTCAATGCTACCATCAAAATATGATGCAGAATATGCCCCTGCAACGACTCCAAGATTGTTAATACTATGCCCGGTGGAAGTACCCAGGTTCGCAGGGAACTCGTCTGGCAGTACCCGGAATTCATGGCCGATCCCGCCAATGAATGCGTGCCTGCCTTGGAGAGTCGGAGTATGGTTGTATCCCACGCTGCCAGTGACTTGGCCAGCATTGTTGATGTCCTCAATGAACATACCGAAGTAAGGCGTACCAGAAGGCATGGGGATACTTTGAAATCCTGTTTCTGGAGTCCATATGAATCCTCCACCAAAATATCCGTTACCAGCGACCTGTCCGAGGTCGTTCATACCACCGATATCCAGAGTCTCTGGTCCGACCACCTCAAGCTTGAGAGATTCGGCAAACGAAAACGCGCTAAACCCACAAAGAATGACGAGCACAAACATCTTTTTCATGGTCTTGTTCCAAACAGGGCTGATTCGAAACCTGGTAAGTAATCCGTCGGCGCAGTTGGGGCTGGCACGGTCGGATTACCGACAATCATGCTTCCCTCGAAAGCTCGGAATCCGCTGGAAAGATCCCAATAAGTCCACCCGTAACGACGATTTTCAGCAAGTTTACGGGCATCGTAGGTCCATCTGGCCCGCATCTTTAGTTTATCGGCGTTCATATATGGAAGGCTATGGAGACATTGAATTCCAACCTGGATCTCACCGCTGGTAGGATCCGGTTCTGCGGGCGTATCACAAGTAAACTTTTGTTCAAACGCACCGAATTCTGCCATGACTATTGCGTTTGAGTAAGGCTTTGCTGCGGGCCAAATCGCTGGCCATTCAAGAGCAGACCAGTGGTTCATTAGCGCAAGATATTGCTTCATTCTTAACCTATGGTAGCCACTGTTCGCATCATCATGCGGGGATGTTGTCACTGGTGAAAGTGGCTTTGAGTAATCATTCCTTGTGCTCGTTTCTGGCTCAATGTAGATCTGATAAGCGGCACCCAAATCATAGGCAGGATTGTAGTAATTCTTCTGATCCTCGTTCGCCGCATCCTGTGGATGTGTGAACCGGTACGGGGCGTACAAATGGAAAGTATAGATTAGATCATCTGCTGCCACTACTTCCTGGCTCGTATATTTTGGGAACATACTTGAATTGTATGGTGGTTCGTTAAGTAAAGGAGCCGGATTCGTCTGAACAAAAGAGTGCGGGAAAGATTCATTTGATGTCACCATGACACGAAAACGCATCAGCGGGTTTTCATTTGCCCGAATTGCTTTCACTGCTTCCAACTGAATTGCTCGCCACTTATCTCGTCTGGTCTGTTCACTGCTGTACATTGGCCAGTCTGCTGCCAAAAAATACCGCGGTTGACTAAATCCCACTTGTGGCTCGCCCATGATGGAAAAAGTCACATCCTGACGACCAAATCCTCTGTCGCTGAAGATCTTCGTCAACTCGCGCCAAGTCTTCACAAGTGGATGATTAGGGGCGTCAAGAGTCGCTGTTTCATACATTGCGTACTGTTTTCGCCAAGGGGCAAGATATGGTCTAGGAGTATTAAAGTAGCCCGGAGTCGGACTTGCTATTTTATAGGCCTTACTATTAACTTGGGGGAACGGCTCTGGAGCCGTTTGCCCCAGCACTACCCAATCGAAGTGCCGCTGGGAAATCCAGAAAGGGAAAAAGTTTACGACCACAGGAATGTGGAGCTTCTTACATCGGTCTACAAAGTTGAGGAATGAGTCCATCGCGGGACTAACATTTGTAGAATTTGGGTACTCATATATACCGCTCGCATTCACCGATCCTGCCACAAGCGGGTCAAGAAAGACGCGCACGTGTCCGAATTTTTCCGCAACGGACTCAAGCGTGGCATCAGCAACCATGCTGTCCATTCCTTGCGGGGTGTAAATAAAGGGAAACCGCGGATTCATCGTATTTGGTATTGTCTGGCAATGCCAGTATTCCATCCCACCCCACAGGTGAGAGATACTTACGCCATTTCGCAGATCAATCGGCGGAAGCTTATTTGAAGCTACAAGTTCAGCGGGTTCCTCAATCGGCTCCTGCGCCAAGACCCCACTAGGCAGTAAAGCGCCCCCCCCCTATGCAGAGAGTGGCCACAGAGACAAAAAGCGCAGAGCGCGTGGATTTGAGATTATTTTTGACAAGCATCATAGAAGCACTTGAATCCTCGTTGGGATACTTGTATATATACAACACTTTTCGCGCCAAATGACAGTGTTAAGGAAAATTTTAGTAAGTTAACAAAAGCCGCCCAGAATTCGGCGCGCTAAACCAATTAAGGCGTCTGCTCTCCGGCATCGCGGATGTTTTGTAGCGACCCGAGTACGACGGCGACAAGATCGTGAAGCGTCACCAGTCCGACCATCTCCCCGGCGTCGCGCACCACCACCACCCGCACGTCGCGATCTTCGAACAGCCTGAAAAGGTCCAGCAGCGTCGCGTCGGGCGAGATGTTTGTAATAGTGTGCAACGCCGTCGCAAACTTCTCGCGCGCCAAAAGCATATCGCGGGCCTTAAGCGAACCCATGACCTCTCCCTTACGAGTTGCCAAGAAAATGGAACGGGGACAGCCTCGTAACCGCTTCTCAACGACGTCCCAAGGCGCATCTAAGTCAATGCTCTCCACCTGATCTGCGGGCGTCATGATCTCACGGACGAAGCGGTCGCTTAGCTCAAATGCATTCAGGATAATTTGAGATTCTTTGTGATCAATGAGACCACCAAGGATCCCGGTTTCGACCAACACCTTGAGGTCTTTTTCGGTGACATCGTCATCAGTCGGCGTCCGAATCCCGATGAGGTGCGACAGAAAATCACTGAACCGAATCAGAACCGAGACCACCGGGACGGTGGCGATCCGCCACAGATTGACCAAAGGCGCCGAACTGATCGCAACTTGGTCCGCGTGAATCCAGGCGATCTTCTTCGGGATCGCCCCTGCAAAAATGATCGTTACCACCGAAGTCACGAACACGACCGTCGCAAAGGCCAGCTGACCCGCCGTCGCCGGGATCACCGATTGAGACTCGAACCAAGCCTGGAGCGGCGCCCGGAAGTGGGCATCCGTGATCGCACCGAGCGTGATTGAGAAGATCGTGGTGCCAAGTTGAAGCGCGGTCAGGACCTCGGTCGGGTGCTGCAAAAATCCAAGAACGATCTTGCCACGCTTATCGCCGATCTCATCGGCCTGCTTCATGCGCTCGCGCCGCGCTGAAAAAATAGACATCTCCGCCATCGCAAAGAGGCCTGTAAGGAGGATCAAAACGATCAGCGAAATCCAAATCCACATTTCTTGAACCATGATAACGCCTTGGAGCCTGAGCGCGTTTCCCGGTAAAATGAAAATACTTTATGGCACAGTCAACATTTTCTTTCGACGTTGTTTCAAAGGTTAACCGGCAAGAAGTCAAAAATGCCGTTGACCAGGCTCAAAAGGAGCTCATGAACCGCTTTGATCTCAAGGGCACCAATACCGAAATCGAGTTCGAAAAAGAAGAGATCATCCTCGTTGGTGGAGACGAAGGCAAGCTGGCTCAGGTCCGCGATATCTTGTTCAGCAAAATGATGAAGCGAGGCGTTGATGCCCGCCAACTGGAGTACGGCAAGGAAGAACCCGCCTCTGGCATGACCGTACGGCAGAAGGTCGAATTCAAGGACGGCATTGAGCAGAGCGTTGCCAAGGACATCAGTAAGCAAATTCGCGACAGCGGACTCAAGGTCACTGCACAAATCCAGGGTGACGAAATGCGCGTTTCCGGCAAGAGCAAGGATGACTTGCAAAAGGCGATGGCTTTCCTGAAAGCCCTTGACCTCCCGGTTCCAATCGAATTCACCAACTTCCGATGATGCCCAAAATTCTGGGAATTTTGAACGTGACCCCCGACAGCTTTAGCGACGGGGGTCGCTTCACTTTGGTGGATCAGGCGGTGAGTCATGCCCAACAAAGGATCGCCGATGGGGCGGCGATGGTGGATATTGGCGGTGAATCCACACGACCAGGTTCGGACCCGGTTTCTGTGGATGAGGAACTTGCTCGAGTGATGCCGGTCTGTGAAAAACTCGCTTCGCTCGGCATTCCTTTCAGCATCGATACGAGCAAGCCCGAGGTCGCGGCGAGTGCCCTGGAAGCTGGGGCTGCCCTTGTCAATGACGTGAACGGTCTGCGCGATCCAGAGATGATGGACCTCGTGACAAAGCGCAAGTGTCCGGTTTGCATCATGCACATGCAAGGCAAGCCAAAGGTGATGCAGGCGAATCCGGCTTACGGCGATGTGGTCTTAGAGGTGCTTGAGTTTCTAACACGTCAAGCCGAACAAGTCGAAAAAAGTGGGGTGTCGCGTGAGAATATATGGATCGATCCCGGTATTGGGTTTGGCAAGACTTTGGAGCACAATCTCAGCCTGATTCGGCACCTGGAAACCTTCGTCCAGACTGGATTCCCGGTTTTGCTTGGTGTGAGTCGCAAGAGCTATCTCGTCAAAATTTTGGGTGATTGCGACCCATCTGACCGCCTCGAAGGAACCTTGGCAACCGAACTTTATGGCGCACAGCAAGGCGTCGCATGGATCCGTACTCACGATGTGAAGGGTCTATCGCGAGCGCTCACCGTTCAAAGCAGAATTCTCGAATCCTCGTAAAACCACTACCTTGTCTGCGCTGATCGCCGTGGAATCTTTCCTGTGGGAAAACGGGAATCATGAAGGCACTTGCACTACTTATCGGAATCGCTACGCTCACCACTTCGGCATTCAGCCAAAGATATTACTTTGCTCATGCCGGTGACAATCCGCACACATTAGCGGTTGAAACCGCTGGAACAGAGATCACTGGAACTCTCCAAATCCCGGTGCCAAGCTACGGTAATGGTGACTTCGTTCTGCAGGTCTGGTTCCAAAACGGCCCTTCGGCGCGATGGAATTTCACCCAATTTCCGACGTTCATAGGCTACGACCGCGCTTGGAACGATTCATTCACCGCGAATCCTTTGGATAAGTTAATCACAAGTATTGAGGAAGGTCGAATCTTCTTACCCGGTCGCATCAGCCGTTCTCATGCTCCCGGTGCGAAAGACTTTGTGTTGATGGGTAACAAGACTCGGGGCGGAAATTCACCCGCAAGCGGCACAAATAACACCATGACCGGTGGCGCAAGGCCGTTTGGAGTTCTTGTCAATTCGGTGACTCCGATCGAAGGTGATGGTTTAGCCCGTTGCGGCAATTTGGGCGCAAACGAGCGCGTGCGGTTGTACACGATTCGACTCCGAAACCGAAATCTTCAGGCGAACAATATCTACGGGGATACCAACAATGAACCTGGGTTAATAATCTATCAGACTGGCACGAACCCACGGACCACCACGGGAACTTCTTCGTTCTGGACCCAAAGCCAGGTGCGCTTTGCTCAGGGTGCCCGGATTGCTGTGCAAGCAAATGCACAAGTATTCAACGCGCCATAACCCCGAGTACAATCATGGGGTGACCGGATTCAAGGTTGGCCCCGTCGAAATCGAAAATCGCTTATTGCTTGCGCCCATGGAGGACGTGAGCAATTTGCCGTTTCGCCGGATCATTAAAGAAATCGCGAACCCCGGGCTGATGTTCACGGAATTCGTGAGCGCGATGGCGATCCATTACGGCGCAAAAAAGACGTTCAAAAAGCTCAAAATCCATCCCGACGAACGCCCCCTCTCGATCCAGATTTTTGGTGGCGAGGTCGAAACCATGGTGGAGACCGCCAAATTCTGCGAGGATTCTGGTTGCGACATCTTGGATATCAACATGGGCTGCTGGGTCCCCAAGGTTTGCAAAACCGGGGCTGGAGCGGCACTGCTGAAGGACCCCGATCTTGCTGAGGAAATCGTCAAGCGCGTTGTCAAAGCTGTCTCCATTCCTGTAACCGTCAAGGTACGCGCGGGATGGGACTATTCCCTTTTTGCGGCTCCTGAGCTTGCCCGTCGGTTTCAGGATGCCGGGATTCAGATGCTGACTCTTCATGCGAGGTTTGCGAAGCAGGGCATGGATGGCGAGGCGGATTGGAAGTTGATCGGAGACCTTCGTGAGCAGGTCACGATCCCCCTGATCGGCAATGGCGATGTCAAAACTCCCGAAGACGCGATCAAGATGATGGCGGACACGGGATGCGATGGCGTGATGGTAGGACGTGCGGCGATCTCGAACCCCTGGGCACTCGCAAGGATTCGCGCCGGAATGATGGGCGAGCCAATTCCGCCGATTCCAAACTACGAAGAGCGCATGACAGTCGCCATGCGCCATCTCCGGCTGATGGTCGCCTACGAACTCGGCCTGGATGAATGGGAAGAGGCACTTGCGGTTCCCGAACGCGAGTTTGTTGAGGCCCAAACGCGAGCAGTCCGGCACCTCCGTGGCCAAATTCCGATGTACATTAAGGGCGAAGTCGGGGCATCACAGATTCGAAATCAACTGACTTCCTGCGATACAGTTGAGCAGATGGAGAAAATTCTGCGCGACTTCGGCCAGACGCTTTTGGTCGCGCAGTAACGGTTATCGGGTTTTCTCAACGATGTAGAAAGACATCAGCGTTCCACCGCCCTTGGGTCCCCTGGTGAATTTTGGTCCAAGGGTCACGCGTTGATTTACCGATGTCCAGCGAGGCGGCAGGAATGAGTAACTCGCATCGGGTCGAAGGTGAACGAGTTGAGTAACGAAGCCGCCATCGCTATTGATCGCATTCTCTGCCCCAAAGCTAACCCAAAATCGTTGTAGGTCGCCAAGACGCCAGCCCCCATCGCTTGGCTCCGGCCCTAGCCTTGCGGCACGTCTGCTCATGGGCTCGTTGTCGGGTTCGTTCACGATTAACAGGTGCAGGTAGCGATGATCATTCGACCAAGCCATGCTTGTCCGGGATGTCTTCCAGTCGTCCACACCCATTATCTCGCCCGCCTCATCAAAGTTCGGCGTTTTCCCGCTTGAAGCCAGTTTTAAGGGCTTACCTTTCCGAATGAGACACTGTGCTCCAATTGCCCCGAACGTCATTTGGGACTCCATCTCCATCATCGTTGGTTGGTTCAAAACGACAAACCGTTGCCCTAGTCTCGTGTTTTTCACGCCAAAGGCCCAGCGATAAGAACCGAAATTGAACCTTGCTCGGTCATTGATCACGTTTGGACCAATGTGGGTTCCCCAGCCCTCTCTTGGTTTATCTTTGGCTAGCCGATCGTAGCCATGGAACAATCCATTCCAGAGCGCGACCACTTTGCCGCGCTTTTGATCGGTGATGTGCCGCGCGATATCGGCCGCGTTGCGATCAAAGAAGTCCGCTTTATTGTCAAACGGAACCGCGTCATCCTCGTCCTGGTCGTACATTCCAAACGACAAGTTTGGATTCGCCTGGAAGTCAAAAGTGTATAGGTCTACGCTTGACCCGTCTTCGGCTTGATCAAGCCAGATCCGAGTCACTCCGTTTAACGGCGTCTCTTTCTGAGCGTTCTTCCAGGGCCACTTCGTCTCCGCAATTGATTGGGGAAGGACAGTGGACTCTTTTACTTTTAGCTTTTCGTAGCTCACGGACGAACATCCCACTTGCAGACCTGATATAAGAACGGAGGTCAATAAGCGTATCACATTGACCTCCCTACTCAGCCTTATCGCCCTCCGAGTCCGCTCATCGAAACTCCTTCGATGAAGTACTTCTGTGCGAAGAAGAAGATCGCCAAAACCGGCAGCATCGTGAGTGCTGCAAACGCCATCAAGAGCGCTGGCTCCCCGCCCCGCTCTCCACTAAAGAGCTGAAGCGCATAAGCAATCGGCATCTTTTCGGGCGAATTGATGTAGATCAGCGGTCCCATGAAGTTGTTCCAAGTCCCCATGAACGTCCAGATCGCGACAACCGCGAGCGCCGGCTTGACCTGCGGCATCATGACCTGCCAGAACGTGGTGAGGTAGGTGCAACCGTCGATCTTCGCTGCGTCTTCCAGCTCAATCGGAATCTGATCAAAGAACTGACGCATCATGAACACATTAAACGCTCCAGCAAAGAAGGTCGGAACCCACAGCGGCAATAACGTATCAATCCAGCCAAGTCGCGTGAAGATCAAGAACTGGGGCAGCATAGTGACGGCTCCAGGGAGCATCATCGTACTCAGTAGGACCTTGAAAAGCGTCTCCTTGCCCGGGAACGAAAGTCGGCTAAACGCATAGGAAACCACCGCGCAACTGAGTACGGTTCCGATCACCCCAAGCACGACCAGAATGACCGTGTTCTTGAGATACACGAGACCATAAGAAGTCTCCTGCGGCAGGTACTCCAGGGCAGCGGGATAATTGTTCCAGTTCGCTCCGGCCGGGCGGCTTTCTTCTAGATCATCCTTTGGAACCAGTTTGATATGACCTTTTTGGTCTGCGGGTTCGAGAATCTGGAACTTCGAATTTCCATCTTCCTGCACCTTCATCACGAAGCCACGGATCTTCGGATCGGACTTTTGGAACACGATCGGAACCAGTTTGGGTTCTTCTTTCAGGGTCTTTGGATCAACTTCAAAGGTTCGGCCACGGATCGAAATCGGCTCGATTACGTCCATCTGCCATTTGCCATCCTCTACATCTTTGATCTTCGCGGCGAGAACAGACTTTCCAGCGTACTCCCCACGATATTGGAGCGAATCTGGATCCGAGAATGCCACTTTCTCCGTGCGTCGTGGGATCCATGTCACCTGCCCGGTGACGTCCTTGTCTTCTTTCAGCGAACTGCTCATCAGCCAAGCAAATGGCAAGCCAAAAATCACACAACCCACCAACAACACGGCATGGATTCCAAGCGTTTTGTTTCGGTTACGCATGGTCTTTTTGCGAGCGGTAAGGCCCGAGTAGGCGACAATGGCAGCAATCACCAGAAGCGTGACCACAAAATTAATCACTGGGGCATTGAATGCCCCACGGAAGATAAATGCCACGCTACCAAACTGCTTGAACAACAGGTAACCCACGATCGCGATCACGCCTGAGATCGCCGCCATTTGCACACGCTTTGTCTTTTCCTCCTGCGTAATGCCAAGATAGCTCTGGATGATATTCGTAATCAAGTAAATGATTCCGAAAACCACCATCCAACCCCAAAAGTGCGAATAGAACCACACCATTGGGATCATCAGACCCTCGCCCGGAATTTCTCGCCCGACTTCCTTCGGCAGAATAAGATATCCGATGAGCGATAGATTCGCGACCACGACCGCCTTGAGTAAACCATTCATGGTCTTAGCTTTCAGGTCGGCATTTTCGATCGTGCTCGCCCGGCATCCGAGGAACACCGCACGGAGAGCAGCACCTAGTCCGAGCCAAAAGGCAAATGTCGCTATTGTAAAAAGAATGTCCTGGCTCACTTGCTCACCTCGCTATATACGACCTTTTTGCCAACCTTCAGCTGGATCAAACTCACGACCAAAATCACCGCGAAGATCAGCCAGGCGAGGGCGCTAGCATAACCCATCCGGAAGAAGGTGAAGCCCTGGTTGAACAGATAGTAAACCGGAGTCAGCATAGTGTCGTTCGGTCCTGCCCCTTGGCCGTTGCTAATGATGTAAACCTGGTCAAAGGTGTTCATCGCCCCAATAAAGCCCATGATCATGCTGAAGAAAATGTAGCTCCCCAGCATCGGCAGGGTGATAGATCGGAACTGCTGCCACGGCGTCGCACCGTCAATCCCGGCGGCTTCGTAGAGCGTTCCGGAGATCCCCTTAAGCGCGGCGAGCCAGAAAATCATTCCGCTCCCGGCGCCCCAAAGACCCATCACGATCAGGGCTGGCTTAGCCCAGCTCTCGACGCTCGTCCAACCCGGCGGTTGGACTCCAAAGGCCGGCGTCAGATGCTGCAACCAGAAGCTGGCAATCAATCCCCGGTTCGGGTCGGCACTCAAGATGTAAAGCCACAAAATCGTGCTCGCCATTCCCGGCACGATTGCGGGAAGGTAGTACACCGTTCGATAGGCTCGTAGTCCTTTCACTCCGGTATTCAGCAACATTGCCACAGCAATCCCGGTGATGATCCCCAGCGGAACACCAATCCCGGCGAGATACATCACATTGCCAAAGGCCTTCGTGATCCGCTCGCTATCAACGGTGTAAAGCTCCTGATAGTTCATCAGACCCACGAACCTTGGCGGAGTCAGAACGTTGTATTGCGTGAAACTAAAGAAGAGCGAAGCGATCATCGGCCCGATCGTAAACACGAAAAAGCCGATCAGCCAGGGCGAGAGGAAGATATAACCCCATTTGGTTTCCTGCCGTTCCAACGCTCCCATTTTGTGGCGCTTGATCCAGATGAACCAACCGATGATGAGCGCAATGATTGCGCCGATGATCAAAGAGTTCATAAGGTTCAGGTCCACGATGCCGAACTTTTCTTTGTTGTATTCTGCGTCGAGTTCCATCTGAACTCGTCTTGCGCCTTCTTCAAGAGCTTCCTTTGGAGAAACAATTCCCAACCCAGCTTGGTCCACCGCCCGGACGTGCTCGTTCCACAAGATCTGCCCTACGAAGGTTACCGGACGGATTCTGGCGACTTCGGCAACGTCAATGTGCATGCGCAGGGCGGCGGCAACGTTCTTGTTTTCGGGCTTGAGGATTTTGAACATCTCCTCGTTCGCCTCCATGTTTGCCATGATCCGGGGAACAAATTCCCGTCCTTTCCGCTTTTCCCAGTCCGCCTGAGCGACGTTTTCCATGACCCGGCACTCGGTACTCTGAAGCCACTTGATGAGTTGCCAGGCTCCTTCGGTGTTTCGAGCACCACGCGGGATCGCCCAGCTAAAGCCTCCAACCCAGGTCACAAACTGGTCTTTTTCGTTCTTGAACCGACCGCGTTGATAGAAGCGATCATCCGGCACCGGCGGAGGAGCGACACCAAAATCCAAGTTCGGCGCGTACCGCAGGAAGTTCGGCATGATCCAGTCGCCATCAATCTTCATCGCGACCTGCTCGGTATAGAACGGGTCTTGCTCGTTGCCCTTGAAGCTTGACTGGAACTTCTGGGCATTCTCAAATCCGCCCAGTTGCTTGTAGCCCTTCACCATAAACTCAAGGGCTTCGATCGCCTCGGGAGAAGCCAAGGTGCAGGTGCGACCGTCGGGCGAAATGAACTTGGCTTCGTTTTGGAACGCGTAAAGGTACAGCCAGGAGTTCCCATAGTTGGGAATAAATCCAGCGCGCTCGAGGCGTCCATCTTTCGAGAATTTAGTTAGGATTTTGCCGTAGGCAAGTGCCTCTGACCATGTCCGAGGAGCACGGTCCGGATCAAGACCAGCGGCTCGGAGTTCGTTGGCCTTCTCCCGAAACAGCTTACGGTTGTAATACAGCACCCGCGTATCCGATCCGAATGGGATCGCGTACAGCTTTTCATCATAGGTCGCTTCCTGCACTGCGGCGGGAACAAATTTTTCGAGATTCGGAGTGAAAGGATCCTTGCCCTTGTCGCGATCGAGCAAGTCGTTGAGAGGAAGAAATGCTCCTCGGTTCGCCCAGTCGGAGATCGTGAACCGGTCTTGCAAGATCACATCGGGTGGGACCTGACCGACGATGGCGGTCATGAGTTTTTGCGGGTTCATCGCTCCCGCACCCATGCTAAGCACGCGCACTTTGTACTGCGGCCACCGCTTTTCGAACTCGTTGATCGTGGTTTCGAATCCCTTGGTGTCCGGACCAAAGCTCTGCCCCCAGAAGATAATCTCGGACTTTTTAGGAGCCGGATTTTCTTGGGCGCGGGCGATTCCTGTCATCAACGAAAGGGAAACCGCGAGCGACACTGCAAGCGAAAGGATACGGTGAACCATGTGGCTTCCCTATTCTACATATTTTTTGGTGAGAATAGGAATTCTTGGTTCAAAATTCCAGCTAAACTTACGAATTCCCCATGCCCAACAAGCCTAGTCCACTCATCGCGATTTTTCTCACCGTGTTTCTGGACATGATGGCGTTTGGGATGGCGATTCCGGATCTGCAACTCCGAGGCGAATCGCTTGGGCTCAAGGGCTGGCATCTTGGGCTGGTGATGGCGGCGTACAGCATCGCTCAACTCCTTACGGCCCCGTTCCTAGGCCGGATCAGCGACTACAAAGGTCGTCGTCCCGTTCTAATAATCTCAACGATCCTTTCGCTTTTCAGCTTCATTGTTTACATCTTCGCGGGACACTGGGCGATTTTCCTTTTGTCGCGGATCTTAGGTGGAATTGGCGGCGCGAATATTGGCGTTGCTTTTGCTTATGTCGCTGATGTCACGACTCCCGAAAACCGCGCCAAAGGGATGGGGATCGTTGGTGCCGCATTTGGACTTGGGTTTATTTTTGGACCCCCGATCGGGGCAATTCTCGTTGAGATGAACAATGGCGGACCCGTGATTCTGGGCGCTGTTGCCGCGTTCATGACGATTGTAAATCTGCTGTTCCTGATCAAGTTTCTTCCGGAACCCGAGCGCGAGATTCCCAAGCACGTTCCCGGGCTTAACCCACTTCAAGAAAACTGGCTGAACGTGCGGAACGCTTTTCGGTATCCGGAACTCCGCATTCTTTTGGTTTTGTTCCTCGTCGCTGGATTTGCATTCTCGAACCTCGAAAGCACGTTCTTCCGCATGGTCTCAAAGGACTTTTCGATGACCGAGCGCGAGGGGGCCTATGTGTTGGTTTGGGTTGGGATCGTGGGGGCATTCATGCAGGGCTATCTCATCCGGATCGTCGCGCCGAAGTTTGGCGAAGCCAACCTCATGCGGTTTGGATATCTGTTGCAAGTCCCAGCACTGATCTCGATCGCCTACTGCCCGCCATGGGTGCCGATGCTTCTGAGTGCGCTCGTGCTCGGAATTGGAACCGGAGTCGCTGGGCCCAGTACCAGCAGCCTCATTTCCCGGCTCGCCCCGCCCGAAGCTCGCGGTGGGATTTTTGGGATCATGCAATCTCTCGGGGCGGTAGCACGAGTGATCGGGCCTATCGTCGGGAGCTCGCTCTTTGAAGGAAGTTCCAAGTGGCCCTATATCGCGGCAGGAGTCATCATGCTCATCCCCGCTGCGCTGGCACTCTTCGTGAAGATGCCGGAAGGTGAGTCTGACGGCGAAGTCGTCATCGCGCATTAGTGGTGCGGTTTCATTGTAGACGCGATGAGCGAGGCAGAGGCTTAGCCTCACCTCGTCGACAATCAGGCGATAAACGAGCCTATCGGACCGTGGCACCCCTCACTTTTTATATTTAAATACCCAGACCACCCGTCCGGTTCAAGATTCTTTTAGGAACAACTCTAAGTGTTCAACAAACGCCAACATTGACTCCTCAGAAATCGTAACGGAGAAAAGTGCAGTTGAAAAGCCGATGCCAATAGATTCAATTAAAAGAATGTATTCGAAGTCGGGATATACAGAGAAAATACGAGCAATAATCAATGAAGAACTGCCGAAGATTTCCTTATAATTTAATTCAATTACAGCAGGAGTTTCCTCATTTCTCTCTTTGTGACTAAACGTCCAAGTCGAAAGTTCTCGAATTTGATGATCCCATAACAGACATTCGATCTCTGATTTCTCGAGGAATAGGAAAAATCCTATTGACTCCAGATTTGTCTTTCCTTCGGCCTTCGGATATGCATACCCACTCACCTTGCCAATCAAGTGTTTTTGCCTAAATAAATCTTGCATAAAAATAGTGAACCTTAAATCTCAATAATGGGGCTACTAACGATATTCAAATTCGAAAGACGAGGAGTTACGGTTAAAGCCGTCGGGCGAGTGGCCGGGGAGTGTAGTTAAAGATCGGGTGCCACGGCCAGGGGGGCTGATTTGGGACTTTCAAAAACCTCGGCCTCTTTCAGCCCCGATGACCGTGCTTCTCGTACCCAGTGCCACCTCATTATCTATAGCCTAGACAATTTCGATAAGCAAAGTCAAAGATTCCGATTAGTGTGTACAAACTACGAGAACATGGTCATCTACGCTTGATCTGACTGCGGACAAGATAAAGTAGAAAACGAGCCTAGCTGGCCATGCCACCCATGGACACTTCCATAATGTTTAGCCCCGGCCAACCGGACGGAGGTATCAATCGGGAAATGAGTGCTCTCACCGCGACTGAAGAATCGTGGTGATGACCTTGCTGGTGCCATTCAGGATGAACTGCATCCCGATGATGGCGGTGAGGAGGTGGACGAGCTTGCTCATCACATGCTGCCCCGACTTCCCCATGAATCGGATAATCCTTGGGGCGGCGAACAGGATCAGCAAAGTCAGTCCGAGCGCGAGGACCATCGCCAAAAACAGCGCGACTTGGTGACCCGGTTGCCTTGCTTGGCCCGAAAGCACCATCACCGTACTTAGCACACCCGCGCCGGCGATCACCGGAATTCCGAGCGGTACCACTGCGATATCGTGCCCATCGCTCTCAACCTTTTCTTCGACCTCGAGCCCTTGCAAAGCCCGCAAGCTGGTCAGCAAGAATAGCAGCCCACCCACAATTTGGAAGGCCTCGACGGTGATGCCAAGAATCTTAAACAATGCAGCCCCGATCGTGGCGAAGATGATCATCGCAATCCCCGCTGCAAAGATGGACCGGATCGCCAAACGACGCCGCTCTTCGGGGACATTTCGTGTCATGTTCACAAAGATTGGCGCCGCAGCTAGCGGATCTACCATCGCGAAAATCGAAGAAAATGCGAGAATGCCGAAATCTGTGGGACCCATCATGTTGCCTCCTGTGGGAATTGGACGGGGATGCGGTTGGTCATCTTTGGCGAGCTCAAAACAAAGCTCGTCTTGACGCGCTGAACCGAATCCATAAGGATCAGTTTTTCGAGTAAAAATTGTTCATAGCTCCGCGGACTTGACGCGACGACCTTGAGAAGATAGTCTTCTTCGCCCGCGATGTGATGACATTCCAGAACCTCGGGTAGCTCGGCGACCCGCTCCAAGAATTTCGCCGTTGCCGGACCTCCGTGCTCTTTCATGATCACGGCGACAAATGCAATGACCGAGTACCCAAGCATCTCACGATTGAGTTCTGCCGCATAACCTAAGATCAGACCCATGGATTCCAGCTTGCTCACCCGCGCCAAAGTCGGAGCCGGAGTCAGGCCAACCCGCGATGCCAGTTCGGCATTCGTGATTTTTCCATCCGATTGAAGGATGTCCAAGATGCGATAATCAATTGAGTCGAGTGCCATCCTTACAATTATAGTCTAAAATAGTGAGAAAATGCAGAATATTATTGTGTCATTGGGACCATTGGCGCGGAAATCTACTGAAACTACCGGGAGGCACGATTAAGGCCAGAAGAAATACCATGATGGGAATGGATTCAGGGCATATTGGTGTGGACGAGAGCGGCAAGGGCGACTTTTTTGGACCTCTGGTCGTGGCGGCTTGCTTCGTCGGACCAGAGCATCTTGCTGAACTTGAAGGCGTGATGGATAGCAAAAAGCTCACCGATGCCAAAGCACTCCAACTCGCCGCGCAGATTCAAAAGTACTGTCCGAACACCGTCTTGGTGATCATGCCGACCCGCTACAACGAGCTTTATGCCGAAATCAAGAACCTAAATCGGCTTCTGGAGTGGGGTCATGCGAAGGTGATTGAAGAAGTTTTGAAGCAGCGGCCTTGCGACCTTGCGATCAGCGACCAATTCGCGAATCCAGCCGGATTGATTCGTAAGCTCAAACTAAAGGGGGTGAATGTCGAGCTGAAATCCATGGTTCGGGCGGAGAGCGATATCGCCGTGGCAGCCGCTTCGATTCTTGCCAGAGCGGGATTCTTAAAGAAGCTCAAGCAACTTGGCGAGGAGTACAAAATGGATCTTCCAAAGGGGGCGACCAATGTGATCGACCCTGGAAAGCGATTTGTACAAACTCATGGCGCGGATAAATTGGCTAACGTCGCCAAGATGCACTTCAAAACCGCTGGTCAAGTTCTGGCACAATAGGGTGAGGCACGATGGCGGATTTTGAACTCGGATTTTTAGGTGGCGGACAGCTCGCAAGGATGAGCATTCAGGCGGCACAGCGGATGGGCTTTAGGTGCCTAAGCCTCGATCCCGGCGAGATCACACCAGCCAGTCAAATCTCTCCGGCAGTAAAAGGCAATCTGGACGATCCAGAGGCACTATCTGCAATATTTGCGCAGTGTGATTACATCACGCTAGAAAACGAATTCGTCCCTGCCAAGGCGATTGCCGAGGCGATCAAGAAAACCGGTCGGCAACCCGAATCCATCACCCCCGGACTCGAAACTCTGGCAACGATCCAAGACAAACTGACCCAACGCGAGGCTCTCCTGAAAGCCGGAGTTCCTTCTCCAAAGGCTGTTGCGCTTGATCAAGATGGATCGCTCGCGCTGGCAAAAATCGGCATCCCGATGGTGCTTAAGGCAAGGTTCGGTGGCTATGACGGCAAGGGCACCCGATATGCCCGAACTCCCGAAGAATTTGATCAACACACGCATTTGTGGCAAAGTGGCGGTGAATGGCTTGCGGAGGAATATGTGCCATTCAAGCGGGAACTTGCGGTGATGGTGGTCCGGTCGAAAGGCGGAACTGCTTGCTTCCCAACGATGGAGACAATCCAGACCAATCATGTCTGCGACATTGTCAAACCTGCTGATGTGGATGCCAGCACGATTGCAATCCAGGCCGTCGAAGCTGTCGGTGGATTCGGCGTCTTTGGGGTTGAGCTATTCGAAACCAATGACGGAAAATTTTTGATCAACGAGATCGCGCCGCGTCCCCACAATTCGGGGCACTACAGTTTGGATTGGGGTGGACCTTCCCAGTTTGATCAGCATATTCGAGCAGTGCTAGGGCTACCTCCAGCCCCGATGGATGGCATTCCGACGGCGATGGCGAACGTTTTGGGAATTGAGGGCGCCGGAGATTGGCGACCCGCTGCCGTCAAGATGATGGTCAAAGACCCCGGTGCTAGATTCCATTGGTATGGCAAGGCCGAAGCTAAACCCGGACGAAAGATGGGACACATCAATGCCACGGGAGCAGATTGCGAGGCTAGAGTGCGCGAGGCGAGAGAGACTTTCCTAGATGCTTGGAAAGCTTGATTCGGTACCAGAATTTAACAAAAAACTGCCCGCACATCAGGTTATCAGGAGTAGAATGAGGCGTGCGAGTTCGAGAGCCCTTTAACACATACAGCCACCTCACGGGAGGAATTTTGGCAGCGATCGCAACGATCGTCCTTTGTGTGATGGCTCGGCAAAACACATTGGCTGTTGTCGCTTTCGCAATCTTTGGTGCGGGGGCGATCTTTCTCTACAGCGGAAGTACGGCGTATCACTGGGCATCGACCTCCAAAAGTTGGTTACAGAGGATGGATCACTCGGCGATCTTCGTTATGATCGCAGCGAGCTATACACCCCTTTGCCTCCTGACGCTTGATGCCCCGACCAAGTGGATCGTGCTTGGCACCCAGTGGGGTCTCGCGATTGCCGGTCTGCTCTATAACATGCTCAAAGGTAAGCCACCGACCTGGGTCCGACTCACGATGTATTTGACCATGGGCTGGATGGCGCTCCCGCTGACTCCTTTGATCCTGAAATACTCGAACCCAACCGTGTTGGCGTGGATGATAGCGGGTGGTCTTGCTTACACAATCGGCGTGTTTTTCTACTCGTCCAAGAAGCCGCTTTTGTGGCCTGGCAAGTTCAGTAATCACGAAATTTGGCACCTTTTTGTACTCGCTGGTTCGGCGTGCCACTTTACAATGATGTGGTGGCTTCCGCTGGGTGGATGATCTGTTTACTCGTAAAAGTACTTACCTAGAAATTTCACTGACCGTGGAACTTTCCCTGTATTGTGGAGGGGATTCGTTACGGGGTTATTGTGGGTACCGTAGGTCTGATGTCTGCCTCGCAGGCTAGTCCGACGATGTTAGTGAGTATTCCAATTGCCGATACGCTGGGGCATCGAGAAGTCGCGATTGGGCATACGATCACAGGTTTTCAACCGAGTGTGGACAAGAAGTTCGCTCACTCGGCTTCGTTCACTATTGGAGGATTTGACCGATTCGAGATCGGTGGTAGCACGGACTACTTGGGATATCAAACTTTTTCTCTTAAGTACTCGCTCTGGGACAGTCCGAGCTGGGCTCCGAACACCGCGCTGGCGGTCGGAGTCATGAATGTCCGCGGGAAGGACCAAGATCGATACGTGGTAGGACGATATGATCTCGGTTCGGTAAGATTCCACGCTGGTGCGGCGCGACTCGGTAACGTCGGAGCAGGCATCTTTGGAATTGACGCTGATCTCAAATTTGCAACTGGACAAGCCGATCACATCTCTGGCAAGGACGGATACACGTGGCTCGCCTTATCCCGAGATCTTGGTTCGGGATTCAACGTGCAATTTGCTCTTGGTCTACCGAACGCGAAGGAAAACGGCTGGCAGCACTTCTACTTTGCTGGTTACGGATTCCGCTTCTAAGGAGGTCATCTCAGAAAGACGAAGCTCACTTGGTCTTCATTGACCAAGTGAGCTTTGTTTTTGGACTCCGCGCCGCCTAAAACCGGAGCCCTATGATGAAAGTTCTTACTTTACTTTCCGAATGTCTTCGCGTCGTACTTTTCCGTTCATTGGATTGCTGGTTCTTGCGAACGTGATCTTGTCACCGACCTTGACCATGAGAGCTTTTCCTGCGATTGCCGTGTGGTACTTGCCATCAATCTGCACCACATAGCGTTGGCTCCCATTCTCGATGACCATGGACTCTTGGACGCGTTGCCCAAGTTGGCCAGCAAACTGAGCCTTTTGCTTGATTTCAATGATGTTGTAAGTTAAATCTGGAGCAATAGTTGCCTCGGAAACTTGAGCGACTAAAAGAATGGCGATCGCATTCATGAACATCATCTCTTCATATCTTATGCCAGTTTCCACAAAATTGATCAAATCCCAGCCAAAATAAGGGGCAATGAAGCCACGCGTCGCCATCGTCATCGGGAAACGTGGTCGGGGGTCAAACATGGCGGCATTAGTACGCGCGATGCAGAATGGACAAGTAGCGGCCGAGCCGGTGATGGTCGTCAGCCCATCTAAGGTCGCTCCTGGGTTACAAACTGCAACCGACTTAGAAGTGCCAACCCAAGTTTTTGAGACTTTAGACCAACTTGATGAGACGTTCGAGAGCATCGATTTCATTTGCCTGGCCGGATTTATGTCGCTTTTTCCAGCCGAAATCCTTTCCAAATTCCCCAATCGAGTCTTGAACATCCACCCCGCTCTCCTGCCCAAATTCGGTGGGAAGGGAATGTACGGGATGCACGTTCATCAGGCCGTTATCGAATCGGGTGAGACCGAATCGGGTTGTACGGTCCACTACGTTTCTGATCAATACGACGAGGGCGCGATTATCCTCCAGCTACGATGCCCGGTCTTGCAAGGCGATACTGCCGAGGAACTTGCTGCTCGCGTTCTGAGTCTGGAGCATCAAGCGTATCCAGCCGCTTTGAATGTTGCGATAAAGAATCTGGAGAACCAGCGTGACCTTTGACGAGCTAAACCAACGACCGAAGAGTTTTTATTGGATTTACCCACCTCTTCGGTTTCTGGTTTATCTCATCCTTTTGATCTTTGGCCCGTGTCGTGGCATCGGCTCGAAAGCGATGCCACGGAGGGGCGGGGTGTTGCTCTTCGCGAACCACCTTAGTGATATTGATCCGATTATCGTTCATTGCTTTTCGCCTCGACCGATCTACTTTATGTCCAAATCGGAGCTGTTCGAAATCAAAGTATTAGGGCCAATGATCCGCTACTTTCGGGCATTTCCTGTCAAACGTGGTGAACCTGATAAGGCGGCCATCAAAACAGCGGTTGATTTGCTCAAAAGTGGACACGTAGTTTGCATTTTTCCAGAAGGAAAACTCAGCGAAGACGGAAAGCTTCAGCCTCTACTTCCTGGCGTGAGCCTGATTGCCCGGATGGCAGGCGTCCCCGTGATGTGCTGCGGGCTAAAAAATACCCACCGGATCATGCCGTACGGGCTTAGCATCCCTAGACCAGCACTGCGTTGGGTCACCGCGCACTTTGGAGAACCAAGGATCTTCACGAAGGCAGACTCAGGAGATGAAATTTTGGCGTGGGCTACCACAGAATTGAAAAATCTCGTATCCTGAAGAAAATACTTTCGATCATTGGTCCGATCTTTGCGGTCTAAGGTTTACATATTATGTGCGCAATATTTTCTCGAATTTCTGTTTTGGCAGGGGTAATGGCTTTTTCGTCATTCGCCTGCGCTGCGCCGGTTTATCTGAAGAGCGGCACCTTTGACCCCGTCACGTACAAATCCTCTCGGGCGACGAATGAAATGCAACTCATCGTGGTTCAAGCGAGGCCAGGCGAAATTTGGAACCTGCGCGAGGAGCTCTCCGGACGCGGCATCGCAGAACTTGAGTACCTTCCAACCGATGCGCTCCTAGTGCGAGCAGAGCCAAGTCAACTCGAAAGCCT
The DNA here is from genome assembly GCA_040383535.1 of Chthonomonas sp. Taxonomy (GTDB): domain Bacteria; phylum Armatimonadota; class Fimbriimonadia; order Fimbriimonadales; family Fimbriimonadaceae; genus JAFLBD01. Next base: position 30,004 of record JBEIDH010000005.1, read on the forward strand.
CTCTAGCGTTCTCGCAACGATGCCTTACGCTTCTGAGATGAAGGTTTCATCAGAATTCGGAACCCGGACCTTCCAGTGGCCGCAGCGGCAACAGGAGGTCGCTCAAGGCCTTCGGCGAGCGGATATTCTGTTTTCTGCCGACTCCGATTTGTTCTTCGCCGAGGTGATGTTGCAGAACACAGGTGTGGAAGTGCTTGCTTCCACAATGATGGGACCAAACCCAGTGGTGAGCGTTATCGGCGATCCAGAATTGATCCAGGCACTTGCAATCAATCCATTCATTGTGATGATTGAGGAGTCTGGCGAAGGTCGGCAACGTAATAACACCGTCCGATGGATCGTTCAGACCAATACTTTGGACAGTACTCCACTCTACACAGCCGGCATCACCGGGCAAAATATGGTCGCTGGAATCACAGATGGTTTGCTGAAGTCCGATCACACCAGCTTCTCCGACACGGTCGCCATTGGTCCAACCCACCGGAAAGTTGTCTATCGAGACGCCGGGGGAACCGACTCCCACGGAACCCACACGGCAGGGACATTGGCCGGAGACGCCGGTGCGATGAATGATCGCCGTGGTGTTGCTTTCAGTGCAAAGATTGCAATGGGGGCCTACCCCTCGATCTCCAGTGCACCAACGGCTCTGCCTCCAAAATTTGACACGCTTTACAATTTCGGTGCGAGGGACTTTTCAAACTCATGGGGCGATGATGGATCGTTCTCCTACACACTTTTCTCACGCGCGATTGACCAGTACTCTTGGGATAAAGAAACTGTCGTGATTGGCTTTGCGAGTACAAACGCCTCAGGACTCCGGATTCCTGAAAACGCCAAGAGCGTCCTCGCCGTAAGTTCATCGAGCGACACTCCGAATCAGGAGAACAGATTTTCCGGCGGCACCGGACCAACTGCCGACGGTCGCAGAAAACCGGACGTGATTACTCCAGGACAATTCATCACATCGGCAGGGACAGGCACCACGACTGCAACGGCGACTTTAAGCGGAAACTCGATGGCTTGCCCGTCCGCAGTTGGGACTTCCATTCTAGTCCGACAGTACCTACGTGAAGGTCGCATCCAAACCGGAACTGCTCTACCGGCGGCAACCTTGGAACCTTCTGGAGCGCTGCTTCGGGCGATCCTAAGTAATGGCACCAGGGACATGACTGGAGTGGCAGGTTTCCCGAGCGATGGGGAGGGATGGGGTCGAATCGCCATTACGGACGCACTGTACCTTGGCGCAAGCTCAAAGCGACTTTTAGTCCAAGATGTCTTCAACGCAAACGGTCTATCTAACAGTCAATCTGCCACCTACCAGTTCAAGGTGAACTCAAATTCAAAGCCACTCCGTGTAACAATGGTCTACACAGACTTCCCGCCTTCCGGGGCGACGGCGACTCCAGTGGTGAATAACCTCAACCTCTCCGTACAAAGTGGCGCATCAACGTTCCTTGGCAACGTGATCACCAATGGCGACAGCACAACAGGAGGCTCCGCCGATGTGCTCAACTCAACAGAGCAGGTGCATCGACTTACTCCAGCAACTGGGATTTACACCGTAACCGTGACGGGAGCAAATGTTGTTTCCTCTAACGGCAAGCAAGGCTACGCACTTGCAATCACGGGCGATGTGAAGGCTGGAGAAATATCCGGAACGCTCTCAAGTCCTGGCTACGTCGGCTCGTACCCCACCTCGATTCCAGTGACTTTCCTCACAGCAGCAGGAGCAGTCGTCCCGGGTGGAAATTTCAATGCCACCGTGAATCCAACGACCGGAGCATTCACGGTCGACGCTCCAGTTCTTCTGCCGAACAGCTACCGAATGCGTCTCGACTTTGGAACTTTCCTTCGCCGGGTTTACCCATCACAAAGCCAACCCGCTCTCACGAACAAGTTCGCTACAGGGCAGGCTGTTGTTATGGTCAATGGCGACATTGATAACGACGGCGAAGTTGGACCGGGCGACTTTGAGGTTGTTGTTTCAAACTTCGGGACCGCGGGTCCATCTGGAGATGTGGATGGTGATGGTGAAGTCGGACCAGGAGATTTCGAAATCGTGGTCGCAAACTTTGGCCGAAACAACGAGTAAAACCCCCGCACGGGAAATGTGTCTAAAATAGCTCCATGAACGCATCAATCAGCTTTCATGGAGCGGCAGAAACCGTAACCGGAAGTAAGCACCTACTCGAAGTCAATGGGAAGAAAATCCTCATTGATTGCGGTCTTTTCCAAGGTGCCAGGGAGACTCGCGCCTTTAACTGGGAACCGTTCACCTTCGATCCTACTGAGCTGGATGCGGTCATCGTTACCCACGCTCATGTCGATCACATCGGCTTACTCCCTAAGCTAGTTCGAGAGGGTTACAAAGGTCCGATCTATGCGACCGCCGGAACGATGGGTATTTGTAAATTTAGCCTTCCCGACTCAGGGCGTTTACAAGAAGAAGATGCCCGTCACCACAACAAGCATCGCACCAGTCGCCACGAACCCGCACTTCCGCTCTACACGGAAGAAGATGCCTATGCGGTTTTGATGCTGATTCGATCTGTACTGTACAACCAGATGGTTGAGATCGGAGCGGGATGCACAATCCGGTTCCTCCCCGCAGGACACATTCTCGGCTCAGCGATGGTGGAAATTTATCTCCCGAACGGCGAAAAACTCCTCATGGGTGGCGATCTTGGAAGGTTTGACACCCCGATCATCACTGACCCAACAATGGTTGATGCCGCCGAATATCTTGTGGTGGAATCCACCTATGGTGACCGTCTTCATACGGAAGAGGACACCGAAGCTCGTCTGAAAGAAGTCATCCTCGGTGCAGTCGAAAGTGGTTCAACCGTGCTGGTTCCGAGCTTTGCGATTGGTCGAACGCAGGAGCTCCTGTTCGCCATTTCCCAGCTCCAAATCAGAGGTGAAATCCCCGAGTTTCCGATCTACTTGGATTCACCCATGGCGGTGAGCGCGACAAATCTTTACCAAAGGAACTCTGAAGATCACGACATTGATATGAAAGCAATCCTTGCCGATGGGATTGACCCACTTCATCCAAAGGGCATGCAAGTCATCCGAGATCGAAACGCAAGCAAAGCTTTGAACCAACAGCGAGGACCAATGATGGTGATTGCGGGAAGCGGAATGTGTAATGGCGGACGGATTCAACACCACTTAAAGGCGAGAATTGACGATCCTGGCACCGTGGTCCTCTTCGTTGGTTATCAGGCCACCGGGACCCTTGGGCGCGAGCTTTTGGAAGGAGCAGAATTTGTCAAGATTTTTGGTGAGGAACTCGAAGTCAAGGCGAGGATCGAACGCATGACCAGCTTGAGTGCGCACGCCGATCAAGCTGAGATCATGCATTGGTTACGGGGCTTTAAGCACCCGCCGAAGACGACGTTCATTGTCCATGGCGAACCGGAGCCACGACAGATTCTGGCTCAGAAGGTTCGTGATGAACTCGGTTGGAATGTAGAGACTCCACTCCACCACCAGAGCTTCCCGCTTGGTTAGATCAGAAAAGTGCTTCCCGCTTTGGTTCGCGCTCCATGAGCGCGACGACGGCATCGCGGGAGGACACCTGTCCGATGATCACGCCGTGAATCATGTGCATAATCGGGAGCTCAAGATTGCTGCGCTTTGCTAAAGTCTCAACGCATGCCGCGGTATTCACCCCTTCTGCGACCTGACCAATTTCGGCAAGGATCTCGGCGATATCTTGCCCTTTCCCAAGACCGTAACCTACTCGATAGTTCCGACTGAGCTTGCTGGATGCGGTCGCGAAGAGGTCTCCCACCCCCGCGATGCCAAAGAAAGTTTCCAGTTGTGCGCCCTTGCTGAGTCCAAGGCGGACCATTTCACGCAAACCTCTCGCCAAAAGTGCTCCTTTTGTATTGTCGCCGAAGCCAAGACCATCGCTCATCCCGGCACCGATCGCAAGAACATTTTTCAATGCGCCAGCGAGTTCAACTCCGATCAAATCGTCCGTGTAGTAGGCGCGGAAGGACGGGGATCTCAGCGCTTCGCAGATCATCGCAGCCTGATTTGGGTCGCTGCACGCCGCAAGGGTCGCGGTAGGGATGCCGTTGATTACCTCAATAGCCAAGTTTGGTCCGCTGATTGCGCCGATCAATGCATCTGGTCGCGCTTGCGCGACGACTTCACTGAGGAGTTCACACGAAGCAGAGTCCAAGCCCTTGCTCGCCAAAACGATGAAAGGGCGTGCTTGCGGAATCGCTTTGACCGTCTCCAAAACCCCGCCCGAAGGCGTCGCAATGATCCAGAAATCCGCCGCGCTTGGTGCGTCTCCGATCAGCCCAAACGCGAGATTATCGCCTAGTTTTATGCCAGGCAAGTAGCGGGCGTTGACGCGATCTCGGCGCATCGCGTCCATTTCGCCCGGCTCACGACCAATCAGAATCACGTCGTGCCCATTCCGTTCGAGCAACGTCGCTAATGCCGTTCCCCAAGACCCCGCCCCAATCACAGCTACCTTCATCGGTCTGAACCTTGTACCCCATGAACACCTCAAAGCACCGAACCCCCGCACTTCCAATCTGCCCTTGCTCGATCCCCAACAAATCAGCTAAAGTTAGACATATCATGGCGACCATCAAAGCTTCCACAATCGAGGAGTATCTGGAGAGCATTCCTGACGATCGTCGTCAAGGGATTTCGGCCGTACGGGAGGTGATCAATGCGAATCTTGCCCATGGGTTTGAGGAAGGGATGCAGTACAACATGGTTGGTTACTACGTTCCGCACACCCTCTATCCCGCTGGTTACCACTGTGACAAAAAGCAGCCGCTTCCCTTCATTGGGCTTGGCAACCAAAAGGGGCACATGTCGCTTTACATGATGTTCCTCTACCTGGACAGCCCCGAGGATCAGGCATTTCGCGAAGCTTACGTCGCGACGGGCAAGAAATTGGATATGGGAGCCAGCTGTGTACGGTTCAAAAAGCTCGAGGACCTTCCGTTAGACGTTGTTGCAAATACAATCAAAGTTTGGACAGTCGAAAAGTATGTGGATCTGTATGAAAGCATGCTCGCAAAATCAAAAGCAGGAAAAAAGAAATGAGTTACGAACAGGTAGAACTTAATCCCATCCGCCTAGTGGCGGTTTCTCACAGCGGTGCCTACAACACGATTGGGAAGGCGTTTGATCAGCTGATGGGAATTTGCAAAGCCAACGGCATTCCTTTTGCTGAGACGATTGGGGTGTATCACGACGATCCGAACGAAACTCCCGAGGCAGAACTTCGGGCACACGCGGGGATGAAGATCAGCGATGATCAGATCCTTCCGGAAGGGTGTGAAGAATTCATCATCCCAGGCGGGCTTTACGTGAAGACACTTCACAAAGGAAGCTATTCCGGGCTTTGGCCGGCATGGCAAAAGTTTATGACCGAAGGGATTGAATCCACGGGTAAGGATTACGACATCGGAAAGTGCGACTTTGAGGTGTACTTAAACGACTGCTCGGAAGTCCCAGAAGAAGAATTGCTCACGGAAATGTACTCAGGAATTTGCTAAAAGGGGTTTTCATCCCCAGGATGAAAACCCCCAATTTCTAGCGCTTACAGATCGCCAGCGAGACCGAAATTCTCGACGATGATCTCGAAGTCACCTGGGCCAACTTCGCCATCACCATCCACGTCAGCGGATCCGTCCACGCCTGGATCGCCAACGATTGAACCGAAGTTTGAAACCACGATTTCAAAATCGCCTGGTCCAACTTCGTTGTCGTTGTCACAATCGCCTTGGTAGAGCTCAAGCATTGGCGTGGAGAATGCATCCGGGGCGAGGGCAGGTTGATCTAGGGGCGGATAAAGCCTGCCCAAGAAGCCGGGTTGCTTCAAGTACAACCTAAATGGTGAAGATTGCCCGGACGGAAGAGTGAGCGGCGTCCGCCCAGTTTGGCTATTGTAATTGAGATTGATCGGTCCGCCGATATCCACGTTGTCAGGGGTCCGGAATTGCACAGCAACAACCGGCGGGATGGTCCCTACGTAACTTGGATTTTCACCAAGCTGTCCAAGATTGTATTGAGCAGAGGGGACATCGGTAGGGGTAATGACGTGTATCTTGAAGGCGCCCGAAGGGTAAACAACGGATGTCGCAATATCGGATACTCCAGTCCAGCGTGCCGCTACGGGGGCCGCATCAGGTTGGGCTACCGGCGCTAAGGGTTGTAACCATGAAAAAGGAGCGACCGCGGTGCCAGAAGGGCCAATATACAATGAGTTTATAGGTGCATTGGTGACGCTGTTATAAATCCGCATTGCATAGCCTGAGTAGGCAAACCCAATGATTTCTCCTCGGTCATTAATGTCAGTCCCATCTCCATTTCCGGACGGGTCAATAAGACGCGATTGGCTCGGTTCAAATGGGTTCCAGTAAGCAATTTGCGGATAGCTAGTCCAACCCCATCGTGTGGTCCCTACGATTTCACCGTAAGAATTGATCGCAGCAGGACGGGCCTCATTTGGTGAGGAAAGTGCCGGCAAGGAAACAATTGTTAGCAGATTATCCGAGAACCAAGCCCCATTCTGGTGGTTCCATCCTTCAGCTCCGGTAAACCACCCTTGGTCATTTACAGCCGTTGCATCTAGTGCTCGACCATTAAAGATGACCCCGTTAACGGTGGATTCAAATGGGATGTTGGAGTTCGCTCCCGTAGAAATGAAACTTCTTCGTGTTGTATTTGGGAAAAGGCCTTGCTCGCTTCCCACAAGAACTCCTGAAGAGTTGATTCCATACACATTACTCTGTCCCGGAGAAAACTGATTAAGACTGAAATACGTCAGGCCATCGGCCGGAGAATACCGACCTGTCCAGCCTCCTGAGTACTGATCTGCTGAGAGTGCCGCGCTACCAGAATTATTGATCTGCCCGTCTAATCTGACAAAGTTAGGAGTGTCTAAGACCACATGTCCGCTCGGGCCGAGGATGAACGGCTTGTTCAGGGAGGTGAGATTGTTGACAAAGCCCAGAACCCACTCTCCGTTTCCGCTGATATCGACGAGTCTCGTGCTGAGCCAGCCAGGAATTGAGATTTCTCGCTTAAGCGAGTATTGACGTGTTGGCCACTCAACGCTGGTTCCCATGTTGAGCCGGCCATTGCCCCAATACTCATCGTTACCAACTGGTCCCATATCTCTCGCTCTCAAGAATAGCCTGCGTTCAATCTCATCTTGGGATAAAGTCGGATTCGCACTCCAAACCATCGCGAATGCCGCCGCGACTTGGGGGGTGGCGAAACTTGTCCCGTTAGGTGTGTTCCCGTACCCACCAGCCTTATTGAGTGTGAAGATGGACGATGCCGGAGCGTAAATGTCTACTCCTCGTCCAAAATTCGAAACTGAAATCTTCGCGTCGTTCTGGTCGGTACCGCCAACAATGATCACGCTCTTGTGATCAAAGCTTGAGAGGTTAGAATTTTCGTTTCCAGCTGCCCAGACGAGCTGAGCATTTCGCGCTTTGCAGAATTGTCCAGCCGCTTCTACGGAGCTACCAGCAATCCCGGTGTAGCTGACGCTCACGACCCTTGCGCCATTCGTCGCTGCCCACTCAACTCCTTCGATGAGTTCGGAAAGTGGGGTGTTCCCGGTCGTCAAGTCGGAGACCCTAATCGGCATCCCTTTCAAGTTCCAGCCAACACCAGAAACGCCGATGCCATTGTTCCCTTTCGCGACCGCGATTCCCATGCATCGCGTGCCGTGCCCAGTCGAGTGGATATCGGAGAGGTTTCCTCCGGCCGCTTGAGTAAGTCCAGAAATCGTGTTATATCCAGAAACCAGTTGACCAGCGAGGTCCGGATGCGTGAGAGCAACTCCAGAATCAACGACAGCAACAATCATGGACGGCGAGCCCTCGGTAAAGTCCCAAGCCTGAGGAGCGGATATCATTCCCAAATACCACTGCGTTCCAAAGCTAGGATCATTTGGTGTTGCAGCAGGGGAACAAATGATGTTGTCCTCCACGAACTCGAAAGCGCCAGTATCCATAAGGGCCTCTCGGTAATCCTCGCGAGAAACTCAAGCTGGAACTCTGTAGACCTTAAGTGCGCCGTCCAAAAGCTCCTGGTCAATTCGCGGATTAATCCGGTTGAGTCTCGGATTGCCTTGCTGAATGCCAGCATCGCTAAATTTGGCGATGACTTGCCGATCTGGACCCGCTTGGGCAAAGGCACTGCAGGCCACTCCGGCGATCAAACTTAGGATAAGTGAAAACTTTCTCATGCTCTACCCGCTCTTTTGGGACAATTATACAATGGAAATCCTGAAATATTGAATTTTTGCGTTAGAAACTGGTAACCAGCACTGGTGAACCTCCTCATTGGGCAGATTTCGAGGGGTTTGGCACCGACATCAACCGGAATGGAAGCTTTCCGAAAAATTATAGTTATCCACTGGCTCGCAGAAATGCGGGCTATTTTAAATCTATTCCGCCAAAACTTGTACATAAGCGCAAAACCCGCATTTATGCTTACCTGGTAATTTTTTCAGCTTTCTTTGACCCTAGCGGAATTACCAGGGTGGTGATTGATTCAGGTCTGGAATGAAGTGATCGTGACCGAGGTGGAAACACCAGAGGAAGCGATGGCCAAGGATTGGCCAGTTACTTCACGGAGGATAAAGAAACAAAATGTCATCATTTCGAATCAACACAAACACAACAGCCATGAGCGCTTTGCGCAACCTTGGCACAACTGGGATGGAAATGTCCAAGTCGATGACTCGACTTTCGACAGGTATGAGAATCAACAGCGCAAGCGATGATCCAGCGGGTCTGATCGTGTCGGAATCTTTCCGAGCACAGATCGGTGGGATTGACACTGCGATTCGGAATAACCAAGACGCTACCAACTACGCAAAAACAGCGGAAGGTGCATTGAACGAAGTTAACAAGCTTCTGAATGATGCGCGATCCCTGGCGGTTACCAGCGGAAACGGTGCGGTTCTTACCGATTCTCAACGACAAGCAAACCAACAACAATTGAACTCGATTATTGAGTCTGTCAACCGAATTTCTAGCCAAACCTCCTTTGGCGACAAGAAGTTGCTGGATGGTAGCTCTGGAGTTCAAGCTGGAATTGCGAATTCCGCACGATACAGTGGAATTAACCTTTCTGGTAACTTCGGTGGAAATGCGATCACCGGCGGCGGACTGGTAACAGTTAACGTCACCACGGCTGCAGAGCAAGCAACGGTTGCTTCAACGGCAACTTTCGGCGCGCTTACTTCTGCGGTTGCGACTGCAACAACGCTTTCGGTCAACGGAGTGAGCTTTGGTGTGAATGCTGGAGATTCTATTTCTAGCGTTCTGAGCAAGATCAACAATGGCTCGCAGCAAACTGGAGTTACTGCGACCTTGGGATCTGGCGGAGAACTCTCCTTCACTTCCGAAAAGTACGGTGCTGGTGCCAATGTGACTGTCGTCGACTCTGGATCGGTACTCTTCAGTGCCCCGGCATCAGATTCCGGTGTCAACGCAGTTGCCGATGTGAGCATTGATGTCAATGGTGCTACCGCTGGTGGACTCACAACCGTGACGTTTGACCAAGGAACGGGTCTTGATCTACGGGATACTGCAGGAAACTCAATCTCGCTGAACGCTCCTGGTAACGCGACAGGTGCTGCTCTTGCAGGTCAAACATCAGTTGGATCTGCAACGTTCCAAATCGGTGCAAACTCTGGCCAAACAGCTGCGCTCTCGATTGGTAACTTCTCTGCAGCTTCGCTCGGCACGGGTGCTGTGTCCGGTAAGGATCTGGGCAACCTCAGTATGCTCAGCGACTCGGGTGCTGCCGATGCACTCAAGGTGATTGACAAGGCTATCGGCCAAGTCTCCGAATCTCGTGGACGAATCGGTAACTTCGTTCGAAACACGCTTGAAACAAACGTGCGCTCCCTTGGAGTTCAACGCGAGAATCTGGCTGCTTCCGAATCCAGTATCCGAGACGTGGACGTTGCACAAGAAATGACCAACTACACCAAGTTGCAAATTCTCCAACAGTCCGGTATGTCGATGCTCGCACAGGCAAACCAAGCACCACAGTCCGTTCTTTCGCTCCTGCGATAAGAACCAAACGAATGGAGGTTGTCCCGACCCGTTCGTCGCCATCAAGGGAAGGGACAATCTTAGGCGTCAGCTACGGCTGGCGCCTTTTTTGTGTTGATTCACCGGACAGTCAATCCAGAAATATGACTAGGGAGAGTTCGCAAATGGCAATCATGCTTCAGATTCCAGGGGTGGTCTTCCTCTCAGTAGGGATCGGTTCGACGATCCTCATTCTTATCGAGATGTTTCATGACGAGATTTGGAAAGGATTTGCGGGGCTTTTGTACGGTTTTTATTTGCTTTACTACGCCTTTTTTGACTTTGAGTACGATAACAAGTGGCTGATCATCGCCTGCTCAACAGGTGGTTCTGCGACGTTCCATGGATTATTGCTGTTGTCGCGAGTGATGGATTAGAAGTGCCCTAAACTTAAATGTTTGCTTTGTATTTGACCGCAACCTCTGCAGGTCAATGTACTCATTAGTTTTTAGAATCTCTCCGGTATCAACGTGAACCGAGCGATTTGTTCATGGGAGCTGATCGGGAATGGTCAAAACCGCCATAATAGAGGGACTTTGGCAATTTGGGGTGTGGTAAATCAGAAGGGCGGTGTCGGCAAAACGACGACGGCAGTGAACCTGGCGGCGGGATTGGCTCAGCGCGGCAAACGGGTTTTGCTGATCGATGCCGATCCCCAGGGTAATGCCACTTCGGGCCTTGGAGTCGAGAAAAATAAGATCAAGGCGACCTTGCTTGACGTATTTCAAAGCCTCATTGACGCTCCAGAGGATGCGCCTTTTCCAAGGCAAGCGATTGTCAATATCCACGAGCATCTTGATCTGATTCCAGCAACGCTGGAACTGGCTGGATCCGAGCCTGTGTTGCTCAACGCCGTAGGTAAAGAGCTGATCCTACGCGATGCCCTAAGCAAGATTCGGGACGATTACGACTGGATCATCCTGGACGCGCCACCAAGCCTGGGGATCTTGACGATCAATATCCTTGGTGCCTGTGACGCCGTTCTAGTGCCGATGCAATGCGAATTTTATGCCCTAGAAGGTCTTAGCCAGCTGATGAATACTGTCGATCTTGTCCGCCGCAGAATCAATCCAAAACTCGAAATCGCAAAAGTTCTCTTGACGATGTATGATTCAAGGAACAAGCTCACTCAGCAGGTTGAGGACGAAGTCGTGCAGTTCTTTGGAACGAAAGTTTCGAGCATTTCTATCCCGCGAAACGTCCGATTAAGTGAGGCTCCGGGATTTGGGACGGCGGCGGTGCAGCTTTTCCCGGAAAGTAAGGGCGCGGAAGCATATATGAATTTTGTTGATGAGGTTTTGGGAGTATGAGAAGATCTTTAGGAAAGGGTTTGGCGCAATTACTCGGGGAATCCAGCGAGATTCAGGCCAATGAAATCGCGGTCGCGGATATCACACCTAATCCAGATCAGCCTCGACGATTTTTTGACCAAGACGCCCTGGAAGAACTCGCTGAATCTCTGAAGTCTGTCGGGTTGATGCAACCCATCGTAGTCCGCCCGGTATCCGAAGGCAAGTACGAAATCATTGCGGGCGAACGTCGCTGGCGAGCCGCTCAGATCGCCGGATTGACTTCTGTCCCAGTGATCGTTAGGGCAGCAACCGACGAGCAAACTCTCCAGATGGCGTTGATTGAGAATGTCCAGCGGCAAGATATCTCCCCAATCGAAGCGGCGATGGCGTACAAGCAGCTGGTCGAAGATTTCGATCTCACCCAAGAAGACGTCGCCAAAAAGGTTGGAAAATCGCGAGTTGCGGTGGCGAATGCGCTCCGGTTGCTTCGGTTACCGGAGGAGATTTTGGAGGCATTGGGTACTGGGCTGATTACAGAGGGTCATGCTCGAGCTCTATTGCAATGCTCGTCTGAAAAACAATTAAAAGATTTATTCTTCAAAATTGTTGATGAGGGATTGAGCGTTCGCGCCGCTGAGCAACTTGCTCGGACTCCCGAGAAGGCTGTTGCAACTCCTCGACCAGTGACCCGGGTGGTTCCAAAGTCGTCCGGTGGCACCATCGACCCCAATTGGCAGGCTCTTGCCGACGGTCTGAGCACCTACTTCGGTGCGCCTGTTGCATTGAAGCGGCATGAGGTCGGTGGCGAGATGATTCTGAACTTCTATTCAGACGAGGATCTTGAGCGGGTTCTAGAGATTCTTGGGATCACCCTGTGAGTTCAGTTTTCGTCCGGTTGATGCAGGAATCGGACATTAATGATGTCGTCTCGCTTCAGCGGGAATGTTTTCCGGAGCCATTTCCAATTGAATTTCTCTGGAATTCTTCGCATTTATTATCCCATTTATCGCTGTTTGGACCGGGGCAATTTGTCGCCGAATCTGCGGGTTTAATTGTCGGTTCTTGCTCGAATGCCTTGATTTCCGAAGACACTTGGCATCAACACTTGCCCTGGGAACAAACCCTCGGCGGGTTTGATCTGAGTGGGCACGATCCTCGGGGGACCACCTTGTATGGTGCAGACATTTCGGTTCTGCCCGAATTTCGAGGACGGGGAATAGGAAGCGCTTTGTACCAGGCTCGATTTGATCTAGTTTCTGCGCTCGGGCTCGTGCGGTATGGCACAGCTTGCCGATTGCCCGGGCTTCGGGATTCTGGACTTGGAATTTCTGATTATTTTTCTGGAATTATTTCTGGAACTGTGGTAGACAGAGTTGCAACGCCACTGATTAAGCTGGGTTTAAATCCGTTGGAAATTCTGGAAAATTACATGGATGACGAAGAGTCGCTGGGACGCGCTCTTTTACTGGAGAAGTTACGATGATTGTCGGTGCGGTCGCCTGGGAGATCAAACCCGTCACGAGTTTTCAGGAATTTTCCGATCGTTTTTCTGCGGTAGTGGCATCAGCAAATCTTGACTGGATCATCTTTCCTGAATGCTTTGTTTTGGAGCTATGCGGACTACGACCGGAATTGCAAGGAACGGATATGGTGCGATTTATTTCCGAATTTTCAATGGATTTTGAAGCACTCGTTTCTCAGCTCGCTCAGGAAAACAAAGTAACAATCACGGCGGGATCGCATTTTTCTCCAAAGCCATCCGATATCGTTCACTTATCCTTAACGGTAGATCCCGACGGAAATCGGGCAGAGCAACCAAAGAACGTAATGACGCAATTTGAAGCGGTGGATTGGGGGCTATCGGGTACACAAGGTATCGTGTCGCTTCCCGATTCTAGGCTTGGTTCACTCGTGTGTTATGACTGTGAATTCCCCATTTCGGCCCGGAATCATGCCGAGAATGGGGTTCTTGCCATCGCGGTACCAGCGTTCACCGAGACCCAGAGAGGGTTTCAGCGGGTGAGGTGGTCGTGCCAAGCTCGCGCGATTGAGAACCAAATCTTCATGATTCATGCCTCATTACTTGGACACTTGAACGGGGAGCCAGTGCCGATGACCTACGGATCAAGCGCGATTTTGGCCCCAAGCGTGGAGCCTTTCCCAGAAAGCGCGATTCTCGCCGAAACCGAACTTCATCAGCCGGGCATCGCGATTGCTGAACTCGACTTTCAGCTCCTACTTGAGTCACGAGAGAGTGACGACGTCCGAAACTGGTACGACCGAAATGCTTCTGACTTCCGAATTATTGAGTCAGATTAAAGTGCAATGGTCCATCTTTAGCGGCGGGAGCTGTCGCCGCGAGGGGAAGCCCTAAACTATCGAAAAGCAATCCATCACTTTGCCCCAAACTCGGCCGAGAACGGGCTGTACCAAAGCTCACGATACACCATTGATCATCTTCCAACTTCACTCGCCCAATGAAACCACCCTTATCCAAACCAACCGACTTGCCGCGCCAAGTAATCACCCCGCCCGAAACTTTAGGCGCGTCCGGAATTTTTGCTAATATTTCAGCCATTTTCGGATCTTTTTCCGGATTTCCGATAATCATTTTTCGGTGCAAGTCCTCTGGTAGCTCCCCAGTTAAGGATCGTCGTCTCGCCGCGAATAATTGCGCCATTGCTTCATCTCCGGGGCGTGTCCAAATACTCGCCGCGTTGATTACTCCCGATATACTCTGCCGAAGTTCGGCATTATTCACCCCTCGAAGGATTTTTTGGTAGGGATCAAAAGTTACAGACACCGGTTGCTTCGGAACCCTAAGGAATATTTTATCTGAAGCACTCGTATCAACATCTGGAATCCAAAGCAGTGCGCTTGATCCATCCTTAAATCTTACAAGAGCATCCATTCTCAGCTTGTAGGAGTTCTCTCCTGTCTTTACATTCGCCTGAATCGTGTACCCCGTACCGTCCGAACCTAGAACAACGTCTGAGACTTCAAGTTCCGCCCAGCCCGCCCGGCGATTCCATTGATCGAAGAACCAAGCGTGGTCGGCTTTTGTGACGGTTTTGACCACCTTCTCATAATCATCCCATTCCCCCGTCATCCCGCGGGGGTGATTTTTCAGCCAAAACGCCATCGTTTCCCGCATCGCATCAGGACCGATTTCTTGCTCCAGCATCGTTAACATCGAACCTCCGCGCGAGTATCCGATCCCGTACCCGGCATTCCCCGATTCGACCCCAGCCGTGTACCCGGGAGCCGCAGCAAAGCTAGGCGCTACCCGAGGAATCTTCCGAAACGCAAGCCGAAGATCATCCCGATTCCCATCCGGATACTCCCGATAGAACCAATCCTCAGAGAAGTCCGCGAACGACTCATTCCAAAGGCTCTTCATGTACGTATTTGGAATCACCCCACCCCAAAAAGTATGCGAGGGCTCGTGCGGATCGAGCTCTGGCAACCAGCCTTTCTCGTAACTCGCATAACTATAGGCCTCCAAACCACCCGACCCAAAGCGGTTCGAAATCAACGAACCCCAGTTATCATACGGCCACTTAATTAGGGTTCCAAATAATCTCACGACTTGAATATTAAAGTCATTCTGCAAGTCCAAGACCGCATTTTCCCCACCGATCTCCGCACTCCAGAATCGAACTCCTTCGTGCATTTTCTCACGAATCTTGTATTCACCCGCCGCCAACGAAAACACCGAAATCGGAACAGAATTTTTATATCGCGTGATCTTTGAATTTCCGACAATTTTCTCGCCTATTTTCGATCCATGTGTAAAAGCAAGCCAATTCGGCTTAGTATAGATGGTCGCCGTAGAAGTCGCTGCCTGGCGAGCGATGCTCGGCCACCAAACTGATCCCGCCAGCATCGCCTCATCCTCAAACACCGAACCATGCTCAGGAGGAGATTTCAGCACCGCCGAGTACTTCAGATTCAGTACAAATTTCCCCGCAGAAGGCTGACGAAAGGCAATCGTCCCACCCGCCTGGGCAAAATCAACCGCCCTCCCAGCAGAATCCGTTATCTCCGAAACCACAAAATCCGGCGCAATCCGCATCAACCCCGTCGAACGAAAGGCCCCCACCCGTTCAAACGTCACCGAATCCCGAAAAACCCCTAAATTCTTATCTGTCTCAAACCGCACCGTAAAGTCGTGGTGCTTCATCTGCAACCCAAAGGTTTCAAACTCAGTTATTTTCTTCCCAATTTTTCCCGATTTAATTTCGAATACCTGTTCCCCAATATCCTCGCAAGAAATTTTTGTGGAAAATACAACTAAATTCAGCCCTAAACGATCCGAGCGCAAAGCTAAAGGCTTCCATCCCGTCCGACCCGAGCCATAAATCCCATTCGTCCGCAAGAACGAAAACCGGTTCGCATCCGAAAAAGCAGGATCGCTCATAGCAACCAAGCCCGATATATCCCGCTTCGCCGCAAGCTCAGTCATCTCCGTCAACAAAGGAGTCCCCGCCGGCTGAACCAGCATCAACAAACACGACAAAAGACCCGGGCCCATACCCAACCGTTTTACCCGGTCTTGCATCAAACCCACCATCTTTGCCATAATGAAGGTTCATTGGCGAGGTAGCTCAGCGGTTAGAGCAATAGATTCATAACCTATAGGTCGCGGGTTCAATTCCCGCTCTCGCCACCAATTCTCCCTACTTTCTAACCCAAATCCTTCCGAGGAAAGTAGACTTTTAGCACTCCCAGGGGTAAACTGCTAAACATTCGGGGATCTCCGGCGTATATCCAAAACAAGGGACGAAGAACCGACCCAACCCAAACAAGGAAACAAAATCATGAAATTGACTCCATTACACGATCGCATCGTCATCAAGCGAGCCGAAAAGGAACAAGTCACCGCAAGCGGCCTTTACCTTC
This sequence comes from Chthonomonas sp., assembly GCA_040383535.1. GTDB lineage: Bacteria > Armatimonadota > Fimbriimonadia > Fimbriimonadales > Fimbriimonadaceae > JAFLBD01. The sequence goes on from JBEIDH010000005.1 coordinate 46,301, forward strand.
CAGATTCCGCGCAAGAAAAGCCACAACGCGGCGAAGTTCTTGCTGTCGGCCCAGGCAAGCGCCTCGATTCCGGAGCACTTGCCCCCCTCGATATTAAAGTCGGCGACGTTGTTCTGTACGGCAAGTACGGCGGAACCGAAGTCACCGTTGGCGGAGAAGACTTCATCATCCTCAGATCCGAAGACGTCCTTGCAATTCTGGAAGGCGCAACCGTAGGAGCAGCAAACTAAACCATGAGCGCAAAAAATCTTAAATTCGGCGACGACGCCCGAAAATCCATCGAAGCCGGCGTAGACAAGCTAGCCAACGCCGTCAAAGTCACCCTCGGACCACGAGGACGCAACGTCGTTCTCGAAAAGAAGTTCGGTTCCCCAACCGTCATCAATGACGGCGTCACCATCGCAAAGGAAATCGAAGTCGAAGACAGGTTCGAAAACATGGGCGCAATGCTCATTCGCGAAGTCAGCAGCAAAACCAACGACCTCGCCGGTGACGGAACAACCACCGCAACCGTTCTCGCCCAAGCCATCTTCAAAGAAGGCGCGCGAAACGTTGCCGCAGGTTCAAACGCAACCCAAATCAAGCAAGGAATTGACAAGGCAGTAGACGCCATCGTCGCCGAGCTCGGCAAAATGTCCACCCCAGTCACCAGCACCCGCGAAGTCGCCGTCATCTCCGCAAACGATGTCGAGCTTGGCGAACTCGTTGCCAGCGTGATTGACAAGGTCGGCAAGGATGGCGTGGTCACCGTCGAAGAAGCCAAATCCATGGAAACCACCGTCGAGCATGTTGACGGTCTCCAATTCGACAAGGGGTACCTGTCCCCATACTTCGTCACCGACGCAACCCGCATGGAAACCGTCTACGAAGACCCAATGATCCTTTTCTATGAAAAGAAGATCGGCAGCGTCCAAGACTTCCTTCCTCTTCTGGAAAAGGTTGTCCGAATGGGCAAGGCCTTCATCGTCATCGCCGAAGATGTCGAAAACGAATGCCTCGCAACCCTCGTTCTTAACCGAATCCGCGGCAGTCTCCAGCTCGCAGCCGTCAAAGCCCCAGGCTTTGGCGACCGACGAAAGGCAATGCTCGAAGACATGGCAATCCTCACCGGCGGTGAATTCATCAGCGACGACCTCGGTCTCAAGCTCGACAACGTCACCCCAGAAATGCTCGGATCATGCCGAAAGATCGTCATCACAAAGGACGGCACCACAATCATTGACGGTAAGGGCGAAGAAAGCAAGATCGAAGGCCGCAAGAAGCAAATCGCAGCCCAAATCGAAGCCACCGATAGCAATTACGACAAGGAAAAGCTCCAAGAAAGACTCGCAAAGCTCTCCGGAGGCGTTGCTGTTCTTAAGGTCGGCGCTGCTACCGAAACCGCAATGAAGGAAAAGAAAGCCCGAATCGAAGACGCCCTCGCCGCAACGCGAGCCGCGCTCGAAGAAGGAATCGTTCCTGGCGGCGGAACCGCCCTGCTCATCGCAGGCAAGGTTCTCGATACGCTCAAGCTCGAAGGCGATCAACAAATCGGCGTCAACATCATCAAGCGCGCCATCGAAGCCCCTCTCCGCACCATCAGCGAAAACGCAGGCGTGGAAGGCAGCGTCGTGGTAGACCGAGTGAAGACAACCGGCGAAGGCTTCAACGCCGCAACCCTAGTCTTCGAAGACCTCCTCAAAGCCGGCGTCGTAGACCCAGCCAAGGTTGTCCGAACAACTCTCCAAAACGCCGCATCCATCAGCGGACTCTTGTTAAACACCGAGTGCGCCGTAGCCGACGCTCCTGAAAAAGAAGACGAAGGCCACCACCACTAGTAACTAAACCTCCCGCCCAAAACAAAAAATCCCCCGAAGGCCCAGCCCCGGGGGATTATTGTTTCTGAATTTCGGTGCGAAGAAGCCTCCACCGCGGAGCGGACGGAGGCATAAAAATTGTAAATCACCACTCCCTTCTTCCCGTAGAGATGTCGTATCCTCAATAAATTAGGCCCGAGCCAATCACACATATGAAAAATGAACCACGCCGTTCACCACTATTATAGGCAATGGCTCCACCAGCAACAATAACCAAGACTCCAAAGAAGTAGTAGTGCATTGCCCTGAACTTTCTCTCCGCCTTTTCCTCATTAACCGTCGTAATCGTCGCTTGTTGCTCGTTTGGTAACAAAAGCACGAGGTCTCTGCCTCGGGTAATGACGGCATTAACATACCATAGTGCGAACTCCGCGGTGAATCCAGTTTCTTCTAAATAGGTGCTGGCTTCCTGTTTTGTCCGGTTAGCAACAATGATCTGATAAGTTGCGCCTGAAGTCTCAGCAAAAATTGATTCTGGAATCCTGACAACCTCATGATAGAATCTTAAAGGGACCTGTATTTCATGCTCATGATCCGGCACATAATCTCGACCTACTCGTTTTTTATAGATCTGGTCACTCATCTTGGAACATTATAGCTGTATCTAAACGAAGGCGGGTGAACTGGGTGCTAACCCAGGTTTCCAAAGTCGGATCATTTCACATTCCCACGGTTGGGAACGGGTAAAGGCTCATATTCCTCCGACCTGTCCGCGGTGGAGGCTTCAACTATCTCTCTTCATCGTGTGACGAATACGCCGAAAACAGCGCCAGCAAATAGCTCGCATTCTGCGTGATCTCCGTATAATGCCCTGTCTTCATGATCCCAGACTTAGATAACTCCGCTAAAAACTCCTCACCATTCTTGCGAGTCACCGGACGAGGCGCCCCTGACCCGGGAATAAACACAATCCGATCCGCCTCGGTTTCAACATGAAAAGCCAATCCCCTGCTCAACGTTTCTAGAGGAGTCCCCCGCAACGTCCGCGCAAACCCAACCAACTGATCCCAACTCGGAACGGAATAGATGCCCATATTGCCTTTTCTACCTGACGCATGCCTCCGTCCGCTCCGCGGTGGAGGCTTTGCAAAAAGTGGGTTAGCATTTTGTCTGGTTGGGTAGGTTTTCCGATCTGGCGAAGCAGTTTTTTGATCCAGCGAAGCAGTTTTTTGATCCAGCGAAGCAGTTTTTTGATCCAGCGAAGCAGTTTTTTGATCCAGCGAAGCAGTTTTTCGATTCAGCGAGGCAGTTTTTTGATCCGGCGAAGCAGTTTTCTGATAAATTCTATGCCTTTTTGAGTTCAGCGAGCACTTTTTTCGATAATTTTTTCACAAAGGTCTAAAGAATTTGCAGGGGGTTGCCCAATATATTTATGACGGCCATAGGGTCACAGGAATAAACATCATGTCTACTAATGATTTCCTCCCTCGTGAGGACACACAGCTACAATTGTGGCTCACTAACTTCAAAACAGTTGCGACAGCTAACGAATCTGTTTTGGACCTGACCGCAGACGAACTGCTCGCAATTAACGCCGGTACCGCTGACTTTAATACAAAGATGACCGCTTTGGAAGCCGCTAAGAAGGCTCAATCCGGTGCAACAAGTAATAAGAACGGAAGCAAATCCGAGATTAGCAGCACTGTCCGAGGCTTAGCCCGTAAGTTTAAGGCAAATCCAAACGTAAGCGAAGGCTTACTCAACTCGCTCGGCGTTCTCGCCAATGGCACAACTGGTCCTGTTGTCACCGTGAACGGTGTCGAAGCAATGGGTTGTGACGACGGCGTAAATACAATTAAGTTTAATCGTAACGGCAATGTCCAAGGAACAACATTTGTGATCGAATACAAGGTCCAAGGTTCTTCGGTTTGGCTGTTCGGCAATGCGATCACCAAGACGACTTGGAACCACGAAGGTCAAACTCCTGGTCAGCAGATTTGGTACCGAATTACCAGCGCAAGAGCAGGCCAACGTTCTGCCCCAAGCGTCCCGGTTTCCGTGTATCCAAACACCACCGCAAACCCACTCACGATTGCGGCATAAAGAAACATCTTTTACCCCTCTTCGGTAATGTAATCACAAGGCAAAAAATCAAATGCAATGAAGTTCCCAACCTGGTAACAGGTTGGGATTTTTTGTATTCACCCGAGAAATGCACCCCGTAACTTGGATTTAAGGACGAATGCCTGGCTCGCGGATGATGTCGCTGCCGGAGACTGGGGTTGCGTCTCCGAATTCGACTTTGATCGCGGTTGTGGCATTTGCCCCGGTTCGCACTGCGCCTTGGACTCTGACTCGGTTACTGGTTTGATCGCGAAGGAATCCAGAAGGAACGCCGTTGACCGTCACTCTTTGCACCGTAGCCTTGGTTGGGATCTTCATCCAAACATCAAAGTTACTCGCCCCTCCGAGCTTGTTTTTGATCGCGACTTGTTGGAATCTTGCGTTCTCGCCAATGCTAACGTCATAAGCATGGACTCCTAGCTCGACATTCTTGAAGAGCATGGTATTCCATCCGTTTGGTAACTTTGGCGAAATGCGAAGAGTGTTGTTCCTTGCATCAGGCTTAAAGTCGAGGAACGCCATGATCGAATCCATGTATGTTGACATGGATTCCCAAACATTTGGCCAAGCGGTTTGGAGCTTGAATCCTGGATGATGTTCGGCGGAACTCGGACTGATCTGCTCCGCGCCCATGCTCATGTTTCCAAGGAATGGATAGAGCTTATCAATTCTCAACTTATGGTTGCTGATATCGCCCTTTCCAGGAGTCCAGTCTGCGCGCTCGGCATAATAAAGTCCGTACCAAAGAGTAGAAAGCCACCAAGGTCCGCCATTCCAGTAAGAATCTCCGAAGTAACGATTGATCAAATCTTGGAATTCTCCAGAGAAGTTAACCAGCGGCTTGATTGCACCAGTGTTATCTCCCGCTACACCGTTGATTCGATCCATTACACGCACAGCATCTGGATCAGTCGGAACCACCATGTCAAACGGATACACGATTCCAATTTGGCTAATGTCAGTATTTTCGCCGTTCCAAGCAAGACGTCCTCGCGTTCCGTTGAAGATATTCGTTGCGCGGTTGTTGAAGTCGCTTTGCTCGCTAGGATAACCCAAACGCTCAGCAATCTTCGCCGCATCAATTAATCCTCGATAAACGGAAGCATTCGAATAAATGTGTGGCGCAAATTGATCTTCCCAGATGTTCATACTGGAAACCAAGTTAAAGGTTTCGTCATAGAACAAGCGAGAATCAAGTGCGCTATCGGAGCTGGAAGCAATCGCAGAATCGCGTACCATTTGCCAGTAAGGAGTCAGGCTATTCGCGACATCTCCGGTGGTTTCATATCCGTACCAAACCGCCCATGGTAACGCAGAAGTTTCGTCCACCTGCGGTGCGGTCCAAATTTGGTAACCATCGGTGGTGTACTTTTGGTAGAAGAATCCTTTACCCCAGCTTTCATTGCCTCGGAAAGCAGTATTCTTCATCCAATCAATCGCGGCTTTCCCTTCTGGCCAGTGCCCAGATCGGTAAAGACTAATTGCGGCATACATCGTATCGCGCGGCCAAACATAAGGGTAAGCACCGTTATGCATCCCGGCGATGATGGATCCTGATTTGCCATCAATATGCAATGCAGTCGCGAGTTTGGAGCGATTCCAAAGCGCATCGTATCGGTTATCTGGAAGATCAATCGTCACGCCTTCATTCAGCCAGTTTTGCCAATATGTGTTTGTATTAGCCTGCACTTGGCTCATGTTCTGGGATTGGAACCAATCCAAAATCGGAGCAACCTGATAAGAATACGTTCCGGTCGCGTTAGGGAAATTATCAAACCCGGCCGCAATGACGGTGTTCACTTCTAATGGAACTCCTGGCTGAAGAACAAACTTCGTAGCAATCCAACCTTGGCTATTATCGCCGCTAGACATTCTCCAGTTTTCGTTAGACCAAGTCCCGCCCGCAGATCCAACACTCGGCAAAACCTTCATTGCCGCGCCGAATGCTAAAGACACACTCTTGTTATAGGATCCAAAAGTCGAAGGATTGTATTCATTTCCGAACGGAATGAAGTTCCCGGTAGCAGAAACATTGCGACTTGTATTATCAACAGCCGTCATCGCATTACGCTGATTGTCAATGTTCATGACATCGTAGTTATCCCCGCCATTGATCGCCCAATCTGCGTAAAGATACATGCTCACCGTCTGCGTGACATTGGTATTGTTCTTAAGAATTGTGCGCTTAACGGCGATTCCCTTCTGCTGCCCGCCGCCAGCGTTTGTCGGGAAACTTACACCAATCGGGGAGAAATCGTACTGAGTCACATCAATATCATTCCCACCAGCAGTGAGCTTTGAATTCGTCTTGACGGTATTCGTATCGGTTTCGTAACTTTGAGTGATGTTGGAGAAACTTACGCCATTAGGATTGCTGAGCCAGTGCGTCATGCCATTAACTCGAATCCCGGTCATGATCTGGTTTGTGTGCATTTGACCACGGTGATCCAGCGGGAGTCCAGCCGGGAAAGTATCAAACCCTCCGCTGTAGCCTTCATTCTTGGTGGAAACACCATTCACCGCACCGGCGCCAGGGTAATAAATATCGTAGATCGTGCCATTTTGGTCGAGCATTAAGTTGATAAACTGGTTACCAATAACGGCTTCTTCCTTCCAAAACTTAACGGGAGGATATCCAACTTGTGGATTAGCCTGACCATTTCCTGCTCCAGGCCAAGCGATTCTGTTTGTATATTGGAAGATTGGCCCAGTGTTAGGATCGCTTGCGGTAACTTCCGGCCCAGAAGCAGTGTCCCAACTCGTGATCTTGTACTTAATCGTCGCGGCATAGTTCCGAGTGGAGACAGGAAGAGTAGCTTTCCACCAGTCATCATTGCCTCCGCCGGATCGCGGTTCGTTGCGGACAAAATTCACGCCGGCGGAGTTCGAGAGCAAAACTTGAGTGGTTCCGGAAGGTGTGCCAAAGGAACCAGCAGGAGTAGATCCGTCGGTCGTGTAGTAAACCGCAACACGGTTATAAGAAAATGAAGGACCATTCTTGATCCAGATATCGGTGGATTCCCCTTCGCGCGGAACGGAAGGATTCCGCTGGGTCACAGATCCGGATTCCCCAAAGACGCCAGAGATAGGATTGTGCGAAACAAAACTCGGCACCGCAAAGGAAAATGCTGCGGAAGCAAGAAATGCTCCAAGCACGAAGGATTTGGCAACACTGCTCATTCGGTTTATGCTCTCCATCCTCGGGCCAAAAATAAGCCACTGAGAATACGTATTCTAAGGTAGCACAAACCCTTTTTGAATACAAGGGTTTGGGTGCTAGTTTTGATCACAATCAATTCATGCCTCCAGGGAGATACAATCAACGTAATCTCTGCTGAAACCATGAAAAAGCTTTTCTTGCGCTGGATTATTCTGACCGTAGCGGTTGTATTCGCCTCTTTTGCCACCGGGTTGCTCGGGTTCAAATTAGTCGTGGACACAGGTTCTCTTTCCGGATGGATCAATGTCTTTCTTGGCGCAGCGGTGTTTGCTCTGGTGAACGCAACTTTGGGTCGGGTGCTCAAATTCTTCACCACTCCACTCAACTGCTTGACCCTCGGCATCATGAGTCTTGTGATCAATTCCCTCATGTTCTGGTGGGTGGGCACGATGGGATTCGGGTTTAAAGTCGACGGTTTCCCGACTGCTTTCGTAGGCAGTATCTTCCTGAGCATTGCAAACGGTCTGCTTGGCGGCATTTTCCTTCGAGAGGGCAAGGGGAACGACGAAGACGATGATTAATCGCCGGAAGCTGCGGCGCATCTTTGCGCCGACGGTGGATATAGGAGGCGCAGTTCTTGTCGCCGTCCTAGGCGTTTCTTTACTTCTGGCCGGATTCTTGCTCAGCTTTGGTCGCGAAATGCGTTGGGTTGCCGATGCCGCTAAAGGCTTTTGGAATCGGCTAATTTCCGTTTTCGGTCCGGTCGGCATGGATTATTCCACTCACTTGCTCGGCGGAGCATTGCTTGTTCTTGGGATCATGCTTACGGTGATCGGAATCCGAACTGTCCTTCATCGGATCTTCCGCACGATCAGCCCAAATTCCGGCCCGAGCATGACCAGCGTCTACATGAGGCGCATGGCGCTCGCTCGTGGTCCAAAGATCGTGGTGATCGGTGGTGGGACTGGCCTTTCGACCCTTCTGCGCGGGCTAAAACAATATTCCAGCAACATCGCAGCGATCGTGACGGTCACCGATGATGGTGGCTCAAGCGGAAGATTAAGCGAGGAACTCGGCATTATTCCTCCCGGCGATATTCGCAACTGCTTGGTCGCTTTGGCAGATGCAGAGAAGCTGATGACCGACCTTTTCCAGTACCGCTTTAGGGGTCAATCGCGGTCTTTGAGTGGTCACAGCTTAGGAAATCTCCTCATCGCGGGTCTGATCGAACAAAGCGGCGGAGATTTTGAACGCGCGCTCAATATGGCGAGTGAAGTTCTCGCAATCCGTGGTCGCGTAATGCCGAGTACCCTTGAACGCGTCCGGCTCCGTGCCTTGCTGGAAGACGGATCTGAAGTTTGCGGTGAGACAAACATCGTAGCCGCGGGTGGAAGGATTCGCAGAATGTTCATCGATCCTGAAGATGCCCACGCTTTTCCGGAAGCGCTTCAAGCCATTCGCGATGCCGAGATCATTGTTGTCGGTCCCGGTAGCGTTTACACCAGTCTCGTCCCAAATCTCTTAGTTCCGGGCATCTCTGCCGCAATCAAAGAAAGCAAGGCCGCCAAAGCCTACGTCTGCAATGTCATGACCCAGCCGGGAGAATCTCAAGGATTCACTGCCCAAGAACACGTCGCCGCGATCGAAGCCCAAGTGGGCGAAAAACTCTTTGAATACGTCCTCCTCAACGCCCAGATGCCGAGCAGCGAGAACATTGAAAAGTACGCAAAGGGCGATCAATATCCGGTGGAGCCAGATGTTGACCGAATTGTTGCAGGCGGGCGCAAGCCGGTCTTAGGCAATTTCATGTCGGAAACCGATTACGTCCGGCACGATCCCGCGCGGCTTGCGGAGAGTTTAATGAAGCTGGTCAACCGATGAATTACGCGATCAATACCAAACAAATTATCATTCTCAGCGGACCAAGTGGCGTTGGGAAAGATGCTGTGCTTGAAGCCTGGACGGCACAAAATCCTTGCGTAGAACGAGTCATCGCCGCCACAACAAGAGCTCCCCGCACGGGAGAGATTGATGGCAAGGATTATCATTTCTATACCGAGGGCGACTTCCTTACTGCCGCTGAAAATGGCGAATTCTTAGAGCACAAATTGGTTCATGGCAACTGGTATGCAACCCCGTACAAGGAAATTGAACGCATCCAAGCAAAAGACGGAATTGTTGTTCTTAAAATTGATGTCCAAGGCGCGGAAGAAGTGGTTGAAAAATTCCCGGATGTCCAAACAATCTTCATCCTCCCTCCAAGCGACGAGGAACTTGAACGAAGAATCCGAGGTAGAGGCACCGATAGCGAGGAAGCCATTGAACACCGTCTGCGGAATGCAAAAGCCGAGATCGCCGCATCTCATTTTTACCGCCACCGTGTGATCAACGACACCATTCCAGGTGTTGTGGCTTGGCTCGAAGACTTCGCCCGCGGACTCGCCTAACCTAAATCCCTCGGTACAATGGGATTTATGGATTATCGAAGGACGTACATCAAGGATTTATTTCAAGAAAAGCCCGGCACCGAGGTCAGCGCATTCGGTTGGGTCAAAACCCGCCGCGATAGCAAGGGCGTGACCTTCGTCCAGCTTAATGATGGCTCCTGTTTCAAGGATATCCAGATCGTTATTGACGCCGGAACCCTGCCAGAAGAAGAACTCAAGCGCGTCACCACCGGAGCGAGCGTGCGCTTTGATGGCACGATCGTGGATTCCCCCGCTGCCGGACAAGCAGTTGAGCTAAAGGCGACCGGATTACACGTATTCGGCGAGGCCGATCCGACAAAATATCCGATGCAAAAGAAGGGCGCGACGATGGAATTCCTTCGAGAAATCTCGCACCTTCGAACCCGAGGCAATACTTTTGGCGCAATGTTCCGCGTTAGGGCAAGAGCTGCCTTCGCGATCCACAAATTTTACGCCGAGCGCGGATTCCACTACATCAACACCCCAATCATCACCGCCAGCGACTGCGAAGGTGCGGGCGCGATGTTTGCCGTCACCACGCTATTGGAAGCTGGTCAGCCCGGAATTCCTGCCCGCCTGAAAGAATTAGATTACGCCAATGATTTCTTTGGCAAGCCGAGCTATTTAACCGTTTCCGGTCAGCTCGAAGCCGAAGCACTTGCGCTATCTTTGACCAACGTTTACACTTTTGGCCCAACTTTCCGCGCCGAAAATTCAAGCACCAGCCGCCATTTGGCAGAATTCTGGATGATTGAGCCAGAAATGGCATTCTGCGACCTTGAAGGCGACATGAATCTCGCCGAGGAATTCCTAAAGTGCGTGATCGCCGACGTCATGGAAAATTGCGCGCAGGATATTGAATTCTTCAACCAGCGCATTGAGCCCGAACTCATCAGCACTCTTAACCATGTGGTGGAATCTGGCTTCGAGCGCATGACTTACACCGAAGCAATCAACCATTTGGTCAAAGCCGACGAGAAATTTGAGTTCCCCGTTGAGTGGGGCACGGACTTGCAGAGCGAGCATGAACGATGGCTCACCGAAAAGAAAGTCGGCCGTCCGGTCATTCTCACCGATTACCCGAAGGAGATCAAAGCCTTCTACATGAAGCTGAACGACGACGAAAAAACCGTGCGTGCGATGGACGTTCTTGCCCCAAGAATCGGCGAAATCATCGGTGGAAGCCAGCGCGAAGATCGCTTGGAAGTCCTTGAGCAAAGACTAATTGAGGTCGGATTGCCATTGGAAGCCTATTGGTGGTATCTGGATCTGCGCCGCTTTGGCTCGGTTCCGCACGCTGGGTTCGGGCTTGGCTTCGAAAGGCTCCTAATGTACATCACCGGAATGAAAAACATCCGCGACGTGATTCCTTATCACCGCACTCCTGGTTCGGCGGAGTTCTGATTGCATGCTCGCGAAATTCTTTGCTCTTTGGCGGGAATGGAGCGAGCGCATCACCCGGGTTTTGGTGGTTTGCTTCGGGGTGATTGCCATCTCGGGCGCTTGGCAGGGGTACAAATTGGGGATTCCGCTGTGGCAGACGGCGGTGTTTTTCCTCGCCGGCGTGTTACTTTTGGCATCGCACTTTTGGCGTAAGTAGCGCGAGGAAGGAATCCAGAAACCGTCCCCCTCAATGAGGCATTTAGTCAGAATAAACAGCCAGTTTTTCCGATGAAGCGACTCATTTTTCCCGTGGGGTAACAATTTTTTCCGATGAGGTAACTCATTCCTCCCGTCGGGTAACCCATTTTTCCCGTGGGGTAACTCATTTTTCCCGTCGGGTAACAATTTATTCCCGTGGGGTAACTCATTTTTCCCGTCGGGTAACAATTTATTCCCGTGGGGTAACTCATTTTTCCCGTGAGGTAACAAATTTTTCCCGTCTGGTAACTCATTATTCCAAAGAATTTCCTCAAAATTCCTATAAAATCCCAACTCCTTCCGCCGGAAAATGTCTTTTCTGCTTTGCGATAAACACTCATCAGTAACACTTTCCTCTTGCACGACAGAAGAAGGAACTCCCAGTCCTCAACATCGAAAATTCAACTCAAAATCCAAATGCCGAGCCCGAAAAACCAGTAAGATAAGGGTATGAGCTCGGGAGTTTTGATGCGGTCTGTTGGCGTTCTTTGCCAGCCCGTGGCCCCGGTTTCGATGGTTTCTTCGCTTCAGCACGTCGCCGACCGCATGCGCATGCACGGATTGACCGCGGTTCCGGTGATTGATGGAGGCGCGATTGCGGGTGTGATTGACGAGCAGGATTTAGTCCACGCGCTCAGCTCCGGATTTGAACCCACCGCGCCGGTTTCGGTTTTGCCGCTGACAAATCTGCCCATGCTCTACGCCAATGCCACCGGCGCCGAAGCCCTGAGGATGTTTGAGTCGCAAAAGAAAAAATGCGCGCTCGTAGTAGATCAACAACTCAACCTTGTCGGTTTGCTCACTCCCGCCCATCTTTATCCGCATCTTCCGCCCGGTTTACGCCCGACCCAAATTGGGGGAATGGCGACGCCGGTTGGGGTTTATTTGACCAACGGAGCCCAATCGGGCGGGGCAAATTTTGTTGGATTAGGGCTGGCGGGTGCATTGCTTTGTACAATTCAAGTCGTGAGTACCTACGGCTCTGACGCGATCGGACAAGGATTGCTAAAAATGAACGTTGCCCCGAATTTGGTAACGAATTTATTGCCCGTTTTTGCCCTGATGTTGTTCTTTTTGCTGCTCCGATTGCATCCATTAACGGGCTACCATGCCGCCGAGCACATGGTTGTTCACGCGATCGAGCGCGGAGAGGAGTTGCACCCCGATATCGTGCGAAGAATGCCCCGCGTGCATCCAAGATGCGGCACCAATTTGGCTACCGCGATGTCGCTTTTCTTTGCCGTTATGTTTTCCCCTTGGAGCACCGACCAGGAAATAAAATTATTGGTCGCCGTGCTGGTCACAATGTTCCTCTGGCGGCCTTTGGGTTCGTTTATGCAGGAATTTTTGACAACCCGACCCCCAAACAAGAAGCAATTAGAAGCAGGAATCAAGGCCGGAAATGAACTTCTGCGCAAATACGAAGAAAATCCCATCGTCGCGCCGAGTCCTTTGCAGAAATTTTTGTTTAGCGGCATGCCCGCATTGCTCGTCGGATTCATCGGAACGCTCTTTGTACTGGACCAATTGGCGCGATTGTTGAAATTGCCCGGCCTAATTGAGTAGAATCTAATGATGCAAACCTTTATGATTGGACTGGCGACGGTCGTCTCGCTAGTTTTCATCGTGATCGTTATGATCACGAGTAAGGGCGATGCCATGTCCGGGGGCGGATCTGTCCGCACCAACTTTAAAGGACGAGCAACCGTGGACGATCAAATTGCGCGACTCACCGGATTCCTTGCTTTAGGCTTCGTCGTTGCCATGCTCATCGCCGACGTTTTGGCGAAGAAGTAATCCCTCGTGCATTTGCACTTTCTACATACCAACGATCTTCACGGCAAGCTCACCGCGACGCTTGCGGAGGAAATTTCTCGTAAGCGCGGCCCTGAAACTCTGTGCATTGACACCGGAGATTGCATCCGTACCGGAAATCTCGGCATCCCCTTGCGACCCGAAGCGGTTTGGCCTTTGTTCGCCTCAATTCCAGTGGATATTGGGACGATCGGCAATCGCGAAACCCACGTTTTGTCCTCCGCTTTTTGGGCGAAGATCAACGGGCATCAGCATCCTTTGGTGTGTTGCAACATGCATGTGCGAGGATCGGGCGAATTGGTTTTGCCGCCGTATCTGATCTTGGAAAAAGCGGGTTTGCGGATTGGTTTTATCGGGGTCTCGGTGCCGATGGTGACGGAAAAAATGGCTTCCCGCGCCGCCAGTAGTTTCATTTGGAGCCAGCCCTCGGTTGCTTTGGCGCGCTATATGCCTGAAATCCAGGCTGAAGTTGATCTTTTGGTCTGCTTAAGTCATCTTGGTTATCGCCGAGATATCGAACTCGCAGAAAAGTTTCCGGAAATCCAAATCATCTTTGGTGGGCATAGCCACACGGTGCTTAATCCCCCCGAAAAGCATCACGAAACCTGGATCGCCCAAGGCGGATCGCACGCAAGATATCTCGGCGAGTATCACTGGAATGGATCCATGCTCTCCGGCGGGCTCACCACCTTTTCTGAATCCAGATAAACTGACTTCATGTCAAATCAATGGGACGCCGATCTATATGCCGCCAACACGCGGTTTGTTTCCGACCTCGGAATGCCCGTTGTGGAGCTGCTGAATCCCCAACCGGACGAAAGAATTCTCGATCTGGGTTGTGGCGACGGGGCCTTGACCGCGAAGCTTGTGCCTCTTTGCGCGAGCGTTGTGGGCATTGATCCGAGCGAGAACTTTATTGTCGCTTCTCGGGAGTTAGGTTTGGATGCCCGGCTCATGGACGCCCGCTCGCTTGAGTTTGACCAAGAGTTTGATGCGGTCTTTACCAACGCCGTTTTGCACTGGATTCCGCAGGCTTCTTTGGTTGCCGAAGGGGTTTTTCGATCTTTGAAGCCGGGTGGGAGATTTGTTGGAGAATTCGGGGGATTTGGAAACATCGCCGCGATCATGACCGCGATCGTAGGGGTTCTCCGCGCTCGGGGGATTGAACCCGAACCGCATTTGGGTTGGTTCTATCCCACGCCCGATGAGTATTCTGCCGTGCTCACGGAGGCTGGTTTTGTGATTGATTCTATTGAGCTGATTCCACGTCCAACGCCTTTGCCCACGGGGATGTCCGGTTGGCTCCAAACCATGCGCGGATCGTATTTGAGGGAAAAACTCGGCGATCAAGCCGAAGGCGCACAGGCCGAAATCGTCGAAAATCTGCGCTTCGCGTTATGCGATCAGTCCGGCAATTGGTCCGCGGATTATGTTCGGCTAAGATTTAAGGCGACGAAGCCAAAAGAGCTTTAACTCGCCTTGCCGCTTCGCGTCCCGTTTCTGCATCCTGGCCCTTGCCAAAGGAAAATCGAATGCATTCTCCGGTCGCTTCCGGCGACATTCCCATTGCGATTAAAACGTGACTCGGTTCTTGCGATCCGCTAGAACACGCCGATGCCGAACTTGCACTGATCCCAGCTCGGTCAAGTCGGATGAGCATGTTCTCTGCAGATTTACCCGGAATCCGGAAATGCGCATGGCATGGCAAAGTCGGAACTTCCGCCGGAATCGTTCTGAGGACCTGATCGCCCATTTCTTGGAAGAAGGCGTCTCGTGCTTCTGAGTTAGGTTTTTCGAAATGGCTCAGCGCCGCACCAAAGCCCACGAGCCCGGCAACATTTTCTGTCCCCGCCCGCATATCGCGCTCCTGCCCGCCTCCAATGACCCAAGGGCTCAGCAGAACCCCAGCACGAATATACAATGCCCCGACCGCCTTTGGGCCATAAATCTTGTGCGCGCTGACATGCAGAAGGTCCACACCTAAGTCTTCGACCTGGGTCGGAAGAGTGCCGAGCGTTTGCACGGCATCCACATGGAACAGCGATCCTGCTTGCTTGACGATTTGGGCATATTCAGCGGGATTCGCGATCACGCCGGTTTCGTTGTTTGCATGCATGATCGAGGTCAGAAGAACATCGTCGCCTAAAGCTTTTTCCAGCGTTGACTTTTCAACAAGCCCCAGGTGGTTCACTGGTAAAAATTCCACGCTGAATCCCAAAGCGTCCAAAGTAGGCTGAGTGTGAAGCACGCAATGATGCTCCACCGCGCTCATCAGAATCCTTCGGCGGGCGGAACCATTCTTGAGAGCTTCTAATGCGGAACCGAGGATCGCCAGATTCGCTGCTTCCGTGCCCGAACTGGTAAAGATCACCTCACCAAATAGACATCCAAGATGCTGGCTAACAATCTCCCGCGCCTCATCAATCGCTTGCCTCGCCCGCCGACCATCCTCGTGCTGTGAGCTAGGATTGCCAAACTCCCCGTCCATCCAAGGAAGCATCGCTTCTAGAACCCGAGGGTCCAAAGGAGTCGTCGCAGCATGGTCCAAATAGATTCGGGTTGCACTCATAACTATTGAGTCCCCGGCAATCCCGAATACAGCATCATCACGATCATCCCATTCAGGCACGCATGAACGAGCATCGCGGTATAGATTGATCGCGTCCAAGTCACAACCATCGCCATCGTCCAGCCAATGAATGCCAGCCCAAAGACCACCGCCCAGTTCTGCGGGTGAATCATTCCGAACATGAGTGCGGTGGCAATCCCGCCGCCGACAGGTTTCATTCCCGAGCGACGCAAGCCACCAAAGATATATCCCCGGAAGATAATCTCCTCAAGAATCGGCGCTGCGACCACGGCCGCAAGAAAAGCGCTGATAAACTCTAAAAGCCCGCCCCGCGCTGCTTCCTCGGCAAGCGGGTGAGTTCCCCCAACCGCCCCAAATCCCACTGCTCCAAGCACCGAGATCAGTATTCCCGCCCCAATGAGCATTGGGATCATGACGCCAAAACCAACGACGATCTGAATCCCCGGCAACAACGCCCCTCGAGAACTAAGCTTCGGTAAAACCCCGCCAAAGTACAAAAACGCCCCCATCGCGACCAATCCAGCGGTTGTCGCGACGATCGTCAATAGTGGACCATCAAGCCCAGGAATCAGAGTAAACGGAACGCTCGACAGCATCACCAAAAACAGAATCAGCGTGCCCTTCAATGCCATCATCCCCCCGGTGTCGTCGGGATTGAGGTCGCTGAATGGGTGTTCCCGAGCCCGGAATATCAGAGCATCCGGATCATTAAGAGCCAAAACGGGGAGCGCGATGAGCGAACCGATCATCACCAGCAGAAGCAATCCCAGGGCGACCTGCAATGCAGCCTGCATGGATTTCGGAACTGGCCCGAGCGAATCAATCTTTGCCGGAACCCCGCGTTGCGAAACCTTGTCTGCCTTCAGCATCAAGTCCCCGATGGAGCCATAGGGGATCAATTCACTGGAAAGCGAAGCGGGGATCATTTCGTCCGCTTTTTTGCCTGCGATGTAGGTCATGGCGTCAGCGAGAGGGCTGTTTTCCGGCGCTTCTGCCGTGTCCAGCAATGACCCTGCGACCTTTTCCTTGAGGATCACCTGAGCCGCAACCATCACTTGCGCCGAAAGGGGGTCTTTCTCATACCTGGGTTCAGCAATGTTGATCACGCGCTCATAGCGCGCTTGATCGTTTTTTTCCTTCTGATTGAGGGCGATGTTATACTTGGCGAGTCCAGACGGCAATACTTTTCGTTTGCCTTCCTCTTCGTCCATCGCGATCTTAAATCCGAGTAAAAGCGTGAAGATAAGCCCAACCAAAATCCAAGTTCCCTTGGTTTCAAACCAAGATGGCTCACGGCGATTCTCATCCGGCTCCGGAGATTCGTCCAAAATCGGCTCACCGTAAGGAATATAAGGCTGATATGGCTGATTAGATTCTGAACTCAACTCGCTCAGTATACGACCAGCATAGCAAGATCGGTTCGCCCTATCGCAAATTCACTGGGTTCAAATCCCCATTTCTGCTAGTACAATAGAGATTGATCTCGTTTATGTCGTACCAGGTTTTGCTTTATTATGGATTTGCTCAGGTGGATGATCCGCAGGACTACGCGGCAGCCACGCGCGAAATTTGTGCTTATCTTGGGCTAAAAGGCCGGATTTTGATTGCGTCCGAAGGCATCAATGGCACCGTCAGCGGACCAACCGAGGCGACCGAGCGCTTCATCGCCTGGGTGCATCGCGACCCCAGGTTTGCGGATGTTTGGTTTAAGAAAGATCCGAGCGAAGATCACGTTTTTTCGAAGCTTTTCGTGCGCGTTAAGCCCGAGATCATCACCCTCGGTGTTGACCTAGAGAAGCCTCCTACCGAACTCACCGGTGCCTATATGACCCCCGCCGAATGGCGCGACGCTTTGGACGATGAAAACACTGTCGTTCTTGACGGGCGCAATAAATACGAAAGCGACATGGGGCACTTTAAGGGCGCGATCTGCCCGCCTTTGGAGTCATTCCGCGAATTTCCGGATTGGATTCTCGAGCACAAGGATCTCTTTGAAGGCAAGCGGATCTTGACGTATTGCACCGGAGGGATTCGCTGTGAAAAGCTGAGCGCGTGGATGATCCAGGCCGGGTTTGAAGATGTTTATCAGCTCCACGGCGGCATCGTTGCCCACGGGCAAGACCCCGAAATTAGCGGCGAGGGATTCGAGGGCGTGAATGTGGTTTTCGATGACCGGATCGTGATCCCAGTGGGCGAGAAATCCCAAGTCATCACCACTTGTCGCGAGTGCGGAACTCGCACCGCGAATTACGTGAACTGCTCCAACGTCGTCTGCAACGAGCGGATGATCCTGTGCCCCGATTGCGAAGTCAAAGTGGATCGGTGCTGTTCGGACGAATGCCGGGCGTCGGAAGTCAAGCGGGAAAAAGGCCAGAAGCTTCGGCAAGAAACGCGTGCGAAGCATCAAGCGAAGTTTGCCGGTAAGGCGTAAGGCTTCTGATATTTATTGGCTAACCTTGGCGTCGGCTCGCTCCATCGGCAAACTAGGAGTTTTTAGCCTCCAGGCAAGCAGATTTTTCGTGAATTGGGCATGTTTTCGCGTTCAGCCGAGACATAAAGTCGTTCAGCCAAGACATAAAGTCGTTCAGCCAAGACATAAAGTCGTTCAGCCGAGAGATAAAGTCGTTCAGCCAAGAGATAAAGTCGTACAGCCACCAAAATTCTGAACACAACATTCCCGCGATTTCACCGAGGTTTTGCTAGAAAACTGAAGGCTAGGATCAAAATGAACGGGGGCTCGGGGCGGATTCACGAGACTTTATCTCCATGACCAATCTTTTGATTTCCCGAGATGGAGGAAGCCCAGAGAAAGCAGCCTCCATTCCCAATAATGAGAATGGAGACTCGATAAAGCGATCAGATGCCGATCTTTAGAAGAACGGGCAGCCGTAGCGTGTTTCCTTTGGGGCTCCGGTAGTGTCAATTTTGACCGTCTTCACGCCCGCAGTTTTCGCGATCGTCTTCGAAAGATCGTTGATATCTGGAACCGAATAACCCGGCCATTCCTTCACGACATTGCCTTTCTTATCTAGCAAAACCGACCATGGAGAGCGCTTCGCTTTGAAGGTCTTGATCAGGGCTAAATCCTTGTCAAAGATCACCGGGTAGGTTGCTTTGAAGTTGTTTTGCCAAGTTGTGTAACCCGCCTTATCGGTATCAATGATGCCAACAAAGTTAATTTTGCCTTCATAACCCTTCGCGACTTGCGAATAGAACTTGATTGCGCGCCCGTTGACCGGACATTCATGCCCAATAAAATAGATCAGCGAAGCCTTCCCGCTTGCCATGAGGGTTTCCAGAGAATGGGTCTTGCCGTCGCTCGCCAATCCGCTAAACGCCGGAGCCGACGCTCCAACCTTCAGGTCTTGGGCACTGACTCCTACGACCAAAGCCGTCGCCATAGCCAATCCAAGCAGATGCGTGAAGTTCTTGTTCATACAACTATTTTAAACGCTCTCAGGGTGATTTCGTTCCCGAAAGCGGCTTTTGAATGATCTTGTTCAGCAAATCGCCGACCGTCGAAGGAGCCTCCAGCGGATGCCGAAGCTCACAATCCAGATTCACATCGTAAAGGTTTCGGCGCCCGTCGCGGGTTTTGGTGACAACGCCAGCTTCGGTGAGCTCGGCAATGATGTTAATCACCTGCCGCTCGGTGATCCCGACTTCCTGGGCAATCTGCCGCATCAGCATTTCCGAATCACGCACAAGGCAAACCAGCACGTGGGTGTGATTTGTCAAAAAAGTCCATCCTGGTCTTGACGAGTGAACCATAGTTCATGTATTATACTTCACGTTATGACCGAAACAATGCCTCTCAACCAGTTTTCTGATCAAAAGATCGTTCCCGTTCCAATCACAGTCGCACGTGGGGACGGAATCGGGCCTGAAATCATGGACGCCACGCTCCGAATTTTGGAAGCGGCTGGAGCAAGGCTCGCGATCGAAGAGATCGAAATCGGCGAAAAGGTGTACGAGCGGGGGCTCAGTGCGGGAATCGAACCAAGTTCTTGGGAATCTCTGACTCGAACAAAGGTCTTCCTGAAAGCCCCGATCACAACTCCTCAGGGCGGCGGATTCAAGAGCCTCAATGTCACCGTCCGAAAAACCCTCGGTCTCTACTCAAATGTCCGCCCATGCGTGACCTACGATCCGATTGTGAAGACCCTTCACCCGGGCATGGACATTGTGATCGTCCGCGAGAATGAAGAAGATCTTTACGCCGGAATCGAGCACCGCCAGACCGACGAAGTTTATCAATGCTTGAAGGTTATCTCTCGCCCTGGCTGCGAAAAGATCGTGCGCTACGCATTCGAATACGCTAAAGCACACAGCCGAAAGAAAGTCACTTGCATGACCAAGGACAATATCATGAAACTCACCGACGGTCTGTTTCACAAGATATTCGATGAGATCGGTGCGGAGTATCCGGACATTGAAAAAGAGCACTGGATCATTGATATCGGAATGGCTCGCGCCGCGAATCGCCCCGAGATCTTTGATGTTATCGTGACTCCAAATCTTTATGGCGATATCTTGAGCGACGTCGTCGCCGAAGTTGCCGGAAGCGTCGGGCTTGCACCAAGCGCGAACATCGGTGAGAAATGCGCAATGTTCGAAGCCATTCACGGATCGGCTCCCCGGATCGCTGGGCAAGACGCAGCAAATCCTTCGGGACTGCTTCTCGCAGCGGTGATGATGATGGTGCACATCGGTCAGCCCGAAGTTGCCGAGCGTGTGCACAATGCCTGGCTAAAGACTCTGGAAGATGGCTACCACACCAAGGATGTTTTCGATCCGGCGACGAGTGTGGCAAAGGTCAGCACGACCGAATTCGCGAACCGCGTGATTGAGCGGATTGGACAATTGCCAAGCAAGTTCGCAGTCAAGAAATATGGCGCAGAACCAGGCAAGACCATGAACCTGACCATGCCAGTTCGACGCGAGCCGGCGAAGAAGGAAGTTGTCGGCGTGGACGTGTTTGTAGAGTTCCGACAGTCACCCGACGAACTCGGCGCGATCATGGAAAAGGCCAACACTGGCAGCCTTAAGCTGGTGATGATTACAAACCGAGGTGTCAAAGTCTGGCCGCAGGGAATGGCAGAAACTTTCTGCACCGATCACTGGCGATGCCGATTCATGGGTGAGGGATCCGTGACTCACGCGCAGATTATTGAACTCTTGCAATCAGTCGCCGCACAAGGAATGGACTTCATCAAGACCGAGAACCTATGCACCTTCGACGGTGAAGCAGGATATTCCCTCGGACAAGGGCAATAAACAAAAAAAGCCCTACAGGATAAGATTGTCCTGTAGGGCATAGATCTGGATTAGTTCTTCGCGCCGCCGGCGATTGCGACATCAACTTCCACAGTTGGGCTGATGAGGTCAAGCGGGAGCCCGCCGTCAACACCAAAATCGAGTCGGTTAAAGCTGAACTTCGCACGAACCATCGCGAGGTCGCCCTTGGCACCGCCACCGCGTAACTCCTGACCATCCTTGAAGTAAGTAATGCTTCCAGGAACAGTGATGCGCTGGGTTTTGCCCTTCATCGTGAAGTCGCCTACAACGCTTGCAGTGTAGAAGCCGTCTGCTGTGACATCCCCAACCTTAACGGCTTTGCCCTTCTTCGCATTCTTGATCTCAACGATCTTAAAGTTGATTGTCGGATACTTTGCGACATCTAAGAAGTCGGAGCTGTTGATCATCTTGTCGGCCATCCGCGCGTTGCCCACGGTCATGCTTTTGACATCAACAATAATTTCACCCCTGGTTGCTTCTGGCTTGGATGGATCGAAAGTGATCTCGCCACTCACCTTGTTCGCAAAGCCGACGAAAGGCTCCAGTGCACCGTCAAGTTTGAATGAAACGGTGTTTACGCCCTTTGGATCTTGGAAGGAGAATGTATTGCTGGATTGCATCGCGGCGAAGGAAGCGGCGGCAACGAGGGTAAGTGGAAGTACAAGCTTTCTCATGAGCGTATTGTTGCATACGCAATCATTTTTATTCCTGTTCCACTTCGGTTTCACTTTTAAAGAATCTTAATCTTCCGACTTTTCATCCACGGGCAGCTCCTTCAACTCTTCTGGCTCTGAGTTCTTTTTCTCTTTCCCGATCTTGCGCTCCGTCCCGTTTAGTAGTCTCTTTATATTCTCTTTGTGCCGGATCGTGATGAAGATCGCCATGAGAAAGAACGCGATCTGCATTCCTTGCGCCACGGGGAAGACAAATCCGAATACAACCATTGACCAGGCCGCGATGATTGCGCCCAAGCTCACGAACCTCGTGATCGCCACAATGACGAAGAAAACCGAAATCGCGCTAATCGCAACGAGCGGAACAGAACCAAGCAATGCCCCGAAACCAGTGGCGACTCCCTTTCCGCCTTTGAACTTGAGAAATGGCGATAATGAATGCCCAATCACTGCAAACACTCCAGCCAGGAACCCGATCCAAACTTGACCTGAAAGCTGAACCCCGACGACGGCCGGAATCACGCCTTTCAACGCATCCAAAATAAAAACGAGAACCCCGTACTTCGCTCCAAGGGTTCGATACACATTCGTCGCTCCAGGATTTTTGCTCCCGGTCTCCATGATGTCCACCCCTTTTGCCCTGCTTACAAGCACCCCAAAAGGAACCGCGCCCAAAAAATAGGCACCAAGTAGAAGCATAGTGGTCTCAATTGGGTTCATCGTTTTAATCTCTGTATGTGATCTTCGAAAATAGCGCGAACCGCGTGACGGTGCTCGCCGTGTTGATGTAACAGCTGATTGGCACTCTCCACTGCCATCGCGTGGGCAAGGGTATCGAGCTTATGTGGATTCTCTGGCAAAACGTCGCGTTCAAATCCTTGCAGTTCAATCCACCACCGCAATTCTAACAGGAATTTGTGGGCAGATTGTAGGGCATCGCTCTCGACGGCGGTCAAATGGTGGCTGTCGCGTAGCGACTTGAGTCGATTAGAGAGGGAAAGCCCGCTTGTCCGAAGCTCCGGATCAGCGATCCACCAAAAACTGGTGAGCCAAAGAATATCTTCCAGACCTCCTGGTCCGAGTTTCAGTTGTCTATGCGCCTGGATCGGGGTCACTCGCTCTTTCTCGATGCGTGACTTCATGTGTATCAGGTTCTGCGCTGTCGCAGGATCCCAGACCAAAGAATTTGCGGCACTCAAAATTGATTGCTGGGCATGGGGCGAACCAACGATCAACCGTGATCTGATCGCCGCTAGCTTCTCCCAAGCCTCCATATCTTGCAGGGCGTACTTCTGGAACGACTCATAGGTCCGAGCCAAAAGACCGGATCGTCCCTCTGGCCTCAAACGGAGGTCAATCGTTACCGGGGAACCTGCCGATTTTAGGTTCTGTACCTCCCGTACGAATCCTTGAGCGGCTTCTTCCGCATCCAAGTGTCGAACCCCCTCTGGACAAAACAGCACGATGTCCGCATCGCTTCCAGGGGTCGTTTCGTGAGACGCATAACTTCCGAGTGCCACACATTCAAGCGGTAGTCCCCCCAAAAGCTCCCGAAACAGGGCATCGCGAACCCTGTCAAGACCATCTGATAATGATCCCATCGGATCAAGCACCCAAGATGCACAAACCCGGGTGTGGGCTCTTTGGATCATCTTTGCCTTGAACAGCATGTCAGTCGTTCGGAAGTCCGGTGAGAATTCTTCCAGAATCTCTCCACTGATCAGGGCCTCAGCAAAGGAGTCATTGCCTTTCGTTTGATCCAAGATCACGGGTGCTCTCTCTGCGATGCGCCGAATCCGATCCAACCCGTCTCGGCTCTCCAAAGCAGCCGCCAAATAAGTCTCGCTCTCCTGCAAAGATCCAAACCACTCCTCAATGATCGGGATTTGACCGCCGAGTTTCTCCCGTAAAAGTCCGTGCGGTTGATTCTGAGTCAGTGTAGGGAGCATGGAGTCGTAAACGGCACGGATGTTTGTTCTAGCCGTTGTGAGTAAGGTGCGGAATATCGCCGGACTGTCCCCCATCACTCTCGCAAGCCGTGCGAACTCTGTTGGATCGTCGGGAATGGTGTGCGTCTGCCGATCGTCTTCAAGCTGAATTCTGTGCTCCACCTGGCGGAGAAGCGTGTAACCATGACTCAATGTTTCGGCACTTTTCGAATCCAGATAATGCATGTGTACCAGCGAATCAATCGCTCGTTGAGTTTCCCTACGACGGAGTTCTGGATCCTCCTGCCCGTGGATCAATTGTAAGATTTGAGTTAGAAATTCGATGTCACGAATTCCGCCTGGACCGCGCTTGAGGTCGTCACCCTGGCTTAAATCCTCTAACCGCAACCGCTGAGAAAGGAGTTCTTCGATCTGCCAACCAGATGGGCTTGGTCCGAACGCAACTTGATTCCGAAGTGCCTCCCATCGTTCATTTCCATCGCCTGAAATGAGCCGTGACCTGACAAGGGCTAGTCGTTCCCACATTTCCGCGTACTTCGTATAGTAGCTTTCGACAGAGCGCCACTTACTGAGAACTGGCCCCTGCCCGCCAAAAGGCCTCAACCGCAGGTCAACTCGATACAATTTCCCGCGCCCCATCTCGTCGCTCATCGCCCTCGTCATGCTGTTACAGAATCGGCTAGCGTACTTTTCAAGTTCCTCGTCCGCCGAATCCTCGAGCAGGTAAACCAAGTCAATATCACTCGAATAATTAAGCTCTTGCCCTCCCAGCTTGCCAAAGGCAACAATGCTCACCGGACATTCGGTTTTCAGGTTGCGTTCTAAGGCGACTGGAGCCCAAATTTCATCACGGGCCAAAGTCACGATGGCTTCTGCCAAATCGCTGAGACTTCGCCAGACCTGGTGCGGTTTCCAGATTCCGATCAGGTCACAAAAAGCGATCAACAATATCGTACGTTGGCGCAAGAATCGCAAACGATCCAATCGGTGGGATGGACTCGTCGCATGAGCAAATAACCGGCGGCCCTCCTCAATCAGGCTGACCTTAGAGGCGGGTTGCCACTGACTCGGATCAATCAGCAAGCTGCCCATCTCGGGATTCTGGACCAGGACATCACCCATCTGGCGGCTAAACCCTAGGAGCAACGCCACTCCTCGGCAGAGAATCGGATGAGCTTCAAAAGTGCTCAGGTAAGTGGCCGGATTACCGCTAGCCTGCAACCAGCGTTCAAGTTGAGTAACTGCCCGTTCGGGATCGGGGCTCGCTTCGATGGCAACCCTGAGTTCATCGGGAACCGGGTGCAACGCGCGTTCAGCAATCCGCTGATATGCCTGGCTCAGATCAAGCATAAGGTCCCTCCCGCACCAAATGGAACATAGAAGAAAACGCCCTCAAATCTCGTGAGATCTGAGGGCGTTTGCATATCGTTTTCCTGACGAAAGTGAAATTACTCCGCTGGAGCTTCAGTCGCTTCCGCAACTTCGGCAACAACTTCTTCAGTTACTTCCTTCTTCTTGGCTGGAGCTTTCTTTGGCTTGTCGGCCTTTTCGACCTTCTCTGCCTTGACCTTTACCTCGGCAACCTTCTTTGGCTTAGGCTCTGCCTTAACCTTCTTGGTTGCTCCGCCGTTGGCCTTAGCTTCCTTAATCAGTTCCTTGATGCGCTGCTCTTTTCGCGCCCATCTCTTCTTTAGTTCCTTGTTTCGAACTCGCATAAAAATTGGTCCCAAAGCACTGGACGATCTGTGTCCAGAGCTTTAATCCACTAAAGATACCCTAACTTTCCGTGATTTGGGTTAGATTTCCACGCCTATTCAACATAAATGCGCATCCGTAACCCACAAGCGCCATAACCAATCCGGCAATGTGAGCATCAGTGAAGTTAGTGCCACCGATGGTTGTCGAACTTGCCCCGGCGCGCAGAAACTCGTAGATAAACCTGCTTAATCCGTAGGTCCCCATCGCCAAACTCACGGAAACGCCTTTTGCGAGCTGAAACTTCTTCTCCATCAAAAACACCAAGATTGCGCCCAGTAATACGATTCCGGTATCAGCCAACTGAGCAGGGTAGTAAAAACCTGGCTTTCCAGCTACATGCACACCAGGAGGCGAGGTCGCACAGAATTGCCCATGACAACAGCCATTCAGAAGGCATCCAATTCGACCGATACCATGGGCGATTAAAACTGGCACTCCCACAGAATCCAAAATTCCAGCCATCGGAACCTTTTTGAACTTAGAGTACAAAATCAACCCGATCGCCCCGCCAAGTAATCCACCAAAGCTGGTGAGACCATCCATCTGAATCTTGAAAATCTCGTTCCAATTCCCCGCGTAGGTCTTCCACTCGATGGCGATGAACATGATTCTCGCTCCCAAAATTCCAGGCAAGATGAGCCAAAGGGCGGCATCCTGAATTTGCTCCGTTTTGAGGCCAAACTTTGGGCCTCGCTTTCCGGCCATGAAAACCGAAACGATGAAGGCAATCATCAGCATCACTCCGAAGCTACGAAGTTCGAAATTGCCGATTTTGAAAAGGATTGGATGCATAGGAGAGGGCCTGATCGGTGCAACACTTTTGCAGGGCAAAGCGTTTCCGCAAGTTTACCGGACGCGTCTATTCTTTAAGCTTCAAAAGTGCCTGAAGCAGTCCGCTCGCACCAATCCGAAGGCGATCCGAGTGCACAGAATCCGGACCAAAGCTTTGCTCCATCAGGCACATCCAAGCGGCACAGTGGCTTGCCTCCCTAATTCCGCCGGCAGGCTTCAGTCCAGGCTTAAAACCGGTCGCTTCTTGATAAATTTGCATTGCACAGATCATCGCCGCTCCGGCTTCGAGCGTGGCATTGATTGCTTCCTTTCCGGTCGAAGTCTTGACAAAGTCCGCCCCCGCTGCCAGTGCAACCAAAGCTGTCTTCGCACTCATTTCGTCACTTGCAAGTTCCCCGGTGGATAGAATCATTTTCACGTGCGCTGGTCGGCAAGCATCAATCATTGCCTTGAGATCGTGATAGAGCTCGCCCCACTTTTCGCCAAGAGCCAAATGCCTCGGCAACACCAAGTCAATCTCATCGGCATGAGCATCCCGGCAAGCCGCAGCGTCGGCGACCCTGGCTTCAAGCAGGCTCAAACCATGAGGGAACATTCCTGCCACCGTCGCAACATGAATTCCAGTCCCTTCAAGAGCCTCTTTACATTGGCGGATGAACGCGGGATACACACATACAGCCGCAACCATGTTCTCGCGAGCCTGCTGAGTCAGAAGTTCAATCGCTGCGGGTTCGTCATCCGCATTCAAACTGGTGAGATCAAGAAGCGAAATCGCGAGATTAACCCATCCCTGTCTGGCCTGCATCTCCGTGATTTTATCTGAGGCCATTTTTACCATCTGGCTAATGTCGGAGACATCAACTTTTGGAAGTAAGTCATGCAATTGGGACAGGGTTAATCCAGGATTAATCATCTATCTTAGAATGTACCAAGGTTGTGCGTCATAAATGGAAGTGGTCCCTCTTCCGCACGAATTCGGGGCCGTAGTCAACAAGTCACTTTTCGGCGATTACGCCGCGCATCTACTCCATCATCCGCTTCGAGAACGCCGGGTTGTAGGTTCCCTTTCCAAAGTTCTGAATGCTATCGCGCTGGGTTTTCCAGCCATGGAAAAGGTGATCCGAATCTGGAATGACCTCAAATTTTTCGTAACCAGGATTAGCCCGGTTCACCATATCCGCGATCAGTTGGTGGTCAACATCATAAGTCACATGGTCACTCGCGCCGTGAACTGCTAAGACTCTGGCATTGCACTTCGACCAGTAGGTAGCAAAATTCGTCTGATTGAGTTGTCTCCAGAACGGCAACGATTTGTCATTGAATCTGCCGCTAGGGAAAAATGCGTCCGCGAGTGGCGCGAACTGTGGATGCGATTTTTTGACTTCATCCACCGACTTGCCCTCCAAGATCAAGAGCGCCATCATTTGCACAACTTGCCGCACAGTTTCATCGGCATCTTCGTAGCTTTTGCCTCCAGCAATTCCTTGGGAGCGCACGATATCAAACAGGTACTCAAGCCAGGTACGAGACTGAGTACCGTAAACGGCGATGCCCTTCACCGGTGTTTCGCATGCAATCGGCAAAGTCGTGAAGTAAGGGCCCATCAAGAGAGGTCACATCACCCTTTGAGTTCGCCTACGGAAAGTCATAAGAAATAGGCGCAAGACCCTGGATGAATATGAAACCTGGGTACTTGCCTGGCTTTTTCGGGGTCGTGATGGAAACCCGAGCAAGAATTGAGTGGTTGACAATCGTGCGCAAGTTCGTCGCCAACCCCCTGCCCCTAGGTTCAGATTGGGCAAAAACGATATCCCAGCAACTTGATTCGTTCTCGCTCAGTCGGATCAGCGATCAAGTTTGGGTTCCATCCCATAGTGCTCGCAGTACCGCTCAAAAAGCTTGTGGGCTGAGTTGTAACAAGAATACGGCGACATGAAATGCGGGAATTCGAACGTGATAATTTTTTCTGCTAGTGCCGAAGCAGCCTCGATCTTAAACCTGAGGTAGCGCCAATCCGCGGGCGGGAATTTGATTGGCATGTCTCGGTCAAAGCATTCGAGATTGGACCAGATATTAATGTCGTACTTCTTGCCCAGCTCGACAATCCCTTGCATGAAGTCTGGTAACTCTTGATAATGCACCTGCCCATCCTGGAACGCGCAATAGGTGATTACCTCAGAGGTTTCGGCAAAAATCCGGTCCCAATGCTCAAAACTTTCAGAAAGGGTCATCGCATTTTCCCCCAACTGCTTTGCACCCTGCGGGTACGGGGAGATTAAAATCGGCTTGTCCGAAATATTCTTGCAATGCCCGCCAATGTGGTTAAAGAGTTCGATGATATGGGCGTCATTGCGACCGGTTTCGTGGGTCAGATACCAGCCCTTAAAGCTCTGATGGTGACCATATCTAGCCCAAGCCTCGTCCAGAAAGGTCTTGTTTATATCGACCTCTTTCCACCAGGAACGTCGGTACCAATGATATCCAGAATCGTAGGTTCCAAAGAACACATCAATGCCGTACTTATCGGCGAGTGAGAAAAACAGCTCGCCAATATCTTCGTAAACCGGGAGTAAATCAGGAATCGACGTTGCAGGGAAAATGCACTTGTTTCGGTAACCGGCCCTAATAATGATGACGGTATCAATTCCGATCTGGGTGTACAGCTGGAATTCTTTTTCCCAGTCCTTTTTGCCCCAGTTTTGGCTTGGAATATCGTGGGTGATCTCGTCGAGGAAAGTGCCGCTGATCTTTAAGGTCTGCATCCTGCGATAAATGTACCGAAAATCTTATGGGGCTGGGTAAAATATCCAGCATTGGACCACTCCTTTTGACGAAAAAGGAAAATCAATATGCTTTTGGAGCAAAGCGGCCTAGCCAACGAAGTCTTGCCGAAAGCGTAGTAAAAATATAACGAGAACGCAACATGAGCGCGACAACATATCCGAATTACAGCCCAGGCCTTGAAGGCGTCATTGGCGGCATCACGACGATCAGCGAAATCGTCAGCGAAACCAGCAGTCTCATCTACCGGGGCTACGATGTTCACGAACTCGCGAGCAATGGGACGTTTGAAGAAACCGCCTATTTGCTCATCCACGGCAAGCTCCCAAATCGCGCTGAACTCACCGCTTGGACTAAGCTTCTTTCCGACGAACGAGAAGTTCCGCAAGAGGTCTATACCGCGCTAAAGCAATTGCCTAAGGGTACACACCCGATGGACGTCGCTAAGGTCGGTTTTGCCGTCTATGCTCCGTACGACCCAGATTATGCCTTCGTCGCCACCGATGACGCCGCAAATCTCCGCAAGGCAGCTCGAATCCTGGCTAAAGCATCTACCATCGTTGGAAACGGTCACCGGATCAGCCAAGGGCTGGAGCCACTCGTTCCAAACCCAGATCACACGATTGCCCAAAACTTCCTTCACCTGATCACTGGAGCTGAGCCAGACCTGGAAACAGCGCACGTTCTTGATTCTTCTCTTACTCTGTATGCAGAGCACGGATTCAATGCGTCCACATTCGCTTGCCGCGTGACTGTTGCAACTCTTAGCGATATGTACAGCGGAATTGCTTCTGGAATCGGCACACTTCGAGGCCCACTTCACGGTGGTGCTAACGAAGAAGCCATGAAGATGCTGGAAGAAATCGGATCCCCGGACAAAGCAGAAGCTTGGATTCGAGACGCTCTTGCAACTAAGAAAAAGATCATGGGCTTTGGTCACCGCGAATACAAGAAGCGAGACCCACGCGCGATCTATCTGACTCAAGTTGCTAAGGAACTCGGCCCAAAGAAGGGCAATACCAAGTGGGGCGAAATCGCCGACATCTTGGAAAATGTCATGGAAACAGAGAAGGGCATCTATCCAAACGTTGACTTCCCTGCGGCCTACGCGTTCTACCTATTGGACATTCCGGTTGATCTCTACACGCCGATCTTCGTGATCGCCCGAGTCAGCGGTTGGAGCACGCACATGATCGAGCAGTTGCGAAACAACCGACTCATCCGCCCAGGTTGCATCTATGAAGGTCCGGCCGAAGCGACTTGGATTCCTATCGACGAACGTTAATATTTACACTTCGTTCCAACGTGGGGTTGCCTCTTTTGTGAGGTAGCCCCTTTTTGGTTTGCCTTCAATCCTTGACGTGGACGGAGTTCAGTTTTCCCGGGATGACCCGCCAAAACAAAAAAACACCTTGGTAAATCCCAGGGTGTTTCAAAGTTGGTTGAGGAAAGCGGGCTTAGTGCTTGCCTTCTTTGCGGGCCTTAGCCTTCATTCGGCGTTGACCGAAGTTCATTTTCTTCTTAAGTAGGGACGGGGCTTTCTTTCCTCGTGGCATAGTCCGTCAAGGATACCATAACAATTCTTAAAATATGCAAGCCCCTGCCGAATCTGGCATCTTTTAGGGTAACGTTTTCGTCATGAAGACCTTTTTGCTGGCAATTTTGACCGGAACTCTCCTGATTCTTTCCGGGTGCGGCGGGGGTGGAGGCGGCGGGACCGCTGGCGGGGGAGGAGGCGGTGGTGGAACCGTAACCCGTCGTGATGCATCGGTTCGAGCTGCGCAAGGGTTCTTGACGTTCGACCGCATTAGCCCATCTCAGAACTGGATTTTCAATAGCGGGCTAGATGTGCCACGCAGCACGCAACAAAGAGCAAGAGGTTTGCGGAACTTCTTAACCCTTGCTTCCATGCCCGCTCAACGGGGAACCCCACCTCCGTCCGATTACATCCAAGAATTTGACCTCGGGCTCTGGTACAAACCCACCGTTTTGTCGCCCATCTCGACAAGATTCGACTTGCGAGAAGTCCCGACAAACCCCGCGACGGATGCTGGATCCATCACTGTCACCAGGACAAGTGCACCTAGCGCACCCCCGGCATTTGAAGTCAATCTCGCCATAACAAGAGGCAATTTCCCGATCACCGGAACCCTCAGGTACACCTTCCAAGACGAAGCCCTAGTTTCTGGCAGGCTGGTTGCAGACTATCAGTTAGCAGCTGGCACCACCCCGATTCGGCTTCAATATGACAATAACTTTGATATCAACGGCTACGCAGGCCTTTTCACCGTTACGCGCGGGACGATCATTACCGCATTCTCCAATGTTGAAAATGTTGACGCTTTTTCTAGGGTAATCGCGGATTTCACGTCCTCCGGATTTACTGGTAGCGTGACTCAGGAGACCATTGACGGATCATTTACGGTGTTTCTACAAGGCGAAGTTGTAGGACAAGACTGGGTGATCACCGTGGATGGAAATGGTTCCGCGGTGATCACGCCGCCAAATCTACCAGCCGAAGCCCCGGTTTCCCTTTTGAGTCTGTAAAAGCCGACGTTTCGGCTGGGTATCCTGTAGAGAGTGTTATGAGTGATTTGATTCAGCTCGGCGGTGTTAACGAACGACCAAAGGCCCCCCGGCCAGAGGATCTGCGTCTGAAATTTAGCGAGACGGCAGTCGCCGAACTAGACGCTTTATTTGGTCACTATCCCGATAAAAAGAGCTGCATCCTTCCGGGACTATGGATCGCCCAGCGCGAATATGGCGGATACCTCAGCGGAAATGCCATCGCGGAAGTTGCTCACCGACTCGAGCGGAGCTACGCCGAAGTTGAAGGTGTCGCTACGTTCTACTCGATGTATAACACCGCGCACGAAGTCGGAACGCACATGATTGAGGTTTGCACTTGCCTATCTTGCCAAGTGTGCGGCGTTTACCCGCTTGCTGAATATCTCAAGAAGAAACTTGGCGTTGATTTTGGCGAAACCACTCCGGACGGCATGTTCACCCTACACGAGGTCGAATGCCTTAATGCTTGTGATCGCGCTCCTTTGATCCAAGTCGGTGACCAATATCACGGCCCCGTTGATGAGGCTTATCTCGATAACTTGCTCGAGACATTGAAGACCCAACCTTCCTCGGTTGTCCAAATGGCCGACGAGATCGTGCAAGTCCACCTGGCGAATTTTGAGAAGCCCGGCGCTGAGAAGACTCCAGCCAAAACAGCCAAGCCGCGAACCAGCCGGATTAAAGTAGACACCCCGAACTGAGGCTCAGTTCTTTAAGAGCGAGTTCACTAGTAAGGCTCCGCTGAGGAGTTGACTTGCGTTTTGGACGGTGATTCCCTTCGGTTGACCGAACATCACGACGTCGCCCGGCTTGATAACCGGATTTGCGGCGTGGTTTCCGTCCTTCAAGAACTCGTCAAGATTAAATTGCTTCGTGATCGCTTTTCCTCCTTCGGTTGAGAGGACATAAGCCCGGCGCAGAGAACCGCGTTCCCGTAGTCCACCAGTAGCCGAAAGCGCATCCACGAGGCGATACTCGCGATTATCTTCCATCCATATCTTGCCAGGTCGCTCAACTTCACCGAGAACGTGGAAGATCCGGTCGTTCTTCAGCACAAAGATCGAATCGCCATTTTCTAAAACGAAAGGTTTAAATCCAGATCCGGTGAGGGTTGCGTCCACGACGAAGATCTCACTCCCACGCAGAACCCAAACGTTCTTGAGAGTTCCTCCATCAGCGACGCCTGAACCCTTGGCCGAGATCGCAGTTTGAAGTGCCGTTCCTGGTCGGAATTCGTAAGCTCCGGGGGTGTTAACGAATCCACCAACACTCACCTTGAGTACGGTTGGTGGTTGAACCAAGATCGTATCTCCATTTTCGATGATCATTGCTTGGGCATCAGTGGCTGCCTTGAGAGGAATCGTGTAGACCCCTGGGCCACGTCGGACTTGTACTTCGAGCTCCTGATAATCGTTGGAATTTACGCTGACTTCACCCGCGCTGGCAACGGCCTGATAGACATTCGACCCGGTCAAGACACGCTTTTCTCCCGGATTTTTGACCATCCCGAGTACCCAAATCTTTGCCAAGGAGACCGGCGTCACTGCGAGCATATCGTTGGCTTGCAGGGGTCCATTCCATTGGGAATCTTCACCACGGATCAATGCCACTGGGTCAACTTGCTTGAAGAGTTTTCCGTTTCGGTAAACGCGGTACTCGAAGAGGTCGTTTTTGCCCGGAATCGGGGCAAGCGAAAGGAGTTGTCGCAGATCCATGCCGGGAGTTAAAGGAAAAGCGCCTGATGCGACCGATCTCGAATCATCCGCCCCGGTAGCACTGCCGACGACGAAGACTTGGCTCAGTCGTTCTTGGGTCATGATCACGGAGAGGTCCGGATTGCGAACGTACCGCGCGAGTTTCGGCCGGATTTCGGCTTCAACTTGGGCCAGAGTTTTGCCCGATCCCATGATGCGACCAAATCCAATTCCAGTAATCGAGCCGTCACTGAGGACCGTGTAGTCGCCTGTGTATTGCTCAAATCCCAGTACTACGACCTTGACCTGATCCCCGATTTTGAGTTTAAGTGGGGCCGGTTGACTGGATTGTCCAATCCCAACAGCAATAATCCCGAGTCCAAGGATGAGCGAAAGCGAGCGATTTTTGAGGTTCATAATCCGACCCGAAGCCTAGCAAAAATTCCAGGGCTCCTAATCAGAATTATTGGCCGATTGCGGGCGAAACTCTAGGAACACCAAAAAGAAATTTTGTCCATTCAAAGGTTATTGGGACAAATACTTAGGACCCAAAATCAGCAGTACAAGCAAGCCGATTTGCCCTTACTGATCCAAGACTCGGGACACAAGCGCCTCTAACGAAAGCGAGGCACCGATTTTTGCCGAAGTCTCAAACTCAGTCTTCCCTAGTGCATCCATCGTAAGGTTTCGTGTTACTTCCAAGTCCGCCATGCCACTCGCGGTGTTCGGAAGGGAAATCAACTCGCGAAGCCGTTTTGCTCCGCCGTACAGCTCGGCGGCTTCCTGATGCCGCTCATCTTTCGTATAAGCCTTTGCGAGACCTTCCAGCGAGCCGATGACCACGAGCTCATACTTCAAGGTCAAGGCGGTAGCCATCGCTTCCTTAAAGGCGTTGATACTGGACCGTATCTCGCCGCGCACACGATAAACTTCCCCGAGGTGAAAGAGCGTGACTGCTTGCGCCCTAGTATCGCTCACGGATAGGAACAAATCCCGAGCCTCCCGAATCAGCTCGTAGGATCGATCAGGGTCTTCCTCGGCGAGCAAGATACCAAGGTTATCTAGCAAAAGCGCGCGCGGGTTCACCCCGCCGAGCCTCCCGGTAATCTCAAGCCCGCGTTCGTAATTGGCGATTGCCTCCTTTCGCTTCCCGAGTCGGTCGTTCGAAATTCCCAAATTATTTGAAACAACCGCGATTCCGGGTTCAAATCCTAGTTCTTCCGCCCGCGACAGTGCCGCAAGGAGGACATTCTTCGCCTCCTCATAGGCTGCTATGGAATTCAGGATCGCGCCAAGATTGTTTCTTGCGCGCATTTGCAGATTGAGGATGCTGGGGTCTTCGCTATGATCCGCTCGCGAAATCGCCAGCCGCATCCAATCTCGACCCTCATGGAATCGGCCCTGAATCTCCCAAAAAAGGTGCAGGCCCTTGGCCATTTTGAGAAGGTCCTCTGTGCCTTGGTCTGATGATGACCCCCACTCCATCGCCGCTCGGAGGTTGTCCAGCTCCGCACCAATCTTCTCCACCGCCTGAACCTGCCCTTGACCAACGAATGCTGGTTCTAGTGACCCGATCAGTTCGCAAAAGAATCGGCAATGTTGGTCACGAATGTTGAGTGCTTCCGGAAGGTCGAGAAATTTTTCGCGAACGTATTGCCGCACTGTCTCTAGCAATCTGAACCTGGATTCCTGAGTCCTTGGGTTCTTTTTGGTGACAATCAATGATTTCTCGATCAGTTGAGTGTGGAGGTCAAGAATCTCCCAATCGCTGATCTCTTCATCCTGGCAAACCGCTTCTGCAGCGTCAAGCGTCCATCCGCCTTGGAAAACACTCAACCGGGTCAACAGACTCCGTTCGCTGGCCGAGAGCAGGTTGTAGCTCCAGTCAAGGGTTGCCCGCAGAGTCTGTTGCCGGGGCAAGGCAGTGCGGGGGCCACCGGTGAGCAATCGAAATCTGTCATCCAGCTTCGCCGCGATCTGCACAGGGGTCATGCTCTTGATCCGTGCCGCCGCAAGCTCGATGGCTAGCGGAATCCCGTCCAGTCGTTCGCAAACTTGCTTCGTAGCCTCAATCGCCTCCGAGTCAAACAAAAACTCTGGCTCCAACTGGATTGCCCGATCAATGAATAACTGAACGGCTTCCGCAACCCCGTCGCCATCGGCCTCCATCGTCAGAGATGGCACCCTGATCGCGATTTCGCCCGAAAGTCCAAGCGGCTCGCGACTTGTAGCAAGAATCAAAACGTCCGTCGCCCGTGCCAGAATTTTGTGGCACAGCCGCGCGCATTCCGCAATCAAATGCTCACAGTTATCTAAAATCAAAAGCATTTTGCGGTCGCTGATCGACCGAATCAAATGCTCAGTTTGATTTCCAGCGGCCTCTTCTGGGATCGAAAGAACGCTCAGAATCTCTGGAACAACTTGCCCAGCTTCCGTCAAGGACGCGAGCTCCACAAACCAAACGCCGTCCGGAAATCTCTCTAAAGTCTGCCCCCCAAACTCTATCGCAAGTCGGCTCTTTCCACACCCTCCGGACCCGGTCAGCGTTACCGCCGGCGACTGCAGAACCGCTTTTTCGATTCCGGCGAGGTCGTCTTGTCGCCCGATAAAGTGATTTAGGCTTCTTGGCAGATTTGTTGGGGACCTCTTTCCGGTGGCGAGGGCGGGGAAATCGCCGGGTAATCCAGGCAGGCAAGCCTGAAACACTTGTTCAGATCGTCCCACTCCACGTAGTTCAATCGTGCCAAGTTCGCGCAGACTAAGGTCCTCAAATGCGCTTGGATCTATGGTCGCGGACGTTGAGTTCGAAACCAGAATTTGCCCGCCATGACCAAGTGCGATCAAGCGAGACGCCCGATTCAGAGCCGGGCCAAAGAAGTCGTTCTCGCGCTGATAAGCCTCTCCGGTGTATAGCGCGGATCGGACCTTCAGACTGAACCCCTCAATTGGGCTGGTCATTCGTTCCTGGATGGCAATCGCAGCGGCAAGTGCGCGGTTCGCGGTACGAAACGCAACCAAGAAAGCGTCGCCCATCGTTTTGAACACCGTCCCACCTTCGGCTTCAACAGCTTCCCGAATGAGAGCATCATGCCTTTGGACGGCAAGATTCATCGCCTCCGGATCGGCTTCCCACAATGCGGTGCTTCCTTCAATATCGGTGAAAAGGAACGTAAAAACCGAGGCGTCTACGGTCACTTCGTTCATCACTTGCCGTCCTTGATCCGATCGCCCAGCAGATATTCAACGCCTTTAGAGTACCGTCTCTTCCAAGCGGTCCAGTTATGACCCTCGCTTGTCAACTCTGAGCCATAGGGTTTGTGAATCCGCTCTAAGGCCTCAACCAAACGATCATTGGAAACCGTTAAAACCCCTTCAAACCTTCCCCAATCCAGATACAACCTTGCCGAATCGGGAATCTTGGTCAGGGCTGCCTTTGCCATCACGCCAGGAGCCGCCCAAAATGCCCCCGACTGCGAATGGACACCCCCCGCGATACTCAAAGGGTGCTTTTCAACGAGCCTTAAAGAAATGAGACCACCTAGACTTGCGCCCCCAACGAAGACATCCGCAGGATTTTCGGAAATCCCCGCTCTCCTTCTCAAATCCGGCAAAAGAGAGTGGACGATAAAATTTTCGTAGTCATCCGAATTCTTCCAGTACTCAGCAATGCGATCCCTCGGCGGGACTAGCGCAATTGCAACCGGCGGAATTTTGCCCTGATCAATCAGATTCTGACAAATATGCTGGGGAGAGACATTGGCATCGTATTCTTTGCCGTCGCCATAGATCAATACAGGAAGATCCTTGGATTGGTCCTCTGGCCGGTAAACAACGACATTCCTGCGCAAGTGACCTTGGCCGACCATCATTGAGATGCGCCGCATCGGAATTTCTGGCAGAGGAACTTCCTCAAGGGGTTCGTAATCTTGCCCGATGAAAACGCTATTTAGAGTTCCAACCCCAGTTTCGGTAACGTTTTGATGATTTGGATCCAGCATCCACTTTCCATCAACAACGAACTGGTATTCAAGCCGAGCATCGGTCGGAAGGTCGGTGCGAATCACCCAGTAGTCCCCTTCTTTTCGCATCTTCTTTGCACGATCCCAACCAAAGAGGTCACTTGCAAGGCGAACATCTTTTGCCGTGGGTGCCAAGATACGAAACGTCATCGCTACTGGGATCCTTCCCGATTACCGAGGGAGAGCGGGGAACATCCGTCGGTCCATTCCCCGAACGTCCACGAGCCATTTGCCATCTTTCAGGACCATAGGAACCTCGCGCTTTTCCTCGTATGATGAAGGCGAATCCGCATTGCCTACAACCATGTACTTGACGCTCGCATTGCTTGGATCGCTCTGTACGAACGATTCGTACTTAAAAAGAAACCGATAGTATGGCGCGGCTTTATTCACCGAAAAATCCCAAGCCTCTTCGATTTCTTTTGGCGATTCTCCGTCCATGTAGCTGAGGGTTGCCAATTGCTTCACGTCCCCTTTTGCCAGAGCATACATAAATCGATTTGCAGCAGCCTGAGGCGATTCCTTAGCAAATGCCAAAATCGCAACGATCAGAACGAGACCAATCGTCCCGGCGACGATCAACCAATTTGCCTTTCCGGACCGACAGTTTCGAAGCATCCTTCTATTGTGGACCAAATCCGATCTCTCCGGTGTCGCTTAGAAACTGCAAAGTCGCAATAGGATCAATTTGCCAGCCATTGGAAGTCCTGCGAACGATAAACGACCGGATCCTCGACTGGTCGCCCTTTGAGAATTTTGCAACCACAACTGCTGTTGTCCCTTGACGTTCTTTGCTGAGAAGCTCAACTCGGTCGGCAGTCGCAACCTCGTAGGTGATCATCAAAAGGCTGCTGCTCGGACCCGACATGATCGGCTCAGTGAGCAGGGGGGCGGCTTCCGAAAGTTTCTCCTCCCGCACCGCTTGGAACCACTTGAGGACTACGCTCTCGGGGCCAATCGACTGAGCGGCTGAGAACACCCCAAGAACGACCACGGTAAGCACAATGCAGGACGCCCAACTATAAATTTTCTTCATGCTGTTCACGCTCGCTCACCTCGTTTCTTCATTCCAAAAAACGTCCAAATGTTAAATCCAAAGAAAAAAGTGAACATTTCGTGCATAAGTACGTTTTTTCTGCTACAAACTACCATTATAGATAGTAGCGGGAATCAAAATGAGCGACCAAATTACAAGACGAGAACTTTTGCGACAAGGATCCATGATCGCCGTTGGCCTTGCTGCCCCAGCCTGGCTATCCACCATCGCAAAGGCAGATGCTGTTCGCACTTCGCAAGGCAAAAAGATTGATCCGGACGGGATTCTGATTATTTGTCAGCTCTCCGGGGGTAACGATGGTCTCAACACCGTGATTCCTTTTACGGACCCCAAGTATTACGAGTTGCGACCAACGGTTGGGATCGCCGCAGATAAAGTCCTGAGAATAAGCGACAAGCTCGGGCTTCACCCTTCGCTCACCGGATTGCAAACCCTTTACAAGGAAGGCAAAGTCGCGATCATCGGTGGCGTCGGTTATCCTAAGCCAAACCGCTCCCACTTCAAGAGTATGGAAATATGGCAGTCTGCCAGTCCTACTACAAGCATGTCTAACGGCTGGCTTGGTCGAAGTGTTGACATCAAAAACGCAACTTCAAAAGTCAATCCCGTTTACGCGATTGGCCTTTCAACCGATAAGCCTCGTGCATTGATGGCAAAAGACGTCTCCATCCCTTGCTTTGCTTCTCTCACAGATATCCAATCAATGGTTGGCGATCCTGATGCAGAACGGATGCTTCGCGAGATTCAGGGAATGGGCGGCAATGCTGGAGAAGCCGTCGTTCAGTCCGCAAACAAGTCCGCGCTTGACGCGATGGCGTTGCTTCGAGACAAGCTCTCCGGATTCACTCCGAAGCAGGAATATCCAAAGCACCAGTTTGGAGATGGGTTCAAGCAAATCTCTCAACTCGTCGCAGCATCTGCGCAAACTCGGGTCGTTTACTTCAGTACCGGTGGATTCGACACCCACGCCCGCCAAGCGGATCAGCATGATAAGCTCATGAAAGCGTTCGGTGACTCCGTTCTCGCTTTCATGCGGGAAATGGAAGCAATCGGCAAGGCCGACAAGGTCACAATTTTAGTGTTCAGTGAGTTCGGACGACGATCCTACGAAAACGCAAGTGCAGGTACAGATCACGGCGCGGCAGGTCCGATGTTACTGATTGGAAAAGCAATCAAGGGCGGATTCTACGGTCCGATTCCAAACCTGAACGATCTGGAAGATGGTGACGTAAAGTTTAGCATTGACTTTAGAAGTGTTTATGCCACGACGCTGGATCAATGGATGGGCAGCGACTCCGAAAAAGTCCTCGGCGCGAAATTCGATCACATGCCGCTTTTCAAGTAGTCAGTGACGCCTTGTACTCGGCGAGCTCTGCTTTTGCTTCGTTTCCAACTTTTTCGAGGCTTGCAAGCCATGATGCCTTGTAGGGTCTAAGTGCGTCGGCGACTGCTTGCGTAACGACTAAGTTCCGGTACCACTTTTGATCAGCAGGCACCACGACCCACGGGGCGGCCTTTGTACCGCATTCCGTGAGGGCATCGGCGTAGGCGGATTGGTAGTCGTCCCAAAACTGACGCTCTTTCCAATCTCCTGCGCTGAGCTTCCATGCCTTTTCGACTTCCTGTTCACGTGCAAGAAGGCGTTCTTCCTGCTCATCCTTACTAATGTGAAGGAAAAACTTTAAGATGATCGTGTTGCTGTCGAGAAGGTTGTTTTCAAAATTTCGGATGTGCTCGTAACGTTTCGACCAGACCTCTTTGGGCACAAAATTGTGGACTCGCACGACCAGGACATCCTCATAGTGCGACCGATTAAAAATCACAAGCTCGCCCTTTCCAGGAGTCTCCTGATGCACTCGCCATAAAAAATCATGGGCAAGTTCTTCGGGGGTCGGGACCTTAAACGATGCAACCCGATTCGATTGGCCGTTGAAGCCATCGAGCAAAAACCGGATCGTTCCATCCTTGCCACTTGTGTCCATCCCTTGCAAGACGATCAATACTGACTGCTTTCCAGCGTAGTACAGCAGGTCTTCAAGTTCGCCGAGTTCGGCGACGAGCTCTTGGAGGTCCTTCTCGGACTGCTCCTTATCCAAATCCTTTGGGGCTTTGGTGCTGATATCAGCTAGATCAACTTTTTGGCCACATGCGACGACGACGGAATCCATGTTTGCCATTGTAGCGGCTTTTACCTGATTGCGTTCCCACGTGGGGAAAAAGAATAAACTATCACACTTGGAAGAATTGCTCACCCATCCAGCCGTTGTCGCCCTCAAAAAGGGCGTCGCGGGAACTCGCTACGAAGGTCAACTCTGGCTCGTAGGCGGTTGTGTGCGCGATGCTCTCCTCGGCAAAGGGGTCTCGAACGACCTTGACATCGTTATCGAAGGCGATGCAATTGAGCTTGCGCGCTGGATTTTTGAGAGCAGTCTCAGCACCATTTTCCCCGTCGAATACCCACGCTTCGGAACCGCCCTTGTTCGGATCGCAAGTACAGACGTTGAGCTCGTAGGAGCAAGGGCAGAGAGCTACGATCCAGATTCTCGCAAACCCGATGTCGCCCCCGCAAACCTACTTCAAGACATGCGTCGCCGGGACTTTACTTGCAACGCACTAATTCTCAATATCTCAACCGGGGAGGTTGGCGACTTACTTGGATCCGGTGTGGATGACTTGCGTGCGGGAGTTTTGCGAACACCCCTGGACCCCGATCAGACTTTTATTGATGACCCTCTTCGAATGCTTCGAGCTGTTCGCTTTCGCGTGCAACTCGGTTTTGATTATGCTGACCATTTGGTTACATCAATTCGGGATAATGGTCCGCGACTCGAGATAATTAGCAAAGAGCGCATTCAGCAGGAGCTGAGCAAGATGATCGTCAAACCTGGT
Source organism: Chthonomonas sp. (assembly GCA_040383535.1). Taxonomy (GTDB): domain Bacteria; phylum Armatimonadota; class Fimbriimonadia; order Fimbriimonadales; family Fimbriimonadaceae; genus JAFLBD01. Next base: position 87,374 of record JBEIDH010000005.1, read on the forward strand.
GCGGAAGCGGGCTTCCGTGATCTGCTTGAGTTCGGGTTATTGCCCTACATCGCCCCGGAGCTTGAGCGAATGGTGGGGGTTGAGCAGGGTAAGTACCATTTTTTGGATGTCTGGGAGCACTCGCTTTTGGTCCTGAAAAATGCATATCCTTGTGATGTGACCCTGGGTTGGGCGGCTTTACTGCACGACGTGGGCAAGCCGGAAACGCGCACGATTGACGAAAACGGCAATACAAGATTTTTTAATCACGAAAACGTCGGCGCTGCAATGGCGGCCCGGATCCTGACGCGCCTCAAGTACCCAAATAAGGAAACTCAGGACGTTCATAGTTTGGTTAGAAACCACATGAGATTGGGCTCTAGCCCGAGCTTTTCATCGACTGCGGCCAGGCGATTAGTGAGGGATATGGGCGATCTTCTAGAGCCCCTGTTGCGGCTGGTGGATGCGGACATCCGAGCACTAAAGAAAGACCTTTTGGTCATGGATCTAGAGAAGATTCGGGAAAAAATTCTAGAAGTTCGCACGATTACCCCACCGGAGAAATTAGCAAGCCCACTGAACGGTGAGGAAGTCATGGCCGCGACCGGCTGGGCTCCCGGAAAATTAGTCGGTGAGGCCCTCCATTACCTATCGGAGTGCGTGATTGAGGGTCAACTCAACTTTGACGACAAGGGAAAAGCCCTGAGCATCTTGCTTGATTATAAGGTTAAAATCGAAACGGAGTCCGTCGAATCACAGTAAGGAGTTTCATCTGATGTTAGCTTTCACCGCCAGCGAGCGTTATCTTCGTTATGGATTCTATGTTCTGCTCGTTTTCATCATCGGGTTGTGTTGCTTCCTGGTTTCGCCTTTTCTTAACGCAATTCTAGGCTCAGCGGTCATCGCGGTTCTTACTTATCCGCTTTACTCCAGGTTAAGAAAACGGTTCAGTGACTCTGTTAGCGCGCTAATCACAGTGTTAACAAGCTTTGTCTGCGTTGCAATCCCAATCGGTCTCATAGCAAGTTTAGTTTTTCTACAATTCAGTACGGTGGCGGCGGATTTCAAAAATGCAGAGTCTCAAACGAAGCAAGCAATCTCGATCGAGTCGGTTGCTAAACAACTCGACGATCAATTCGCGCCTCAACTCAAACAATTCGGGATTAAACTCAGTGCCGCCGAATACGTCGCGGACGAAAACAACCGAAAGCAACTCGTCGAGAGAGTCACAGGGCCGATCACGCGCACGGCGACGAGTACCCTCGTCGGAGCGGTGTTAGGCATTATCGCATTCCTAACTCTGTTCTTCATGCTTCGAGATGGTCACAAGTTAAGGGCTCCAGCCATTGAGCTCCTCCCGCTTCCCGAAGACAGATCCATACGTCTTCTCGAACGAATCCAAGCCACTATTCACGCGGTGTTCATGGGTGTGATCATCGTTGCGTTAATTCAGGGCATTATGGCAACGATTACCTACGCCATTGTCGGAGTCGAGCCTTGGCTTCTATGGGGATTCGTCACGATGATTCTCTGCGCGATCCCCCTGCTCGGCGCCCCAGTGGTCTATGTCCCTTGGGCGCTGATTTTGCTCTCGCAGGGCAAATACTGGCAAGCGATCACCTTGCTCGTGGTTGGATTTGTTTTGATCAGCAATATTGATAACATCCTGCGACCAAAGTACATCGGCGATCGTGTCGGGCTGCACTATATCGGGATTTTCTTTAGCCTGCTGGGTGGGGTTTTGGCCTTTGGTCCGGTTGGCTTAATGGTGGGTCCAGTACTACTTGCGACTTCATTGGAGCTGATCGCCTACATTCGCGACGAAATGAAGCCCGGTGGATTAGTCCCGCCGCTTGAGTCCAAAAACCCGTCGAATTCCGGCTAGGTCTTGCCAGGTTCTAGCTTGATAATCGGGGAAGAGAGAAATCACGGCATCCGCCTGGGTGTGACCGACTTCGAGCAAAACCCAGGATTCCAGAGATAAGTAGTCTGGGGCTTCACTGGCTAATCTGCGATAAAAGTCGAGTCCATCTTCTCCTGCGAAAAGAGCCTGAGCAGGCTCGTGGTTCCGTACTTCCGGTGCGAGATCAGCCCCGGTTTCCACGTACGGAGGGTTACTCACCAAATGGAAAAATTCGAGTCCTTGTATACTTTTGAAGCCGTCGGAAAGCTGGAAATCGACTTCGGCACCCAGCCTCTCAGCATTTTGCCTTGCAATCTCCAGAGCTTCCTCCGAAATATCCGAAGCAATGAGATGAAGATCAGGGCGTTCTAACTTCAATGTAATCGCAATGCAACCCGAACCGGTTCCAAGATCAAGTACCATTGCGCCTTCGGGTAATACCTCAAGTGCAGCTTCGATCAAAGTCTCGGTGTCCGCTCTGGGAATAAGCGTCGCTGGCGAGACTTTAAACGACCGCCCATAAAACTCCCGCTCGCCCACCAGATAGGCAAGCGGAACATGGTCCAGACGCCTGGAAAGCATATCTTCGGCGCGTATTCTCTCGGAATCTGACAGGACCTCTTGGCCATGCACAATCAGCCAAGTCCGGTCCTGTTGGAGGGTATCACCTAGAATAACACGAGCTTCGAGAAGTGGACTCTCGACCCCAATCGCCTGGAGCCTTGTTGCTGCTGCCCGAAGCCAGAATTCAATCGTGCTCATTCCGCTTCAACGGCAGGCATCGGCTCCACTTCGTAGCGTTCCAGCAAACTTCGAAGCTCATCCACGAGCTCAGCTTCAATGTAGATCCCACCCTCTAAGAACTCATGCCGCAAAACACGACCTTTCTTGTAGCAAGTATCCACTAAGCCAGCTTCATTGTACGGCACTAAGGCGTAGATCAGCCGCAAATGCTTCTGAATCATGACCTTGATGTGCGACATCAGATCCGGAATTCCTTCCCCTGTCAGCGCAGAGATACCGACCGAATTTGGCGTGGAAGAAATCAGATCCGTAAGGATCGAACGATCCTCCATTGCGTCAATCTTATTGAATACTGTAATGCATGGCATTTCACTTGCCTTAAGCGCATCCAGAGTATCCAAGACCGCATCGCGCTGCATGTCCCAAACCGGGTGACTCACGTCCACAATATGCAAAATAAAGTCAGCAAAGGTGACTTCTTCCAGCGTCGCGCGGAATGCGGCAACCAATCCTGTGGGCAAGTTTCGAATGAATCCCACGGTATCGGTTAAGAAGAAAGCATAACCGTCGGTGAACTCAACCTTCCTTGTCGTCGGGTCAAGTGTGGCAAATGGCATAGCATCGGCCAAAACATCTGTACCGGACATCAGGTTCATCAGAGTTGACTTGCCTGCGCTGGTGTATCCCACGATGGAGCAGAACGGGTACGGGTGCTTTCGCCTTGCCGTGCGTTGTTGTTCACGATGGCGCTTGACGTCCTCAATTTCATCGCCGAGCTTCGAAATTTTATCACGCACCATTCGCTTGTCCGATTCAAGCTTGGTTTCACCCGGTCCGCGCATCCCAATGCCACCGCGTTGACGCTCAAACTTGGTGTAAACGCTCATCAACCTTGGCATCGAGTAGCTAAGCTGGGCAAGTTCAACCTGCAACTGACCTTCCCGAGTTCTCGCCCTCCGGGCGAAAATGTCAAGGATCAACTGCGTCCGGTCAATGATTTTCCGTTCGAGAGTTGTGAAAATATTTCGAGCCTGAATTCCGGTGAGTTCGCAGTCGAAGATCACGACTTCGGCGCCGGACTCTATAACGTGCTCTTTGAGCTCAAGAAGTTTCCCGGAGCCAATAAAGCTGCGCTTAGTGGGACGATCAACGCGTTGGCGCATGGACCCAACAAACGTAAGTTGGGCGGCTTCGCAAAGCCCCTCAAGTTCTGCCTCGATATAAAAGTCCTCGTTTACATCTTGGTTAACATAAACGAGGAAGACGGATTCCTGGACATCCCAGGGATTTTCATGTTTAATTGACATTAATTAGTACATTGTAGATTTAGAATCTAAATGCTAGCACCGAAGCATTGATACTAAACCCAGAAAAATCGAGACCATTTCTCTTCGTAAAGAGATCGTATCGGGCGTAAAATCGGAGGCGATCCCGGACAGTGAATCCAAGTTCGGCATTCGTATTTACCAACCACTCTCTTTTTGAAACAGAACTGATGCGGTAATCAACATAAGTTGGCCCACCGCGCAATGCAAAATATGGCGCGATATCTTGCTCATTCTTCAATCCAGTAACGAGTCCAAAACTTGGAACATACATCGTCAATCGATTTCCATTTTGGGATCGGCTGATAATGTTCATATCGAAGTCAAATCGAGTGTTCTTGGACTTTGAGATGGATACCGGAGAAATTCCGATGCGAGTCCATTGCTTTCCAAAAGCGGTCTTCAAAGACGCACTTGTAGGAAGATAGACACCGTAATCCAGTCCGAGACCAAATTGAGGTTCAGCGGCGAAGGAAGTAGTGAGAGCGAGTGCGAGCAATCCAGGAACAAGAATCAGCTTCATGATGCTCGTGAGTGTACTGCCCAACTTCCACTTCTCGCATCCTTTTGCCGAAGATTACGGCTTTTGACCTAAGCCGCCGCTTGAATATCCGCCATCAGCATGTTCAAATTCTGCTTCGCACGGGAATTCATTGGATTCAACCGCAGGCATTCCTGATACGAAAGCTCTGCCTGACTGAGCGCACCGATTTGGTAAAGAGTATTGCCCAGTACAAACCATCCATCGGCGTGAGTTGGACTCAATCGCAAACCGTCTTGAAATGCGTCTGCAGCCTCCAAGAATTTGCCAGCCGAATAGTACAAGTCACCGGCACAGAAGTGGGGATTTGCATCTTCCTGATCGGCGGATTGCGCCTCCAAGAATAGGCTCAAGCTAGCGTCAAAATCTTCAAATTCAGTCATCAACTGCCCCCATCCGACCAGTTGATCACTTGTAGGAGTAAATTGGTCACGATATGCTGAAAATGCGGTCAGCACTTCTTGCTTGTCGCCAAGGTTCTTTGCGGCAAGGAGCCAGAAGCCAAAGCCTTCTTCGTCCCGTGAACCCCGCTCCCATCTGCTTTTCACCAACGAAAGCGCGCTTGCGAAGTCCCCAGCATTGAGGCAGATGGAAGCCGCAGTCAACATTGCATTCGTTTGTTGAGTCGGGTCTGCCATTGCTCGTTCTAAGCTCTGGATTGCAGCATGAGTTTCGCCCATCCGGCCCAAAATTGCCCCACGAAGGAGCCAAACTTCACCAAGATCCGGAACCGAGGTGTAGCAAGGTTCCAGTCGCTGAAGGGCTTCCTCGTACCGACCGGTCTCGAAACTACATCGTGCGCCAAGGATATCGCGCTTGAAATTCAAAATACTTGTGTCACCACAAAGCCGATCCGACCATTCGGCGGCAAGCAGTTCATTCGAAGATTGCCACGCCTCTTCCCATTGAAGGAGTGCCATAAAAGCGGTTGTCTTCTCAAAATGCGTGAGGATTGAATCGTATCCTGTAGTTAAAGCCTTGTCGCAAACCTCGGTGGCTTCTTCATTTCGACCAAGTGCTCGAAGGGCCGCTGCCCACATTTGGTAAACATTGAACCCAATCGAGAAGTTTTCGCCCAAGAATCCTGCGCACTTCTCGGCAACTTCGACCGCCTTCTCATTTTCGCAGGCGACCGAATAGGTCATGGCGAGGTTAAACAGTTGGAACGGGTCATTCGGATTATCCAAAAGCTCGTCTTGGATCATCGTCAAGGTTCGATCTAACTTGCCTCGTTCAAGCATAAGGTCGGGTTGGTACCCGTAGTGATTGAGCACCACCTTTGCGAGCGTTGCTGTCGCCAGCCCGAGTTCGCCAAAATTGTGCGCAACCTGCTCATGGATCTTGCCCATGAACCGAATATCAGGGCGATTTTGGAAAAGCCTGACCGCGGTGTGGACAAACTGGGTTTGTTGCTTCTCGTCCAGAAAATTGACAAGCCGGACCAAGTAGCCACCCATGTGAGGACGCATGACGGCCTCGGTGAGCATTTGGCTCGCACCAGGTTGAAGCACTTCGTCGGCGTCAATCCAAAAGAGCCAAGGTTGTGTTGCTAGTTCAATGGAAGCATTACGGGCCGCAGAAAAGTCTTGGCACCAATCAAAGTTGCCTAAAATCGCGCCATAGGACTTTGCGATTTCGACCGTGTTATCCGTAGAACCGGTGTCGACCACGACAATTTCGTCAACGACCCCTTTCAAACTTGTAAGACAAGCCTCAAGGAATCTCTCTTCGTTCTTGACGATCAAAATCGCAGAAATTCCAGTGCCGATATTCGGAGTTGGCTGCCATTTGCCAGCTTTTCGCACGTTTTTTGCGGCAAGCTCGGCGTCAAAATCGTTTGCAACGCCTAATTTCTTGGCAATCTTGGCACGGCAGAAAAGATAGTCGGTCAGCAATTGACCAAGTTTTTCGCGATCCGGCCCTTTTGGGATGAACTGCAAACGAGCAGACGCAACGAATTCGCGCTGGCTATATGCCTCAAGTCTCGCCTGAATAGCGTTGAGCTGGGGGTGCTCAGGATTCTTCGCGAGATCATCTCGAATCAGGTCTTCGGCACGCTGAATCTGTTCGCGATTCAAAAGTTCTCGTGCCTGGTCAATCCGAGATTGGATGGAGTCCATGGTTTTCTACTTACGGGTTAGGCTGCTTTCCGGAAGTGATCCAGCAGGGATTTGCGAGCTCCGGCGATGCTAAACATTTCTTCGCGAAGGAGTCGCTTCAGGATGAATAGGGTCTGAATATCGACCGGTCGGTAGCGTCGTTGGCCACCGCTGGTGCGCTCTGGGCACAAAAATTCGGGGAATTCGCGTTCCCAGTAGCGCAAAGTGTGTACTTCTACACCCGTGATGCTACTCGCAATGCTAATTCCTACCGACTGTTCGGCTCGTTTTGTCTTCTTCGTCCCCATGGTCTTCCTAGTTGAACTTCTGTTCGAATTTGGATGCTAATGCTAGCCCCAGCAAATTTATCGGCTTACCTTCGCGGAATCTTCAGACCTGAACATGAGAAGTCGTGCGATAACGTAGACTATAGGGACTATGCCATTCGCAACAATCCCCGAAGCGCTTGATGAACTGAGGGCGGGAAAGATGATCATCGTGGTAGATGATCCCGACCGCGAAAACGAAGGGGACCTTGTTTGCCCAGCCGAAACCCTGACCACCGAGATGATGAATTTCATGCTCATCCACGGTCGCGGAGTGCCATTTATTCCCACTACAGCTGAGAGGTTGCAGACCCTCGGTATCCCAATGATGACCAAGCAAAACACCGCCCGACACGGCACCGCGATGGCGGAAACTGTTGATGCCTTAGTCGGGGCAACGACCGGTGTAAGCGCCGGAGACAGGATGCTCACCGCGAAAGTTTTTGTTGACGACAAGGCAAGTCCAGCGTCCCTGGGACGTCCGGGGCACGTAATCCCACTACGTGCAGAAGAAGGAGGCGTCCTCCGACGAGCCGGGCATACAGAGGCAATAGTTGATCTTTGCAAACTTGCGGGGTTTAAGCCTTCGGGCGTGGGTTGCGAGATTCTCAACGAAGACGGCACGATGATGCGGATGGTTGACCTCAAGCCCTATGCGCTTAAGCACGGTTTGAAGATCGTCACGATTGCCGATCTGATCGCTTATCGCCGAAGCCAAGAAAAGCTCATCGTCCGCGAAGCCGGCCCGATTGATTTTCCGACCAAGCATGGGCACTTCACGCTGTATGCTTACCAACCGACCGTCGAGCGCGATCCTTATGTTGCGATTGTGAAAGGCGATGTAAACACCGATGAGCCTGTCCTGGTTCGGATGCACTCATCTTGCCTCACCGGGGACCTGCTCGGCTCTTTGCGGTGCGATTGTGGCGATCAGCTCACAATGGCATTGGAAGCCATCGAACGCGAAGGTCGTGGGGTTGTGGTTTACATTTTGCAGGAGGGCCGAGGGATCGGCCTGATTCCCAAGCTGAAGGCATACGAGCTTCAGGATCAGGGCATGGATACCGTTGAGGCGAATCTGGCTTTAGGATTCAAAGCCGATCAACGTGACTACTCGCTCGGGGCGCAGCTTTTGGTGGATTTGGGGATCAAAAAGATTCGCCTGATGACCAACAACCCCGCCAAACGCGCCGGGATTTCTGGCTACGGTTTAGAATTCGTGGAGTACGTGCCGATGGTGGCCGAGTACGAAGAGAACCGCGAAAAATACCTCGCCACGAAGGCCGAGAAAATGGGGCACATGCTCCCGGATTGAAGGAACATGTGCTGCGCGATTTTACTCCGGCAATCGAAACCGCCGGAATTCGCTTTTCTTTTTATTAGGGATATTGACGGCATAAACCAGTTCTGATGGCCCCCAGAATCCACAGACCGTGACAAAAATCTCTCCTGACTTTACGCGTTTACTGATGTCATAAACCTTTTTATCGCGAAGGCGCATCGCGAATTGTAGACGTCTGGTGTAGCCCGAGCCCGAATTGATTGGGCTTCCAAAAAGCGCAAAATACTTTGTTGCTTGGCAGAAGGAACCACAACCCTCGGGGACTTCAAAGTACCGAACAGATTTCTCAGCCCAAAGGTAGAAATGTGTCGAGTCGGGAATCGTACGAGCATAAAATCGCCTCTCCATATCCTCGAAGAGACCTGCCTTTCCTGCGATATGGTTGTCAAGCGTAAACTTAGCGCTGTGCCGAAAATTCTTACGGACACCTCTTGCGCTTAGCCCAACTCCGGATTTAGACCACCGCATGATGTTGCCTTCATACGAGTTTCCGTATCCATTGTTTCCTCCCCCGCAGACTTCCTTTCGGTTAGCAGAAACATCACTCCACCCGGTTTCTGGGTATCCGGACTTTAACTGCCAGATTCCGTCCGGCATCGTTATCTTGTCAACTCCGTGGACGCCGTTCACGTTGAAGTCGTTAACTTGCGCATCGCTTTTAGCTGAAAATCTGGAGAACCCACGACCCGTGTACCATAAATCGCGCGTGCTTTCCCCTTTAACAGGATCATAATCAATATCGAATCCCACATCGAACACGACGTTACCAAATCTCGCACCGAAACCAGCATTCCCAATTACACTAATTACTGGTTTGGTCACAATAATCGCCTCGGCCATTGTGGATTTGCCAACCATAGCTGAAAACATAGCAGCCAAAATCACTGTAGTTTTGTCCTTCTAACATCAATGCTAACGCGTTCTTGAAACCGAAAGCCGGGAGTTCTTAACCTCTGAACTGGGCGCTTGTGTAACGGGAAGAAGGGAGTATCTGGAAAGAACCCGTTGCCTTGTTCCACACCTTCAACAGGATGAACACCGCACTGCCAAACATCGGTCCCATATGCAAGTTCTCGGTAGGATTCCCCGATGGTTGTGCCCTGCCAGGG